>NZ_CP113783.1:425000-1059061 GCF_029542205.1 Pseudoxanthomonas sp. SE1 | reverse complement strand
TCATCACCATCGCCTGCGGCGCGGTGTCGGGCTTCCATGCGCTGATCTCCTCGGGCACCACGCCCAAGCTGCTCGCCAATGAAACGCACGCGCGCTACATCGGCTACGGCGGCATGCTGATGGAATCCTTCGTCGCCATCATGGCGCTGGTCGCGGCCTCGATCATCGAGCCGGGCGTGTACTTCGCCATGAACAGCCCCGCCGCCGCCATCGGCACCACCGCGGTGGACGTAGCCGCGAAGGTCAGCAGCTGGGGCTTCCTGGTGACGCCCGAGATGCTGGAGCAGACGGCCCACAACATCGGCGAAGGCACCATCATTTCACGCGCCGGTGGCGCGCCGACGCTGGCCGTCGGCATCGCGGTGATCCTGCACGACGCCCTGCCCGGCGGCGACGCGATGATGGCCTTCTGGTACCACTTCGCCATCCTGTTCGAAGCGCTCTTCATCCTGACCGCAGTGGACGCGGGCACCCGCGCCGGCCGCTTCATGCTGCAGGACCTGCTGGGCAACTTCATCCCGCCGCTGCGCAGGACCGACTCGTGGGGCGCGAACGTCATCGGCACCGCCGGCTGCGTCGCACTGTGGGGCTACTTCCTCTACCAGGGCGTGGTCGATCCGCTGGGCGGCATCAACACCTTGTGGCCGCTGTTCGGCATCGCCAACCAGATGCTCGCCGGTATCGCGCTGATGCTGTGCACGGTGGTCCTGTTCAAGATGAAGCGCGACCGCTACGCCTGGGTCACCGTCGTGCCGGCGATCTGGCTGCTGATCTGCACCACCTATGCCGGCCTGATCAAGATCTTCGACAGCAACCCGGCGGTCGGCTTCGTCGCCCAGGCGAAGAAGTACCAGGCGTCCATCGCCGATGGCCAGCTGCTGGGTGCCGCAAAGAGCATGAGCCAGATGCACCAGGTGGTGGTCAACAGCTACGTCAACACGGGTTTGACCGTGCTGTTCCTGTTCGTGGTGTTCAGCGTGCTGGTGTATGCGCTGCGGGCGATCGCCAAGGCCCGTCGCAGCAGCGAGCGCAGCGACCGCGAGACGCCGTTCGTCGCGCTGAGCGAAGAACAGCAGAAGGTCTGGCTGTAAGCCATGGGCACGGAACTCGTCCCGCTCTCGCACTTCGCCACGCACAAGCGTGTGTGGCGAAGGCTGGTGCAGACGGCACGGCTCTGCTGCGGCGTGCCGGACTACGACAACTATGTCCGGCACGTACTGGAGAAGCATCCGGACCGGGAACCGATGGACTACAAGACGTTCTTCCGGGAGCGGCAGGAAGCGCGGTTCGGTGGCAGGAGCGGGTTCCGCTGCTGCTGAGGCAAGCAGGATCCGAGGGAAACAAGAAGGGCGAAGCCGTTGGCTTCGCCCTTTTTCTTGGCCTCCTGTAGGAGCGACGTAAGTCGCGACATTGATGTTTCCGGTCGCGACTTACGTCGCTCCTACAGAACTGACATCAGCCCTACCCTGCCATACCGCGCAGCACGATGCCGGTTATGTAGGCGCAATACGTACCCAGCGCATACCCGAACACCGCGAGCAGCACCGCAACCGGCGCCAGCGACGGATGGAATGCGCTGGCGACCACCGGCGCAGACGCCGCCGCGCCGATGTTGGCCTGCGACCCCACGGCGGCGAAAAACAACGGCGCTTTGATCAGCTTGGCGACGATGAAGAGCAGCAGGCCATGGGTCAGGATCCAGATCGCGCCCAGCAGGAACAGCCACGGCTTGTCGACCAGCGCCTTCAGGTCCATGTGCATGCCGATGGTGGCGATGAGCACGTACAGCATCGCGGTGCCGACTTTCGATGCACCGGCGCCCTCCATCTGGCGCGCACGCGTGAAGCTGAGCAGCAGGCCGACCGTGGTGGCGATGACCACCATCCAGAAGAACGTGGAGGTCAGGCTGAAGTCTTCCAGCTTCCATTCGGCAGGTAGCGTCTTGATCCACTCGACCAGCGGCGTGGCAAGGAAATGCGCCAGGCCGGTCGTGCCCAGGCCGATGCCCAGGATGATCATCAGGTCGGTAAGCGTGGGATTGCGTGCATGCTGCGCGTGGTAGCTCTCCATGCGCTCGCGCAGGTCATCGATCACGCGCGTGTCCGCCCCCATCCAGCGGTCGATCTTCGCGGCGCGCGGAATCAGGAACAGCAGGAACGCCATCCACACGTTGGCGACCAGGATATCGACGGCGACGAACTGCCCGAACAGCGTGGAGTCGACCGCGAACACCTCCTTCATCGCCGCCTGGTTGGCACCACCGCCGATCCAGCTGCCGGCGAGCGTGGCCATGCCACTCCAGGTATCACCGCCTACGGTTTCCGGATGGATGATGCCCAGTGCGAGGAACGACACGATGGCGCCCAGCATCACGCCTGCCGTGCCGGTCAGGAACATGATGATCGCCTTGGGCCCCAGCCGCAGGATCGCAACCAGGTCGATGGCAATGCAGAACAGCGCCAGCGAGCTGGGCAGCATGTAATCGCGCGCCATCGCGTACAGGCCCGATGCGTTGCCATCGATCAGCCCGACGCTGTTGTAGATCGCCGGCAGCAGATAGCACATCAACAGCGCGGGTACGACGGCGTAGAACTTCTTCCATACGCCGGCCGGACGCGAGGCGCCCCAGAAGACGAACGCCAGCGTGGCGGCGAGCAGGCCCATCACGACGGCGTCGTTCTGGATCAGTGCAGTGGATGGTGCGGTGGCTTCGATCGCCATCGATCAGGACTCCCCTACGGACTTCGGAAAAGACGATGGCCGGCGCACGGCCGGCCATCGCATGACGCTCAGCGGCCGATGTGCTGCTTCAGCCAGGCATTGACGGTGTCGTGCCACAGGATGCTGTTCTGCGGTTTGAGCACCCAGTGGTTCTCGTCCGGGAAGTACAGCAGCTTCGAGTCGATGCCCTTGCGCTGCAGCGCGGTGAACGTGGACAGGCCCTGGTCCACCGGCACGCGATAGTCCTTCTCGCCCTGCACCACCAGCATCGGCACGCGCCACTTGGCGACGTGGTTGACCGGATTGAACTTCTCGACATTCTCCGGCTTGTCGAACGGCGTGCCGCCGTTCTCCCACTCGGTGAACCACAGCTCCTCGGTCACGTAGCCCATCGAGCGGATGTCGAACACGCCGTCGTGGTTGACCAGGCACTTCCACGGCTCGTTCCAGTTGCCGGCGATCCAATTGATCATGTAGCCGCCGTAGCTGGCGCCGAGCGCGCACGCGTTCTTGCCGTCGAGGAAGGTGTACTTCTCCTGCGCCGCGGCCCAACCCTTCTGCAGGTCTTCCAGCGGGCGGTCGCCCCAATGCTGGCTGATCGCGTCGGTGAAGGCCTGGCCATAGCCGGTCGAACCATGGAAATCGATCATCACCACGGCGTAGCCCTGGCCGGCGTAGGTCTGCGGGTTCCAACGATAGCTCCAGCCGTCGCCGAAGCTGCCCTGCGGGCCGCCATGGATCAGGAACGCGACCGGATACTTCTGTCCTTCCACGTAGTCGTGCGGCTTGACCACGTAACCGTGCACGGTCTCGTTGTTCCAGCCCTTGAAGGTGAACTGTTCGAAATCACCAAACGACACATCCTTCAGCATGTCGCCGGCGCTGGGCGTGATGGCGCGCAGCGGCGCACCGGACAGATTGGTCGTGAACAGCTGATCGCCACTCTTCAGCGTGTTGCGGGTGAGCGCCAGCGTGTCGCCGGCGATGTCGAAGGCCGAGATGCTGCCGTCACCGACGATCTTCTTCACGTCGCCACTCGACGCGTCCACGGCGAACAGGGGATGCTGGCCCACGTCCTGCGCGGTGGTGTAGATCGTCGCGCCATCCTTCGACAGCACGATGCCATCGGCGGAGCGGTCCCACGTCGGCGCGATCTCGCGCACCTGCTTCGTGGCCACGTCCATCGCCATCAGGCCGAATCGATCGGCTTCGAAACCCGGGCGCTTCATCGCCCGGTAGTACAGCGTCCTGCCGTCGGCACTGAAGACCGGGCCGGTGTCCCACGCGGGATTCGCGGCGGTGAGGTTGACGGGTGCCGTGCTGCCATCGGCTGCGAACTGGTACAGGTCGAAGTTGGTGGACCAGGCTTCACCCTTGCCCGCCACGCGGATCGCGGCGACGACGGCGCTACCGTCGGGTGACCAGGTGTATTCGTCGGCGCCGCCAAACGGCTTGGCCGGCGCATCGCCATCGATCGTGTCCGTGAGCGAGGTGGCGTTGGCGACCGGCTTGGCCTTGCCCTCCGGCAATGCGGCCACGAACAGGCGGCTGCGACGGCCGTCGGCCCAGGTGTCCCAGTGGCGGACGAACAGGCCGTCGTAGATCACGCCGGTGCTCTTCTTGGCGGCGGTGTCGTCCAGCTTCTTCTTCGTGCAGGCGAAGTCTGCCTTGCACTCTGCGAAGGTGTCGGTGCTGAAGAGTACGCGCGTCCCGTCCGGCGAGAGTTTGTAGCCGGCCACGTCGAGTGCGAAGGCGGTCAGTTGCTTCGGAGTGCCACCACCAGCCGGCACCGCGTACAGCTGCTGCGCGCCGGACTTCGCGCTGAGGAAGTAGACGGTCTTGCCATCCGGCGAGAACGACGGCGAGTTGACGCTCCAGCCTTCCGGCGTCAGCCGCTTAGGCGGCGCCATGTCGCGGGTGAGCAGGTTGCGGATCCACAGGCTGCTGCTGGCCTTGACCACCTCGGCATCGACGATGCGCTTGGCGAACACGACGGTGCCACCGTCCGGCGACAGGACCGGCGACGAGACGCGGTCCAGCTTCTGCAGGTCGCGCACATCAAGGCCACGGGCGGCGGCCAGCGACGGCAGTGCCGCCAGCAGGCAGAGGGGCAACAGGGCGGATTTCAGCTTCATCCGGGGCTCCGGCAACAGGAAAACCCCGATGGTAGGCGCTAAGCGCGCCGCGGCGCAAAGGCGTGAGGTCACGCCTTTGCGCCATGTGTCCGGTCAGCGGGGACCGGGCTCCACGTCGCCCAGGGCCTTCGACCTGGCGCCGGTGCGGTACAGCAGCCAGCCGACGATGGCCAGGATCACCAGCCCGACGATCTCGCCCCGCTGGAACGCTTCCGGCAGCACCAGCACATCGCGATCCTTGGTGGCGTAGATCGCCACGCCCACCGCGATGCCCATCAATGCCTCGCCGGTGATCAGGCCCGCGGCGAACAGCGTGCCCGGGCGATGCAGGCGGTCGCGCGCTTCCTCGTCCTTCGTGCCGACCATGCCGTGGCGCTTCTCGACCAGGTACGACAGCAGGCCGCCGAGGAAGATCGGCACCATCAGTTCCAGCGGCAGGTAGATGCCGATGGCCGCCGCCAGTACCGGCACGCGGAAGCTGCTTTTCCGGGCCTTCAGCATCTCGTCGATGGCGATGATGACCGCGCCGATCACGGCTCCGATGGCGATGATGCCCCACGGCAGTTCGCCGCCGAACAGGCCCTTGGCGACCGAGGCCATCAGCGTGGCCTGCGGTGCGGACAGCGGGTTTGGATGCTCGGCCGTCGGTGCGCCGATGCCGTAGGCCTCGGACAGGATGTTCAGTACCGGCGCCATGATCAGCGCGCAGGAGAACGCACCGATACCCAGCATCAGCTGCTGCTTCCACGGCGTAGCGCCGACGATGTAACCGGCCTTGAGGTCCTGCAGGTTGTCGCCACCCACCGCTGCGGCGCAGCACACCACCGCGCCGATCATGATCGCGGCCACCGCTCCCAGCGGCGCGCCACCGACACCGACCGCCATGCGCCCGCTCTCGCCCAGCAACAGCAGCAGCACGACCGAGGCGAACAGGATGGTGGCGATGGTGATGCCCGACACCGGATTGTTCGACGAACCCACCAGGCCGGCCAGGTAGGCCGACACCGACACGAACAGGAACCCCGCCACGATCATGATGATCGCCATCGGGATGCTGACGTGCCACATGCCGACGATGGCCTGGTACAGCAGCAGCAGCGGCAGCACGAACACCACCAGCGCCACCAGCATCCATTTCATCGGCAGGTCGCGCTCGGTCTCAGCGACTTCGGCACCGCCCGATCCGGCACGCGCGGCAGCGATGCCGCTCTTCACGCCCGACAGCAACGACTTGCGCAGCGAGAACAGCGTCCAGACACCGCCGATCAACATGGCGCCGACACCCAGGTAGCGGATCTTGGCCGACCAGATCGCACCCGCGATGTCCTCAGGGCCCGCGCCTGCGATGCTCTGCGCCAGCGCAGGATCGGTGCCGAGGAACGCCATGTGGTACAGCGGAATGGCGATATGCCACGACAGGATGCTGCCCGAGAGCACCACGATGCCGATGTTCAGGCCGACGATGTAGCCCACGCCGAGCAGCGCCGGCGAGAGGTTGGTGCCCAGGTAGCCGAGGTATTTGCCGAAGAAGCCCGCGCCCGCCGCCGTGTCCGGGATCAGGCGCATGCCGCTGTGCGCGGCCACCTTGAGCACCGCGCCGATGGCGGCGGAGAAGGCGAGGATCTTCAGACCGGGACCCGGATTCTCGCCGGCCTTCAGCACTTCGGCCGCAGCCTTGCCTTCAGGGAACGGCAGCGGCTCTTCCACGATCATCGAACGACGCAGCGGCACCGAGAACAGCACGCCCAGCAGGCCGCCGAGACCGGCGATGGCCAGCACCCAGGAATACTGGAAATCCTGCCAGTAGCCCAGGATGATCAGCGCCGGAATCGTGAAGATGACGCCCGCCGCGATCGATGAGCCGGCCGAGGCACCGGTCTGCACGATGTTGTTTTCCAGGATCGTACCGCCGCCCAGCAGGCGCAGCACGCCCATCGAGACGACGGCCGCCGGGATGGCGGTAGCCACGGTCAGTCCGGCGAACAGGCCCAGGTAGGCATTGGCGGCCGACAGCACGACGGCCAGCACGATGGCCAGAACGACGGCGCGGAAGGTAAGTTGCGGGGTCCCCGGCGAGCTCATGATGCGTTCCCGAATGGCGGAAAGCGGACAAGCTAGCCTCCGCTGCGCGGCAAGTCCAGCTGCGGCGGCGGGGACGCCGCCTATACTCGCCCTGTTTTCCGACGCCGGAGCGGTCCTTGAGCCACCCTGTCCCCGCGGACACCGACCGCGACGACTTCCTCGGCCATCCCAAGGGCGTCTACGTCTGCTTCTTCACCGAGATGTGGGAGCGCTTCTCCTTCTACGGCATGAAGGCGTTACTGCTGCTGTACCTGACCAAGTACCACCTGTTCGCCGATGGCGCCGGCTACGACCTGATCGGTGCGTACGGCGGGCTGGTCTATTGCATCCCCGTGATCGGCGGTCTGCTGGCCGACCGCTGGCTGGGCATGCGCAAGGCCGTGGTGTTCGGCGGGCTGCTGCTGGTCGCCGGCCATGCCGGCATGGCGTTGGAGGGTGCGGCGGCGGTCTCGGATGGCGGCGTGGTGACCCGCGACGAAGGTGCGTTGCGCACGATGTACCTGTCGCTGGCGCTGATCGTGATGGGCGTGGGCTTCCTGAAGCCCAACATCACCGGCATCGTCGGGCGGTTGTATCCGCTGGGCGATCCGCGTCGCGATGGCGGCTTCAGCCTGTTCTACGCCGGCATCAACCTGGGCGCGCTTCTGGCCTCGCTGGTCTGCGGCTACCTCGGCGAGACGCTGGGATGGAAGTACGGCTTCGGCGCCGCCGGCATCGGCATGCTTCTGGGCCTGGCGATGTTCCTGTGGGGCCAGCGCCATCTGCAGGGCCATGCGGAGCCGCCCTCACCGGGCACCCTGCGCGTACCCGTGCTCGGCGTTCCGCGCGAGGTGGCGATCTATCTCGGTGCCCTGCTCGGCGTGCTGCCGCTGGCCTGGCTGATGTGGGCGGCGGCGAACGGCGCCTTCGCGCTGGGTGGAGAACTGTCGTTGGCGCTGGTCCTGATGCTGGCGGTGCTGATGCTGGTGCTGGGCTGGTTCACCTGGTTCGTCACCACGCAGTGCACCCCGCCGCAGCGGCGGCAGATGATCGCGCTGATGGCGATGATCTCCATGTGCCTGGCGTTCTTCACTCTGTACGAACAGACCTATGGTTCTTGGGTGATGTTCACCGACCGGCTGCTGACCAAGGACCTGTTCCCGGCGCTGGTGCAACCCCAGGGCGTGGTGGTGTGGTCGGACAGCCTGGCGGCGAACACCCGCATGTTCCTCTCCACCGCACCCTGGTCCACGTGGGGGTTGCTGGCGATGCCGCTTGCCTTCGTCGTCGCCGTTCGCGCCTCCGAGCGCAACCCGATGACGGAATTCCCGCGCGCCGTTTTCCTGGGAACTGCCGGCGTGATGGTGCTGCTGGTACTTCGCGATTCCGTCGTGCTCCCGCAGACAGCGGGATCGCTGACCTATCTCGGCGCGCTGTTCCTGGTGGTGCTGGCGCCGATCTTCGCGTGGCTGTGGGCGGCGTTGGGACGGCGTGGCCGCGATCCGTCCAAGCCGTTGAAGGGCGCGCTGGGCCTGCTGTTCGGTGGACTTTCGTTCGTACCGCTCGCCATCGCCGCGCAACAGGTCGGCGACACCGGCGTGATGGCCAGCGTGTGGTGGCTGGTGCTCGCCTATCTGCTGCTGGAAGTCGGCGAGATGTGCCTGGCACCTGTCAGCCTCGCAGCCGTCACCGAATTGTCCGTGCCACGCGTGGTGGGACTGATGATGGGCATGTGGCTGCTCGCCACCGCCTTCTCTGAAACCCTGGCGGCACAGTTCGGCAAGCTGGCGGCCGTGGATATTCCGGAGGACCAGACATGGGACATCGCGCAGGCAGCCGCAGGGTACGCGGACCTGTTCTGGCTGATGATGTGGATCGGCGTGGGGTGCGCGGCCCTGGCGCTGGTCGCGGCACCCGCATTGAAGCGGCTGATGCGCAAGGCTTGAACGACAACGGCGCCCGCAGGCGCCGTTGCGGCACGATCGAACAGGCTGCCTATTTCGCCTTCGCGCCGCCGAGGTGGCGGTGGAAGAAGTCCAGCAGCTTCGTGTAGTACTCGCGCTGGTTGGCTTCCATGTAGAAGCCATGCCCTTCCGTCTTGTAGTACAGCGACTCGACAGGCACGCCCGCGGCCTTCAGGCGACGCTCCATGATTTCAGTATGTTGAACGGGCGCGCGTTCGTCCTCGCCACCGGCGGCAAGGAACACCGGCACCTTGATCCTGTCGGCCATGTTGGTCGGCGAAACCGCTGCCAGGTCGGTGCGCAAGCCTATCCACTCGTTGAGATAGGTCTCACCCGATCCCCGCCGCTGCACGTCACCGCGTGTGTGCATCATCGGCAGGTCGTAGACACCCACGTATCCGGCCGCACAGCGATAGAGCCCAGGCTCCCTGGCTGCCCCCGTGACAGCCGCATATGCGCCGTAACTCGCACCATAAATGCAGATGCGACGAGGATCGGCGATGCCTTGCTGGATGGCCCACTTCGTGGCATCGGTGACATCGTCCTGCATGGCCAGGCCCCACTGGCGGGCACCCGCCTCCTGGAAGGTGCGGCCGTAGCCGCCGGACCCTCGGAAGTTCGGCTGGAGAACGGCGTAGCCAGCGCCGGCAAGCATCTGCGCTTCGTCATGGAAGCGCCACATATCGCGTACGCCGAAGGGTCCGCCGTGCGGAAGCACGACCAAGGGGAGGTTGCGTGGTTCCACGCCCCGGGGCAAGGTCAGGTAGCCATGCAGTGGCAAGCCATCACGCGTGACCAACTGCACCGGCTTGGACTCGGCCATCGCCTCGGGGTCGAACCAGTCCCGACGGCTGAGCAGGTAATCCGCCTTCCTCTCGTTGATGCGGAACAGGTAGAAATCGCCCGGGTTGCGGTCACTGGACATCTCGACCAGCGCAGTGCCGCCATCGGCTGTGATGGAGGTGATACCGACAGTGTGTCCGGCGAAGGCCTGCTCGAGCTCACGCTGCAGGATCGCCTCCTTGGCTGACTTGTCGAAGAAGGCCGTGCGTGGACGCCCATCCATATAGAGCGCGCCCACCGGCACGCGGCCGCCGGTCGCAGCGGCATCCAGTCCCACGACACCATCACTGTAGATGATGCCGTATGGATCGACGGTGGCATCCTGCAGCACGGTCTTTCGCTGACCCGAACCCACGTCGTAGGCAACGATGATATCGGGACCCTTGCGCTGCTCGCTCAGCAGATAGGCGATGCGATCATCTGCGGAAAATCCAAGTGCATACTCGCCGACGCCAGTCGCGGACTCATCGTTGATCAGCGACCATTCGGCGCCTTCGCCCGACCGGTAGTAGAGCTTTCGGATATTGTCGGAACCGGCGCCACTGGCGAACCTCACGGTGCCGGCGTTGTCAGTCACGAAACTGGCACGCCGGATCGGCGCGCGCGCCACCTGTGTCCGTCGACCGGAGTACACGTCCATGCGCTCCGCACGCGTGTAGGGGTCTTCGCTGAAGGGCCACACCGAAATGATGACGTTCTTGTCGTCACCCGGCAGTGTATCGACCAGGAACGCGGCCACGTCCTCGACCTTCTTGGGCTGGATGCGAGTCCCTGCGCCACGACTCTGCACCCGATAGCCGACGAGCATTTCCAGCTTGGTGCCGTCGACATTGATCCCGTACAACTCACCGGTCGGCTGCGGCTCGTCCAGCGCGCCGTACTTCTCGGAAATGGCAATCAGAACACGCTCGGGGTTGACCCACCAGAAACCGGATACGTGCGTGTTCTTTCCCAGCACGAAATGCGCAGTCAGCTTGTTGCCGCTCCTCAGCATGATCGCGAGTGCGGTCCTGTCCTCCAGCCTGACGGTCGCCGCATAGTACTCGCCACCCGGCGAGAGCTTGATGTCGTCGAACTTGTCCTTGCGGACGAACGCACCCACGTCGACGTCGTTGGCCGCCTCCGCGGACGCGGCGGCAAGACACACGCACAACAGGATGGCCTTGACGGCCACATGGATCCACTTCGTCATACTGCCTCCCCAGGCGATGCAGGCAGCCATCGTTCCACACCCACGAGCCGGGTTCAACGGTCGTGGACGCATGGACGGCAAGGCGTGGCTGCTTGCGGGCCTTCAGCCGCCGAGCACCTGTTGCAAGCCAGTCCGCCAGTCCGGTAGAGGACGTCCCAGTTGCTGCTCGAGCTTGCCAACGTCAAGCCGCGAATAGGAGGGGCGTTGTGCCCGCGTGGGGTAATCCGCCGTTGTGATGGCCAGAACACGGGGGGCGCGCGCCAGCAAACCCCGCGCGACTGCCTCATCGAAGATGGCTTCCGCGAAGCCATGCCAACTCGTCTCACCGCGCGGCGTCAGGTGGAAGGTGCCGGAAACCGGGGCCTGCTTGCGCAACAACTCGGCCGTCACGTCCGCGATCAGACTCGCGGGAGTCGGTGTGCCACTCTGATCGGCCACCACGCGCAGTTGATCCCGCTCGGCCCCTACCCTCAGCATGGTTCTCAGGAAATTATGGCCATACCGGCCATAGACCCACGCAGTTCGCAGGATCAGGTGACGGCCACCGGCATTGCGTACCGCCTCTTCGCCGGCCAGTTTGCTGGCGCCGTACACGCCGAGCGGCGAGGTCGCATCATCCTCGCGGTAGGGACGTGTGCCCTGGCCGTCGAAGACATAGTCCGTCGAGTAATGCACGAAAGGTGTGCTGCGGTCCGCACATACCCGCGCAAGCACACCCGGCGCCTCCGCGTTTGCGCGGAATGCGGCCTCGATGTCGTCTTCGGCCTTGTCCACCGCCGTATAGGCGGCTGCATTGATGACGATTGTCGGCCGGACGTGCTCGACCAGTTCAACCAGGGTGTCGGGCCGGTCGAAGTCGGCGACTTCACAGCGACCACCATCGGGCAGCTCACCGGACCGCGTCGCAGGCACGACCTCGCCCATCGCCGCCAGGCTGCGCCTCAACTCATTGCCGACCTGTCCATTGGCCCCCAGTAGCAGGAACGTCACGGCGCGTATACCGGCAGCCGCTCGGGCGCGATGTCGGCCAGCAGCGGTGCGGCTTCATCCTTGGCCGACAGCAAGGGCGCGGACACGGGCCAGTCGATGCCAATCGCAGGGTCGTTCCACCGCACACCAGCGTCTGCCGCCTTGTCGTATTGGGCCGTACACAGATAACTGAATATGGCCCGTTCGGACAACACCGCGAAACCGTGCGCGAATCCTTCCGGGATCCAGAACTGGCGCTTGTTCTCCGCGCTGAGGATCACCGCCGCCCACTGGCCGAAGGTCGGTGATCCACGGCGGATGTCGGCGACGACATCATAGACTTCGCCCTCCAGCACGCTGACCAGCTTCCCCTGGGGGTTCGGCCATTGGTAGTGCAGTCCGCGCAGCACGCCACGCGATGAAGATGACACATTGCTCTGAACGAACTTCGTCGGAAGACCCTGCTGGCCGTAGCGGTCGGCGTTCCAGGTTTCAAAGAAGAAGCCGCGGTCGTCGCCGAAGACGGCTGGCTCGACTACCACGCAACCGGGCAGGCTGGTTTCAACAACCTTCACCTGACCACTCCACGTGCTGCCAGCGAGAGCAGGTATTGTCCATATCCATTCTTGGCCAGTGGTGCCGCCAACTTCTCCAGCTGAGCCGCATCTATCCAGCCATTGCCATAAGCAATCTCTTCAGGACAGCACACGCGCAGCCCCTGGCGCGCTTCGATGGTTTCGATGAAAGTCGACGCTTCAAGAAGCGATTGGTGTGTGCCGGTATCGAGCCAGGCGTGCCCACGGCCAAGCTGCTCCAGGTGCAGGTTGCCGGCTTCGAGATAGCAGCGATTGAGGTCCGTGATCTCCAATTCACCACGCGGTGATGGTTTCAGCGAAGCTGCGTACTCGCTTGCCCGCCCATCGTAGAAATAAAGGCCGGTGACGGCGTAGTTGGATCGCGGTGTAGATGGCTTTTCTTCGATACCGATCACGCGTCCGTCCTTGTCGAACTCCGCGACACCGTATCGTTCAGGGTCGTTGACCCAGTAGCCGAAGACGGTAGCGCCACTCTCGCGGGAATCCGCACGACGCAGCTGATCCGTGAACCCATGTCCATAGAAGATGTTGTCCCCCAGAACCAGGCAGCTCGGCTTCCCATCGACGAAATCGCGACCGATGAGGTAAGCCTGTGCCAAGCCATCCGGGCTCGGCTGGACCGCGTACTCGATGTTCATGCCCCACTGGGATCCATCGCCGAGCAGAGCCTTGAACAATGCCTGTTCGTGCGGCGTATTGATCACCAGAACGTCACGGATGCCCGCCAACATCAGCACACTGAGCGGGTAATAGATCATGGGCTTGTCGTAGACCGGCAACAACTGCTTGCTGATGGCCTGGGTCAGCGGATAAAGGCGGGTGCCGGAGCCACCCGCCAGGATGATGCCTTTGCGCGTCGTCATGTCATGCCCCCGGATCAGATGGCGGTGCCGATGCGTTCGAGACGGTAGCTGCCATCCAGCACGCGCCGCACCCAATCCTGGTTTGACAGATACCAGTCGACGGTTTCGCCTATGCCCTGCTCGAAGGTGTACTCCGGCTCCCATCCCAGTTCGTCACGCAGCTTGGACGCATCGATCGCATAACGGCGGTCGTGTCCCGGCCTGTCGGCGACGAAGGTTATCTGGCTGCTGCGCGGCTGTCCGTCATCGCGGGGCACACGCGCATCGAGCAGCGCGCAGATCGTGTGCACGACCTCGATGTTCTGCTTCTCGGCATTGCCGCCGACGTTGTACGTTTCGCCGACCCGTCCCTTCGCGAGCACCGTGCGGATGGCGCTGCAATGGTCGCCGACGAACAACCAGTCGCGGACATTCTTGCCGTCGCCGTACACCGGCAACGGTTCGCCCGCCAGCGCGCGTGCGATGACCAGCGGAATCAGTTTCTCGGGAAAATGGTATGGGCCATAGTTATTGGAGCAATTGGTTGTGAGGACCGGCAGCCCGTACGTGTGGTGGAACGCGCGCACGAGGTGGTCGGAGGCGGCCTTGGAGGCCGAATACGGTGAATTCGGCGCGTAGGGCGTGGTTTCCGTGAACTTGCCGGTATCGCCCAGCGAGCCGTAGACCTCGTCCGTGGACACATGCAGGAAACGGAAATGTTCGCGGCGTTCTCCGTCCAGCGCTTTCCAGTAGTCGCGCGTCGCTTCCAGCAAGCCCAGCGTGCCGACGACGTTGGTCTGGATGAAGGCGCCCGGGCCATCGATGGAACGATCGACGTGGCTCTCTGCGGCGAAGTTGACGACGGCGTCCGGCCGATGCTCGGCCAGCAGGCGTGAGACCAGGTTCCGATCACCGATATCGCCTTCGGCGAAAACGTGCAGCGGATTGTCCTGCAGGGACGCAAGGGTATCCAGATTGCCGGCGTAGGTCAGCGCATCGAGATTGATCACCTTGACGCCGCTTGCAACCGCGCGCAGAACGAAATTCCCACCAATGAAACCGGCACCGCCGGTGACGAGCCATGTCGGCATATACAACTCCTTCAAATCAAGACAGATTGCCTTCCATTCGACCGCGATGCGCGGAAATCAGAACGGAATATCGTCATCCGCGAAGTCATCCATCGGCGCCGGCTGCGAAGCAGGCGCGGGCGCGGAACGACGCTGGCCACCACCACCGCCCTGGTTGCCGTAGTCCTGGCGCGGCGCACGGGCCGGGCGGTCGCCACCAGCCGCTCCGCCACCGCCGCCTTCGCGGCCGCCGAGCATCTGCATCTCGTCGGCGATGATGTCGGTGGAGTACTTCTCCTGCCCATCCTGACCGGTGTACTTGTCGTAGCGGATCGAACCCTCGACATACACCGAACTGCCCTTGCGCAGGTACTCGCCGGCGATCTCGCCGAGCTTGCCGAAGAACACCACGCGGTGCCATTCGGTGCGCTCCTGCTGGTTGCCGTCCTTGTCCTTGCGCACGCTGGTGGTGGCCAGGCTGATCCGGGTGATCGCCATGCCGCCCTGCGTGTAGCGGGTTTCGGGGTCGTTGCCGAGGTTGCCGACCAGGATGACTTTGTTGATGCCGCGGGCCATATCGATATCCGTTCAGGGATGCCCGCCAAGCGCGGGCAAAGACCAGTGGAGTATACCTGCCTCGCCCTCGCCATCGGCCGCCGACCCACCCGCCTGTAGGGCATTGCCGCACCCAAGACCCTATAATTACGTGACTTTCCGGCCCGTCGCCCCATGTCCGTCGTCGAATCCATCCGCACCGCCCTCGCCCTCCCAGGCATCCAGTCACTGGCCCAGGCCGACATGTCCGCCGTGGATGCCCTGATCCGGGCGCGGCTGGCCTCGGACGTGGTCCTGATCAACCAGATCGCCGACCACATCATTTCCGCTGGCGGCAAGCGCCTGCGGCCCATGCTGGTGGTCCTGGCCGGCCAGGCCTGCGGTCCGACCACGCCGGATCATCACCAGTTGGCGGCGATCATCGAGTTCATCCACACGTCCACCCTGCTGCACGACGACGTGGTGGACGAATCCGACCTGCGCCGCGGTCGCAGTACGGCCAATGCCCTGTGGGGCAACGCGCCGAGCGTGCTGGTCGGCGACTTCCTGTATTCGCGCAGCTTCCAGCTGATGGTGGAACTGGACCGCATGGACGTGATGCGCCTGCTGGCCGACACGACCAACCGGATCGCCGAAGGCGAAGTCCTGCAGCTGCTGCACGTCCACAACCCGGATACCGACGAAGCCGCCTACCTGCGTGTGATCGAACGCAAGACCGCCGTGCTGTTTGCAGCGGGCACGCAACTCGGTGCGATGGCATCCGGTGCGGAACCGGACACGCAGCGCAAGCTGTACGACTACGGCATGGCGCTGGGTTACGCCTTCCAGATCGCTGATGACGTGCTCGACTACACGGCCGATGCCGAAGCCCTCGGCAAGAACCTCGGCGACGACCTGGCCGAAGGCAAGGCCACGCTGCCATTGATCCACGCGATCCGCCATTCCGATACCGCCGCGGCGGAGCGCCTGCGCACCATCGTGCGGGAGGGAGACGCGGACGCCATGCCTGACGTCCTGGCCGCCATCCGTGCGACCGGCGGACTGGACTACAGCCGCGAGCTCGCGCACCACTACGCGACGATGGCCGAACAGGCCCTCGATGGCCTGCCCGAATCCGATGCGCTGGCGGCCCTGCGGGGTCTTGCGCGTTACGCCGTGGAGCGTGGGCACTGACCCGAGCGGCGCGTCACCTGGCGAACACCTCCGCGAAGAAGTCCGCCATCATCCGGTAGGCGCGCTTTGCCGAGCGCTCGTGATACACGCAACCCGGTGGATTCTGCGCATCCGCCTCGGCGAAACAGTGCACCGCGCCGCTGAAGTTCACGAATTGCCAATCGGCGCCGGCCCTGCGCATCTCATCCTGGAATGCGGTGATTTCCGCGCCGGATACGTAGGTGTCGTCGCCGCCGTTGAGCACCAGCACCGGCGACTTCACCGCACCGGCGGCCGGCAGGTCGGTGGCGAGCCCGCCATGCAGGCTGACCACGCCCGACAGCGCGTCACCCGCGCGGACGAGTTCCAGGACCGTGCTGCCGCCGAAGCAGTAGCCGAACGCAGCGATGCGCGTGGCATCGACCAAGCTCCCCGGTTGCTGCTTGAGCACCTCGACCGCCTTCTGGACGCGGGCACGCAGTTCCGGTCGATCGGCACGCATCGCGGTGGCCACGGGCCCGGCTTCGGCATCGGTCTTCGGCCGGATGCCCTTGCCGTAGACGTCGGCGACCAGCACCACGTAGTCGTCGCCAGCGACCAGACGCGCCTTCTCGATCGCGGACTCGTTCACGCCCTTCCAGTTCGGCACCATCAGCAGGCCCGGACGCGGCTGCTGCACCGCATCGTCGTAGACGAGCACGCCGGCGAATGTGTCGCCGCCGAGCTTCCACTCCACGGGCTTGGCCACGGGTGCGGCCCGCAGCAGAGGCGACCAGAACAGGGACAGCAGGCAGGGCAACAGCAGCATGCGGCGCATCACGCGTCCTCCTTGGGGGATGGCCTGCGAGTGTACGCCCGCGGATTGCAGGCGAATCGACGGTCCGTGCGGGCTCAGCCCGATCCGAGACCCGGGATGGCGGTGATGGCGTCCGGATCGAATCCGGCGAGTTCCGCGAAGTGGCGGCCGCGTGCCACGTAGTCCCGGTATTGCCCGAAGCTCGGTGCGCCGGGCGACAGCAGCACCACCCCGTCATCACCAAGCGCCTCGCGTGCGGCCGCCATCGCCTCCGGCAGTGTCTCGACGCCAATCAGCCTGAATCCCGCCTCGCGCGCCACAGGAGCGAGCAACGCGTGGATGCGCGGACCGTTGGCTCCCATCGTGATGATGGTGGCCGGCGCTTCATGGCGCATGTGCGCCGCGAAATCGGACCAGTCCACGCCCCGGTCATGCCCGCCGACCAGCAGCGCGATGCGGCGTCCCGTGAAACACTCGAGCGCGGCGACCGTGGCGTGCGGCGTGGTGCTGATCGAATCGTTGACCCAGGTGATGCCGTCCCGTGTGCCCATCGCCTGCAGGCGGTTGGGTAACGGACGGAACGATTGCGCATGCGCGGCCAGCGGCAACGCGTCGATGCCGCGCGCCTCCAGTGCCGTCAGCACCGCGCACAGGTTGCTGCGGTTGTGGCGCCCCGGCAGCGGCAGCGGCCGGGTATCCATAACGAACACATCGCCGCGGTACAGATCGTCCTCGCGCAGGTGCCAGCCATCGGCATGGTTGAACCAGCGCACCTCGCTGCGTGGCAGCTCGAGCGCGGCCAGGCGCGGATCGGCCACATTGAGCACGGCGATGCGGGGCTGCGCCGCGGTGACGAGCTTCAGCTTGTCCTCGATGTAGCGCGCCTCGCTGCCGTGCCAGTCCAGGTGCTCGGGGAACAGGTTCAGCACGATCGCCACGTCCGGGCGTGCACCGCTGTCCGCGACATCGCCGGTCTGGTAACTGGACAGCTCGATGGCCCACTCGTCCGGCGCCGGTTGTGGATCCAGCACCTCCAGCATCGGCAGGCCGATGTTGCCCGCCAGCACCGTGCGCCTTCCCGCTGCGCGCAGCAGATGCGCGAGCAGCGAGGTGGTCGTGCTCTTGCCCTTGGTCCCGGTAACGCAGAACGTGTGCGCGACCACACCGTCGTCGCCCGCGTGTTCGCCGAACCACAGGCCGGTGCCGCCGATGAAGCGCGTCCCCGACGACGACGCCGAAAGCGCCGTCGGGGTGTTGGGGCTGATGCCCGGAGACTTGATGACGATCCCGAAGGCCGACAGCCGCTCCGCCGTCGGCTGCGTTTCGATGGACAGATGCGCATCGCCCAGCGCGGCGGCCTCGACCGCTTCCGCATCGCTGCAGAACAGCGTCAATGGCAGCGACGGCAACCGCGACCGTACGGCGTGGTGAGCGGCGCGACCCTCGCGCCCCCAGCCCCACAGCGCAACACGTCGACCGTCAAGCTGCGAAATTCGCACGCAGGCGCTCCCACAGCGCAGCCGGGATGCGGTGTTCGCCGCCGATCTCCAGCAAGGGCGCCACCGCCAGGTCCCCGGCATCGAGCTGCGGGCGGATCTCATGATTGAAGCGCGCCACGATCGCGTCCTCCCGCCATTCCGGCCGATCGCCCAGCGTGGCCATCGCCGCGCGCGATTCCTGGCCTTCACCGACGCACTCGAACGGCTTGTGGTCCTGGTACTCGAGCAGCGCGTCGAAGCCTGCGGTCTGGTTCGCGTCGTCGAGCAGGTTGCGGCCGAAGATGCCGACCAGCCGAGGCTTGGGCATGAACGGCGCCAGCGCAAGGAACACGAAGTGGCACTTCGGGCAAACGCCGCACCAGCGGTTGGTAGGGCGCTCGCCGAGCAGGTGGAAGTTGCGATTGCAGCTGGAAAAATGCGCATCGTAGTGGTCGGTACGCGCGAACTGCCGCGCCACCGCCAGTTCCGACATGGGCCGCAGCAGCGAGTAGTAATGCAGGTCGGCCGCCACGTACGACTGCACGTAGGCGCCGAACGCCTGCTCGAACGCCCACCCCTTCGACCACTGGTGGTTCACTTCGCCGGTGCCGGGGATCATGCTGCCGTAGCTGGCCGAGCGCTCGTTGGAGAACACCACCTGGTCCACGCCGTGCAACAGCGCGGCCAGCACCATGATGGCGGAATTGATCGCCGTGACCGGGATATGTCCGTTCCACGCGCCCTGGCGGTTGTAGTCGAACAGCTCCGGCGCCAGCGCACGTCCGATATTGAGCGTCGGCAGCCCGGTGCGTGCGGCGCAGGCCGCAATCAACTGCGAGCCGCCGATCCAGGTGACGGTCTGGTCGATGCCGGCGCCACGCAGCGCCTCGATGCTGACCAGCGAATCCTTGCCGCCGCCAATGGCGACCAGCGCATGTTCGCGCAGCGCCGCCACCGGCGCGGGTGCCGGTGCCTGCGCAGCGACCGGGAAGCGGACGCGCCCATGCAGGCTCAGGCCGTTGCGGTAGGCGAACTCGCCCAGGCCGTGGACATACACCTGCTCCATCAGCACCGCAGTGGCGGCGTCGATGGCATAGCCGTCGATGCGGATCTCGTTCGGCACCGCCGCCTTGTAGTAGCTGACGCCAGTGATCAGGTGCAGCAGGCGCACCGCCTGTTCGACTGCCTGTGCACGTGTCGCGTCCAGCGCGAACGGCGCGCCCGGGATCGTCACCGTCTCGGTCAGCTCCGGGCCTTCGTCGAAGGCGTAGACCAGCCGCGCGATCCCGGTCTGTGCCTCGAAGGAGCAGCGGACGAAACGGAAGGTGCGGATGCTGGATTTGTCGAAAGTCGTCATGCGTGATCCGTCAAAGGAGCGGCCTGGCGGCGCAGGTAGCGGCGGCAGGCGAAGTATTCAATGGCAAAAAGCGGCGCGGCGCCGAACAGCACCGCCGCCAGGGAAGCGTAGAACACGATGACCGGCAACCAGGCCAGCGCGTCCGCAGATCCTGCCGGTCGACTGGCCACCAGCTGGTCGATGCCGGTGGCCACCACCGCCCATGCCGCAATGGCGAGCGGGAACAGCAGGAAGACCACCAACAGCATGCGCAGCGTCATGCCGCCGGCCTTCCATCGACGTCCCGCAGCGCTGGCATGCCTGTGCCAGCGGGTGACGGACCATGCGCCCAGCCCGGCTGCCAGCACCGAGGCCGGCAAGAAGCGCAATGCGGATGCCACCTCCGCCATGCCGGGCGTGCGACGGTCCGCATCCATCAGCACCACGGCCGCGACTGTCAGTGCTGCGGCGGCCAGCAGGCTGGATACGATGAACTCAGCCTGCGGCGACATCGCCGGGGACTCCTTCGATCACGTCTTCCGCCGGCAGCCCACGCAGGTTGTAGTGGCTGGCCATCACGTAGCCGTAGGCGCCCGCATCGGAGAACAGCAGCACGTCGCCTTCCGCCGTCGCCGATGACAGCTTGCGGCGCTTGCCGAAGATGTCGCTCGACTCGCAGATCGGACCGACCACGTCGAATGGCTCCTGCTCCGGGTCGTCCAGGCGCGACAGGTTGGCCACGTCGTGCCAGGCGTCGTACAGCGCAGGGCGTATCAACGTGTGCATGCCGGCATCGCTGCCGACGCGCCGGATACCCAGCTTCTCGACGACCTGCGTCACCTGCGCAAGCAACACGCCGGCCTCGGCCACGAGGTAGCGCCCCGGTTCGATCACCAGCTGGTAGGCGGGATAAGCCGCCTTGATCGCCGAGAGACCCTCACCCCACGCGGCCAGATCGAACGGCTCGTCGCCCTCGGCATAGGGAATCGGCAGGCCACCGCCGATGTCGATGGTCTCGATGGTACCGATCTGGTCCGCCAGCCCACCGAGCTCGTCGGCGATCTGGTTCCAATGCTGGGGGCTTTCCACGCCACTGCCGAGGTGCGCATGCAGGCCGGTGATGCGCACATCCAGCGCACGCGCGGCCGTGAGGAACGTTTCCAGCTTGGCCAGTGGCAGGCCGAACTTCGAAGTCTTGCCGCCAGTCTTCACCTTGTCGTGGTGGCCGTCGCCGCGGCCCAGGTCCACGCGCAACCACAGGCGGCGGCCACGGAAGACCTCCGGCCATTGTTCCAGCGCTTCGACATTGTCCAAGGTGACGTTGATGCCGCGTTCCAGCGCGAAGGCGTACTCGGCGCGCGGTGCGAAGCTCGGGGTGAACAGCACGCGGTCCATCGGCAGCGATGGCGCCACGTCGAACACGCGCTCCAGTTCGCCACGCGACACGCATTCCAGGCCGAAGCCTTCTTCCACCAGCGTGCGCAGGATGGCCGGATGCGAATTCGCCTTGATCGCGAAGAAGCGACGATCGACCGCCGCGATGCCGGCCAGCGCGCGGGCGCGGGCGCGCACGATGTCGAGGTTGTAGGCGTAGCGCGGCGTGCCGGCCTGCGCCAGCGACAGCAAGTGCTCACGCGCGGCCGGCGCGCTCCACCAGCGCACGCCGCGGTGGCGGACGGCGCCGTTGATCTCGCGCCAGCTCGGCCCGAATACGCTGCCTTCATCGACGGGCATCGCGCCGCTGTCGATCAACGCCTCGTGCAGTACGGGCAACAAACCTTCGGCGTCGGCTTCGTCGATCACGAACGTCAGGTTGAGGTCGTTCGACGACTGCGAGATCAGATGCACGCGTTCGCGGCCGAACATCGCCCACACGTCCGACAGCTTGTGCAGCAGCGACCGCATGCCACGGCCCACCAGAGTGATCGCCGTGCACGGTGCGATCACCTTCACCCGGCAGATCTCGGCCAGGTCGGCCGACAGCGCGGCCAGCACGTCGGTGTTGACCAGGTTCTCGCTCGGATCGAGCGACACGGTGACGTTGGTCTCCGACGAACCGATCAGGTCCACCGACAAGCCATGCTTCTTGAAGCGCGCGAACACGTCTGCCAGGAAGCCTACCTGCTGCCACATGCCGATGCCTTCCATCGACACCAGTACGATGCCGTTGCGGCGGCTGACCGCTTTCACGCCGGGCACCGTGATGGCGCTTCCGTCGATGGTGGTGCCGGGAAGGTCGGGGCGTTCGGTATCCAGGATCGCCATCGCCACGCCGGCATCGCGGCACGGCTTGATCGAGCGCGGGTGCAGCACCTTGGCGCCGGTGGTCGCGATTTCCTGCGCCTCGTAGTAGTCCAGCCGCGTCAGCAGGCGCGCATCGGGCACTTCGCGCGGATTGGCACTGAACATGCCCGGCACATCAGTCCAGATCTCCACCCGCTGCGCGCCGAGCAGTGCACCGAAGTACGCCGCCGACGTGTCCGAGCCCCCACGGCCAAGGATGGCGGTACCGCCATCGGCATGCCGCGAGATGAAGCCCTGCGTCAGCAGCATGCGGCTGGACTGCCCGGCGAACGCGCGGCGCCAGTCCTGGTCGGGCGCGGTGTTGCACGACACCGACAGCCGCTGTGCCCACGGGCTCTGGTTGGGCAGGAAGTTGGCCTGCAGCCAGTGCCGCGCATCGACCCAGCCGAAGTCCAGGCCTTGCGCGCGCAGGTAGGCCACGCCCAGCGTGGAGGACAGCAGTTCGCCCTGCCCCAGTATCTCGGCTTGCCAGTCCAGCGTGCGGCTGGCCGCGCGCGGATCGGCCAACAGGTTGCGCAACGCCGCGAGGCGCTCGCCCAGCACGTTGTCCGCGTCGAGTTCCATTTCGGCGACGAACTCTCGGTGGCGCTGTTCCAGCTTTGCCACGCGCTCCGCACTGTCCATCGCCCCGTCGGCGATCGCGGTCAGTTCGTTGGTGACGCCCGACAAGGCCGACACCACCACCAGGATGCGGGCATCACCCTCTTCCGCGCGTTTTTTCGCCAGCGTGCCAATCGTGTTCCAGCGGTGGCGACGCGACACCGAGGTGCCGCCAAACTTGAGAACAATCCAACGATCAGACGCGGGGATGGCAGAGGGCATGGATAGAATGGGGACGAATGCCCGAACCCTTCGGGCGTGAGCCCGCGATTCTAGCCGAACCCCACGCAGCCGACCGGACCGTACCGCATGCAACGAACGTCACATCGCTACCTGCAGGTCGACGTGTTCGCCGACCGGCCGGGCGCTGGCAACCCGCTGGGCGTCGTGCTGGATGCGGCCGGCTGGGATACCGCCCGCATGCAGGCGTTCGCCGCCTGGACGAACCTGTCCGAGACCATCTTCTTCCTCCCGCCGACAACGCCCGACGCCAGTTACCGCATCCGCATCTTCACCCCCCGGCAGGAACTCCCGTTCGCCGGGCATCCCAGTGTGGGCGCGGCCTGGGTCGCGCTGCAGGCTGGTCTGGTCGCCGCATCCGACCGCCTGGTGCAGGAATGCGCCGCCGGTCTGTTGCCCATACGGACCGACAGCACTGGTCCTCAACTCACGATTCAACTGAGGACACCGCAGGCGCACCTGGTCGAGACGCCGCCGCTACCCGCCCTGGATGCCGTCCTTTCATCACTCCCGATCGCCGGCCTCCGTCCCGCGCTATGGGACAACGGACCTTCCTGGTGGCTCGTGGAACTGGAGGACGCTGCAGCCGTGCGACACCTGGCGCCCGATCTCGCCACCATCGCTGCGTTGACCACGGCCACGGGGGCAGTGGGTCTGTGCGTGTTCGGCCGGACACCGCCAGGCAGCGACCACCACCTCGCCGTGCGCGCGTTCTGCCCTGCCGACAACATTCCGGAAGACCCGGTCACCGGCAGCGTCAACGCCTGCATCGCCGCGGCCCTTCACGCTGCCGGCACACTGCCCGGCAGCGGCGGACGCTACATCGTCAGCCAGGGCCGCGAGCTGGGTCGTGACGGCCGCATCCAGGTGCAGGTGGATGATGGGGGTCAGGTCTGGATCGGCGGTCAGGTGCAGTTGGTCATCGACGGCCGGATGACTTGGTAAGCTGCGCGGCCCCCACGCGAAACCCCGACATGACTTCTCGCCGTTACGTCCAGCTGGACGTGTTCGCCGACCGCCCTGGCGCCGGCAATCCCCTGGCCGTCGTGCTCGATGCCGCCGGCCTCGACGACACGGCGATGCAGGCCATCGCCCGCTGGACCCGCCTGCCGGAAACGACGTTCGTGTTCGCGCCCACGCAACCGGGCGCCAGCTACGCCGTACGCATGTTCAGTCCGCGCCGCGAAGTGCCGTTCGCCGGCCATCCCAGTGTGGGCACGGCGCATGTCGTGCTCGAAGCCGGACTGGCCGTGCCCGTCGATGGCCTGCTGGTGCAGGAAGGCGTGGCCGGCCTGCTGCCGTTGCGTGTCGAAGACGATGCTGCCGGCCGCACCATCGCGGTACGCACGCCGCGCGCCCACGTGGTGAAGGTGGGCGACACCCACAGCGACGATGTGCTGCGTGCCGCCATCGCGAACCTGCCGGCGGGCGCATTGCCACCCGCCCTGGTCGATGGTGGACGCCGCTGGTGGCTGACCGAAGTGCGTGACGAAGCCGCGCTGCGCGCCGCCGCGCCCGACTGGGCCGCGATCAGTGCACTGGCAACCGCCACCGACAGCATGGGTGTCTGCGCCTACGCACGCACGCACGGCCAGGGCTACGACCTTGCCGTGCGCGCCTTTGTCGGCGCGCCGGCCGCGTTCGAGGATGCGGCGTCCGGTGCGGCCAATGCAACGCTGGCCGCATGGCTGAAGTCGCGCGACGCATCGCCGGGTCGCAACGGACGGTACATTGTCAGCCAGGGCCGTGAAGTCGGCTACGACGCCCGCCTGCAGTTGCGCGTGGACGAGGCTGGTGACGTCTGGTCCGGCGGCCACGTGCGCACCATCGTCACCGGCCAGATCGACTGGTAGCGGAACCCGCCTCCTGTGGGAGCGACGTGAGTCGCGAAAGCGCGGTCTGCGACCGTTCCCGCAGCAACAGATGACGGGGAGCGATCGCGACTGACGTCGCTCCCACAACAGGGAACGGCTACTCCACCTCGTAAACCGGTTTCCCATCGACCCACGTCGAACGGACGTGCAAGTCGTCGAGCTGTTCGCCCGGAATCGCCAACGGGTCTTCGTCGAGGATCACGAAATCCGCACGCAGGCCGGGCGCCAGTCGGCCGACCGTCGCTTCGTCATGCGCGGCCCAGGCCGCATCGGCGGTGAAACCCCGCAGCGCCTCCGCAGCGCTCAGGCGCTCGGCCGCCCTCCAGCCTTCTGCAGGATGACCATGCGCGTCCTGCCGCGTCACCGCCGCGTGCAGGCCGCGCCGCGGATCGACCGATTCCACCGGAAAATCCGAACCCAGCGCCAGCTTCACGCCGCTGGCCTGCATGCGCTGCCACGCATAGGCACCCGCGATGCGCACCGGCCCCAGCCGGTCCTGCGCCCACGGCATGTCGGATGTCGCGTGCGTTGGCTGCATCGAGGCGATCACGCCAAGCTCGGCGAAGCGCGGGAACTCCTCCGGCGCGACGACCTGTGCATGCTCGATGCGCCAGCGATGGTCCGTCTTCGCCGTGTCGCCCAGCACGCGCTGGTAGGCATCCAGCACCAGGCGGTTGCCGCGATCCCCGATCGCATGCGTGGCCACCTGCACGCCACAACCCTGCGCCTTGCGCATCGCGGCTTCCAGCGCGGCAGGTTCGGTCACCAGCAGGCCGCGATTGCCGGGGTCGTCGCTGTAGTCCTCCAGCAACGCAGCGCCACGGCTGCCCAGCGCACCGTCGGCATACAGTTTCACGCCGCGCATCTGCAGTCGGCCACCCGCATGGCCATACAGACCGCGTGCGCACAGCTCGGCAAGCGCGGCGCCGTCGCCATCCGCATACGCGTCGATGCGCAGCGGCAGACGCTGTTCGTCGGCGAACTGCACCATCAGCGCCAGATCCTCGCGTGACACGCCCATGTCGTGCACACCGGTCAGGCCATTGCGCACTGCGGCCTGCAACGCCTTCTCCAAAGCCTGTCGGCGGTAGGCGCCATCGGGCGTGGGAACGACGGCATGGACCAGCGACATCGCGGCATCCACGAACACCCCGCTCGGCTTGCCATCGATGCGCTCGATGCGCCCGCCATCGGGCTGCCAGTCGCCTTCCAGCGGACGCGCCGCCTTCTCTGCCGCCTCGCGCAGCGCCGCGCTGTTCGCCCAGCCGGCATGGCCATCCACGCGCTCAAGCCAGACCGGACGCTCAGGGAAGGCCGCATCCAGATCGGCGGCCGTCGGAAATGCCTTCTCCGGCCAGTCGTTCTGGTCCCAGCCGCTGCCGAGCAGCCACGCATTCGGTGGAAGTTGCTTTTCGTACGCACGCAGGCGGGCGATCACCTCGGCCTTGTCGCGGGCATCGACCAGATCGACACGCATCAGCGCGTAGCCCAGGCCCATCACGTGGCCATGGGCGTCGATCAGGCCGGGGATGACGGTCTTGCCGGCCGCATCGATGCGCTTCGCATCGGGATACCGCGCGAGCAAGGTCTTCGCATCGCCGACCGCCAGCACGCGGCCCGTGGCATCCCATGCCAGCGCCTCCGCGACGGGACGGTCAGGATCGGAGGTATGCACGCGCGTCGCCGTCAATACCTGCACCTGCGCCTGTGCGACACCTGCCAACCCCAGCGCACACCCGATTCCCCATACCAGACGCCGCATGCCCCGCTCCCCGTTTGGTGACCGGCCGGACTATGCGGTCTCGCGCGCACTGCGGCAACCCGGATACACAAGAGGGGCCTTTCGGCCCCTCGGTTTCCGGCTGATATCCGTTGTCAGGCGAGATGTCCGCGGAGCGGACACCTCCGCACGATCATTCGGGGCGGACATCCACGCGGATGCGGATACGGTCGCCCGGATGATGGTCCGTACGCGTCCGGTAGGTGCGGTTGGCGTACTCGTAGGTCACGTCGTAACCGTTGACGCGTCCGCCACCGTAGTAATCGTCACCGTAGCGCCCGTCGCTCACCGGCACCGGATCGCAGACCCGCACCCGGCCGCGCTGTACCTGGCGCCCGCGCTGCGCGTTGTCGTAGATGGAACGGCCCGCCATGCCGCCGACCATCGAACCGACGGCGGTGCCGACGTAGCGGCCACTGCCATCGCCCACCTTGCTGCCGAGCACTGCACCGGCAATGCCGCCGATCACCGTGGCCACGGTACGGCCCGATTCGCTGCCACCGGCGGGATAGCGCCGGTCGCCGTAGCGGTCCTGTTCGTACACATCGCGGTAATCGCCATTGTCGTAGACATCGTCACGCGGGATGTCGCGCGCGTAGACATCGTCGGCATCGCGGTAGTAGCACCGCTCTCCGCCGCCATTGCTTCGGTACCCGCTGTCGATGACCGGATCCACCCGGACTACGCGGGCATAGTCGTAATAGGGCTGGTCGCTGTCACGGTCTTCGGTGCCGTAGTAGCGCGAGGATTGCGCGGACGCCATGCCCGTGGTCAGCAGGCCGATGGCCAGCACGGCGGCGGATAGACGCTTCATGTCGGGTACTCCCCACGCCGGAGTGGCGTGCCGGCATGCTCGGGCGCGCCGGGTGAAACATGGCTGAACTCAGGCGGCGGGCGATGCCCGGTTTAGCCATTCGACAGCTTGCGCGGCGATGCCGGCAGCCTCACGCCCGAGCAGTGGCCCGACGTGCGAACCCGAAAGCGTTTGCAGTGTTTCGGCGCCCCAGGCATCCGCGATGGCCCGAGTTACCCCGGGTGGTACGTCAGCGTCGTGTCGCGATACCACGCACAACGTCGGGCACGCGGGACGCCCCCGTGCGACGCCGCCCTGCGCCTCGCGCAGGACCGCGCCGGATTCGTCGCGCCAATGCCGGAAGGCGAACAGCGCCGTTGCCTCGTCCGTCCCGGGCAACGCCCTGCGGGTGCCGGCAAGCCGGGCATCGCGTCGCCACGACACCACGTCGGGCCAGTCGCGCACGGGCAATCCGGCGTGCCACGGTGCGGGCGGCAACGGATTGACCAGCACCACGGCATCCGCGTCCGCGGCGGCGCCCAGGGCCAGCAGGCCACCAAGGCTCGCACCCACCAGCACGCGTGGCCGGGGCAGGTCCGCGAGCGCAGCGCAGACCTGGGCCTGGTAGTCCTCCAGGCGGGTCGCCGCCAGTCCGCCGCGCACGGGCTCGAGGTCGGGCGCTTCCACCCGGATGCGCACCGCCTCGAACACGCCCCGCCACACGTTCCATTCCCAGCCGCCGCCACCGGCGCCATGCACCAGCAGCGCGGCCCGCATGGCCGTCAAAGCAGCGTGGCCTCCAGCGACACCGGCACCGACAGCGCGCGCGAGATCACGCAGCCCGCTTTCGCCTGCTGGGCGATCTCCTCGAACTGTGCGGCGCTGATGCCCGGCACGCTGGCCGATACGGTCAGCTTGATGCCGGTGACGGTGGGGCCCGGGTCCATGCCCGGCTCCATCGTCGCCTCGGCACGGGTCTGGATCTTGTCCGGCGTGAAGCCCGCCTTTCCCAACACCGCCGACAGCGCCATGCTGAAGCAGCCCGCGTGCGCGACCGCCAGCAGTTCCTCCGGATTGGTGCCCTTCTCGTCGCCGAAGCGCGTCTTGAAGGAATAGTTCTGGCCTTCGAACAGCCCGCTCTGCGGCGTGCTCAGGCTGCCTTTGCCGGACTGCAGGTCGCCATTCCACACCGCATCCGCATAACGCTTCAAAGCCATGGTCGTACTCCTCGGGTAAGGGACGCGCAGCGTACACCCGCCGATGTTCACGCCGCGTTCCGCAGTGCGACTTGACCCCTCCGGCAGCCGCGCCGATGCTGACCGCCCGCCATGACCGCCCGCCGAGCGACACCGCTCACGGGATGCGCTCAGCCCGGACAGCCATGACGGCCCTTCGACCCCAACCCTCGGGAGGAACGGCCTCATGTCGTACAGCACACAACAGATCCGCAACGTGGCCCTGGCGGGCCACCCCGGCGCCGGCAAAACAACCTTGTTCGAAGCCCTGCTGCATGCCGGCGGCGCCCTCCAGGTGGCAGGCACCATCGAGCGCGGCACCACCGTGTCCGACCACGACCCGATCGAGAAAGCGCGCGGGCATTCCATCGACACCGCCATCGCCAGCACCGATCACGGCGGCATGCACGTCAACCTGATCGACACACCCGGCTACCCGGAGTTCCGCGGGCCCGCCCTGTCGGCATTCTCCGCCGTGGAAACCGTACTGGTCGTGGTGGATGCCGATACCGGCATCGCGCATGGCACGCGGCGGCTGATGGAGCGCGCACGCGAACGCAACCTCTGTCGCGCCATCGTCATCAACAAGATCGACCACGAAGGTGCCGACTGCGCCGGCGTGCTGGCCGCGCTGCGCGAGGAGTTCGGTCCCGAACTGCTGCCGCTCAACCTGCCGGCGGACGGCGGCAAGGCAGTGGTCGACTGCTTCGGCCAGGCCAATGGCGACTCCGACCTCGGTCCCGTCGCCGACTGGCATCAGCGGATCATCGACCAGGTCGTGGAGATCAACGAGACAGTGATGGAGCACTACCTGGACCTGGGCGAAGGCGGACTGTCCGGAGAGGAACTGCACGATGCCTTCGAACAATGCCTGCGCGAAGGCCACCTGGTACCGGTGTGCTTTGCGTCCGCCCGTACCGGCGCGGGCGTGAAGGAACTGCTGGACGTGGCCGAGCGTCTGTTTCCGAATCCGGCCGAAGCCAATCCGCCTCCGTTCGTTAAGCTCAACGGCACCGGCCCGCAACCCATCGAGGCCGTCCCCGACGCGCGCGCGCATGTCATCGCGGATGTCTTCAAGATCGTCAACGACCCCTTCGTCGGCAAGCTGGGCATCTTCCGCGTCTACCAGGGCACGCTGAAGAAGGACACCCAGTTGTTCGTCGACGACGGCAAGAAGCCGTTCAAGGTCGGGCATCTGTTCAAGCTCAAGGGCAAGGACCACGTGGAAGTGGACCAGGCCATTCCCGGCGACATCGCCGCGGTGGCGAAAGTGGACGACCTGCACTTCGACGCGGTGCTGCACGACAGCCACGACGAGGACCACATCCAGCTGGCACCGATCGATTTCCCCAGGCCGATGTTCGGCCTGGCCATCGAGGCCGCCAGCAAGGGCCAGGAGCAGAAGCTGTCGGTGGCGCTGCAGAAACTGGCCGAGGAAGATCCCGCGTTCGTGGTCGAACACCAGCCTGAGTTGAACGAGACCGTCATCCGCGGCCTGTCCGACCTGCACCTGCGGGTGATGCTGGAACGCCTGAAGGAACGCCACGGCGTGGAAGTGAAGACGCGCCCACCGCGCATCGCCTACCGCGAAACGGTCAGCGCGAAAGCCGAAGGCCATCATCGCCACAAGAAGCAGACCGGCGGCGCTGGGCAGTTCGGCGAAGTCTTCCTGCGCATCGAACCCTTGCCGCGCGGCGGCGGCTTCGAGTTCGTCGACGAGGTCAAGGGCGGCACCATTCCCGGACAGTTCCTGCCGGCCGTGGAGAAAGGCGTGCGCCAGGTGCTGGGCAGCGGCGCGCTGGCCGGCTATCCGCTGCAGGACATCCGGGTGATCGTCCACGATGGCAAGCACCACGCGGTGGACAGCAAGGAAGTCGCCTTCGTTGCCGCAGGCAAGAAGGCCTTCCTCGACGCCATCGCCAAGGCGCGGCCACAGGTACTGGAACCGGTGGTCGACCTGGAAGTCGCTGTGCCCGAGGCGCAGGTGGGCGACGTCACCGGTGGCCTGGCAGGCAAGCGGGCGCGCATCAACGGCACGGATGTGCTGCGCGGCGAGATCGTGGTGAGAGCGCAGGTGCCGCTGGCGGAACTGGAAGGGTATGCGGCCGAACTCAAGTCGATGACCGCAGGCCAGGGCCGCTACAGCCTGGATTTCAGCCACTACGAACCCGTGCCGCCCGGCGTGCAGCAGAAGCTGGTGGACGCGTACAGGCCGAGGCACGAAGAAGAATGAGGGCATTCCGGTGCGGCATCCGGTCGCGGCGGGACGCGATGGATGCCGCTTCCGGCGCGCGCGGGCGGGCGGGTTTGCTCCTCACATACGGCCATTTCCGACGCGCGGCGAGCGCCGAATCGAAGAAAATCGAAAAAAACCGAAGAAAAAGCTGTTTTGGGGCCTTCCTGCCCTTGGCGGCGCGATTCCTTTGCCCTACATTTCGCTTGCCGATGCGATCGGCCCGATTACCCAACCACTCGACAGTAGAGACAGGACACATGGCAAAGAGCACCAAGAAGGCCGCGCCGAAGAAGGCCGCCAAGAAAGCTGCACCGAAGGCCGCCGCCAAGCCGGCCGCGCCGAAGCCGATCAAGGAAGCGCTGAGCAAGTCGGGCCTCGTCGCCCACATCGCCGAAGCGACCGCCATCGCCGCCAAGGACGTCCGCGCCGTGCTGGCCTCGCTGGAAAGCGCCGTGCACGCTTCCGTCAACAAGAAGGGCGCCGGCTCCTTCACCCTGCCGGGCCTGCTGAAGATCAGCGCCGTCAACGTGCCGGCCAAGCCGAAGCGCAAGGGCATCAACCCGTTCACCAAGGAAGAGCAGTGGTTCGCTGCCAAGCCCGCCTCGGTGAAGGTCAAGGTCCGTCCGCTGAAGAAGCTGAAGGACGCCGCAGCCTGATCGCTGCGCACCTCGTGTCACCCGAACGGGACGGCCATGCCGTCCCGTTTTCTTTTGCGGCACATCATCCAGCGCGCGCCTCCCGCCCAGGACGTACCGCCGCTCTGCGCGGCGATCGCACGGCGCGCTGCCGGGCACGACAGCTGCCGCCGCTTGCCCACGGCGCGGCGTGCCATCGGTCACCCTTGTGATCGTCCGGCGTCGCCCGCAGCTCTATTGCTGTCCTTCCTCCAACCCGGTACGCAACGCATGAAGATCCAGGGCTTCCTCGACCATCTGCTGAAATCCTCCAACGGCGGCAGCCTGCTCAATGCCGACTTCGGCAAGGGTGCGATCACCGGCGGCGCGCTCGGCCTGTTGCTGGGAAAGAACAAGACCACGCGCAAGCTGGCCACCTACGGCGGCCTGGCGGCCATCGGTGTGATGGCGTACAAGGCCTACGGGGACTACAAGCAGCAACAGGGTGGCTTCGCCGCCGGCGCCGGCCCGCAGACCGTGGATCGCCTGCCTCCGCCGCAGGCCGAACTGCACAGCCAGGCCATCCTGAAGGCGCTGGTTGCCGCAGCAAAGGCGGATGGCCACATCGATGCGCGCGAACGCCAGGTGATCGAGGGCGAGTTCGCCCGCATCAGCAACGACGGCGAACTGCAGCAGTGGCTGCATGCGGAACTGGAGAAGCCACTGGATCCGGTCGAGGTGGCGCGTTCGGCCAGCACGCCCGAAATCGCCTCCGAAATGTATCTCGCCAGCCTGATGGTCGCCGACGATCAGAGCTTCATGGAGCGCGCCTACCTGGATGAACTGGCCAAGCAGCTGAAGCTCGATCCGTCACTGAAGGCACAGCTCGAACACCAACTCTCGCAGCCGCAGCCGCCCGCATTGCCCTGACCGGCGCCATGCGACCGACCGCGCGCCGTTTGCGCCGCCTCGCCTGGTCGCTGCTGTGGCTGGCGGCGCTGGCCGTGCTGCTTGCCTGGGCGTGGGGCCGGCCATTCATGGCGTCGGCGCGCATGCTGTGGGACATCTCGCGTGCAACGCCGCCGAGCGAACTCCCGGTGCCCGTGCAGGGCGTGCGCGCACGACAGATCGCGGACACGTTCGGCGCCCCGCGCGGCAGCGACCGTACCCACCAGGGCGTGGACATCTTCGCCAAGCGTGGCACGCCGATCGTCAGCGCCACGCGCGGCGTGGTGGTGTCGGTTCGCGACAGCGGACTCGGCGGAAAGCAGGTGTGGGTGCTCGGCCCCGGCCGTGAACGCCACTACTACGCCCACCTGGACGGCTGGGCCGACGATCTGTCCACCGGACACGTCGTCCAGCCCGGCGATGTGCTGGGCTACGTCGGCACCACCGGCAACGCGCAGGGCACGCCGCCGCACCTGCACTACGGCATCTATGGCGAACAGGGCGCCTACGATCCGCTGCCGCTGTTCAAGGCCGCCGCGGACACACGCCCGCGCTGACTGAACGACACGAACCGGCAGAACAGTCCATCGCGACAGCAGCCCTCGTTCCACTGCGCACACGGGCCTATCTTGGCCTTGGTCCCCACCGCGCTCCCGCGCCCGCCGCCATGCCCAACACCACCCATCGCTACCGCATCACCGTCACCCCCATCGAAGACGATGGCCTGCAATGCAACGGCCGTTGCACCATCGAGTTCGAACACGCCTGCCACGACGACTGGATGCGCATCCTGGAAAAGCTCCAGCGCCAGCGCGGCCTCAGCGGCGACGAGCGCGCTGCGCTGGTCGTCGGCACCAAGCTGCTCAGCGGCCTGATGCTGGATCATCGCAAGGACGCCGACGACCTGTTCGCGCCATTGCGCCCGCACATGGGCGAATTCATCGCATCGCTGAAGGAGCGCGGTCGCGACGCAGGCTGACATGCCGCCCATCCCGCGCCAGCCTGCGTCGAGGAAAGCACGCCATGCCGACGACGCGCGCGTACTCGAGGACATCCCCAATATCGGGCCGTCCATCGCCGCCGACCTGCGTGGCATCGGCATCGCCCGGCCGCAGGGGCTTGTCGGCCAGGATCCCTTCGCACTCTACCGGCGCGTGAACGAAACCACCGGCCAGCGTCACGATCCCTGCCTCTGCGACTGCTTCATCGCCGCCGTGCGCTTCATGGAAGGCAGCGGACCGGTGCCGTGGTGGCACTACACGGCCGAACGCAAGCAACGATTCCAGCAGGATCCCGCACTCGCCGGTTAGCCTTCGGACAGGCGGCGCCGGCTAAGGTGCGGCGACCCGTCACGGAGCTTCCCATGCGTACCCGCCGCCGCTTCCTGGTCGCCGCCCTCGCCGGTACCACCGCGCTCGCCCTCGCCGGCTGCGAGACCCTCAACACGGTCACCGGCCTGTTGGGTAACCAGATCAATTTCACCCAGCCGCAGCTGCAGCGCTACCTCAACCACAGCTTCCCGCGCGAGTTCGACAAGCTGGGCGGGCTGGTATCGGCCACGCTCACCAATCCGCGCCTCAGCATTCCGTCGGGCGATGATCGCCTGCGTCTGGATTTCGACATCGGGGTGAGCGCACTGGGCGCACGCGATGTCAGCCGCGGCCATTTCGCACTGGCCAGCCGCCTGCGCTACGACCCCGCCACCCAGGGCCTGCACCTGGACAACCCTGAAATCCTGTCGGTCGACGTGCCCGGCTCCGGCTCGCTGATGTCCGGCGGCACGCGCCAGCTGGTCAACACGGTGCTGGCCGAGTACGCCCGCTCCGAACCGGTCTACCGGATCGACAGCGACACCTTGCGGCGCCTGCCGGCCAGCAAGCGGATCGGCAGCACGCTGATCGAAGACGGCCGCGTGGTCATCCACCTGCAATAAGGCACGCCCATGAAGAACCTGCTCTCGCGCGTCGCGCTGATCGCCCTGCTCGCCCTGTCCACCATCGCCATGGCCGATACCGGCAGCGTGCTGCGCTTCAACGCCGCCCAGCTGCAGACGGCGGCGCGTGCCGGTTTCCCGATGGAACAATCGCTATTGGAAGGCTTCGCATCGCTCACGCTGAGCGATCCGGATGTGCGCATTCCCTCGCCCGGTGAACGGCTGACGTTGCAGATGGACTACGACATCGCGCTGGCCACGGGCGAACGCCTGGAGAACGGCAACGTAGTGGTCAGCAGCGGACTGCGCTACGACCCCGGCACCCGCGGCCTGCACCTGGTGGATCCGCGGATCGAACACCTGGGCACCGGCGCCGCCGGTCGCGGCCTGCCCGGCGGCTCGCGCGAGGTCCTGCAGGAGCTGATCGGCGAGTACGCCCGCACCCGGCCGCTCTACACGCTCACCGAAGCGGATCTGGCCCAGGCACCCGGCCCGTTGGGCGCGGACTCGCTGCGGATCAACGACGGCCACGTGGAACTGCGGCTGGCGCCGGCCGCGACGCCGTGAAGCCGGCCTGACGGAGATCCGCAGGGTCCGGAGACTCGCCTGCGACTCCTCGGGGCTTGCGCGCGACCTTCTGAGTCCCATCCGCAAGCAGCAGACACTTGCGTGCAAGGCGCCGATACCGAGCCATGGGTCGCGAAGACGCGCGCGCAAGCTGCCGGAACCCGGGCGCAAGGCCATGCCTGCCCACACACGAGTCGCGGAGCCTTGCGCGCAAGATCCTGAGACTCGTGAGCGAGACTCCCGATACCGGCACGCGAGACGCAGAGTCCTGCGCGCAAGTCGCGGAAACCCGCCCGCGACATTCCCGTCAGTGGCGCACGAGCCGTGGCGCGTCGCGCGCCAGCCCAGGAACCTCGCGCGCAAGGCTCCCGATACTCACGGCCCGGAATCCAGGCCTTGCGCGCCACCTGAAGGCGGCGGCGACCTCATATCTCGAAGCGGTAACTCAGCTTCACCACCAGTTGCTCGTCGTCGCGCAGGCGGAAGCTGTCCTGCAGCAGGTCCTCCACCCCTTCGGTGCCGGTGCGCTGCTCGTAGCCACCGCGGGCATAGACCACGTACAGGTAGGACAGCGGCGCCAGTTCGTAGCGGTAGCGCACCTGGAACCCCAGGTTGCGCACGCTGAAGTCCTCCACCGTGTCGGTCGCCGCCAGCGCGTAGCCCTGCGGATCGAAGCGCCAGGCATCCTGCACGCGGGCGTCCAGCGCGATGGCCTGCATCTTCACCCGCAGTTCGTGGCGGTCATCGACCACCCAGTCCAGGCCGGCGCTGAGATCGAACTGCCGTCGCTTGAAGCCGCCCACCAGGTCCTCGCGTTGCCACACCAGCCAGTCGGGGGTGTACAGCGCGTAGCCACCGGCGTAGATGCTGAAGGCATCATTGATGAAGTAGGTGACGGTGTATCCGGCGCCCGCGCCCAGCTTGCGATTGCCGGCCAGGCCGCCGGTGAAGGTTTCCAACTCCGTTTCGTGCGCCCAGTCGCCCTTGCGCGGCCGCTCGTACTCGAAGTACGTGTTGAAGTTCGCCGGCAGCCGCACCACGCCGTTGCCACGCAGCAGCATGTCGCTCAGGCCCGCGCTGTTGACGTTGATCTGGGCGTATTCGTAACTGCCGTTGCGCAACTGGCCCTCGCGGCTCATCCGGAACTGGTCGTTGAGCTTGTCGCCGTGGTTGTTGTGGCTGCTGCTCACCCGCCAGCGCCAGTCCTTGGATGAGTAACGCGAGGCATCCGGCAGACCGGTGAACCGCTTGCGGACTTCCCAATGCAGGTAGTTGGTGCTGTTGCGGGAGAGATAGCCGAAGTCGTTGATCTGCAGGTCGTTGCCGAAGTGCATGGCGATCCACTGCTGGCGCCAGCCATCGTCCATTTCATAGTCGGCCCACACCGTCGCACCCAGGTCCTGCACGCGATCCCCGGCCTGATCGATGCGGCTGCCCAGCAGACGGCTGCGGATGTTCCAGCGCGCCGTCGGCCGCCAGTTGTGGTCCACGCCCAGCACGGTGGCCTCGCGGTCGGTGGCGTCCTGCTCCACGCGGGTCAGCATGGCGCCGAGGTTCTGCTTGTCGAAATCGCGCACCACGCGCAGCGCGTGGAAGCTCCTTCCGTACTCGCCATCCTCGTCGGCCGAGAACAGGCCGTAGTTCGCCTTGCCCAGGCTGCCGTTCAATTTCAGCGCCGCGGTGATGTCGCCCGTGCTGCCCACGCGACGCGTGTACAGCTGCTGGCTGTCGTCCGACGGCGTGGTCAGCTCGAAGATGCCCTGGTTCTCGGTGAAGAACGGTCGCTTGTCGCTGATGAAGGTCTCGGTGGCGCTGAAGTTCACCACCAGGTCGTCCGCCTCCACCTGGCCGAAGTCCGGGTTCACCGTGGCGGTGAGCTGGAAGCGCCCGTTGGGCTTCCAGAACACGTCCGCACCGCCGTTGAAGTCGCTGCGCCGGCCCACGTTGTCGTACAGGCCCGACACATACGGCGTCAGCGCCAGCAGCGACTGGTCGTAACGCGGCACGGTGACGGACGCGAAATCGGACATGAAGCGCGGGCGCTCGAAACTGGCGCTCGGCCAGGCCATGCGCTCGCCGGTCACGCCGATCACGCGCGCCAGGAACACTTTCAGCGTGCGCTGTCCGTCGGTGCCATCGCGCATCGGCGCGGTATGCCACGGGATCAGCAGTTCGACGCTCCAGCCCTGTTCGTCTTCACCGACCGCATGCCGCCACTGGCCGTCCCAGTCGCTGTTGAACTGGTTTTCGTTGGTGATGACCTCGTCGGCGATGCCACCGGTGGAGCTGACGGTGAACGCATAGCCGGTGCGCCCATCGCCATCGAAATCGATGAACGCATTGACGCGGTCGACCTGTTCGTCGAAATCGCGCTGCACCTTCTGCCGCGTCCGCGGCACGCCGGCAGGGTGCGTGTTGCGGAACGCGATGGCCAGGCCGTCCGGCGTGGCCAGTATCCAGGACTCGGTGGGCAACGAACCCGGCTCGCCGGTCAGCGGCTGGGTCTTGCGGAAGTCGGTGACGTGGTGCGCACCCTGCCATTCGGCAGGATCGACGCGGCCATCGATCTCGACGGCGTGGACGGAGGCGCAGGGCAAGGCCAGGGCAAGCAGGCCGATCAGGCGTGGCAGGGTCATGGAGGCTGGGGAGTGGTCCGGTGCGCGCACGTTAGCGGCGGAAAACACGGGCGACACCTGCCTTCGGTCATTTCAACCCTCAGGCCTTCCGCGGCATCCGTGCCTGATGGGGATCAGCGGCCTTTCTTGGGCTGCAGCATCGTGCCCGTGCACTTCCTGCTGCCGCAACGGCAGGCCCAGATCTTCTTCAGGCGCGCGGTGTGCGGTTCGGACAGGGTGATGCCGTAGTTGTAGGTCAGCTCCTCGCCGGGCTTGATCGCGCGGATCGCCTCGATGAAGACCTTGTCCTTCTTGCGGTTCTTGCCGTCGTGCTCTTCGATCACGGCTTCGCAGTTGGGGTCGCAGCTGTGGTTGATCCAGCGCGCCTTGTTGCCCTTGTGGTTGGCGTCGATGACGTAATCGTCGTTGAGCGTGAACAGGAACGTGTGGCCCGAATCCACGTCGCCGGTGTCGTCGGCGTCCACTTCGTCATGCGTGCGGCGCTTGCCCTTGTACTCCACTACGCGCTCGCCCTTCTCGATCGGGGCGATGGCGAACACGCCGTTGCCATGGATGTCGGATTGGCGGGCTTCGATCTTGCGGGGCATGCGGTATCCAGGGAGGCAGTGGAGTGCGGAGGGGGGATTCTCGCCCAATGCCGCCGCGTTTCCCACCTTCCGTGCCGCTGAACGGCATCGCGCGACACATGGCCGGTCCGCACGGGGCGGTGCGTTCCTTGCCCGGTTCCCTTCAATTTGCCCTCGCCATGCGCCCTGTCCGTGCCCTGCTGATGCCCGCCTCGTTGCTGTTCCTGGCCGCGTGCCAACCCACCCCGACGCGTACCGTCGCAAGCTTGCCGCCGCCCCCGTCGGCACCGGCGGGCGATCTGCTCGCGCGCGGCGAATACCTGGTCCGCATCGCCGGCTGCAACGATTGCCACACGCCGGGCTATGCCGAATCGGGCGGCAAGGTCGACAAGGCGGGGTGGCTGGTGGGTTCGCCGATGGGTTTCCACGGCCCTTGGGGCACGACGTACGCCAGCAACCTGCGCCTGCGCATGCAGCAGCTGACGGAGGCGCAATGGCTGGAATACAGCGCCAACCTGCGCACCCGCCCGATCATGCCGGACTTCGCCGTGCGCGACATGAGCGAGGAAGACCGTCGCGCGATCTACCGTTTCGTGCACGCACTCGGCGCCGCAGGACAGCCGGCGCCCGAGGCGCTGCCGCCGGGCAGGACGCCGCCGCCGCCCTACTTCGGCATGGTGCTGCCGGAACCGCCTGCAGCGTCTGCCGCAGCCCAGTGAACGGTGTTGGCGGCGTCACCACGGAAACACGCGGCCACTGACCATCCAGAACAGGCCGAACGCCAGGCCGAACAGCGTCCAGAACAGCTGGCCCAGCCCGCGGAACAGCTTCACTGCCAGATAGACGCCACCGATGGCCAGCAGGACACGCCACAGGAAGCCCTGGTCCAGGCCGTGACGGGAGGGAGCGGATTCGGGGTGACCGTGGATCGTGTTCATGGCAAGTGTCCTTGAAGAGAGGCTGTCCGCGAGTGGACGCTGCCCATCTTCCCGACCCGGCGCACCCGGCATCAGTCGCAGCCGTCAGCCATCGCGGGTGACATTCGTCAGCCCGCGTCCGCACGCCTGAACGGGGAATCCGTCGGGGTTTGAGCCTCGGGGGCCAAAAGCGTACAATTTCGGTACGTTTTCAAGACCCGCCTCCCCATGCTCCGTGTCACCAAGCTCACCGACTACGCCACCGTGGTCCTGACCGTGCTCGCCGCACGGCCGGGTGAAGTGCTCAGCGCGTCCGATCTGGCCGAGCATTCCGGCCTGGAGACGCCCACGGTCAGCAAGGTGTTGAAGCCGCTGGCCCAGGCCGGGCTGGTGGAAGGCCTGCGCGGCGTGCACGGCGGCTACCGCCTCAGCCGCGGCGCGGCCGACATCACCCTGGTCGAGATCGTCGAGGCCATGGAAGGTCCGCTGGCCATGACCGAGTGCAGCCAGAGCGAAAGCCACTGCGGCATCGCCCACCAGTGTGGCGCCCGCGCCAACTGGCGATTGATCAATGACGTGGTGGCCGACGCCCTGCGCGGCTTCACGCTGGCCCAGATGATCACCCCTCCCCCTTCCTCCGACGACACGCGCAGGCGCCCCATCGCCGTGCATGTCGCCGCCAGTTGACCTGTAGGCAGCCCCATGGCCACCGAAAACGCTGAAATCCTGGAACAGCTGGGACGTCGCTACGACGCCGGCTTCATCACCGACATCGAATCCGATTCGCTGCCGCCCGGCCTCGACGAGGACGTGGTGCGCGCACTCTCGGCGAAGAAGGAAGAGCCCGAGTGGATGACCGAGTGGCGCCTGGCCGCCTATCGCCACTGGCTGACCATGCCGGTGCCGCACTGGGCCAAGCTGAAGATCGCGCCGATCGACTTCCAGGCCATCAGCTACTACTCCGCGCCGAAGGCCAAGTACGCCTCGCTGGACGAAGTACCGCAGGAACTGCTGGACACCTACGACAAGCTCGGCGTGCCCCTGCACGAGCGCGCCAAGCTGGCCGGCGTGGCGGTGGACGCGGTGTTCGACTCCGTGTCCGTCGGCACCACCTTCCGCAAGGAACTGGCCGAGAAGGGCATCGTGTTCTGCTCCATGAGCGAAGCGATCAAGGAACATCCGGACCTGGTCAAGCAATACCTGGGCAGTGTGGTGCCGGTGGGCGACAACTATTTCGCCGCACTGAACTCGGCCGTGTTCTCCGATGGCAGCTTCGTGTTCATCCCCAAGGGCGTGCGCTGCCCGATGGAACTGAGCACCTACTTCCGCATCAATGCCGGCCATACCGGCCAGTTCGAGCGCACACTGATCATCTGCGAGGACAAGGCGTCCGTGTCCTACCTCGAAGGCTGCACCGCGCCGATGCGCGACGAGAACCAGCTGCATGCCGCCGTGGTGGAACTGGTCGCGCTGGAAGACGCGGACATCAAGTACAGCACGGTGCAGAACTGGTACCCCGGCGACGAGGAAGGCCGTGGCGGCATCTACAACTTCGTCACCAAGCGCGCCGAATGCCGCGGCGCCCGCAGCAAGGTGGTGTGGACGCAGGTGGAAACCGGTTCGGCGATCACCTGGAAGTACCCGTCCTGCGTGCTGTTGGGCGACGACTCGACCGGCGAGTTCCACTCGGTCGCGCTCACCCACCATCGCCAGCAGGCCGACACCGGCACCAAGATGATCCACGTGGGCAAGCGCACCAAGAGCAAGATCGTCAGCAAGGGCATCAGCGCCGGCCGCGGCCAGAACACCTACCGTGGCCTGGTGAAGGTGGACCGCAACGCCGACGGCGCACGCAACCACACCCAGTGCGACAGCCTGCTGATCGGCAAGAAGTGCGGCGCCCACACCTTCCCCTACATCGAGGTGAAGAACCCGACGGCGACGCTGGAACACGAGGCCACCACCTCGAAGATCAGCGACGACCAGATGTTCTACTGCCGCGCCCGCGGCATCAGCCAGGAAGATGCGGTGTCGATGATCGTCGACGGCTTCTGCAAGCAGGTCTTCCGCGAGCTGCCGATGGAATTCGCGGTGGAAGCGAAGAAGCTGCTGGAAGTGTCGCTGGAAGGCAGCGTGGGATAAGGCTTTTCCCTTCTCCCGTCGGGAGAAGGTGGCGCGAAAGCGCCGGATGAGGGTGCGACGAAATCGGGATGGTTCACCGCCAACGATTCCGCCGGACCCTCACCCCAACCCCTCTCCCGGTGGGAGAGGGGCTCAAGAAATCAAACGGAAACGAACATGCTCAAGATCGACAACCTCCACGCCAGCGTCGCCGGCAAGGAAATCCTGAAAGGCCTCTCGCTCGACGTGAAGCCGGGCCAGGTGCACGCCATCATGGGCCCCAACGGCGCGGGAAAGTCCACGCTGGGCAACATCCTGGCCGGCCGCGAGGGCTATGAAGTCACCGCCGGCACCATCGAATTCGAAGGCAAGCCCCTGCTCGACCTTGAGCCGGAAGAGCGCGCCGCTGCCGGCGTATTCCTCGCCTTCCAGTACCCGGTCGAAATCCCGGGCGTGAACAACACCTACTTCCTGCGCGCCGCGCTCAACGCCCAGCGCAAGGCGCGTGGCGAGGCGGAACTGGATTCCATGCAGTTCCTCAAGCTGGTGCGCGAGAAGCTGGCCGTGCTGCACCTCAAGGACGAACTGCTGCACCGCGGCGTCAACGAAGGCTTCAGCGGTGGCGAGAAGAAGCGCAACGAGATCTTCCAGCTCGCCGTGCTGGAACCGAAGCTGGCCATCCTGGACGAAACCGACAGCGGCCTGGACATCGACGCGCTGAAGAACGTCGCCGAGGGCGTCAATGCCTTGCGTTCGCTCGATCGCGCCTTCCTGGTCATCACCCACTACCAGCGCCTGCTCGACTACATCAAGCCGGACGTGGTGCATGTGCTCGCCAATGGCCGCATCGTGGAGACCGGTGGCCCCGAGTTGGCGCTGGAACTCGAACAGCACGGCTACGCGTGGATCAAGGACCGCGTGGCGCCGGAGAAGGTCGCCTGATGAGCGCGCTGCTGGATTCCCTGTCCGCCGGCTTCAATGGCGACGCGGCGCGCCGCACCGTACTGGACGAAGCCCTGCGCGACGGCCTGCCCGGCCCGCGTACGGAAGCGTGGAAGTACACCTCGTTGCGCCAGCTGGAGCGTCGCAGCTTCGCCGGCGTGGACGCCGCGCCCACCGTGGACCCGATGGTCTTGGCCGACATCCCGGCACCGCGTGCGGTGTTCGTCAACGGCCGCTACTCCGTCGCGCTGTCGCTGACCACCGACCTGCCCGATGGCGTCACCCTGCAATTGCTGTCCGAAGCCCTGGCCGAGGGAGGCGAAGCTGCGCGTTTCCTGCAGCGCCGCTTCGAGCGCGGCGAGGAAGTGTTCGCCCGCCTCAACGCCGCGCTCGCCACCGAAGGCGTCCTTTTGCGCGCCGAGGAAGGTACGCGCAGCGAACAGCCGTTGCACCTGGTCTTCATCGGCGCCGAAGACGGCACCGACCGTGCCTGGCACCTGCGCAACCTGATCGAACTGCGCGCCGGCGCCGCGCTGACCGTGGTCGAGCACCATGTCGCCATCGGTGCGCATGCACACCTGATCAACGCCCTGAGCCATGTGCACCTTGCGCAGAGCGCCCGCCTGACACATGCGCGCGTCGAAGCCGACAGCGCGCGCGCCACCACATTGCTGCGCACCGACGCGGTATTGGCCCGCGACACCGAGTACCGTCGCGTGGACCTGGAGCTCGATGGCGGCCTGTCGCGCCATGAACTGAATGTCCGCCTCGAAGGCAACGGCGCGCGCCTGATCGCCAACGGCGTGCTGCTGGCGCACGGTCGCCGCCACGTGGACACGCGCCTGGGCATCGACCACATCGCCCGCGATACCGCCTGCGAGCTGACGTGGCGCGGCCTGGGTGCCGGTCGTGGCCGCGCGGTTTTCCACGGCGGCATCCTGATCCGCGAGGGTGCTGACGGCACCGACGCAGCGCTGTCGAACAAGAACCTGCTGCTCTCCGACAACGCGGAGATCGACACCCAGCCGGTGCTCGAGATCCATGCCGACGAAGTGAAGGCGGCGCATGGCGCCACCGTCGGCCAACTGGAAGCCAATGCGCTCTTCTACCTGCGCTCCCGGGGCCTGTCCGCGCCGGAAGCCCAGCAGTTGCTCACGGCCGCATTCTGCCGAGAACCGCTGTCGGTCATCGAGGACGCGGGCCTGCGCGACCTGCTGGTGGCGCGTGTCGATGCGGCGCTGGCGACGTTGGGCGCGGCATGAACCACGAGACCGTTCACCTGCCTGCAGCGGAGACCGGCATCGACTGGGCGCGTGTCCGCGCCGATTTCCCCTTGCTCACGCGGCAGGTCAACGGCAAGCCGCTGGTCTATCTGGACAGCGCCAATACCGGCCAGAAACCCGCATCGGTGATCGAGACCGTCGACGCGTTCTACCGACAACACAACGCCAACGTCAGCCGTGCCGTGCACACACTCGGCACCGAGGCCACCGATGCCTACGAAGGCGCGCGCAGGAAGCTGGCGCGCTTCCTCAACGTGCGCCCGGACGAACTGGTGCTGTGCAGCGGCACCACGTTCGCGATCAATCTGGTCGCCTACTCGTGGGCACTGCCGCGCCTGAAGGCCGGCGACACGATCCTGGTGTCGCGCATGGAACACCACGCCAATATCGTGCCGTGGCAGCTGGTGGCCCAGCGTACCGGCGCGACCATCAAGGTCGCGGAGATCGACGCCGACGGCACGCTCGACCTCGACGCACTGTATACCGCGATGACCGGCGACGTGAAGCTGCTGGCCATCACCCACACCTCCAACGTGCTGGGCACCGTCAACCCGGTGCGCGAGATCTGCCGCGAGGCCCGCAAGCGCGGCATCGTCACTGTGGTCGACGGCTCGCAGGCCGTGCCGCATCGTGCGGTGGACATCGCGGCCATCGGGTGCGACTTCTACGCCCTGACCGGCCACAAGATGTGCGGCCCCACCGGTACCGGCGCACTGTGGGCACGCCGGGAACACCTGCAGGCCATGCCACCTTTCATCGGCGGTGGCGAGATGATCAAGGAAGTCAGCTTCGACGGCACCGTCTTCAACGACGCGCCGCACAAGTTCGAGGCCGGCACGCCCAACATCGCCGGCTTCATCGGCCTGGGTGCGGCCGTCGACTACCTGGATGCGCTGGGGATGGAAAAGGTCGAGGCACGCGAAGCTGAACTGCTGGCGCACGCCACCGAGGAACTGGACAGGATCGAGGGCCTGCGCATCTTCGGCCGTGCGCCGGAGAAGGCGGCCGTCATCTCGTTCCTGATCGAAGGTGCCCATGCGCACGACCTGGCCACACTGCTGGACCTTGAAGGCGTCGCCGTCCGTTCCGGCCAGCACTGCGCGCACCCCCTGCTGCAGTTCTATGGCGTGGCAGCCACGCTGCGGGCGTCGTTCGCGTTCTACAACACGCACGAGGAAGTGGAGCGCTTCATTGCCGCACTGAAGAAGGCGCGCAGCCTGCTGGCATAACGCGTGTTTCTGTTAGGAGCGACGTAAGTCGCGACCGCACGCCCGAACGACATCAGACACCTGCCAGCAGGCGGAAGATTCCCGGTCGCGACTGCCGTCGCTCCTACAGGTTGCCGGATTTACGTAAAATCCGGTCATGGACACCCCGACATTCCGCGCGGCCACCGAGGCCGACATCCCCGAACTCGTCGCCCTGGTGACGTCCGCCTACCGGGGGGACGTCAGCAGGCAGGGCTGGACCACCGAAGCCGATCTGCTGGACGGCCAGCGTATCGACGCCGATGCGCTCCGCCACGACATCGAACGGCCGCGCAGCAGGATCATCATCGCCGAGCGGGACGGTGCGCTACTCGCTTGCGCACACGTGGCGGACGACGACGGTGCCGGTTACTTCGGCATGTTCTCGGTGCGTCCCGACCTGCAGGGCGCCGGCGTGGGGAAAGCCATGCTGGCGGAAGCAGAGCGTATCGCGCGCGCCGAATGGCAACTGCCTGCCATGCGCATGACCGTGATCGACCTGCGTGATGAACTGATCGCCTTCTATGAGCGGCGCGGCTATGCGCGCACCGGCGTCAAGAAGCCCTTCCCTTACGGCGACTCACGCTACGGCATTCCCAAGCGTGACGACCTGCGTTTCGAAGTCCTGGAGAAGCCGCTTCCGGGGGACACGGCATGAGCGGGACATGGACCTTCGTCTGCGCCACCGGCGAGTTGCTGCCCGGGGAAATGAAGACCGTCTTCGACGAAGTCACCGGTACGCCGATCGTGGTCGTCAACCAGGACGGGGCCCTGTATGCGCTCGAGGACAAGTGCAGCCATGAGGATTTCGAGCTGTCGGCGGGCAGTTTCGACCCGGCCGAGGGCAGCCTCGAATGCGTGCTGCATGGTGCGCGGTTCGATGTCAGGGACGGGCGCGCCCTGTGCGCACCGGCTTATTCGCCGGTGGTGAAGTTTCCGACCCGGATCGAACACGGTGGCGTCTGGACCCGGGACGATCGGGACTGAGTCCGGCATGTAAAGCTTTTGTTGTAATCGCAAATCATTCTCATTATCCTGTCGCACCGCTGCGACAGGCTGTCGCAGCCCGACCCGTCCGAGGCCCTGGTGCTGCGCGAGACCCGCCCTTTCCCGACCATGTTCGCCAGCTTGCTGCTGGCGTGCCTGCTCGTGCTGGCAGGCAGCTCGCACTGGTTCATCTCCGACATGGTCGCCCAGACCGGAAGCGCATCGGCAACGCCATCCCAGCACGATGCTCTGTCCGACCTGCGGGACGACATGCACACTGCGTCCGCCGCTCTGGTGGGGCCGGCAACGGAAAGCCCGCCCGTGCCGGCGGAGTGCGAAGGCGATGACGCCATCGTCCCGCCCGCCTCCGGGCCGGTGTTGTCCCGGACACGCGCTGGCGTTGGTGGTCACACCGACACGGCACCGCCGCGCGACATCCGCCACCCGGGCCGCGGACCGCCCTACGCCTGACCGCGTGCGCCGCACCCGTCGGCGCCCCCCGCTGCTTTCCGATCCTTGCGCCGACCGGGGTCGACCCGTCTCCATCACTTCCCGCCAGCCTTCGCCACCGGGTATTCCTTCACCGCACCTGAGGATGCTCATGAACCTGCGCCACTCTCCCCTCGCCACTGCCCTGCTGCTGGCCATCACCACACCTGCCTTCGCCGCCCCGGCCGGCGATGCGCCCGCCGACGCGGCCATGCAGGCCAAGGAGCTCGATACCGTCGAAGTGCACGGTGAACGCGTGCAGAAAGCGAGCTCACCGAAGTACACCGAAGAACTGCTCGACACGCCGCAGACCATCACTGTGGTCACCAGTGAGGTGATGGCGCAGCAGAACCTGCTCGGGCTGAGGGACGTGCTCAGCACGTTGCCCGGCATCACCTTCGGCGCCGGCGAAGGCGGCGGCGGTTATGGCGACAGCATCAACCTGCGCGGCTTCAACGCCACCACCGACATCACCGTGGACGGCGTGCGCGACAGTGCCCAGTACACCCGCACGGACAACTTCAATCTCGAATCGATCGAACTGATCAACGGCGCCAATTCGGCCATGTCGGGCGCGGGCTCGGTGGGCGGCAACATCAACCTGGTCAGCAAGATGGCAAGGGAAGGCGACTTCAATACCTTCACGCTGGGTGCCGGCACGGACAGCTTCGGTCGGGCAACCGTGGACAGCAATACCGACCTGGGCGAGGGCCAGGCGCTGCGCGTGAATGCGATGATCCATCGCAACGACGTGCCCGATCGGGATGTCGAGGAATACAAGCGTTGGGGCATTGCGCCTTCATTCGCGATCGGCCTCGGCTCGGACACCCGCTTCACGCTCAGCTACCTGCACCAGCACGACGAGAACATTCCGGAATACGGACTGCCCTATTTCGCGGCCTATGGCGGATTGCTGCCCGGCGTCAGCCGTGAAGCCTACTTCGGCTACCGCAACATGGACACGCAGGAGATCGATGTCGACGTGCTGACGGGCGTGTTCGAGCATGATTTCAGCGACACGACCTCCCTGCGCAGCCTGGCCCGCTATCAGAAGGTGGACCAGTACACGGTGGTCAATCCGACCCAGGGCACCTGGTGTCTCGACAGCGGCGTCAACCCGGCCAACGGTCAGCCGTGTGCTTCGCCGGGAACGTACCAGCCCAGTGGCCCGCGCGGAACGACCCGCGACACGACGAACGGCCTGGCGCTCAGCCAGACCGACCTGACCACGCGATTCAGCACCGGCCGTATTGAGCATGCACTGGTCGCCGGAGTCTCGTTCATGCACGAAACCTACGAACTGGACAACGGCAATACCCAGCGCAACGCCGACGGCACGGCTCCTGTTTATCCGGTGATGGACATCCACAACCCGAATAACGTGTACACGGGGCCGGTCAACTACATCCGCACAGGGCACACGGACGGCACGCTGGACAACCAGGCGCTCTACGCGTTCGACACCCTGAAGTTCAGTCCACGATGGGAGCTCGCACTGGGCGCGCGATACGAACACAACGAAGGCGATACGCGCACACTGAGCTTTGCCACGCCCGCCGCGGGCGGCGCCATCACCGTCGGCCCCACCCTCAGGAATGAGGATGACCTGTTCTCCTACCGCGCAGGCCTGCTTTTCAAGCCAGCGGACAATGGCAGTGTCTACCTGTCCTACGCCAACTCGAAGACGCCATCGAAGGCATCCGTGAACGGAGCCTGCAATGCAGCGACTTGCGAGGTCGATCCGGAGACCGCAGTCAACATCGAACTGGGCACCAAGTGGAATCTGCTGCAGGACAGGCTGGCGGTGACCGCGGCCCTGTTCCGCAACGAACGCCAGAACTACAAGGTGGCCGACCCCAGCAACCCGGACAACCCCTCCGGTACGCAGCAGTTGGATGGCAAGGCGCGCGTGGACGGCATCGCACTGGGTGTGGCCGGCAACATCACCCGCGCCTGGTCGATCTTCGCCAACTACACCTATCTGGACAGCGAAGTCCTGCAGAGCGTGTCGGACCATGTGCGTGAGACCACCGGCATCGATGCCCAGGCAGGCAATCCGCTGCCGAATACGCCGGAGCATTCGGCCAGTGCCTGGACCACCTACGCGCTGCAGGGCTGGACGTTCGGCTACGGCGTCACCTACCAGGGCGACTTCTACACGGCGAGTACGGCCAATGCCCCGCGCGTGAAGAGCTACACCATGCACAGGGCGATGGCGGGTTACCAGTTCAATGCACGCTTCGGACTGCAGTTGAACATCGACAACCTGTTCGACAAGGCGTATTTCACCCGCGTGCGCAACAACGGCTGGGCGACCCCGGGCGCGGCCCGCTCCGCCGTGCTGACGGCGACGTTCAAGTTCTGATCGGCACCATGCGGTAGTTCCCATCCACCCCGTCCATGCACAATGGACGGGGTGGCTTCATTCCGAGGTAGTTCGATATGCTGCTGGCGATTCCGGATGTCCTCACGGCCGCACAGGTGTCGCAGGCACGCGCCATGCTCGATGCGGCGGACTGGGCCGATGGCCGCATCACGGCCGGCTATCAATCAGCGAAAGCCAAGGACAATGCGCAGTTGCCGGAGGATTCACCTGCTGCGCGCGATGTCGGCGCGATGGTCCTCGATGCCTTGGCGCGCAACAGCACGTTCTTCTCGGCGGCGCTGCCCAAGCGCATCTATCCCCCCCTGTTCAACCGATACGGCGGCGGCCAGTCGTTCGGTTACCACGTCGACAACGCCATCCGCTACGACCGCAGCCGTGGCGGCGTGGATCCCGTACGGACCGACCTGTCGGCCACGCTCTTCCTCAGCGCGCCGGACGAGTACGACGGCGGCGAACTGATCATCGAAGACACCTTCGGCATGCAGAGCGTGAAGCTGCCGGCCGGGCACATGGTGCTGTATCCCGGCACCAGCTTGCACAAGGTCACCCCGGTGACGCGGGGTACGCGCGTGGCGTCCTTCTTCTGGATGCAGAGCATGGTGCGCGACGACGGCCAGCGGCGACTGATGTTCGACCTGGATGTCGCGATCCGCCACGTGACGGCCGACGTTCCCGACCATCCCGCACTGGTCCAGCTGACCGGCGTGTACCACAACCTGCTGAGGCAGTGGGCGGAGACGTAAGCCCATCAACCACAAACAAGATTCATCCTTGTTTGCATTTGATAAGTATTCTCATTTAAGATGACCCCGCTTGATGCACCGCCTACGGCGCATCGTCGGGGAAACGCTTGATCCACGCCTTGCCAGTCACTGCCCGCCAGACCTGCGCACCACGCCATCGCGCGTCGTCATGGCGTTGGCTGTCGGTGCTCCTGGCCCTGATGATGCTCTGCGTGGCCATCGGCTCCGCCGCCGCCCACACGACGCCTGTCGAAACGGCGACCACCCGCGCCACGGCCCCATCGTGGGCGATGGCCGACGCGCACCGGGGCGACCCGCCCCGCGAGGTGCGCCATCGCGGATTGCACCTGAAGAAGCCACGGCTGGCGGCACTGCAGGTTTGCACGCTGCGGGCGTTGCACGCGCGTGCGTCGCTGGTCTTCGGTCACGGCGATGGCGACGCCGTCCCATCGGGTGACGACTTCGCACGTCGCTCCTCTCCGGCGGATTCCGTGCACGCCCATCGCACCGATCCTGCCCTGCGCCTGCATCCGGGCCAAGCTCCGCCGCACGCTGCCTGACGCCCCTGGTTCGTGCCAGACACGGCCGTCCGGACCCTTCCTGCGTCCTCCGGCGTCAGCGCCTGTGCGCGTGTGCGCCAAGCCCTCCTTCCCCACTTCGACAAATGCCATGAATCCTTCTTGCAGCTCCCTGCAGGCGCCGCTGCGCCGCAATCGCCTTGCCGTTGCCCTTCTCGCCCTGGCCTCCGCTCCCGTGCTCGCACAGCCTGCGCCGGACGGCGCGGCGGATGCCACCGATCTCGATACCGTCGTGGTCACCGCCTCGGGCTTTGAACAGAAGATCACCGATGCGCCCGCCAGCATCAGCGTGATCACGGCGGAGGAGTTGCGGCAGCGCCCTTACATCACGCTGATCGATGCGGTGCGCGACCTGGAGGGCGTGGATGTCGGCGAAACCTCGGACAAGACCGGGCAGAAGACGATCAGCATCCGCGGCATGGGGCCGGATTACACGCTGATCCTCATCGACGGCAAGCGCCAGAACAACCACGGCGACATCTACCCGAACTCGTTCGGCGGCAACCAGTTCAACCACATTCCGCCGCTGGACATGGTCCAGCGCATCGAAGTCATCCGCGGCCCCGCATCGACGCTGTATGGCGCCGACGCGCTGGGTGGCGTGATCAACATCATCACCCGCAAGGTGTCCGATCGCTGGCGCGGGTCGGCCACGCTGGGCCACGGCATCCAGGAGAACAGCGATTTCGGCAGCGACAGCACGTTCGACTTCGCCCTGATGGGACCACTGGTGAAGGATCGCCTGGGCCTGGGTGTTCGCGGCTCCTGGTACGAGCGCAATGCGTCGACGCCCGAATATGAAGCGATCACCGCGCCGGATGGCACCATCTTCGAGCGCTCGCTGGGCTTCGGCGGTGGTGGCAAGACGGTGGACAACACCAACAAGAGCGCGGGCGTGACCCTGAGCTGGACGCCGACGGACAACCAGAGCGTCATGTTCGACTACGACACCTCCGAACATGTGTACGACAACACGCCGTACATCAACAACCTCGGCACCGAAACCTATCCGCTGGGCACCGTGGACGGCCTGGCGGGCATCTGGCGCGCGGCGCCGCAGGTCGGTTATGCCGCCGACCAGGAGTTCACCCGCGACCAGTGGTCGATCACGCACAACGGCCAGTGGGCGTTCGGCACCAGCTTCGTGTCGCTGGCGCATATCGACACCGGCAATCACGGCCGCACGCTGCCCTTCACGGTGGCCGAGCGACTGCTGCATCGGGACATCTATTGCAACAACGCGGCGACCTGCGCCACGGGTCCCTATGCCGGACAGACCCGCGCGCAGCGCCAGCAGTTGGCCATCGACACCTTCCTGCCGCGCCCCAAGCGCACCATGGAGAGCAGCCAGTACACGCTGGATGCGAAGCTGGATTTCGCCGTCGGCGATACCCATCGCTTCGTCGTGGGCGGCCAGCTGATCGACGGCGAACTGGAAGACGGCGTCTTCGGCATGGAAGGCGGCGGCGATGGCGGCGGTACCGTGCAGGAGCACAAGATGTGGTCGCTGTTCGCCGAGGACAACTGGAATCCGCTCGATGCGCTGACCATCACGCTGGGGCTGCGCCATGACGACCACAGCGTGTTCGGCAGCCAACTCAGTCCGCGCGCCTATGCCGTGTGGGATATCAGCGAAGCATGGACGCTGAAGGGTGGCGTCAGCACCGGCTTCAAGACACCCAAGACCACCGACCTGTACGACGGCATCACCGGCTTCGGCGGCCAGGGCACCACGCCCTTCGTCGGCAACCCGGACCTGCAGCCCGAGACCAGCGTCAACGGCGAGATCGCGCTGTACTGGACCTCGCCGGACGACGCGCACAACTTCAACGTCACCGTCTTCCGCAACGACTTCGACGACAAGATCGCGCGCGGCGAGAGCAGCCAGAGCTGCGAGCAGACGGGCGGCACGCGCCCCTGCGCCAACCTCGGTGACTACGCGCTGTTGGGCTATACGACGTATGCGCAGAACATCAACATCGATGAAGTACGCATCCAGGGCGTGGAGATCGCCGGGCGCTGGGGCATCACGGAGACCGTGTCGCTGCGTGCCAACTACACCTTTACCGACAGCGAGCAGCTGAGTGGTGCGCAGAAGGGTCTTCCGCTGACCAATACCGCCCGGCACATGGCGAACACCAGCCTGAACTGGCAGGCGACCGCGAATTTCAGCCTGCAGCTGCTGGCGGAAGCCCGATCCAAGCGCTATCGCGACACCCTCAATGGCGTGCGCCGCGACTACCAGGACTACACCGTGCTCCATCTGGGCGCGCAGTACCGCTTCAACGACCACGTCTCGGTATCGGGCCGCATCAACAACCTGCTCGACGAGGACTTCACCACCTTCCAGACGGTCTTCAGCGACCTCGACAACGACGGCATTTACACCTCCAACGAGGTGTCGTACCTGGACGACTACAACAATAAGGACAAGTCGCGGAACCTGTGGCTGAGCCTCAACGTCAGCTTCTGACGCTGAAGTGCGCCCCCTCTCCACGCGGGAGGGGGACGCACCTCAATTGAGAGCCATTCTCATCTATGCTGTAATGACGACCCGCCTCAACCTGCGCCGAGACTGCCGTTGTCCCCTCCCGCTTCCCCAGCCCTCCAGCAACAACGCCGTGGCTTCTGGCTGCGCACGTTGCACCAGTGGCACTGGATCAGTTCGGCGGTGTGCCTGATCGGCATGCTGCTGTTCGCGATCACGGGGATCACGCTGAACCACGCCGCGAAGATCGAAGCCACGCCCCAGGTCACCAACCTTACCGCCACCCTTCCTGCACCCGTCCTCGCCACCCTGGGCGCCCGGCAGGAAGGCAATGCACCGCTGCCTGCGGCCGTTGGCGGTTGGCTGGAGCAGGAGCTGTCGATATCGATCGGCACGCGACCCGCGGAATGGTCCGACATGGAGCTGTATCTCTCGATGCCGGGCCCGGGGACCGATGCATGGCTCAGCATCGACCGCGAAACCGGAGCCGTCGAGTACGAACGGACCAGCCGCGGCTGGATCTCCTACTTCAACGACCTGCACAAGGGTCGCAATGCCGGGCCGGCGTGGGGATGGTTCCTGGACATCTTCGCGGTGGCCTGCCTGGTGTTCTGCATCACCGGCCTGTTCCTGCTCTACCTGCATGGCCGGCAGCGCCGCATGACGTGGCCGATGGTGGGCCTGGGCCTGCTGGTGCCGCTGCTGATCGCGCTGCTCTTCATCCATTGACCCTTTCCCCTACCCGGAACCCCGCATGTCGAAGATCGCCGTCTACACCACGCTGACCATCGCGCTCAGCGGCCTGCTGGCCACGCCGGCCTACGCCGCCACGCTCGACGTCAATGTCGAGATCCCGAAACTCAACGTGGCCGAGTACCACCGTCCTTACGTCGCCGTGTGGATCGAAGGCGCGGACCAGAAGGTCGCCGCCAACCTCTCCGTCTGGTACCAGCAGACCAGCAACTCTGAAGGTCATGGCACCAAGTGGCTGCCGGACATGCGCCAGTGGTGGCGCAAGTCCGGCCGCGCGCTGAAGGTGCCGGTGGATGGCGTGACGGGGCCCACCAAACCGGTCGGCAAGCACGCCTTGAGCTTCAGCGACAAGCAGCACCTGGCCAAGCTGGCACCCGGCCAGTACACGCTGGTCGTCGAAGCCGCGCGCGAAGTCGGCGGCCGTGAGCTGCTCAAGATCCCCTTCACCTGGCCCGCCAAGGGCGCACCGCAGTCGGGCAAGGCGCAGGGCGCCACCGAACTGGGCGCCGTCACGCTCACCGTCAAGCCCTGACCTGCAGAGGAGGGGCTTCAGTCCTGATCGCTTTCCGCGTGAAGCGATCGGAACTGAAGCCCCTCCTGCACCCCCATCCCACATCGCTGGAGATTCCAATGAAACGCAACGCCCTGATCCTCGCCCTCTCGCTCGCCGTAACGACGCCGTTCTCCGCGCTGGCGCACAAGGCGTGGCTGCAGCCGTCGCAGACCGTCATCGCCGGCACCAACCCCTGGATCACGGTGGACGCCGCGGTGTCCAACGACCTGTTCTACTTCAACCACGTGCCGCTGCGCACCGAAGGCCTGGTCATCACCGCGCCGGATGGGTCCACCGCCGGGGCGCAGAACCTCGCCACGGGCAAGTACCGCACGGTGTTCGATATCGAGCTGAAACAGCAGGGCACCTACCGCATCGCCACGGTCAACAAGAACCTGATGGTTCGCTGGGAGGGCGCCGACGGAAAGCCGGGTGGCCTGCGAGGCGCGAAGCCCGAAGACCTGGCGACCAAGGTACCGAAGGACGCCAAGAACCTGCAGGTATCGCAGTCGATCGGACGCATCGAAACGTTCGTGACCAATGGGGCGCCGAACGACACCGCGCTGAAGAGCACGGGGGAAGGGATCGAACTGGTGCCGGTGACCCACCCGAACGACCTGTTCGCAGGTGAAGCCGCCACGTTCCGCATGCTGGTCGACGGCAAGCCCGCGGCCGGCCTGGAATTCGAGATCACGCGCGGCGGCACGCGTTACCGCAACGCGCAGGAAGAGATCAAGGTCACCACCGACGCCCGCGGCGAGTTCAGCGTGACCTGGCCGGAAGCCGGCATGTACTGGCTCGAAACCGGTACGCAAGATGACAGGACGTCGGTACCGCAGGCCCGGCAGCGTCGCCTGACCTACGTGGCCACGCTCGAAGTGCTGCCGCAGTAATGCGCATGGCGCCGCCGGACAGGCATCCGGCGGCGCGTATCCGAATGAACGTTTCCCTCTCCCCGCTCTCCGCGCCTCCATCGCCCGTGCAGGCCGTGCACGGACAGACCATGGGCACCACCTGGTCCGTGCAATGCGTCAGCGAGACGCGCCTCGATCTCCACACACTGCACGACGCGGTGCAGGCGCGCCTGGATCAGGTCGTGGCACAGATGAGCACGTGGCATGCGGATACGGACATCATGCGCTTCGGCCGCGGCATGGCGGGAGAATGGTTCGCGTTGCAGGACGACGTCCTGCACGTGCTGACGGCAGCGCTCGAGATCGCGGCCGCCAGCGAGGGCGCTTTCGATCCGACTGTGTCGCCCCTGGTGGCCGCGTGGGGTTTTGGCGCGCATGCCGGCGCCCGCGGACGTCCGACGCCGGCCGATCTCGTCGCGGCGCGCGCGCGCGTTGGCTGGCAGCATCTCCGCTTCGATGCCGACCAACGCCGCATCAGGCAGCCCGGCGGCCTCATGCTCGATCTGTCGGCCATCGCCAAGGGCTACGGCGTGGATGTCGTCGCCGCGCTGCTGCGCCATCGCGGCATCGACAGCGCGCTGGTCGAAGTCGGCGGCGAGCTGTACGGCTATGGTCGCAAGTTGGACGGCCAGCCCTGGCGCGTGCTGGTGGAGTCGTCGCCGGATGAAGAAGCGGACAGCGAGGGCCTGGAGCCGCGTGTGCTCACCCTCGATGGCGTGGCGGTCGCGACCTCAGGTGACCGCTGGCATGCCTATGCGCATGAAGGTCGCCGCTACTCGCACACCATCGATCCGCGCAGTGGCGAACCGGTGACCGATGCCGCAGCAGCGGTCACCGTAGTCGCGACCGATGCCATGCGAGCCGATGCGTGGGCGACCGCGTTGACCGTGATGGGGGCAACCGCTGGCCGGGCATTCGCAGCGCGCCACGGATTGGCAGCGCGCTTCCTGCAACGCTCCGCGCAAGGCCTGCAGGAAGCGAAGACGCCTGCGTTCGAGCGGCACCTCGCGGCATGAGCGCGTCTCCTGCTCCCTCGCGCGGAATCGCTCCACTGCTGGGCAACACGGTCGCGATCCTGCTGCTGGCCGCATGCGCGTGGCTGTTCGCACGCCTGCACGAGGGCGACTGGTGGTTGGCCACGCCATCGGCGGCACGCGGATATGCCGCTGCGGCAGCGCTGCTTGCGTACGCGGGATTGACGGCCTGGTTCCTGCAACGCGCCCGCATGCGCCTGCGCGACGCCCAGCCCAGCGCGCAGGCCGTGCAGGATGCGGTGTGGGTCGTGCATGCCAGTCAGACAGGCTTCGCGCTGGAAGTGGCCGACCTGACCGCCGCCTCGCTCCGCCACAGCGGCGTGGCCGTGCAACGCGCGGGACTCGAGCACCTGGATGCGGTCAGGCTGAAGAGCATGACCCGCGCGGTCTTCGTGGTCAGTACGACCGGTGAAGGCGATCCGCCGGACCCCGCCCTGGGCTTCGTGCGTCGGGTGATGCCGCAATCGCTTTCGCTGGCAGGCTTGCAGTACGCGGTGCTTGCGCTGGGCGATCGTGAGTATGCGCACTTCTGCGCTTTCGGCCATCAACTGGACGACTGGCTGCGCCGCCACGGTGCGCAACCACTGTTCGACATCGTCGAGGTGGACAACGCCGACGACAGCGCGCTGCGTCATTGGCAGCACCACATCGGCCAGCTCGGCAATGGCGCCGACATGCCCGACTGGTCGACGCCACGCTACGAATCCTGGCGACTGCGCGAGCGCATCGAATTGAATCCCGGAAGCCTCGGCGGCCCCGTATTCCATCTTTCGCTGGAGCCCGTTGAGGGCACGATGCCGGCATGGACCGCCGGCGACATTGCCGAGATCGGTCCACGACACGCCGTCGCCGATGTTGAGGCTCTCCTGCTTGCCTACGGCCTGCAGGGCGATGCGGTCGTGGACTGGCAGGGCGACCGGGTGACGCTGGCCGACGCACTCGCAGGCAGCCAGTGGCCCTCAACGGCCGGAGCGCCCCTGCTTGTTGACCCGCAGGCGTTCGTTGACGGCTGCGTGCCGCTGCCGCATCGCGAGTACTCCATCGCGTCGATACCCGAAGATGGCGCGCTGCACCTGCTGGTTCGCCTGATGCAGCGCGCGGACGGTACGCCCGGACTCGGTAGCGGATGGCTGTGCCGGCATGCCCGACCTGGCGAAACGATCGCGCTGCGCATCCGGAAAAATCCCAACTTCCATCCCCCTGCAGCGCGGGTGCCGATGGTGCTGATAGGCAACGGCACGGGGCTGGCGGGATTGCGCGCGCACGTGAAGGCACGGATGCGGGCGGGAGCGAGCCGGAACTGGTTGCTGTTCGGCGAACGCCAGCGAACCCGCGACTTGTTCCATGCCGACGAACTCATGGCATGGCGTTCACAAGGTGCGCTCGAACACCTCGACCTGGCCTTCTCCCGCGATGAAGGCGGACACCGGTATGTCCAGCACGCCCTGCTGGCGCAGGCCGAGCGCCTTCGCCAGTGGGTCGACGAAGGTGCCGCCCTGTACGTGTGCGGCAGCCTGGCGGGCATGGCGCCGGACGTGGACGCCGCGCTGCGCCGGATACTCGGCGACGACAGGGTCGAGCAACTGCGCGGTGACGGCCGCTACCGACGCGACGTGTACTGACGCCATCCGTTCACGCGCTTTTTCCAGCACCCCCATCCTCGATGCGGATCGCCAGCAGTTCGCCACCACCGTGAAGCGCGTAGCGGGTACGCGCCGGCCCGGCGGCCAGGATGGCCGTGTCGCCGTTCCAGAGATTCCCTAGCCCGCAATCGGCATCGAATGCAGCCTGCCCTGCGAGCAGGTGAACCACCCACTGCACGCCGGGCTCGGTGAAGAACAGCATCGGCCCCACCAGGGGACGATGCAGCAACTCGGTACGGACGACATCGCGCCGCCACATCAGATTGAAGTCATGCGTGGGACCGTCGACCAGTTCGCCGGTCACGGCGTCTTCGCCCGCGAAACGATGGCGACCATGCGGTGGTGCAAGGTCCACCACGCGCTCTCCGTCGAAACGGAGGCGCAGGCCATTGCCACGCAACAGGACCAGTTCGCGATCAATGCCGGGGAACGCGGAAAACGCAGCGTCATGCTCGATCTCGGCGATCGAGAGGCGCCAGTCCCATGCCTCGGCATCGGGCACGCGCACGATTTCGCGGGTCCAGCCCAAGCCATTCCTCCATCGCTCCCGCCGGTACTCGTTGGCAGGAATGATGCGCGACACGTCCGGCATGGTGGTTCCCCCCGTCAGGATGCGGCGCGATTCTAGCCCCTTCGCACTCCCTGGGCAGCCACGCGGCGGCCACAGAAAGACATCGCCCGGATGCGCTTCCTGCGCACCCGGGCGATGTCCACCTCCGTGTCGGCGTCGGGACAGTGACGGGCCAATGCCTGTTCCTGCCCTTGCGCATCCTGCGCGTTGTAGTTACGTCCCTGTCGGCCTCCTGCCTGTTTCCCCCTTGGCATCCAGCCCCTGTGTCCGGCGTTCCACATCCTGTGGAAGCGCCGGGCACGGGAATCCATCAGCGCCGCGCTACCGGCTTTGCGGGCGTTGCGGCGGCGGCTCCCGGCTTGCGCACCGGGGTGGCACCAGCCCGCAGTTCGATGCGGTCGCGGTTCTGTTCCACGGTGCTCAGGCCGATGCCCTTCACCATCGCCAGTTCCTCGGCGCTCTTGAACGGCCCGTTGGCCTTGCGGTATTCGACGATGGCGACAGCCTTCGCCGGACCCACGCCCACCAGCACTCGATCAAGGGCGGCCGCATCCGCCGTGTTGATGTTGACCTTCTCTGCGGCCATCGCCTGCATGGCGAGCAGCAGCGAAAGAACAGCGGCAGATACGATGTGGATGAACGACTTCATGACAACTCTCCTTGTGACGTTGGACTCTCCATGGATGGCGGATGCGTCGACGCATCCGTCATGTTCCGTCGATCGCCTCAGGCCCGCGACGGTAGGGAGAGTGTCCAGCGCCCATGGGCATCAAGGTATCGCCACGGCGCGTGCGAATCTGCCCGTAAACACCCCGGTAACGCGTAGGAAAAGTCCTACCCCAGGCAAGGGCGTAGAATGGAGCGCTACGTCTTCAGTACCCCGGAGTTGCCATGGATACCGCCAAAGTCGACCGCTACGTAGCCGAGAAATGGGACGACGACATCGTCCCGCAGCTGGTCGAGTACATCCGCATCCCCAACAAGTCCCCGATGTTCGACAAGGACTGGGTGGCCAACGGGTACATGGAACAGGCGGTCCAGCTGATGGAGCGCTGGGCGAAGGCGCAGCCGGTTCCGGACATGCAGGTTGAAGTGGTGCGCCTTGAAGGTCGCACGCCGCTGATCTTCATCGAGATCCCGGCTACCGGGCCAGAAACCGCGGCGGACACGGTGCTGCTCTATGGTCACCTGGACAAGCAACCGGAAATGACCGGTTGGGACGACGACCTTGGCCCGTGGGTGCCGGTGATCAAGGGCGACAAGCTGTACGGCCGTGGCGGTGCCGATGATGGCTACGCGATCTTCGGCTCGCTGGCCGCCATCCAGGCGCTGCAGCAGCAGGGCGTGCCGCATGCGCGGTGCGTGGTGCTGATCGAGGCCTGTGAGGAATCGGGCAGCTACGACCTGCCCGCCTACGTGGACCACCTCGCCGACCGCATCGGCAAGCCGTCGCTGGTCGTCTGCCTGGATTCGGGTTGCGGCAACTACGAGCAACTCTGGTGCACCACATCGCTACGCGGGCTGGCCGGCGGCAATTTCACCGTGAAGGTGCTGGAGGAAGGTGTGCATTCCGGCGATGCGTCGGGCGTGGTGCCCTCCAGCTTCCGCCTGCTGCGCCAGTTGCTGTCGCGGCTGGAAGACGAGCAGACCGGCCGCATCCTGCCTGAGGGTCTGCAGGTCGAGATCCCGGCGGACCGCCTTGCGCAGGCCCGGGAAGCCGCGCGCGTGCTGGACACGGCGGTGTTCGACAAGTTTCCGTTCCTGCCCGGCATGACGCCGATGGCAGAGGACCTGACCGAACTGGTGCTCAACCGCACGTGGCGTCCGGCGCTGTCGGTCACCGGCGTCGACGGCATGCCGCCGCTGTCGTCGGCGGGCAACGTGCTGCGGCCGTACACATCGGTGAAGCTGTCGCTGCGCCTGCCGCCCACGCTGGATGGCAAGCACGCCGGACAGTTGCTGAAGGACTTGCTGGAGAAGGATGCGCCGAACGGCGCGCAGGTCAGCCTGGAGCTGGAGAAGGCGAGCACCGGCTGGAACGCCCCGGCCATGTCGCCATGGCTGGAGAACGCCATCGACGCATCCAGCCGCGAGTTCTTCGGCGCCCCGGCGATGTACATGGGCGAAGGCGGCACCATTCCGTTCATGGGCATGCTGGGCGAGAAGTTCCCCGGCGCGCAGTTCATGATCACGGGTGTGCTGGGGCCGCATTCCAACGCGCACGGGCCGAACGAATTCCTGCACATCCCGATGGGCAAGAAGGTCACCGCCTGCGTGGCACGCGTGATCGCCGAACACCATGCCGCCAGCGTACGCGGTGAAACCACGGGCGTGGGCGTGGCGGCCGGCGGCGAGCAGCACGGCGATCACGGCTGCTGCTGATCCGCGCGTTCCGGTTCCCTTGCGATGAAGGCCGGGGCGACCCGGCCTTCGTTGCTTCCCGCCTCATGCGCATGAGGGTCGTGAAGGCTTAGGGCGCTTGTCCCGAGTCGGCCTCTCCGCCTCTGACTGCCTCTGCCCGCCGCCATCCCACTCCGCGCGCAGCTGGGTTACGCTGCGCATCGCCCCACACCTTCCCAACCGGAGTGTTTCGATGGAACAGATCTTTGGCGGTGGCATCCTCTGGACCTTGCTGATCGGCTTCCTCGCCGGCCTGCTCGCGCGGGCACTCAAGCCCGGCAACGACAAGCTCGGCTTCTTCATGACCATCGTGCTGGGCATCCTGGGCGCCCTGCTGGCCCGTTTCATCGGGGGTGCGCTGGGCTGGTACTCACCCGGCGAACCGGCGGGCTTCATCGCCTCGGTGGTGGGCGCCATCGTGCTGCTCTTCATCTACGCCATGGTGAAGAAGAAGGCCTGAGCCATCGGGGACAACCGGACGGCCCAATGCAGCGAAAAGCCCCGCCACGCGGGGCTTTTTCTTGTAACCGTGTGGCGCGCACGACTGCTTTCATAAATCTTCATCCGGCTGTCAGGCGCTTCACCGAGGCTCGCGATGGAATGACGCTCCCTTCCAAGGAGCGATGCCATGCGTCATTTCCTGCTGTTGTTGTCCCTCGCCACGTCCTCCGTTGCGCACGCGGCGGAATCGGCCGCCGGCGCCGCCCTCCCACCCGAAGCCTATCGCCCGCCCGTGCCGATGCAGGATGGCTGGCAGACCGCCGACGCCCGTCGCGACGGCTGGCAGCTTGATCGCCTGCAGGCACTGGAAGCGGCCATCGCCAGGGGGGATTACGCGGGGGTCACCAGCATCGTCATCGCCCACCAGGGCAAGCTGGTGTACGAGCGCTACTTCAACGGCGGCGGCCCGGATGTGCTCAACGACACGCGTTCGGCCACCAAGAGCGTCACCGCCCTGCTGCTGGGGGCGGCGATCGATCGAGGGCACATCCCGGGTGCGCAGGCGCCCGTGTACACCTACTTCGCCGACAGGCAACCGTGGCAGAACCCCAGTCCCCGCAAGCAGCGGATGACGCTGGAAGACCTGCTCACGATGAGCTCGGCCTGGGAATGCGACGACGAAAACCAGTTCTCCGCCGGCAACGAGGAACGCATGTACCTGAGCGAGGACTGGACCCGGTTCGCGCTGGACCTGCCGGTGCGTGGTTTCGCGCCGTGGATGACGCGCCCAGAGGACAGTCCGCATGGCCGGGCCTTTTCGTACTGCACGGCGGGCAGCTTCCTGCTGGGTGCGGTGATCGAACGGGCAACCGGAAAACCGCTGGCGACCTTCGCTGCCGAGGCACTGGAACACCCGCTGGGCATCCAGCAGGTGCAGTGGAACAGATCATCGGAGGGGGTGGGCATGGGCGGCGGTGGCACGCGCTACCGCAGTCGCGACCTGGCCAAGATCGGGCAACTGGTGGCCGATGGCGGTCGCTGGCAGGGCCGGCAGGTCATCTCCGCGCCCTGGATAAACGCGGCACTGACAGTGCATGCGCAAGCGCGCGAGGATGCGGACTACGGCTACCAGTTCTGGCGGTTCCGTTTCCCGCGTGCGCAAGGGGAACAGGCGGCGTGGGCCATGTCGGGCAACGGCGGCAACTACGTCTTCATCGTGCCCGAACGGCAGCTGGTGGCGGTGATCACGCGGACCTCGTTCAACCAGCGCAACGTGCACCCGCAGTCGCAACAGATGTTCGGCGACTACATACTCAAGGCGATGCCGTAAGGCGTTCCAGCAACGCGCCGGGCACCTTGCCGTGCTCGAGCGCGACGCGCCGGTTGAGCGCATCCACGCTGCGGGCGAATCCCGGCTCGGCTGCCATCGTCCTGAACAACGGCGACACCCGCAGGTACGCCGTATCGCTGTAACCCGCATCCACTGCGCGTTGCAGCGATGCGAGCGCCGCCGCTCGGTCGCCGGCAGCCTCGCGCAGCACCGCGACTTCGAGCCAGTCGGCGGGGTAGCCTGCACCGCCTTCCAGATCGCGGGTGATGCGGTCGGCACGCGCATGGGCCCATGCCGGATCGACAGGGCCGGCCTGAAGCTGGGCCAGTGTCGCTGGCAGGCTTGCCTGCGGGCGCAAGGCTTCGGCCTGCCGATAGGCCGCCAGGGCAACGGCGGGGTCGCCCCGCAGTTGCGCCAGTTCGGCGGCCAGCAGGAACAGGTCCACATGATCGGTCCCCCGTTGCATGGCCTGGTCCAGCGCGGCCTGGGCTTCCGTCGTGCGTCCGTGCCGGAACAGGAAACGCGGCCACGCGATGTTGGAGAACACATTGTCGGGATACAGCGCGAAGCTTTGGCGATAACGCGCTTCCGCGGCCTGCGGGTAGCCCAGCAGATCCAGGATGCCCGCGATCTGCACCTGCAGGTAGCGCACGCGCGCTGGATCGCCGCGCAGCGATGTGTTCGCGAGCAGTGCCTGGGCGAGCAGTCCCTTGCGGTCGTAGAGGTAGGCCGCGGACGCGCGGCTGCTGTCGGCGGCGGGGTCCAGGGCAAGCGCGCGTTCGTAACCGGCAAGCGCATCGTCGATGCGTCCGCGACAGTCATGCGAGTAACCCAGGGCGGCATGGGCAGTCACGCGCCCGGGCTGCGCGCGGATGGCCTGCTCGGCCAGCGTCTGCGCGCGCGCCGCCCATTCCGGGGGGAAATTGAACAGGCAGACGCGGGCACTGTAGGCGCGGCTCAATCCGACCAGCGCATCCACGTTGCCGGGCTTTTCTTCAAGGGCCTGGCCGAAGAGTTCGATGGCGCGTTCGTTGTCGTCGCGCTGGCCGATGCCCGCGTAGTAGGCGGCGCGCTGCAGCAACGAAGGTGGCTCCGACGTGGGGGCTGCGACGGGGATGTCCATGCGGTTGGCGTGCTGCTTCCACGCCCATAGACCTGTGCCCGCCGCAAGCACCACGATGCCTGCCATGACCACCGTCATCACGCGTGATCGGTGCGGACGAGGTGCCGGCGACGTTGCAGGCTCGGTGGCGGGCAATGGCTGCGGACGAAGGCACAACTGGTAACCCTGCCCGCGTACCGAACGCAGATAGCGCGGGCTGCGTCCGTCGTCCCCCAGGGCTTGGCGCAGCAGCTTGACCCGTTGGGTGACGGTCTCCTCGCTGACGACCGCCGGTGCCCACACGCGCTGGATGAGCTCGTCGAAACCCACGACGCGGTCGTCCTGCTCCACCAGATGGCGCAGCAGCTGGAAACTGAGCCCCGCCACGTTGAGGAGTGCGCCGTCGCGTTCGACGCGCTGCCGCTCCAGATCGATCACCAGATCGTCCAGGCGGTAGCGCGCTGAACTCACGCCATTACTCACTGCGGCCGTACACATCCTCGAAGCGCACGATGTCGTCTTCACCCAGATAGCTGCCCGACTGCACTTCGATCAATTCCAGCGGCACCTTGCCGGGATTCTCCAGGCGATGTTTCACGCCGAGGGGAATATAGGTGCTTTCGTTTTCCGAGAGCAGCAGCGTCTCGTCGCCCCGCGTCACCTTGGCCGTGCCGCTGACCACGATCCAGTGCTCGGCGCGATGGTGGTGCATCTGCAGGCTGAGCGCGGCGCCCGGTTTGACCTTGATCCGCTTCACCTGGTGGCGGCCGCCGTTGTCGACCGAATCGTAGCTGCCCCACGGGCGGTGCACTTCGCGGTGCAGGACGGCCTGGCTGCGCTGCTCCTTCTTCAGCTGGGCAACGACCAGCTTGACGTCCTGCACACGGTCCTTGCGTGCGACCAGCACTGCGTCGTCCGTTTCGACCACCACGATGTCGTCCACGCCCACCAGCGCGACCAGGCGCTGCGCGTAGGCATAGCTGTTGCGGCTGTCCACGGCGATCACGTCGCCGTGGTGTGCGTTGCCGTCGGCATCGCGCTCGGCGACATCCCACAGCGCCGACCAGCTGCCGACATCGCTCCAGCCGATGTCGACCGGCAGCACCATCGCATGCTCCGTCTTCTCGAACACCGCGTAATCGATCGAGTCCGACGGGCACGCCGCGAAGGCCTGCTTGTCGAGCCGGACGAAGTCGCCGTCGTGGCGTGCCGCCGCGTGCGCAGCGCGCACCGCATCGACGATGTCGGGGCGGAACCGCGCGAGCTCCTCGAGATAGCGGCTGGCGCGGAACAGGAACATGCCGCTGTTCCAGTAGTAGCCGCCGGCATCGAGGTAAGCCTGGGCCGTGGCGGCATCGGGTTTTTCGACGAAGCGCGACACCTTGCGAAGGCCGTCGCCGGCTTCGGCCTGGATGTAGCCAAAGCCGGTTTCCGGCGCATGGGGCACGATGCCGAACGTCACCAGCGCTCCCGCATCCGCGGCAGCCGAGGCTTCGCGTACGGCGCGCTGGAAGCCGGACACATCACGGACCACATGGTCCGACGGCAACACCAGCAACAGGGGATCCGCACCATCGGCCATCGCCTGCAGCGCGGCAGCCGCGATCGCGGGGGCGGTGTTGCGGCCGACCGGCTCCAACAGGATGGCCGGCACGGGGGCGCCGATCTGCCGAAGTTGTTCGGCGACCAGGAAACGGTGTTCCTCGTTCGCCACCACGATCGGCGCACGTTCGGCCAGCCCTTCGACCCGTCGCCACGTGGCCTGCACCATCGTGTCGTCACCGACTAGCGGCAGGAACTGCTTGGGATAGGCCTCGCGCGAAAGCGGCCACAGGCGCGTGCCGGAGCCGCCGGACAGCAGCACGGGTTGGAGATGGGCCATGCAAGCCTCGCAAGTCGGTAGGGCGCCAGTTTACCCTGTAGGCCTTATCGCCTCTGCGTGGCCGCGACTGCATGAACCCAACGATTCAGGACCCTTCCGGACGCGGCGCCCAGCGCCTGGAGTGGGCGCGCGGCGCGCTCGGCGACCCGTACGCGCAGCTCGAACGCGCGTCGATGGACGCGGGCTACCGCAGCTACTGGCGCAGTCTGGGCGACGGACCGGGACGGATCGTGATGGATTCCCCTCCTGGCCTGGAGGACGTGCGGCCCTGGCTGGCGATGCGCGAACTGCTGGCCGGTGGCGACGTCCGCGTGCCCGACGTGCTGGCCATCGACACGGAATTGGGTTTCCTGCTGCTGGAAGATCTGGGGGGGCCGACGCTGGCGCATGTGATCAGCGAGGACAATGCGGACACCTGGTTCGATGCCGCCATCGAACAATTGCTTCGCCTGCAGGCCATCGCACCGCCGGAGGGCATGGGCGAATTCGGCGAAGCCCTGCTGCAGCGCGATGCCGGCCTGTTCGACGAATGGTTCCTGCGCCGCCACCTGGGCCTGACGCTGGATTGCGGCGAGACCGAAGGGCTGGAACTGTCGCAGCGTCGCCTGATGGACAACGCACTGTCGCAGACACGCGTGCTGACCCACCGCGACTTCATGCCGCGCAACCTGATGCCGATGACGCCCGGCCCTGCGGTGATCGATTTCCAGGACTGCGTGCGGGGCCCCGTCGCATACGACGCCATGAGTCTGTTCAAGGATGCGTTCCTGAGCTGGCCGATCGAACGCGTCGACGGTTGGCTGGCGCGCTACCACGCGCGCGCCACGCGTGCCGGGTTGCCGGTGCCGGAACTGAAGGTGTTCCTGCGCGATGCGGACTGGATGGGCATCCAGCGGCACCTGAAGATCCTCGGCATCTTCTCGCGCCTGCATTATCGCGACGGCAAGACCCGCTACCTGCCCGACGTGCCGCGCTTCATCCGCTACCTGGACGAGGTGCTGCCGCGCTACCCCGAACTCGCAGGCCTCCGCACCCTGCTCGACAAGCGCATCAAGCCGGTGTTGCATGCGCGGGGTGAGATCGCATGAAGGCGCTGATCTTCGCGGCTGGACTAGGCGAGCGCATGCGCCCATTGACCGACCACACGCCCAAGCCGCTGATCGAAGCCGGAGGCAAACCGCTGATCGTCTGGCATCTCGAAAAGCTGGCGGCGCTGGGCGTGCGCGATGTCGTCATCAACACCAGTTGGCTGGCTGACCGGTTCCCCGAGGCGTTGGGGGATGGCGAACGCTGGGGGATGCGCATCCATTACCTGTACGAAGGCGACACGCCCCTCGAAACCGGCGGCGGCATGCTCAACGCGCGCCCGCTGCTGGGCGAAGCGCCTTTCCTGCTGGTCAATGGCGACATCTGGACCGATTTCGATTTCGCGCGACTGCCGCGCGAGCCGCAGGGGCTGGCACACCTGGTGATGGTGGAACCTCCGGCCTTCGCGCCGCGCGGGGACTTCGCACTCGACGCTGCCGGCCAGTTGCACCGCGAAGGCGAGCAGCGACTGACGTACGCTGGCCTGGGGCTTTACCGCCCCACACTGCTGGATCCCTGGCAGGAGCACATCACCGGCGAGCTCCGTGTCACGACCGGTGGCAAGCCGCGTTTCCCGTTGCTGCCCCTCCTGCATGCCGGCATGGCTGCAGGACGCGTGACGGGCGAGCGTCTGCAGGGGCGCTGGACCGACGTCGGCACGCCGCAACGGCTGGCCGACCTGGAAGCCACGCTGAGCGCGTAGCCGACAGCGTTCTTCCCCTGCACTACGCCGAACACATCGCGGGCATGACCCGCTCCTACAGCACGCTGCGCAGGAACGGCACCGTGATGCGTCGCTGTGCCGCGAGGGATGCGCGGTCGAGGCGGTCCAGCAGTGCCACCAACGTACCCAGGTCGCGATCGGTCCGCGTAAGCAGCCATTCCAGCGCGGCATCTTCCAGCACCAGGCCGCGCCGCTGCGCACGCTCGCGCAGCACATCGCGGCGACCGGCGTCGTCCAGGGGATCCAGCATCACGCGCAGGCACTGCTGCAGGCGCGAACGCAGATCGGGAAGACCAAGGCCGATGTCGTCCGGGATACCGCGCGCGGTGTACAGCACGTTCAAACCGGAGGCGCGTGCGCGGTTGTGGAAATCGAACAGCGCCACTTCATCCTCGTGCGCGCCCGCGATCACCTCGATACCGTCCAGCGCAACCACGTCATTGCCCTCCAGTGCGTCGAGTGCATCGCGCAACCGGCCGGCCGCAGCCGCCATCGGCAGATAGGCCGCGCGACGATGCTGCTGTTCGGTGGCGGCGCACAGTGCCAGCGCCAGATGGGTCTTGCCGGTCCTTGAAGGGCCGGCCAGATAAACCCAGTCAGCACCCGGTCTGGTCGCCAGTGCATCCAGCGCAGCCAACGCGCCTTCCGGCGGACCGATGAAGCTCTCGAAGCGCTGATCCGGTGGATAGCGCAGCGTCAACGGCAATTGCGGACCAAGATCGGTGCCCTGCATGTCCCTGCTCACGGCGTATCGATGTCGCGCGCCGGCGCCTGCTCCACGCTGCCCTTGTCGATGTACGAATCCAGCACGATGGACGGCCGGTCGCCGGCATACAACCGGCTCTGCGTGTAACGCTCGTGGGCGAAGCGAAGCAGCACGTTCGCGATCGCCGCCACCGGCAGCGCCAGCAGCATACCGAGGAAGCCGAACAACTGGCCACCAGCCATGATGGCGAAGATCACCGCCACCGGATGCAGGCCGATGCGATCACCCACGATGCGCGGCGTCAGCACGTAACCTTCCAGCATCTGGCCGACCACGAACACGCCCAGCACCATCGCCACCAGCGACCAGTCGCCACCGGACTGCACCAGCGCGGCGATCACGCCCAGCACGATGCCGGTGGCGGTGCCAAGGTAGGGCACGAAGCTGATCAGGCCAGCGATGATGCCGATCAGCAGGCCCACTTTCAGGCCCACCACCGACAGGCCGGCCGCATAGATCGCGCCGAGCGCCAGCATGACCAGGAACTGGCCGCGCAGGAATGCGCCCAGCACTTCATTCGATTCCAGCGCCAGTCGGGTGACCGTCGCGATGTGGTCGCGTGGCACCAGTGCGGCGATGCGCTCGACCAGCAGATCCCAATCGCGCAGGAAATAGAACGTCAGGATCGGCAGCAGCACCAGGTTGGCCACCCATGCCATCACCGCAAAGCCCGAGCGCGAGAAATAGCCGAACATCGTGGCCGCCACCCCACCGGCCTGCTGCCAGTGCCCGCGCACCCACTCCGTCAGCCGGTCCGGATCCAGCCAGGCGACCAGTTCCAGCCCGGTGCGACGCTCCACCCACGGCAATGCGGTCTGAACGAACCAGTCCCGGTAGGCCGGCAGCGATTCGATCACCGTGACCACCTGACGTTCGATCATCGGCACCAGGATGACCAGCGCCAACACCAGCAACAGCAGCATCAGCGTGAACACCAGCACCACCGCCACGGTACGCGAGCGCCCTGAGCGTTCAAGCCGGTCGACCCATGGGTCGCCCAGCCAGCCCAACAGCGCCGCGCAGACGAACGGCGTCAGTACCGGCGCCAGCAGCCAGATCAGCCAGCCGACGATCACTGCGATCAGCAGCCATTGCCAGCGGCGGGCCAGCGTTCCGACCGGCGTGGGGGAAAGATCCATGGGCATCCTTGTATGTCAGCGCATCTGGTAGGCCGGTGGCTCGCCTTCGCCCCCGGTGAAGGGGGCTTCATCGCCCATGGTGCGACGGAAGCCGGCCAAGCCCGAGACCAGTTCCAGGTCGAGTTCCACGACATCGCCACTGGCGCGCACGGGGGTGATGCGCCGGACCACCGCCATCTTCTGCAGGTGCCCGGTCAGGCGCAGGTAATCGTCCGTGCTGCGGATGCCCGTGAAGAGCACGCGATAAGTGCCCGCAGGGCCCGCACTGCCACGCTTGCCGTATCGCTTCACCAGCGCGTCGGCCGTGCCGTCGGCACCGGATGCCATCGCACGACGCGCATCGGCATCGGTCACCGACCATTTGGCCAGCACCTTGCCCGCATCGACGAACACCCAGTCGGCCGTCCAACCCCCCTTGTTGCGGTACAGCTTGCCCACCAGTTGCATCGGCGGGCTGTAACGCGCCGATGCGCGGGCGACGGCGGCGGTGTCCTGGCGCCAGATCGCACCGACCAGCGCCTGTTCCGCCGCACCACCGGCCGGCAGGCCGAGTCCGTAGCCGCGCTCGATGGCGCGATTGAGCAGCGGCCGCGCGGCATTGGCGTGCTGCAAGCCCATCAGGCGCGGACCGCTGCCGTCATTGATCGCCAGCCAGACCACCGGCTTCGGGCGTGGCTGAGGCCAAACGGGCAGGCCAAGCGCGCCCGCCAGGCCGTTGACCTGGTCTTCGTCGAAACGCACCACAAGCGTGGTGCGGAAGGTGGGGGCACCGGTGGGCGATGTACCCTGGTCCTGCCGGTAGTCGTAGCCGTCCACGTAGTCCTTGGCATTGCGCAGCTCGGCGCCGACGCCAGGACGCGACATCGCCGACCGGTCGCCCGACAGTTTGCCCAGCACCGTTCCCAAAGCACGTGCGAAACCGCCCTGCCGCTCTTCCTCGCCCTGTCCGTTGACCGGCACCTCGGCCTGATACAGCCCGCGCGCGGAGACCGCGTCGCCTTCGGTGCGCAGGCCCGATTGGGCGAGTGCGGCGGGCGCCGTGGTCATTGCCGCCAACAGCAAGGCGGTAGCGAGGGCGAAACCTGGGATCCAGCGCATCGAGCGTCCTTGGGCTCAGCAGACCCTGTGAATTGTTGCCCGAATGGCACGCCATCGCCAACGCCACCCGTTCAGGACGGCCGCGAGGCGCGTCGATTCCATTAAAATCACGCCTCTTGCCCCATCGACGACCGCCCGTGAACCAGCCGACGCCTTCCGCCCCCACCCCGATGACCTATCGCGACGCGGGTGTCGATATCGACGCCGGCAACGAACTGGTCGAACGCATCAAGCCGCTGGTCAAGCGCAGCTTCCGGCCGGAGGTGATGGGCGGCCTGGGCGGCTTCGGCGCGCTGTTCGACCTGTCCGGCAAGTATCGCGAGCCGGTGCTGGTCTCCGGCACCGATGGCGTGGGCACCAAGCTGAAACTGGCTCAGCAGCTGGGCCGCCACGACACCATCGGCATCGATCTGGTCGCCATGTGCGTGAACGACGTGCTGGTGCAGGGTGCCGAGCCGCTGTTCTTCCTGGACTACTTCGCCACCGGCAAGCTGGACGTGGACACGACCGTCGCGGTGGTCGGCGGCATCGCCCGCGGCTGCGAACTGTCCGGCTGTGCGCTGATCGGCGGCGAGACCGCCGAGATGCCGGACATGTACGGTCCGGGCGAATACGACCTGGCCGGGTTCTGCGTGGCGGCGGTGGAGAAGTCGAAGCTGCTCGACGGCGCCAGGATACGTGCAGGCGACGTGCTGGTCGGTATCGCCTCCAGCGGCCCGCATTCCAATGGTTACTCGCTGGTCCGCCGCATCTACGACCGTGCCGGGCGTCCCGCCGACCTCGACGTGGGCGGCGTGAAGCTGGCCGATGCGCTGATGGCGCCGACCACCCTGTACGTGAAGCCGATCCTGGAGTTGCTGCAGGCGCACGACCTGCACGGCATGGCGCACATCACCGGTGGAGGGCTGACCGAGAACATCATCCGCGTCATCCCCGACGGCCTGGGCCTGCAGATCGATGCCAGCGCGTGGACGCTGCCGCCGGTGTTCGACTGGCTGCAACGCGAAGGCGCCGTGGAGAACGCCGAGATGTGGCGCACCTTCAATTGCGGCATCGGCTTCGTGCTGGTGGTCGCGCCAGACCAGCTTGCCGCCGTCCAGTCGGACCTGGCCCGCCTGCACCTGACGCACTGGCAGATCGGTGAAGTGGTCGCTGCGCCGGGTGGCGAACGCGTCCGCATTGGTTGAACGCGGCATGCCGCGCAGCAAGGGGATCGCCTTCGGGCTGACGCTGGCGGTGTTCGGCGCCAGCTGGATTGCGCCGCGGTGGCCGGTCGAACAGGCGATGCACAGCAGCCTGACCGTGCTCGGCCTGGCGTGGCTGTGGTGGCATGACCGGCGCTGGCCACTGCGGCCGGTGCATTTCGCGCTGATCTGCGCCTTCATCGTCGCGCACTGCGTCGGGGCGCGCTGGCTGTATTCCTATGTGCCGTACGACGCGTGGCTGCAGGCCGCGACGGGGCTGTCGCTCGCGGAGGCGTTCGGCTGGCAGCGCAACCACTTCGACCGCTTCATCCACCTGATGTATGGGGTCTGTTTCACGCCCGCGGTGTGGCATTGGTTGCGTCAGCGCTGGCCGCGGCTATCGGTTGGCCAGGCGTTCACGCTGGCAGTGATGCTGGTCATGTGCACGAGCCTGGCTTACGAATGGCTGGAGTGGGGCATCGCGCTGACGATGTCGCCCGAAGCCGCCGAGTCCTACAACGGCCAGCAGGGCGACCCGTGGGACGCGCATGCCGACATGCTGCTGGCCACGCTCGGCGCGCTGCTGGCCTGGCCACTGGCGCGCGCCGAGCGCCATGGTGTGACGGCATGACCGCGCGCATCGCAGTACTGGCCTCCGGCCGCGGCAGCAACCTGCAGGCCATCCTGCAGGCCATTGCCGACGGCACCCTCGACGCCGACGTGGTGGGCGTGTTCTCAGACAAGCCGACCGCCCCTGCCCTGCATCTGGTCCCGGCAGCGCGGCGCTGGAGCGCGCGACCCGCAGCATTCCCGGATCGTGCCGCGTACGAGGCCGCCCTGTCGGACGCTGTCGCCGCCAGCGGTCCGGACTGGGTTGTCTGCGCGGGCTACATGCGCATCCTGGGCCATGCCTTCATCGCCCGCTTCCGTGGCCGGCTGCTGAACATCCATCCATCGCTGCTGCCCAAGTACCGCGGCCTGCACACCCACGCCCGCGCGCTTGAGGCTGGCGACACCGAACATGGCGCCAGTGTCCACTTCGTCATTCCTGAACTGGATGCAGGGGCTGTGATCGCCCAGGCTAGGGTGCCGGTCCTGCCCGGCGACACGCCGGAAACACTGGCCGCACGACTGCTCCCGCGCGAGCACGCCCTGCTGCTGGCCGTGCTGCGCCTGGCCGCCGCCGGCGACTTGGCTGAACAGGGCGACATCACACTCTGTCACGGTCAGCCGCTATTAAATGCCCTGTCCCTAGATTCAGCCGACCGTCTGCTGCCCTGACCCGCTCCTCTGATGCTTCTCACCCTTCGCTCCCTGTTGCTCGGCCTGTCCATGGCAGGAGCCACTGCGCCCGCACTGGCGCTGGAGCCGTTCGTGGCCAGCTACCAGGCTTACAACGAGGGCAAGCTGGCTGGCAGCGCGAGCATGAAGGTGGTGCCCAAGGCGGGCAGTCAATGGCAGATCGACCTGAACGTGAGGGGTACGCGCGGCTTCGCTCGGCTGGCCGGACTGAACATCGAACAAAGCACCGTCTTCGATACTGCCGATGGACAGTTCCGTCCCCTCAGCCAGGCCACTGTCCGCCGCGCTCTGCTGATGGGCAAGAAGATGATCGGCACCTACAACTGGACCACCCGCACGGCACAGTGGCAGGGCGACATCAAGAAGAACCGGCGCGCCCCACTGCCCCTTGAGCCGGGCGACATGAGTGCGCTGCTGATGAACCTGGCGGTGATCCGCGATGCCGCCCCCGGGAAACAGCTCGACTACCGGGTGGTGGACAATGGACGTATCCGCGAATATCAGTACGCCGTATCACCCGAACCGGAAAACGTGACCGTCGAAGACCTGAGCTACAGCGCGCTGCGCGTGAGCCGTGCCAATGGCGGCAACGACGAAACCATCTTCTGGGTCGCCGATGGCGTGCCCACCCCCGTGCGCATCCTGCAGCGGGAAAACGGGCAGGACGGCGTGGACCTCCGCCTGGTCGAATACCAAGGAGCACCATGAACATGATGAAGACCGCATCCCCCATGACGCGTACGTTGCTGGCAGCCGTGTTGCTCGCCGGCGCCAGCGCGCCCGCCCTGGCCATCGAGGCCTTCACTGCGCAGTACAGCGCCAGCGCGCTGGGCATGGTGGGCGAAGGCCAGATGTCAGTCTCGCCACAGCCAGGCGACCGCTGGCAGTACTCGCTGAGCGTGCGCAACCAGGCCGTGGACCTCAGCCAGAAGACCGTGTTCGACGTGCAGGATGGCCGCATGCGACCGCTCAGCAGCACCGACAGCTCGCGTCTGCTGATCAAGAAGAAGAACGTCAACACGGTCTATGACTGGTCCAAGGCCCAAGCCACCTGGAGCGGCGACGTGAAGCCCGATCGCGCCGGTCCGGTGAAGCTGGCCGTCGGCGACATGGATGCCCTGCTGGTCAACCTGGCCATCGTCCGCGACGTGGCAGCAGGCAAGCCGTTGACCTACCGCATGGTGGAGAACGGTCGCGCCAAGCCGATGACCTACCAGGTCGCTGGCAAGGAGCGCATCACCATCGGCGGCAAGCCACAGGACGCCACCAAGGTGGTGCGCACCGACGGCGACAAGCAGACCATCGTCTGGGTCGTTGCCGACGCTCCGGTGCCTGCACGCATCCTGCAGCGCGAGAATGGACAGGACACCATCGACCTGACGCTCAAGTCCTGGCGCTGAGCCGCGCGCTCCCGCACTTCCGAGACCCTCATGACACGGATGTCCGTCCTCTTCCTCACCGCCGCGCTGGCCACGGTGGCCCTCCCCGCCCATGCGCTCAAACCGTTCACGGCGCAATACGAGGCGTCGTTCAAAGGCATCTCCGCAGGCGGCGCGATGTCGCTGAGCCAGCAGGGCAACCGCTGGACCTACGCGATGGGGGTCCGCAACACGATGGCGAACCTGAGCCAGGCTACGGTGTTCGAGGACGCGGCCGGACGCTACCGGCCGCTGGGGGGCAGCGATCGTGCCACCTACCTGATGAAGACCCGCTCGGTCATGACCGTCTACAACTGGAAAGCCATGCAGGCGCGCTGGACCGGCGACGTGAAACCGCAACGCGCGGGCCCGGTGGCCATGCAGCCTGGCGACATGGATGCATTGCTGGTCAACCTCGCGCTGGTGCGCGACGTCGGCTTCGGTCGCACGGTCATGACCTATCGCCTGCTGGAGAACGGCAAGGCCAAGCCGATGACCTACCGCGTGGCCGGTCGCGAGAAGATCACCGTGGGTGGTCGCGCATTGGACACGACCAAAGTGGTGCAGAACGCCGGCGGCAAGCAGACCACCGCGTGGATCGCCGCGGGCGTCCCCACGCCGGTCCGCATCGTGCAACGGGAAGACGGCAGCGACGTGTTCCGCCTTCAACTCACGTCCTGGCGCTGAATCCTTCAGGCATCCATGAAAAAGCCCGGCCGAGCCGGGCTTTTCTTCATTCGGCCGCGGCGTCGGCAGCCTGGAATACCGTCTTGCAGTCCATGCGGATGGTTCCGCTGCCGTTGCGCCACGCGTAAGCGTTGCACTGCCGGTTTCCATCCTGCGTCTGCTCGACCACCACCGAGAACACCGCCTGCGCGATCTCGCCCTGGGTCACCGTACCGTCGCCGTTCCAGTCCATGTCGCGGGTGGTGATGCCGTGCGTAGCTGCCGAGCCGGTGTAATGCAGCCACGCCACCAGCGCCAACAGCGCGATGACGATGCCCAGCAGGATCTTGCGGCGCAACGGGAAGCGCGTGCGCTTCCCGGAAAGCGTGGGGGCGCGCTTGCTCACGACACGCGCCTGATCTTCGCGCCCAGGCCGCCCAGCTTCTCTTCGATGTTCTCGTAGCCGCGGTCGAGATGGTAGATGCGGTCGATGGTGGTTTCACCGTCGCCCACCAGACCCGCCAGGATCAGCGAAGCCGATGCACGCAGGTCGGTCGCCATCACCGGTGCACCGCCCAGCTTCTCCACGCCCCGCACGATGGCCGTATGTCCTTCGACACGGATGTCCGCGCCCAGGCGCAGCAGTTCGTTGACGTGCATGAAGCGGTTTTCGAAGATCGTCTCGTTGATCACGCCCACGCCGTCGGCCACGCAGTTCAGCGCCATGAACTGCGCCTGCATATCGGTGGGGAACGCCGGGTACGGTGCGGTGGTCAGGCTGACGGCTTTCGGACGCTTGCCCTGCATGTCCAGCGTGATGCTGTCAGCGGTGGTCTCGATCTTCGCACCGGCCTCGGTGAGCTTGTCGAGCACCGCTTCCAGCGTGTCGGGACGCGCATTGCGCGCAGTGACCTTGCCTCCCGTCATCGCCGCAGCGACCAGGAAGGTGCCGGTCTCGATACGGTCCGGCACCACCGAATGGCGCCCGCCACCCAGGCGCTCGACACCATGGATGACGATGCGCGAGGTGCCCGCACCTTCGATCTTCGCACCCAGCGCGTTGAGGCATTCGGCCAGGTCGGTGACCTCCGGCTCCATCGCGGCGTTTTCCAGCACCGTGGTGCCTTCTGCCAGCGTGGCCGCGGCCATGACGTTCTCGGTACCGGTGACGGTGACCATATCGAACACGAAACGCGTGCCCTTCAATCGCGCCGCGCGTGCCTTGATGTAGCCGTTCTCGACGGTGATTTCGGCACCCAGCGCCTGCAGGCCCTTGATGTGCTGGTCGACCGGACGCGAACCGATCGCGCAGCCGCCCGGCAGCGACACCACGGCCGCACCGTGGCGCGCGACCAGCGGGCCGAGCACGAGGATCGAGGCGCGCATCGTCTTCACCAGTTCGTACGGCGCGACGAAGCGGCTGACGGTGGTGGGATCGACGGTGATGCCGCGTCCCTTTGCCAGCGTACCCTCATCGATGGTGATGCCGGCACCCAGTTCGCCGAGCAACTTAACCGTGGTGACCACATCGTGCAGGTGCGGCACGTTGGTGATCTCCACCGGCGCGTCCGCCAGCAGCGTCGCGCACAGGATGGGGAGCACGGCGTTCTTGGCGCCCGAGATGGTGACTTCGCCGTTGAGCGTGTTGCCACCGGTGACGATGATCTTCTGCATGTGTGGTTCGGTTCTGGAAAGGGAGGGGGAATTGCAGGCCGCGCTACGGCCGTTTGCCGGGGACCGCAGGTGACTTGAGCATTCTGTCGAGCCGTTCGGCGTGCTGCGCCTGCCACGGATCGGTCCGATCCAGCTTGGCGAGCAACGCCCGGACGTCCGCCTCGTCGATCATCGATTCGGCCATGACGTCGTGGTAGAACAACAAGACGGGGACGCGCCCGTCATCCGGGTACTCGGCGTTGATCCGGTCGATGTAAGGCTTGGCGCGCTCGGCATTGGCCTTGCGTGCACGGACGCCGGGGTCGCGGAACAGATGGATCTCCGCCAACGCGCGCAACGATTGCTGTCTCAACCCCTGGTCCTTCGCCGAGGCTTCGAACTCGCGCGCGGCGTCGTCGTATCGTGTCATGTTCTGGTAAGCGGCACCCGCGTAGAAACGCGCGTTGGCGTTGTCGGGCTCCAGCGCGAGCGACTGCAGCGAATACCTGAGGCTCCATTCGGGTTCCGTGGACAGCAGCAACGAGCTGATGACCCTCGCTGTCCATGCGTCGACCTTGCGGAACCGGCTCACCTGCAGGAAGTAGGCGAGCTGGCGGGCGCCACCCGCCGGTCCGCTCAGCACATTCCTCGCGGCCGTGCCGGCATTCTTCAGGGCATCCTCGTCGCTGCCCATCGCGATCGCCGCTTCCAGCACCTCCAGCGCCGCCTCCGGTACCGGCTCTTCCGCCAACAGCAAGTTGCCCTGGTCGGCCAATGGCTGCGCCAGGTGGATCGCAAGGTGCGGGCGTTGCGCTACCCGTTCGGACAGCTTGCCGGCATGGACCAGCATGTCTTGGTAGCTCCCGCCCCACCGCGGCCTCAACGACCGCATGGTCACGTTCGCCAGTTCCGGGCACGCGGGATCCAGCGCCTCGGCGGCACGGCGCGCGCGCGCCTCCAATGCCGGCCGGGAGTCGATCATGCCGATGTCGATCATGCCGGTGTAGGCGGCGATCAGGCGAGGCTTGATGGCGACCGCCTTCTCAAAGTGCGGAATGGCCTGCGCGGCGAACGCACTCATGCGACGCATGTTCTCACGCGGCGTTTCGGAGGCATACTTGCCGCCTCGCGCCTTCCAGGCGGCGCCGTTGAAATAAGCCGCACGCGCAAGGTGCGCGTACGCACTTTCCGGCGCCTGCTGCAGCCACGCCTCGCTCAGGACGTCGACACGCTCCGAGCTCGACTTGGCCGTCAGAAGGTAGTTGAACGTGTCGTGGATGTCGTCGCTGAAGTGCTCGCCCGCGTAATGGCGGTCCAGGCTGGCATCGAACAGGGCCTCCAGCTTCGCCATCTCGCCGCGCTGGACCATGCTCTCGATGTCGTCCAGCGTGGGGCGCTCGATCAAAAAGTGATGTCGACAATGCGCCGCGGCATGACCTTCCGGCCAATGGTTGACTGGAAGGTCGGGGAAAGCCAGGCAACGCTGCAACGGGTCCGCGATGCGCTCCGCCGCACGCACCTGGCCCAAGTAGGCGCGCCAAGGTTCGGGCACGCCCACAAACATCGCGCCGTCGTCCTTGTCCGGAATCGCCGGCGATGCGGCCGCGTCTGCACACACCAGCCAGACCCCCAAGAGGACACACACCCGCTTCATTCCCATGAACGCGCCCCCGATGACAGAAGAATCAGGCGCCGGTCTCTTCTGGCGTCTGCGTACGCAGCTGCAGCGCATGGATCGCACCGCCCATCAGTTCGCCCAGCGTGGCGTAGACCATGCGGTGTCGGGCCAGCGGCAACTTGCCGCGGAAGGCCTCTGACACCACGGTCGCCTCGAAATGGACGCCATCGTCGCCCTGGACGTCGGCACGGGCGCCCGGCAGGCCGGATTCGATCAGTTTACGGATGGTTTCGGCGTCCAACGGGCTTTCCTAATAAAATACCCGGCCATTCTACCCGCCGGCGCCCCGTCCGCATGTCCCAGCCGTCCCCCCTGACACCTCCCGCGTCGCCTGCCAGCCTGGCGGCCAGTGGCCGTCGGGTCATCGAGATCGAGGCGCGCGCGCTGGATGCTCTGGCGGCCCGTATCGACGGCACGTTCTCGGCGGCCTGCCATGCGATCCTCGCCGGCCAGGGCCGCGTGGTGTGCACCGGCATGGGCAAGTCCGGCCATGTGGCCCGCAAGATCGCGGCGACGCTGGCTTCCACTGGCACGCCCGCGTTCTACGTGCACCCGGGCGAAGCCGGCCACGGCGACCTGGGCATGATCACCGACGCCGATATCGTGCTGGCGCTGTCGTACTCGGGCGAGTCGGACGAAGTGCTGATGCTGCTGCCGGTGCTCAAGCGCCAGGGCAACCTCGTCATCGGCATGACCGGCCGGCCGCAGTCCACGCTGGCGCGCGAGAGCGACCTGCATCTGGATGTCAGCGTTCCCGCCGAAGCCTGCCCACTGGACCTGGCCCCCACCAGCAGCACCACCGCCTCGCTGGCGATGGGTGATGCGCTGGCCGTGGCGCTGCTGGATGCGCGCGGCTTCACCGCCGACGACTTCGCCCGCTCCCACCCCGCCGGCAGCCTCGGCCGCCGCCTGCTGCTGCACATCACTGACGTGATGCATGCCGGTGACGACGTGCCGCGCGTGGACGTGGACGCGACCCTGAGCCAAGCGCTGGTGGAAATGAGCCGCAAGCGCCTGGGCATGACCGCTGTCGTCGATGCCGACGGCCGCCTGGCCGGGCTGTTCACCGACGGCGACCTGCGCCGCACGCTCGACAATCCCGCACTGGATGTCCGCAGCGCGCGCATCGCCGAAGTGATGACGCGCGCCCCCAAGACCATCGGCGCGGACCAGTTGGCCGTCGAGGCTGCGCGCCTGATGGAAACCCACAAGATCAGCGGTCTGATCGTGGTGGACGATGAACAGCGCCCCGTCGGCGCCCTCAACATTCACGACCTGTTGCGCGCCCGCGTGGTGTAACCCGCAGGGTTGTGCGTTCCTGAACCCTTGCGTTGCCACCATCCCCACCCGATCCTGTCCCCATGCCCCTTCGCCATCTCCATGACCTGACCGATGACGTGCTGTCCCGTGCCGCGCGCATTCGCCTGGCGTGTTTCGACGTGGACGGGACGCTGACCGACGGCCGCCTGTATCTGGACGGCGAAGGGCGGGAACAGAAGGCGTTCCACGTGCAGGATGGCCAGGGGCTGGTGTTGCTGAAGCGCGCCGGCATCGAGGTAGCCTTCGTCACGGCCCGCGGCGGCACGGTTGCCATTGCCCGGGGCCGCGAGCTGGGGGTGCAGGTCTTCACCGGCATCAAGGACAAGCTGGCCAAGGTGCATGAGCTGTGCCATGCGGCCGGCATCGGCCTTGAGCACGTCGCCTTCATGGGCGATGACCTGCCCGACGTGCCGCCGTTCTCCGCCGTGGGCCTGGCCATCGCGCCCGCGGACGCGCACCCGTGGACAGCCCGGCACGCGCATTGGCGCACCCGCCGGATGGGAGGCCAAGGTGCGGCGCGCGAGGCTTGCGACCTGCTGCTGGGCGTTCAGGGCCACGCACCCACCTTCGAGGGCGGCACCGCATGAGCTGGCGCACCACGCTGGGCCTGATCCTGCTGCTGGCAGCCATCGTGAGTGGCTGGTCGGCCTGGAAGAACCGCGACATCCCCGAGGCCAACCGCGTGGTGGTCGACCGGTCGGACTACGTGATGCGCGACTTCGAAATGATCGCACTGAACGGAGAGGGGCAAGAGGCCGTGGCGGTGCGTGCCCCCGAGATGGCGCGCAATCCGCACGACCAGACGTTCACCATCACCACCCCGCTCTTCCTGCTGCCGGAAGAAGAAGGCCGGTCGTGGGAGTTGCGCTCGAAGACGGGCTGGCTCAGTGCGAAAGGCGAGGAATTGCGTCTGAAGGGCAACGTGCATGGAACGTCGCCGAAGGGCGGCGCCCGCCAGGCGGAATTCCGCACGGACACGCTCGACGTGTTCCCCGACCGGAACGTGGCGCAGACCGATGACGTGGTGACGGTTACCCAGCCCGGCTCTAGACTGAGCGGGCGCGGTTTTGAGACCAACCTCAAGACCAAGGACTACACATTCAAATCCGAGGTGAGATCCATCTATGAACCGCGCTCTGCTCGCTAGTGCCGCACTGTTGCTCCTGCTGCCCGTCGCAGGTGCCATGGCCAAGTCCACGGACCGCAACCAAGCCATGACCATCGATTCCGGCAGCCAGTCCGGCAACATGGAAGGCAATGGCAAGACCTTGCTGGGCGGTGGCGTGGTCGTCACCCAGGGGTCGCTGGAAATCCGCTCCAACGCCGCCGAGATCCACATGGCCGACGGCGAGATCTCGCGCTCCATCTTCACCGGCAAGCAGGTGAAGATGAAGCAGCAGATGGACGACGGCAGCTGGATGGATGCCCAGGCCGACCGCGTCGAATACGACATGAGGTCGGAGACCATCACCTTCATCGGCAACTACACCGTGAAATCCGACCGCGGCTCCAACAGCGGACAGCGCATGGTCTACAACACCAAGTCGGGCAACATGGAAAGCGGTGGCGACGGCACCCGCGTGCGCACCGTCATCCAGCCCAAGTCGGCGCAACCCGCACAGGGCAAGAACTGATGCTCACCGCCAAGGGACTGCGCAAGCGCTACAAGCAGCGCGAAGTCGTCGCCGACTTCGGCCTGACCCTGCAGCCGGGCGAAGTGGTGGGCCTGCTGGGCCCGAACGGCGCGGGCAAGACCACCTGCTTCTACATGATCGTCGGCCTGGTGGCCGCGGACGCAGGCACCATCGAACTGGACGGCAAGGACATCACCGCGCAGCCGATGTACCAGCGCGCCAAGCTGGGCGTGGGCTACCTGCCGCAGGAGCCCTCGGTGTTCCGCAAGCTCAGCGTGGCCGACAACATCCGCCTGGTGCTGGAACTGCGCGAGGACCTGGACAGCGCCGGCATCGAGCGCGAACTGGCCTCGCTGCTGGACGAACTGCAGGTCACCCACGTGGCCGACCAGCTGGGCGCCAGCCTGTCCGGCGGCGAGCGCCGGCGCGTGGAAATCGCACGCGCCCTCGCCGCCCGGCCGCGCCTGATGCTGCTGGACGAACCCTTCGCCGGCGTGGACCCCATCTCGGTCGGCGAGATCCAGCGCATCGTGAAACACCTCAAGGATCGCGGCATCGGTGTGCTGATCACCGATCACAACGTGCGCGAAACCTTGGGAATCTGCGACCGGGCGTATATCCTCAATGCCGGTAGCGTTCTGGCGCAGGGGGCCCCGGACGCACTGCTGGCCAATCCGGACGTACGCCGGGTCTATCTGGGCGAAACCTTCCGCCTGTGATCCCGTCGGCGGCTCTTGGCCGCCTTTCGGGTTCCTGGGTCGGACATGAAGCCACGCCTGCAGACATCGCTGGGACAACATCTGGTCATGACGCCCCAGTTGCGTCAGGCCATCCGGCTGTTGCAGATGTCCACCGCCGAGCTCGAGATCGAGTTGACCGAGGCCGTGGAGACCAACCCCCTGCTCGACTGGACCGAGGCCGACGAAGAACCCGCGCCCACGCAGGGCGCCGAGGACGACCGCCCGCCCGAAGAAAGCCCCAGGGAAGCCGAACGCGACGCCTCCGACGATCGCGACGACTGGTCGCCGGATGAAGGCCCGTGGGCCTCCTCGGGCGGTGGCTCGTTCGACGACGAAGACGGCGGCAGTCCGGCCGAACGCGTGGCCGAAGCCGATACGCTGCACGGCCACCTGCTGTGGCAACTGCACCTGTCGCATCTCTCCCCACGCGACCGCCGCATCGGTGCCACGCTGATCGATGCGTTGGAAGAAGACGGCTACCTGCGCGAACCGCTGTCCGGCATCGTGCAGGCGCTGCGTCCTGACATCGAGGCGAACGAGGACGATGTCCTCGTCGTCCTGCACCAGGTGCAGCGCTTCGACCCGGTGGGCGTGGCAGCCCGGACGCTCGGCGAATGCCTGCATCTGCAATTGGCCGTGCTGAGCGACGACACGCCGGGCAAGGCGCTGGCCCTGCAGATCGCCGACACGGCCCTGGAGCGCCTGCCGCGTAGTGGCGTGGCCGGCATCGCCCAGGAGATGAAGCGACCGGTCGCCGAGGTGGACGAGGCCGTGCAATTGTTGCGCACGCTCGATCCAAAACCCGGGGCGCAGGTCGGCGACCTCTCGCATGACACCTACGTGGTGCCGGACTGCGTGGTCTGGCGCCAGCGGGGCGTCTGGCGCGCCGCGCTCGCGGGCAGCACGCTGCCGCGCATCGCGATCCATCGCGGTTACGAACAGATGATCCGGCAATGCGGCGACAGCGATGCCGGCTACCTGAAGGCGCAACTGCAGGAAGCCCGCTGGCTGCTGAAAAGCGTGGAAGCACGCGGCGAGACCCTGCTCAAGGTCATGCGCTGCCTGCTGCACCAGCAGGCCGGCTTCCTGGAATTCGGCGAGCAGGCACTGCGCCCACTGACGCTGCGCGACGTGGCCGAAGAAGTGGGCCTGCACGAATCCACCGTGTCGCGCGCCATCGCGCGCAAGTATGTACGCACCCCGCGCGGCACCCTGCCCATGCGCGCCTTCTTCGCCTCCGGCATCGACACGGAAGGCGGCGGCGAAGCATCCAGCACCGCCATCCAGGCGATGATCCGCCGGCTGGTCGATGCCGAGAATCCCCGCAAGCCGCTGTCCGACGCAAAACTCGCGGACCTGCTCAAGGCATCCGGCATTCCGGTGGCACGGCGCACCGTGGCCAAGTACCGCGAAGCACTGAACATCCTCTCTTCGCACGAGCGCGTGCGCATCGCCTGAATCCCGCTTGGCGCGCACCGGTTCCGTGACCGCGTTCCGGGGCGGCGCAACGCATTTTTCACACCCGTTCGCACTGCGCGAAAAAGAACGCGCCAGAGGTTGATAGTTGCCGCCGACGGGTCCATCTTTGATCCTGCAAGCACCGCTTCCCACCGCAACTGCCATAGGAGGATTGCCGGAACCCAGACCCTGTCCGCGTTGTCATTCCATGACACGCCATCCGCGCCCCGCGCGCGGCTCTACCGACCCGAAGGAGGCACCATGCGTATCGAGACTTACGGCCATGAAATCGAAGTCACTCCCGCCCTGCGCGAATACGTCGAAACCAAACTGAAGCGGCTCGAACGCCACTTCGAGCAACCCTTCGAGGTCCGTACGCAGTTGGGAACCCGCAAGCCCGATTACCTGGCCGAGGCCACGATCATCGTGGCGGGTCGCACCCTGCACGCCGACGCCGGCGCGCAGACCATGTACGCCGCCATCGACATCCTGGCCGACAAGCTCGACCGCCTGCTGGTCAAGCACAAGGAAAAGCGCAACGACGTCCATCGCACGGCGGCGCGCGGCGAGTTGATCGGCTGACGCCGGCCCCACGTGACGCAAGGTCGCTCCGCCTGCGGGGCGGCCTTCACTGATCCCGGCGCGCGCTGCACGCACCTGTCGCGCCACAAAGCGCCCACGCGGTCGCGAACCTGCGGATGGGCCATTACACTGGCAGGCGCCGCCTCCCGGCATGGAAACGCGACGACGGTGTCCGTGCGCGCGTTGTGTCCCGGGCCCGGCACCCTCTCCTGCCGGCCGCCTCCGCATGATGAATACCAGCATCACCGCCCGTGAACTGTTCGATCAGCAGAAGGACAAGCTGGCCCTGCGCTGGCTGGCGGGCCAGAAGGGCGAGAAGCGGATACTCGAATCCGGCGATACCGTGTCGCGGCGTCCCTCGCTCGCCGGTTATCTCAATGCGGTGTACCCCAACAAGGTGCAGATCCTCGGCACCGAGGAACTGACCTGGCTGGACTCACTGGATTCCCGCCAACGCTGGGAGACCATCGAGAAGATCGTGCAGGCCAAGCCGCTGGCGCTGGTGATCAGCAAGAACCAGTCCTGCCCCGAGGACCTGCGCGAAGCGGCGAACGAGAACGACACGCCGCTGTGGCTCTCCCCCAAGCGCGGACACGAGCTGCTCAATCATCTTTCCTACCACCTGGCCCGCACGCTGGCGCCGCGGGTCACGCTGCATGGCGTGTTCATGGAAATCTACTCCATCGGCGTGCTGATCACCGGCGAAGCCGGTTCCGGTAAGAGCGAACTGGCGCTGGAACTGCTGAGCCGCGGCCACCGGCTGGTCGCCGACGACGCACCCGAGTTCACCCAGATCGCGCCGGACGTGCTGGACGGCACCTGTCCCGAGCTGCTGCAGGACCTGCTGGAGGTACGCGGCCTGGGCGTGCTCAACGTGCGCGAGATGTTCGGCGACACGGCGGTGAAGAAGAACAAATACCTGCGCCTGATCGTGCACCTGACCCGTCCGATGACCGAGCCCAATCCCCACGGCTACGAGCGCCTGACCGGCGATTCCGGCACCCGCCACGTGCTGGACCTGGACGTGCCGCTGATCACCCTGCCCGTCATGCCCGGCCGCAACCTGGCCGTGCTCACCGAAGCGGCGACCCGCCTGCACATCCTGCGCACCAAGGGCATCGACCCGGCCGCGATGTTCATCGCGCGCCACAGCAACCTGCTGGAGCGCAGCACGCCATGACGCAGGCCGGCAACACCCCCGTGGACGCACACGAAGAGAACGGCACCACGCCTCCGCTTCCGCCGACCGTGGTGATCGTCAGCGGCCTGTCCGGCTCGGGCAAATCGGTGGCGCTGAAGACCTTCGAGGACCTCGACTACTACTGCATCGACAACCTGCCGGTGGACCTGCTGCCCTCCTTCGTCCGCAGCCTGATGCGCGAGGACGAACTGCCGCCCAGGATCGCCATCGGCATCGATGTACGCAGCCGCCAGAGCGACCTGTCCAAACTCGCCCAGTGGCGCGCCGCACTGGCGCAGTTGGGGCTGGAAGGCAGGCTGATCTTCTTCGATGCCGATGACGAGGTGCTGCTGCGGCGTTACTCGGACACCCGCCGCCGCCACCCGCTGGGGCATGGTGGCCTGTCGCTGCAGGAAGCCATCCACCAGGAACGCGCGATCATCCAGCCCCTGCGGGACGAGGCCGATGTCGTCATCGACACCAGCCAACTCAACGTCCACCAGCTGCGACGCCGGATCATCGCCGAGTTCGCCTTCAACAAGGGCACGCAGCTCTCCCTGCTGTTCGAGTCCTTCGCCTACAAGCGGGGCGTACCGGCCGACGCCGACTTCGTGTTCGACGCACGGGTGCTGCCCAATCCGCACTGGAACCCGGAACTTCGTCCCTATGCCGGTCGCGACCCGAAAGTGCGTGCGTTCCTCGACGCCCAGCCGGAAGTCGCCGAGTACGTCGGCCAGGTCAGCGGCTTCCTGGATACCTGGCTGCCGCGCCTGCGTGGCGAGACCCGCAGCTACGTGACGATCGCCTTCGGTTGCACGGGCGGCAAACATCGGTCGGTCTATCTCGCCGAAACCATGGCGCGGCATGCGCGCGAGCAGGGCTGGGAAGAAGTCGCCACCTTCCACCGCGAACTGGACTGACCCGGGTTGCCGGGCGCTTTTCTGCAGGAGGGGCTTCAGCCCCGATGCTTTCAGGTCACCGTGCGTGAAACCCAGGTTTACGTTCGGGGCTGAAGCCCCTCCTGCAGAACAGTCTCCGATGCCGCGAACCGGACGGCACCCGACACCAGCCGATACCGGCACGGGACAGCGAGGCAGTGAGGCGCGTCCCCGTGGACCGATGGCATGCGACCCCGTCCCGCTCCATTCCATCCGCGCGGCTTCCAGCCTGTCACGCCCGTCTGTTAACGTTCCGGCATGGCCTGTGGCATTCTCCTTGTGACTCATCCTGGCGTGGGCGCGTCGATCCTGACGGTCGCCACCGCGCTGCTGCGACAGCTGCCCCTGAAGGCGGAAGCCTTCGAGGTGCCGTTCGACGCCGACCTCGACGCCCTGCTCCCGCGGGCGTCGGCCGCGCTGCGGCGCGTGGACGGTGGCGACGGCGTGCTGGTGTTGACCGATCTGTATGGGGCCAGCCCCAGCAACCTGGCCGGCAAGCTGGCCCGCCTGGGCACCCCGGTGCGCCGCGTGTCGGCGCTCAGCCTGCCCATGCTGCTGCGGGTGATGAATTATTCGGAACAGGGACTGGACGAACTGCCGGCTACTGCCGCGGCCGGCGCACGCAATGGAGTCATCCACGACGATGCTTGAACAAGAACTCACCATCTCCAACCGCCTCGGCCTGCATGCGCGCGCGACCGCCAAGCTGGTACAGACGCTGTCCGGCTTCCGTTGCAACGCCACGCTGGCCGCCAAGGGCCGCGAGGTGAACGCCAAGAGCATCATGGGCGTCATGCTGCTGGCCGCCGGCCAGGGCACGCCGGTGATCGTCCGCATCGAGGGTGAGGACGAGGCCGCTGCCATGCAGGAAGTGGTTTCGCTGTTCGAACGACGGTTCGACGAGGACGCCTGATGCGGGCGCTGCTGCCGGGCCACGGAGCGTCGCGCGGCAGCGCGCTGGGACGCGCCCGGGTCCGGCTGCCGCATGTCCTGGATGTCGCCGAACAGCACATCCGCCCGGACCAGGTCGATGACGAACTGGTCCGCCTGCACGATGCCGTCGACGCCACCCGCCGCGAGATGCACAGCCTGCGCGCGCGCCTGCACGGCGCACTGGCGAAGGAGGTGGGCGAGTTCCTCGACCTGCATGCCCTGCTGCTGGACGACCCCGAACTGCTGCATGGCCTGGACGAACTGATCCGCACCGGCCGCTATTCGGCGGACTACGCACTGCGCCTGCAACGCGACCGGCTGGCCGCCGTCTTCGATGGCATGGACGACGCCTACCTCAAGAGCCGCATGGACGACCTCGACCATGTGATCGGGCGCATCCACGCACACCTGCACCAGCGCGCGGACGACACCCCTGGCGCGGCGGGCGAGATCCTGGTCAGCGACAACGTGGCGCCGTCGGAGCTGGCCGAACTGCAGACGCAGGGGGTGGTGGCCGTCGTCACCGCCGCCGGCAGCACGCTGTCGCACAGCGCGATCCTGGCGCGCAGCCTGCACCTGCCGCTGGTCGTGGGCAATGCGCTGGCCCTGCAGAAGATCAACGATGGCGACGTGCTGCTGGTGGACGGCAGCACGGGCGAAGTCGTGGTCAATCCCGATCCGGAGGACCTGCGTCGCTACCGTGAACGCCTGCGCGATGCGGCACGTGAAGCGCGTGAACTGGGCCGGCTGCGTTCCAAGCCCAGCCGCACGCGCGACGGCGTCGACATCGCGCTGTGGGCCAACGCCGAATCCCTCGAGGACGTAGCCAGTGCACACGCGCTCGGCGCATCCGGCGTGGGCCTGTACCGCACCGAATTCCTGTTCCTGCAGCGGCGCGAACTGCCGGGCGAGGACGAACAGTTCCAGGTCTACCGCGACCTCGTGCTTGGCATGAGCGGCCGCCCCGTCACCATCCGCACCCTCGACCTGGGGGCGGACAAGGCCGACCGCACCGGACTGGTCGTCGGCGACGAAGAAAATCCGGCGCTCGGCCTGCGCGGCGTGCGCCTGTCGCTGGCGCATACCGGCGTCTTCGACACGCAACTGCGCGCCATCCTGCGCGCATCAGGCTACGGGCCGGTGCGCATCCTCGTGCCGATGGTCAGCAGCCGCGAAGAGATGATGGAAGTCCGCCGCCGCCTGCGCCGTGTTGCCCTGCAGTTGCGCAAGCAAGGGCACGAGATCGCCGGGCAGGTCGAGCTAGGCGCGATGATCGAAGTGCCCGCGGCCGCGATCGCCTTCCATGGCTTCGTGGACGTGGTGGATTTCGTGTCGATCGGCACCAACGACCTGGTGCAGTACCTGCTGGCGGCCGACCGCAACAATGAGGCCCTGGGCGAACTCTATTCCCCCCTGCACCCGGGTGTGCTGCGCCTTCTCCGCCATGTCATCAGCATCGGCGCGGAGCACAAGGTGCCGGTGGCGATGTGCGGCGAGATGGCCGGCGACCCCATCCTTGCCCCCATGCTGCTTGCATTAGGCCTGCGGGAATTCAGCCTGCATCCGGCCACGCTGCTGGAACTGCGCAAGGCGATCCGTGAAAGCGATCTGTCGGACCTGCAGGTCCGCGCGGCCAAACTGCTGCAGGCGCGCGATCGCGCCGGCATCGAGCGCTGGCTCAAGGCTGCCACTCCCAGCTGACCCGCCCTGTAGGAGCGCCCCATGGGCGCGATGCTGTTGCTTTGGATCGCAGGCGAAAAGCATCGCGCCCAAGGGCGCTCCTACAACGGCGCGGATAGGGTGCGGCGGCGTTACGGGGTGTCCATAAATCGCAGCCCGGGCGATAATGGCGGAATGAACGCTTGATGCCCCGGTCGCATCCGCCTGACGGATCGGCCCCATTCCGGAGTACCGAATGGTCGAGACCATCCGCCACGACAAGACCGCACGCCAGTTGCGCCTGCTCTCCGACGCGCTCGACAGCGGTCGGCTGGGGCCCGTGCGCCGGCTGGTCAATACCTTGTCGCCCGCGGAGATCGGCAACCTGCTGGAATCGCTGCCGCCCGGCAAGCGTGAGGTCGTCTGGGGCCTGGTCGACCCCGAGGACGACGGCGAAGTGCTGGTGCACGTCGGCGACGAGGTGCGAGAGAGCCTGCTGGCGGACATGGACACCGACGAGATCGTCGCCGCGGTCGAGGACCTCGACATCGACGATCTCGCGGACCTGGTCGAGGACTTGCCCGACACCGTCATCGACGAAGTCCTCAAGTCGATGGACCGCGAGAACCGCGAGCGCCTGGAGCAGGTGCTGTCGTACCCGGAGGACACCGCCGGCCGCCTGATGAACCCGGACGTGGTCACCGTGCGCGCCGACGTCAACGTCGACGTGGTGCTGCGCTACCTGCGCCTGCGCGGCGAACTGCCGGATCATACCGACCACCTGTACGTGGTCAGCCGCCGCCACCAGTACCTCGGCCGCGTGCCGCTGGCCGCGCTGGTCACGCACGAGGACACCACGCCCATCAACCGGCTGATCGACGACGAGCAGCCGGCCATCGACGTGGGCGAGAGCGCGCAGGAAGTGGCGCGCCAGTTCTCCGACCACGACTGGGTCTCCGCGCCCGTCGTGGACGACAACAACATCCTGCTCGGCCGCATCACCATCGATGACGTGGTCGACATCATCCGCGAGCAGGCCGAGCACCAGGCACTGGGCGCCGCCGGCCTGGACGAGGACGAGGACCTGTTCTCGCCGGTCAAGCGCGCCGTGCGTGGCCGCGTGGTGTGGCTGGGGATCAACCTGTTCACGGCGTTCATGGCGGCCACGGTAATCAAGGAGTTCGATGCCACGCTGGAGAAGATCGTCGCCCTGGCCGTGCTGATGCCCATCGTGGCCGGCATCGGCGGAAATGCGGCAGTGCAGGTGCTGACGCTGATGGTGCGCGGCCTGGCCCTGGGCCAGGTGGGATCGAGCAACGCCGGCATCCTGTGGTGGAAGGAACTCCGCGTGGCCCTGATCAATGGCGTGCTGATCGGCGGCATCGTCGGCGTGATCGCCTTCCTCTGGTTCCGCAGCCCGATGCTGTCGCTGGTGATCGCGATGGCGCTGGTGCTGAACTTCTGCGCCGCCGCCACCGCCGGCGTACTGTTGCCGCTGCTGCTGAAGCGCATGAACATCGACCCGGCCGTTGCCGGCACCGTCGTCGTCACCGCGGTCACCGACGTGATGGGCTTCTTCTGCTTCCTGGGCCTGGCCACGCTGATCCTTTTGCACTGAGGCCTCACGCTCGATGGAACGGCTCGGCAAGGTCAGCGAATGGAACGACGACCGGGGCTTCGGCTTCATCGCGCCACTCGATGGCGAACCGGCCCGCGTGTTCTTCCATGTGCGCGACTACCGGCTCGATGGCCGCCGTCCCGAGGCCGGCGAACTGGTGAAGTTCGCCGCGCAGCGCCAAGCCGATGGCAAGTGGCGTGCCCATGCAGTCCGTCGGGCAGCATCCGCCACGCGACCTGCAAAGCCCTCTGCACTCGCACGGACAGCCTCGCCGCGGCACGCGTCATGGCTGACCGGCGCAGTCGCCATCGCGGCCTATGCGTTGCTGGTTGCCTGGGCCATCGACAACGGTCGCATTCCTTTCGAAGCGGTGTTCGTACCGCTGATCCTGTCGGCAATCACCTTCGTCGCCTATGCCCTCGACAAGCATGCAGCGCAGACCGGCCGCTGGCGCACCCCAGAATCCACGCTGCACCTGCTCGAACTCGCCGGCGGCTGGCCCGGTGCGTGGATCGCGCAACAGACACTGCGCCATAAATCGCGCAAGCCCGGCTACCGCGTCGTGTTCTGGACGATGGTGTTCCTGCATGGCATCGCGCTGATCGCGTGGTGCTGGACGAGGTCATGAATCCAGCACTGCAGGCTTCTTCCTTTTCCTCGGCCCGACCACGCTGATCCTGTTGGCCTGAGCGATCACCTCGCGGGGCTTTCCTACAGACCACCGCGACGTGCCCTGATCCCGATGATCAACCCTGCGCGCGACGCTGGCCTGCCTCCCTTCGGCTCGCCGCCATGCGCCTGCTCCTCGTTACCCTGCTGTACCTGCTGGTCTGGCCCGCCCTTTCGGCCCCGCCTCCCGAGCCGATGCTGGCAACGCCCTATCGCGAAGGTGTGCCGGTCAGCGCCTTCCTTGTCAGCGAGAAGCTGGACGGCGTGCGTGCCCGCTGGGATGGTCGGGCACTGTGGACGCGTGGCGGCGCGCGGATTGCGGCACCGGCCACGTTCACTCGCGGCTGGTCTGCCGAACCCATGGACGGCGAGCTGTGGATCGCACGCGGCCGCTTTGACGACATCAGCGCCCTTGTCCGCCGCGTGGGAACCGATGCGCAGGCGTGGCGCGGTGTACGCTTCATGGTCTTCGACCTGCCCACCCACCCTGGGCCGTTTGCGGAACGCGTCGTTCGCATGCGCGGCCTGGTGTCGATGGCGCGCAACACGCACCTGGCGATGATCCCGCAGCAACGCCTCGACACCCGGGCCCAACTGGACGCAGAACTGGCCCGCGTGGTCGCCGCCGGGGGCGAGGGCCTGATGCTGCATCGGCGCACTGCGTACTACCGCGCCGGGCGCAGTGAAGACCTGCTCAAGTACAAGCCCCATGAGGACGCCGAGGCGCAAGTCGTCGCGCATCTGCCGGGCAAAGGCAAATACGACGGGATGATGGGCGCGCTGCAGGTGCGCACGCCCAACGGTCGCCACTTCCGCATCGGCACCGGCTTCACCGATGCGCAGCGTGCCGCACCACCGCCGCTGGGCGCGTGGCTGACCTACCGCTATACCGGCCTTACCTCGACCGGGTTGCCGCGTTTCGCCCGTTTCGTCCGCCTGCGTGACGACATGCCACCGCCTGATCCCGAACGCTGACGCGGCCGGGCCCACACACGCTTGCCGTGTGTGCTGCGAAACCGAGCTCGGCTCCGCACAGTGCCATCGGGTTATGCTGCCGATCGTTATCCTTTGACCGTCACCGCCATGCGCACTCTCGCCACCGCCTGCCTGGGCTTGCTGCTGATCCTGATGACCGCCTGCACCACGACACCCCCGATGAACCCGACCGGCGAATTCGTCTCGCGCGAGGTCGCACTCGAAGGCAAGACCTATCGCTACCAGGTGTTCGTGCCTGCGGCGCGCTTCCGCCGCGGCAAGCCGCCGGTGGTGCTGTTCCTCAACGGCTCCGGCGAACGCGGCAGCGATGGCGTGAAGCAGACGATGGCAGGCTTGGGGCCATACCTCCGTCAGCATGCCGACACTTTCCCCGGGCTGGTCGTGTTTCCACAGGCACCGGAAGACACCGAGTGGACCGAGGTCGCCGGCCCGATCGCCTTCGCCACGCTGGATGCCGCACTGCGCGAATTCGATGGCGATCCGGATCGCGTGTCGCTGACCGGCATGTCGATGGGCGGCTATGGCACGTGGGAACTGGCGCTGCAGCAGCCGACCCGCTTCGCTGCGCTGGTGCCGGTGTGCGGTGGCATCACCGTCGACTGGGGGCGGGACCGTTCCAGCATGAACGTGCACAGCGTCGCGGGTGCCGCCGATCCCTTCGCCGCCGCCGCGCAACGCCTGAAGGACGTGCCGGTGTGGATCTTCCACGGCGGCAAGGACGACGTGGTGCCGCCGTCCCAGTCGCGCCGCATGGACGCCGCGCTGAAGGCGGCCGGCGCGCGCGACGCGCGATACACCGAATTCCCGGACGCCAACCACAACAGCTGGGACGCCACCTACGCTTACGCCCCGATGTGGGAATGGCTGTTCGAACAACGCCGCGGACGTTGAGCCGTGGCCGAACTCGTCACCGATTACTTCAACGCCGGCTGGCGTGAGCGCGAGCTGCCTTGTCCCTGCAACTGGCAGGGCGACAGCCGTGCGATGGCCATGGAACTGCACGACGCGGTCACCGACTACGCCTGTCCGCAGTGCGGCAACCTGCTGCTGATCGTCTCCCACCCGACCCTGGACCAGGTGCGCGCCGCGGCGGCGATGGGTCACGGCGAGGCCATGGCCCACCTGGCCATCATCGAGGAAGCCCGGCTCCGCTATCCCCCGAATGCCGGCTGATGCCGCGCTGGCGCCTCCTGCGTCACGCTTCGCACGCCCCCGCCTCCTGCGGATGCCACCGGCCCTCAACCGCGGCCCATTGCAGCCGATAACCCGGCATCCCCTGGTGGTCGACGGGCATCCGCCCATGGCCGTGCGAGCGACTTGAATGGCTGACGTGGCCGACGAAAACTCCGGTATTGCGGGCGGCTTCCGCCGGCTGTGGCCACGCCGCCGCGAGGCGGGCGCACCGACGTCGCGTGAACTTGCCACCACCCCGCCGGCACGTCCGGGGCCCGCCATCAGCAGCGCGCAGTTGCAGGCGCTGTTCGCCCATGCGGAGGAACCCGGCGCTCTTCTGTCCGCGTTCGCCGATGGCGTCGCGGGTCTGCCGGGCGAACTGCACGGCATGGGCGAGCGCCTGCAGTCCGCGCATGCCGACGCCGACTGGCCGCGTTACGGGCGCGCCATGCGGCAACTGGTCGACAAGTACATCCGCACGATCCAGGACGAACCGCTGTCCGGCGAAGCCGAACAGCTTCGCGACCTGCTGCACCACCTGCTGGTGGGCGGCATGGAACACCTGCTGCGCGACGACACCACGCTGCTGCCGCAGGCGCACGCCCTGGCAGACCGCGTGCGCCAGTGGCAGCCCGCCCAGCCGCTGGCCGAGCTCGGCCACGACATGAAGGAACTCTGCCTCCAGGTCGGCCTGCGCACGCACGAAGTGAACGACGCGCAGGAACTGATGCGCAGCCTGTTCGACCTGCTGCTGGAAAACGTCGGCGAACTGATCGAGGACGGCAGCTGGCTGCAGGACCAGATCGGCGCGGTACGCCAGCTGCTCTCCGGCCCGCTGGACCGCACGGCGCTGGAACAGACGCGCGCGGGCCTGCGCGAAGTCATCTACAAGCAGGGCCTGCTGAAGCAGGGCCTGGCCGAGTCCAAGGCGTCGATGAAGGAGATGATGGTGACCTTCGTCGAGCGGCTGGACGGCATGGCCAGCAGCACCGGCGAGTACCACGACCGCATCAGCTTCCACGCGCAGGCCATCCGCGACAGCCGCAGCATCGCCGAACTGGGCAAGCGGATGGAGGACATCCTGGACGACACCGCACAGGTGCAGGCACAGGCCCTGCGCGCGCGCGACAGCCTGATGGAAGCCCGCCGCGAGGTGGAGGAAGCCGAGCGGCGCGTCATGAACCTCGAACAGGAACTGCAATCGGTCTCCGAACTGGTGCGGGTCGACCAGCTGACGGACGCGCTGAACCGGCGCGGCTTCGACGAACTGTTCAAGCGCGAATCCGTGCGCGCACTGCGCAGCGGCCAGACGTTGAGCCTGGCGCTGCTGGACCTGGACGACTTCCGCCACATCAACGCCGCCCACGGCCACCTCGGTGGCGACGCGGCACTGTGCCATGTCGTGGCGCTGGCGCGCGCCACCCTGCGCGCGAGCGATGCCGTGGCGCGCTTCGGGGGCGAAGAGTTCGTGCTGCTGTTGCCCGACACCAGCTTCCTGGAAGCGATGGGCACGCTCGAACGCCTGCGCGACCGGCTGGCGCACAAGCCGCTGGTCTACGAAGGCCGCGGCATCGTGGCGACGTTCAGCGCGGGCGTGGCGCGCTGGCTGCCCGGCGAATCGCAGGACGAGCTGCTCGCCCGCGCGGACCGCGCGATGTATCAGGCCAAGCAGGCCGGCAAGAACAGAGTGGTCGCGGCAACGGAGTAGGCCTCAACGCCTGCAGGAGGCCCTTCAGGGCCGACCGGAACGCGCCGGGCCTGTGAAGCCGCCTTACGCCAGCAGCATTTCCAGCACCGCCATGCGGATGGCTACGCCGTTGCTGACCTGGCGCAGCACCAGCGACTGCGGGCCGTCGGCGACCTCGTCGGTGATCTCCACACCGCGGTTGATCGGGCCGGGATGCAGTACCACGGCATCCTTTGCCGCGCGCGCCAGTCGCGTCGTGGTCAGGCCGTAGTCACGGTGGTAGTCCTCAAGCGAGGCCACCAGCCCTTCTTCCATGCGCTCGCGTTGCAGGCGCAACATCATCACCACGTCGACGCCTTCGAGCATGGCGTCGACGTCCTGTCCCACCTCGCATCCCGCCAGCGTGCCATCGTCGGGCAGCAGCGACTGCGGACCGCAGACGCGGATCTCGCCCGCACCCAGCGTGCGCAACGCATGCAGGTCCGAGCGCGCCACGCGCGAATGCTTCACGTCGCCGACCATCAGCACCTTCAGGCGCGAGAAATCGGCCCCCTTGGCCTGCCGGATCGTCAGCACGTCCAGCAAACCCTGGGTTGGGTGCGCGCTGCGACCGTCGCCCGCGTTGATCAAGGCCGTGCCCTCGCCCGCCTCGCCGGCCAGCGCCGCGACTGCGCCATCGTCGGCGTGGCGGACGATGAAGCCGCGCACCCCCATCGCCTCCAGATTGCGCAGGGTGTCGCGCGCGGTCTCGCCCTTGCGCGTGGACGAGGTGGATGCGTCGAAGTTCAGCACGTCCGCACCCAGTCGCTGCGCGGCGATGTGGAACGAACTGCGCGTGCGCGTGGACGGCTCGAAGAACAGCGTGCAGACCGTCGTGCCGTCCAGGACCTGTCGGCGCGGCGTGCGACCGAGCGCGGCATCGCGGATCTGGCCGGCACGGTCGATCAGGCGGCAAAGGGTCTCGCGGGGCAAGCCCTCGAGGGTCAACAGGTGACGCAGGCGTCCATCCGGATCAAGTTGGGAAGTCATGGAGTTTCGTCAGTGAAGAATCAGGTCAACTGGGTCGCATCCTGGGGAGCGGCCAGCCAGCGTTCGATGATCACGGCCGCTGCGACGGCATCCAGCGCCACGGCGTCACGACGGCGCTTGCGGCCTTCGGCGCGGTCCAGCGCGAAGCGCTGCGAGGCTTCGACGGAACTGGTGCGTTCGTCCACCAGCACCACCGGCAGGTTGTAACGTGCGCGCAGTTCGCGGGCGAAGGCATGCGCGCGCTTGCGGATGGGCTGGTCGCCGCCGTCCAGCGTCATCGGATCGCCCACCACCAGGCCATCGGGCTTCCACTCCGCATGCAGCTTGTCGATCGCCGGCCAGTCCGGCCCGTGGCCATGCACGTCGATCACCGCCAGCGCACGCGCGCCGGTGCCGAACGCGCTGCCGACCGCCACGCCGATGCGGCGGGCGCCCACGTCGAATCCCAGTACGGTGCCATCCAGCTTCATGCCATCTGCCTCCGTTCGATCACGCGTGCGCCATCCTGCACCGGCTGCCGTGGAGACGACGTCTGCGGGCGCGGGCACGGGCTCATGCGTGGCCGCTGTAATCCGTCAGGCGCGTCATGTCCACACCGATCCGCTGCCCTGCCGCCTGCCAACGCTGCTCCAGCGGCAGCGCGAACAGCAGCTCGACATCGGCAGGCGCCGTCAGCCAGCTGTTCTCGCCCAGTTCGTATTCCAGCTGGCCCGCCCCCCAGCCGGCGCAGCCCAACGCCATGACGGCATTGGCCGGCCCCTCGCCCACCGCCATCGCTTCCAGGATGTCGCGCGAGGTGGTCAGGTACAGACCGTCCGCCACTTCCAGCGTGGACTCCCACGCGCGCGCATCGTCATGCAGCACGAAGCCGCGCTCCGGATGCACCGGCCCGCCCGCCAGCACGATCTGGTCGTCCAACTGCGGATCGTGCGAGGCGAGGTTCATCTGCCGCAGCACTTCACCCAGCGTGTACTCCGACGGGCGATTGACGACCACGCCCATGGCGCCTTCGTCATCGTGCTGGCAGATCAGCGTGACGCTGCGCGCGAAATTGGGATCGGCCAGCGCCGGCAGGGCGATCAGCAGCTGGTTGGCCAGGGGCGTGGCGGCATCGTGCATGGCCACCATTCTAGCGCCCGGACGCGCGCGGGCGGTTCCTGTCCGCAACACCGCCTAGAATCGGGAATCCCCGCTCGGCCCCGTTCCCCATGTCTGGATACTGCGACATCGCCCCCGGCCACCCGCTGCACGGCCCTTACCACGACCGCGAGTATGGCTTCCCGCAACGCGACGAAGCGGTCCTGTTCGAGCGCCTGCTGCTGGAAATCAACCAGGCCGGCCTGAGCTGGGAGACGATGCTGAAGAAGCGCGAGGGGTTCCGCACCGCCTACAGCGGCTTCGAGGTGGACAAGGTCGCGCGCTACGGCGACAAGGACCGCGCCCGCCTGCTGGCCGATCCCGGCATCATCCGCAACCGGCTGAAGGTCGAGGCCGCGATCCACAACGCACAGGTCATCCGGCAGCTGCGGACGACCCATGGCGGATTCGCCGCGTGGCTGGACGCCCACCATCCGTTGCCGAAAGCCGACTGGATCAGGCTGTTCAAGAAGACCTTCCGCTTCACCGGTGGCGAGATCACCAACGAGTTCCTGATGAGCCTGGGCTACCTGCCCGGTGCGCACCGCGAGGATTGCCCGGCCTTCCACCGCGCTTCGAAGCAACGGCCGCCATGGATGATCGCGGCAGGGCATTGATCCGGCGCAACCCGCGCGTAAGCCGATGCCCGTATCCTGCGGCGCGATAATCCCCGTTTCGCTCCGCCTATGCCCATCCCGATGCACGAAGACCGTATCCGCCACGCCGGCCTGCGCGGCCGCGTGATCAGCGCCGAACATGCCGCCCGCCTCATCCAGCCCGGCGAGACCGTCGCCATGAGCGGCTTCACCGGCTCCGGCTACCCCAAGGCCGTGCCGCTGGCGCTGGCCACGCGCATCGAGCATGCGCACGCCGCGGGCCAGCCGTTCCAGATCAAACTGATGACCGGCGCGTCCACCGCGCCGGAACTGGATGGCGCACTCGCCAAGGCCGACGCCATCGCGCTGCGCATGCCGTTCCAGAGCGATCCGGACGCACGCAAGCGCATCAACGACGGCACACTGGATTACATCGACATCCACCTGAGCCATGTCGCGCAACATGTGTGGTTCGGCTTCTACGGCCCCATCGACACCGCGGTGATCGAGGTGTCGTCGATCCGCGAGGACGGAAAACTGGTGCCGTCCACCTCGGTCGGCAACAGCAAGACCTGGCTGGACCTGGCGAAGAAGGTCATCGTGGAGGTCAACGACTGGCAGCCCGCCGACCTCGACGGCATGCACGACATCTACTACGGCACCGCGCTACCGCCGCACCGCAAACCGATCCCGCTGGAACACGTACACGACCGCATCGGCGACACCGCGCTGCACTGCGACCCGGCCAAGATCGTCGCCGTGGTGCGCACGAACGGCCCGGACCGCAACAGCCCGTTCACGCCCATCGACCCTACCAGCGAGCGCATCGCCGAACACCTGATCGCGTTCCTGAAGCACGAAGTCGCGCGCGGTCGCCTGCCCGCCAACCTGCTGCCCCTGCAATCCGGCGTCGGCAACATTCCCAATGCCGTGCTGGCCGGCTTGGCGAAGAGCGGCTTCCGCGGTCTGACCGCGTTCACCGAGGTCATCCAGGACGGCATGCTCGAGCTGTTGCGCGAAGGCGTACTCGATGTCGCGTCGTGCACGGGCTTCGCGCTCAGCCCGGAGGCGAACGAAACGTTCAAGCGAAACATCGCGTTCTACCGCGAGCGCATCATCCTGCGCACACAGGAGATGTCCAACCATCCCGAACTCGTGCGACGCCTGGGTTGCATCGGCATGAACGGCATGATCGAAGCCGACCTGTACGGCAACGTCAACTCCACCCACGTGATGGGCAGCCGCATCCAGAACGGCATCGGTGGCTCAGGCGATTTCGCCCGCAACGGCTTCATGTCGGTGTTCCTGAGCCCCAGCACCGCCAAGGGCGGCAGCATCTCCGCGCTGGTGCCCATGGTCAGCCACGTGGACCACACCGAGCACGACGTCTCCGTCATCGTGACCGAACAGGGCCTTGCCGACCTGCGCGGCCTCACGCCCAAGCAGCGCGCCCGCCTGCTGGTCGCGAACTGCGCCCACCCCGACTACCGCGACGCGCTGCAGGACTACTTCGACCGCGCCCTGCACCACAGCTACGGCAAGCACACTCCGCACCTGCTGCCAGAGGCGCTGTCGTGGCACCAGCGGTGGCTGGAGACGGGGAGCATGAGGGGCTGAAGCCCTTCGTAGGATGTATATGGACTCCTCCCGTATATGGACTCCTCCCGATTGCCAACCGATTTTGATACTGGGTTGAGATTGCGAACGTATATCCGGCCTGTGATTGAAGCCTTTGGCTTCTGGCCATGATGGAGCAGTCGCACGCGAGCGCCTCATTGGGTTATCGGCCTCCAGGGCCACCAACCTACTCAGGCTCTTCCCGCGCTGGTCTTCCCGGTGATCGTCATCCTCGGTCAGCAAACTCGTTGATGGGCGGTGTAGCTCAGTTGGCGCGGTAACGCTGTTCACTGGTCAGGATGGCCCAGGCAATCCTGGCGTTCTTGTTGGCTTGCGCCACGGTGGCGATGTTGCGGTGCCGTCGTGCCGCCAGGTTCACCAGCCATCGGCTTCGGTCGTCGGGTTTGTCGGTTGCGGTACGCAAGACGCTGCGTGCACCGTGGACCAACAGGCCCCGCAGGTAGCTGTCGCCGCGCTTGTGGATGCCCAGCAGTCGGTTCTTGCCGCCGCTGGAATGTTGTCTTGGCACCAGTCCAAGGAAGGCCGCCATCTGCCTGCCATTGCAGAACTGCTTGGCATCGCCGACGGTGGCGATCAGGGCGCTGGCGGTGAGGGGGCCGATGCCGGGGATTTCCAGCAGGCGCTTGCCCTGGTCATGGGCGCGGACGTCGCGTTCGATCCGCTGTGTCAGTTCCGCCACACGCCGGTCGATCGCGACCAACTCCTCGTATAGCTCGGCCAGCAACTGTCGGAAGTCGAAGCTCAGGCCGTTGCCGGCATCCTCCAACAGTTCTGGAATCGCCTTGCGCAGTGCAGCGGGCGAGACGGCGATGACCAGGCCGTACTCGGCCAGAAGACCCCGCGTCTGGTTGATCAGGGCCGTGCGCTGCTTCATGCGCATGGCGCGAACGCGATGCAATGCCTGAACGTCCTGCTGGGCGATCGTCTTGACGGTAACGCGTGGAATTTCCGGGTGCGACATGGCGGTGCAGACAGCTACCGCATCGTTGGCATCGTTCTTCTGGCCGAGCAGGAAAGGTTTGACGTATTGAGGCGGCAAAAGCTGAACGCGATGTCCCATCGCCTGCAGATGGCGGGCCCAATGGTGGGCGCTGGCACAGGCTTCCATGCCTACCTCGCAGGGCGGCAGGTCGCGGAATAACGGCAGCAGTTGAGTGCGGCGAAGCGACTTGCGCACGACAGGACGCCCCGAGCTATCCACGGCGTGCACCTGGATGAGGTTCTTTGCCAAATCCAAAGCGACTCGACTAATCTTCATGGCGGACTCCTCCTGCTGTGTGACTGGTGGGTAACAACTCCAGTCTGGCACCTAGATGCCGTATCAGTGGGAGGAGTCCATTCCATTGGGTTGAGCCGAAGGCGATACCCATCATCGAAATTCTAGCGATGCAGCAATGATGGGTATCGCCTTCGGCTCAACCCATCCTACGTCGTCCTTCAGGCGCTACGCTCGACGAGGCGCTGTCCTTTCATCGTTCCCAACACGCGCACGGCACGCGCCATGAACAGGCCGCTGAAGACGCCGTAGGTGCCGGCGACCACGACTACCGCCAGCGTTGTATCGAGAACGTCAGGCGTGATGGCGTGGATGACGGCCACCGCGTACTTGAAGAAAAAGATGCCCATCATCAATGCCAGCGGCACCCAGCTGCCGGCCACCGTGAACTGCGCCGTTCCGGCATCGTAGGACGCGCTGCGCGACGGGCCGCGTGCAAGACCGAAGGCCACGACCGCCCCCCATGCACAGGCCCACGCTGCCAACGCCGTGAGATGGGCGTCGAAGGTCGACCACACCGAGTACAGCGACCAGGCCAGCATGGCGATGGGCAGCACGATGAGCCTTTGCCGCGACACGTGCCGGGTGCGCCTCTGGACGAATCCAAGGTAGACCAGGCCCGAGAACAGGCCAAAGACCCAGAGGGGCGTGTGGGTGAGGATTTGCGTCATGGGGCAAGGGTCCTGGAGAGGCCGACATCGCGTCGGTTCCCGCACATCATCGGATCCAGCCGTCGCGCAGTGAGGTGCCGGAAGTCAACACTTGCGGGTGCCGGAGGTCCTTGAGGGCAGGCGATCCCCCACGAAAAAGGGGCGGTCGCCCGCCCCTTCCGTTTGACGCGTATTGCGCGCAATCACCTGACTTCCGCAATCTCCACCCCATCCAGCCCCTGCGCAAGCGTGCGTGCATCGCCGCCCTGGGCCAGTTTGATGCGCAGGCGGACTTCGTTCTGCGAGTCGGCGAAACGCAGCGCGTCCTCGTAGCTGATCTCGCCGGCCTGGTACAGCTCGAACAGGGCCTGGTCGAAGGTCTTCATGCCGAGGTTGGTGGATTCCTTCATCACCTCCTTCAGCTTGTGCACCTCGCCTTCGCGGATGTAGTCCTGCACCAGCGGCGTGCCCAGCAGGATCTCCATCGCCACCCGGCGCGCCTTGCCGTCGGGGGTGGGAATCAGCTGCTGCGCCACCACGCCCTTCAGGTTCAGTGACAGGTCCATCAGCAGCTGGGTGCGGCGGTCTTCCGGGAAGAAGTTGATGATGCGGTCCATCGCCTGGTTGGCGTTGTTGGCGTGCAGCGTGCACAGCACCAGGTGGCCGGTTTCTGCGAACGCGATGGCGTGGTCCATGCCTTCGCGCGTGCGCACTTCGCCGATCATGATGACGTCGGGCGCCTGACGCAGGGTGTTCTTCAGCGCCGCGTCCCAGCTGTCGGTGTCGATGCCCACTTCGCGCTGCGTGATGATGCAGCCCTCGTGCTTGTGCACGAACTCGATGGGGTCTTCGATGGTGATGATGTGGCCGGTGGAATTCTGGTTGCGGTAGCCGATCATCGCCGCCAGCGAGGTGGACTTACCCGTACCGGTCGCACCGACGAAGATGATGATGCCGCGCTTGGTCATGGCCAGCGTCTTGATGACCGGCGGCAGGTTCAGCTCTTCGATGGTCGGGATGCGCGTCTCGATACGACGCAGCACCATGCCCACCTGGTTGCGCTGGTAGAAGCAGCTCACGCGGAAGCGGCCCACGCCGGCCACGCCGATGGCGAAGTTGCACTCGTGGGTCTTCTCGAACTCTTCGCGCTGCGACGGCGTCATCACGTTCAACACCAGGTCGCGCGACTGCTGCGAGGTCAGCGGCGTCTGCGTGATCGGCGAGATCTTGCCGTTCACCTTGATGGATGGCGGCATGCCGGACGTGATGAACAGGTCCGACGCCTTCTGGTGCGCCATCAGCTTGAGGAACGAGGTGAAATCGATGGTGCTCATGGCGGAACTCCGGGATTCGGGGATCGGGATTGGGGATCCGTCGGAGCAAGGACCGCGAGCTTCTGCGAATCCCCAATCCCGAATCCCTGATCTCGGCTACTCAAACAGACGCTTGTCCTTCGCGTATTCCTTGGCCTGCTGCCGGGTGATGAGGCTGCGCTTCACCAGATCCTGCAGATGCTGGTCCAGGGTCATCATTCCGTAGTTCTGGCCGGTCTGGATGGACGAGTACATCTGCGCCACCTTGTCTTCGCGGATCAGGTTGCGGATGGCGGGCGTGCCCACCATGATTTCCCACGCGGCAGTCCGGCCGCCGCCGATCTTCTTCAGCAGCGCCTGCGAAATGACCGCACGCAGCGATTCGGACAGCATCGAACGCACCATCGGCTTCTCGCCGGCGGGGAACACGTCGATCACGCGGTCGATGGTCTTGGCCGCCGAGCTGGTATGCAGGGTGGCGAACACCAGGTGGCCGGTTTCCGCGGCGGTCAACGCCAGGCGGATGGTTTCCAGGTCGCGCAACTCGCCGACCAGGATGTAGTCGGGGTCTTCACGCAGGGCCGAACGCAGCGCCTCGTTGAAACCGTGCGTATCGCGATGCACTTCGCGCTGGTTGATCAGGCACTTCTGCGAGGTGTGGACGAACTCGATCGGATCCTCGACGCTGAGGATGTGGCCGTATTCGTTCTTGTTGATGTGGTCGATCATCGCCGCCAGCGTGGTCGACTTGCCCGAGCCGGTCGGGCCGGTGACCAGGATCAGGCCCTGCGGCTGCTGGATCAGCTCGCGGAACAGCGGCGGGCAGCCCAGGTCTTCAAGCGTCAGCACTTCCGAGGGAATGGTACGGAACACCGCACCCGCACCGCGGTTCTGGTTGAACGCGTTGACGCGGAAGCGCGCCAGCGACGGGATCTCGAACGAGAAGTCGACTTCCAGGAATTCCTCGAAGTCGCGCCGCTGCTTGTCCGACATGATGTCGTAGACCAGCGCGTGCACCTGCTTGTGGTCCAGCGCCGGGATGTTGATGCGGCGTACGTCGCCGTCCACGCGGATCATCGGCGGCAGGCCGGCTGACAGGTGGAGGTCCGATGCCTTGTTCTTTACCGAGAACGCCAAGAGTTCGGCGATATCCATGACGCTGCTTCCCCAAGTTGCTGCGAACTGGAACGTTACTTCCCCGAAGGGCAGTATAGCGCCCTTGCCGTTCCCGCCAATGGTTGGATGAACATGCTCGCCGACGCTCTCAGCGGGACCCTGCAACGTCTTGAAAACGCAGCAGATGCCGCCCATCGGCCAGTCCCCGATCTGTTGGCCGTGTCCAAGCTGCACCCTGCCGCCGCCGTGGCCGCATTGGCCCGTGCCGGGCAGCGCGCCTTCGGCGAGAACTACGTGCAGGAGGCGCAGGCGAAGATCGGCGAACTGGCCGGCATGGGACTGGAATGGCATCTCATCGGCCACCTGCAATCCAACAAGGCGGAGATCGCCGCGCGCATCTTCGACTGGGTGCAAACGGTAGACCGTCACACATTGATCGGCGCCCTGTCACGCTATCGGCCCACGGATCGCCCGCCGCTGAACGTGCTCATCCAGGTGAACATCGACGACGAAGCGAGCAAGCACGGCTGCCGTCCCGACGACGTCATGGCCCTGGCAGATGCCATTGCCGCTGCGCCTGGCTTGAGACTGCGTGGACTGATGGCGATTCCCGCGCCGCATCCGGACCCGGCCGCACGCGCCGCTGCGTTCAGCCGCATGAAATCGCTGCAGGACGCGCTGGCGTCGCGATACCCCGGCATCGATACCCTGTCGATGGGCATGAGCGACGACTTCGCACAGGCCATCGCACATGGCGCCACGATGGTCCGCATCGGTACCGCACTGTTCGGCGCGCGACCGGCGCGAACCGCCTGATGCCGCGTCCCAACCCGCCACTTCCACGAGGCTCCACCCCATGACCCGCTCGAACACTTCCCCTCTGCTGACGCATCCGCTTGCCTTCATCGGCGGCGGCAACATGGCGCGCAGCCTGATCGGCGGCTTGGTCAAGCGCGGCGCGGACCCCTCGCGCATCCGCGTGGCGGAACCTGCCGAAGCCCCGCGCGCTGCACTGGCTGCGGATTTCGGTGTGCAGGTCTTCGCCGAGGCGGGCGAGGCGGCCTACGGCGCCGATACCTGGCTGTTCGCCGTGAAGCCGCAAGTGATGCGCGCGGTGTGCGAAGGCCTCGCACCGCTGGCGCAGTCGCAGCGCCCGCTCGCCGTGTCCATCGCGGCCGGCATCACGACCACGCAGATGCAACGCTGGCTGGGCGGAGGCGTGCCGATCGTCCGCAGCATGCCCAACACGCCTGCCCTGCTGGGTGCCGGTGTGACCGGGCTGCATGCCAGCAGCGAAGTCGATGCGGCAGGTCGGCAGCGCGCCGAACTGCTGCTGTCCGCCGCAGGTCCGACCGTGTGGATCGAGGCCGAGGCCACGATGGATGCGGTCACCGGCGTATCGGGCAGCGGGCCGGCGTATGTCTTCCTGCTTGCCGAAGCGATGGAAGCGGCGGCGAAGGCGGAAGGGCTGTCCGACGAAGCGGCACGTACGCTGGTACTGCAGACCGTGCTGGGCGCGGCGCGCATGCTGACCGAGAGCGGTGAAACACCGGCCGAGCTGCGCCGTCGCGTCACCTCGCCCAATGGCACCACGCAGGCGGCCATCGAGACCTTCCAGGCCGGTGGTTTCGAAGCGCTGGTGGCACAGGCCGTGCACGCCGCCACCGTGCGTGGCGGCGCGCTGTCGGCGGCGAACGACTGAGCCTGCATCCGCCTCCTTCCCGACGTCGTACGCTACCCGGGCCCACATCCCCCATGCACATGAAACGATTCGCCGCCGCATTTGTCCTGGCCTTGTTGCCGCTGTTGTCCGCCTGCTCCGGCGGCGACGCGCCGCGCGCCGCCGAGTTCGTGCAAGCCACACCGGCCGAGGCCGACTTCGGCACCCTGCGCGTGCGCTACAACGCGCTGCCGACGCTGGCGTTGAGCGAGGCGGTCGCCAGGCAGTACGGCGTGCCACGTGACGCCGGCACGGCGCTCGTGCTGGTCGCGCTGCGCACCGTGGACGGTGGGGAAGAGGTCGATGCGGAGGGTGACGTCAGCGTCACCGCGCACGATCTGTCCGGCGCGCGGCAGGCCATCACGCTGCGCAAGGTCGACGCCGGCGGCTATGCCGACCATATAGGCACGGCCCGCATCTCACCGCGCAATTCCTACCGTTTCGAAATCGTGGTGACAGCCGGCGGCCGCACCGAGACGGTGAAGTTCCAGCGGAATTTCTGAGGCAAAGGAAAACCTGTGGGAGCGACGCAAGTCGCGACCGCGGACTGGACGACGCGAGACGGGATGGGGCGCTCGCGATCCTCACGTTTGCCATGGATCGATGTCGCGGATGGCATGCGGTCGCGACTTACGTCGCTCCTACAACGGACACCAGCCTCACGCCCGCCGCGCCGCCCACGCCTGCACGATATCCGCGATCGCCCGCACACCATCGGTCAGCGCCGCCGGTCCCGGCTGCAGGACAAGCGGCGACTTGATCTCGTGCAGTTCGCCGTCGCGTACGGCGGGAATGGCCTCCCAACCCGGCCGTCGCGCGACCTTGTCGGGGCGGAACTTCTTGCCGCACCACGAGCCGAGGATGATGTCCGGCGCACGCCGCACGACCTCGCTGCCATCGGCGAGGATGCGCTGCTTCGCAAGCGGCTCGCGCGCCATCTCGGGAAACACGTCGTCGCCGCCTGCGATGCCGATCAGTTCCGACACCCAGCGGATGCCGGTGATCTGCGGTTCGTCCCACTCTTCGAAGTAGACCTTGGGGCGTCGTGGCAGGCGCGCCGCCTGCGCACGCACGTCATCCAGCCCTCGCTGCAGCACATCGGCATATGCGTTGGCACGCATGGCGGCACCGACCAGTGCGCCGAGCCGCCGGACGTAGTCGACGATGCCGTCCACGCTGCGGTGATTGCTGATCCACACTTCCACGCCCTGCCGCACCAGTTCGGCCGCGATGTCGGCCTGGATGTCGGAGAAGCCGATGGCGAGGTCGGGCCGGAGTTTCAGGATTTCGTCGATCTTCGCACTGGTGAACGCGCTGACCTTGGGCTTCTCCCTGCGCGCCTGCGGGGGGCGCACGGTGAACCCGCTGATGCCGACGATGCGGTCCTGCTCGCCGAGCGCGTACAGCGTCTCGGTGGGCTCCTCGGTGAGGCAGACGATACGTTGGGGGCCTATCATCGCACTGCGCATCCTGTGGGAGCGACGTGAGTCGCGAGCCTTTCGCAGCGTCCCGAGAGCTCGCGACTTACGTCGCTCCCACAAGGACGATCGATATCCCTCACGGAAACAACATCCGCTTGCTCCAGGCACCGGCGGCATCGCATTCATAGCGCCAGCGTTCGTGCAGCCGGAACTGCGCGCCGTACCAGAACTCGATCGCTTCCGGCGCCACACGGTAGCCACTCCATCCGTCCGGGCGCGGCACGTCGGTACCGGCGAAGCGTGCCTCCACCTCCGCCATGCGCGTCTCGAAGGCCTCGCGTGAATCCAGCGTCTCGGACTGGATCGACGCCCAGGCACCCAATTGGCTCTGGCGCGGGCGCGAGGCGAAGTAGGCGTCGGCTTCCGCATCGCTGACGCGCGTGACGGTGCCTTCCACGCGCACCTGGATGCCAGCGTCGCGCAGGCTGCGCCACAGGAACAGCAGTGCGGCCCACGGGTTGGCGTGCAGCTCGCGCCCCTTCTGGCTGTGGGTGTGGGTGTAGAAGACGAAGCCGAGTTCATCGAACGCCTTCAGCAACACGGTGCGTGCGGAAGGACGACCGTCCGGCGTGGCGGTGGCCAGCGTCATCGCGTTGGGCTCGACCTCGGTGCCCGACGACTTGGCCTCGCCGAAGAGCGTGGCGAACGTGGCGAGGGCTTCGGCGTACAGATCGGTCATGGCGTCGTCAGGGCAGCGCCCGCGTGCCGGGCATGCGCTATTGTCGCGCGATGACGCAGGCAACGCACCCCGAGGGCTTTCCCGACGTTCTCGTCGGCGACGCGCTGGCCGCCGCGCGTGCATTGCCGGCACGTACGCCGGTCTTCGCCATCACCGGCCTGCAGGGAAGTGGCAAATCGACGCTGGCCCATCAGATCGCGATGCAGGCGGAGGCCTCCGGCCTGCGCGTGGCCGTGCTGTCGCTGGACGACCTCTATCTGACCCGCGCCCAGCGCATGCGTCTTGCCGCAGAGGTGCATCCCTTGCTCGCCACGCGCGGGCCACCGGGGACGCATGACGTGGCGCTCGGCTGCCAGGTGCTGGATGCGCTGCGTGCCGGCAAGGACATCGCACTGCCGCGGTTCAACAAGCTGGCCGATGACCGCCTGCCAACGGCCGGATGGCCATGCATGTCGGAACGGGCGGATCTGGTGCTGTTCGAAGGCTGGTGCCTGAAAGCCATGCCCGAGGACGACATCGCCCTGTCCGCGCCGGTCAATGCGCTCGAACGCGATGAAGACCGCGACGGGGCGTGGCGCCGGCATTGCAACGATGCGCTGCGCCGCGACTATCCCGCGCTGTGGTCGCGCATCGACACCCTGTGGTTCCTGCAGCCGCCGGGCTTCGGGATCGTGCGGACATGGCGCTGGCAGCAGGAACAGGCGATGCTCGCCCGCGATCCCGCCCGCACCGGCATGGATCGCGCGCAGCTGGACCGCTTCATCCAGCACTACGAGCGGACCAGCCGGCACCTGCTGGCGACGCTGCCAAGGATCGCGGACAGGACGATTCAGCTGGATGAGGCGCGGCAGCCCGTTGCCGGACAGGGTGCTGTGGGAGCGACGTAAGTCGCGATGAAGCGGCTGGATGCCGTCATCGCGACTTACGTCGCTCCCACAACCCGGTGCTCGTGGGCACCGCGTGCCTTACGCCACCACGAAGCTGATGCGCAGGTTGACGCGCCACTCGGTGACGTTGCCGCCATCGTCGGTGACGACCTTGATCTCGTTGACCCAGGCGCCCTTGATGTTCTTCACGGTCTCGGAGGTCTTCTTGAGGCCGACCTTCACCGCGTCTTCCATGCTGGTCTTCGACGACGCATTGACCTCGATGATCTTGGCGACGGACATGATCCTTCCTTCTTCGATTGCCCCGGCACGGCGCCGGACAGCTACCGTAGACCCGTGGGTGTTAAGGCCACGCCATGCGTTCGCAGTGCTAGCATCTGGCGCATCATGAATCCGGCCCCCAACCTGATCCTGGTCGGCCCCACCGGGGCCGGCAAGACCTCCATCGGCAAGCGCGTGGCCGAGCGCTTCGGGCTGGTCTTCGTCGATGCGGACCAGGCCATCGTGGACCGTACCGGCGCCAGCATCGCCACCCTGTTCGAGCACGTCGGAGAAGCGGGCTTCCGCGAGCGCGAGAAGGCCGTCCTGAGCGAACTGCTGGCCGGCGGCGGCCGCCTGGTCTCGACCGGCGGTGGCGCCGTGCTGGATGCCGACAATCGGATACTGATGAAACAACGCGGCTACGTGGTCTACCTGCAGGTCAGCGTGGAGGCGCAGCTGAAGCGCCTCGGCCGCTGTACCAACCGTCCGCTGCTGCAACGCCCGGATCGCGAGCAGGTGCTGCAGGACATGGCCACGCTGCGCGAACCGCTGTACCGCGAGGTCGCCGACCTCGCCCTGGATACCGACGGCCTGACGCCGCCGGAAGCGACGGCCCGCCTGACCCAACTGCTGGCGCACCGCTGGCAGCCCATCGAAGAGAACGCATGAACCACGCACGCACCGTCGATGTCGACGGCGAGATCCCCTACACCATCGCCATCGGGCCGGGCCTGCTGGGCGACGGCGCCGCGCTGGCGCGCCATGTGCGCGGCCGTCACGTGCTGCTGGTCAGCGACGCGATCGTCGCGCCGCTGTACGCCGGCACGGTGCGCGAGGCGCTGCACGCCGCACGCCCGGACCTGGCCATCGGCACATTCATCCTGCCTGCGGGAGAAGAGTCGAAGACGCTGGCCCACTTCGGCCATGCCATCGAGGCACTCGCCACGCTGGGCGCAACGCGCGACGCCTGCGTGGTCGCACTGGGAGGCGGCGTGGTCGGCGACCTGGCCGGGTTCGCGGCCGCATGCTGGATGCGCGGCGTGGACTGCGTACAGGTGCCGACGACGCTGCTGTCGATGGTCGATTCGTCGGTCGGCGGCAAGACCGCCGTCGACATCCCGCAGGGCAAGAACCTGGTCGGCGCCTTCCATCCGCCGCGCGCGGTGTTCGCCGACACGGGGGTATTGGCGACGCTGCCCCCGCGCGAACTGCGCGCCGGACTGGCCGAAGTGATCAAGTACGGCGCCATCCGCGATGCGCGCTTCTTCCAGTGGCTGGAACAGGAACGCGAAGCGCTGCTGGCGATGGACGGCGAGGCGCTGGCGCTGGCCATCGCCGCCAGCTGCGAGCACAAGGCCGAGATCGTGGCGCGCGATCCGCTGGAGAAGGGCGAGCGCGCGCTGCTGAACTTCGGCCACACCTTCGGCCACGCCATCGAGACCGAACAGGGTTACGGCGGCGTGGGCAACGACAACCTCAATCATGGCGAAGCCGTGGCGGTGGGCATGGTGCTGGCGGCGCGGCTGTCGGCCGACCTGGGTCTGGCGCCGGCGACCGACACCATCCGCCTGGAAGCCCTGCTCGCGGCCTGTGGGCTTCCTGTCCGGATACCGGCCGGCCTGGCACCCGAGGCGCTGCTGGCCCGCATGCGCCTGGACAAGAAGAACCTGGCCGGCCGCCTGCGCCTGGTGCTGTGGCGCGGGCTGGGCCAGGCCGAGGTGGTGCCCGACGTGGACGAAAGCCGCGTGCTGGCCGTGCTGTCCGGCTAAAATGCCGGCATGCGCGTCTTCCTCCAGCAACGCCCCGACGCGGGCGAAGCGCCCCGCTACGTCCAGCTGACCTTGCAGCCCGACCTGTTCGGGGGCTGGGAGTTGTTGCGCGAAACCGGCCAGATCGGCGGTCGTGCCGCGCTCAAGCGCGAGCAGTACCTGCTGCAGGACGAGGCCAATGCAGCCTTCGAGAAGGCCCGCGACAGCCACCTCAAGCGCGGCTTCCAGCTGATGTTCGCCCGCGGCGCCGACGCGCCCAAGTAACCCTTTCCGGATCCCCCGATGACCGCTTTGAAGAATGATCGCTTCCTGCGCGCCCTGCGCCGCGACCCCGTGGACCGTACGCCGGTATGGCTGATGCGCCAGGCCGGCCGTTACCTGCCGGAGTATCGCGCCACCCGCAAGGAGGCCGGCAGCTTCCTCGGCATGGCGAAGAACCCCGATATCGCCTGCGAAGTCACCCTGCAGCCGTTGCGCCGCTTCGACCTGGACGCGGCCATCCTGTTCTCCGACATCCTGACCATTCCGGACGCGATGGGCCTAGGCCTGTATTTCGTCGAAGGCGAAGGCCCGAAGTTCGAACGCACCGTGCGCAGCGCCGCCGATGCGGCGAAGCTGGGCGTGCCGGACATGGAAACCGAACTGCGCTATGTGATGGACGCGGTGCGGGTGATCCGGCGCGAACTGGACGGCAAGGTGCCGCTGATCGGCTTCTCCGGCAGCCCGTGGACGCTGGCCTGCTACATGGTGGAAGGCGGCGGCAGCAAGGACTTCGCGCGCATCAAGGCGATGGCGCTGAACGAGCCGGCCGCGCTGCACCGCCTGCTGTCGGTCAACACCGATGCCGTGATCGCCTACCTGGCCGCCCAGCGCGCCGCCGGCGCGCAGGCGCTGCAGGTGTTCGACACCTGGGGCGGCGTGCTGTCGCCCGCGATGTACCGTGAATTCTCCCTGCCCTACCTGCAACGCATCGCGCAGGAACTGCAACGCGGTGACGGCGCCGAGCGCACCCCGCTGATCCTGTTCGGCAAAGGCACCGCCGCCTACCTCGAAGACCTGGCCGCCACCGGCGCCGAGGGCGTGGGCGTGGACTGGCTGGTCGAGCTGGGCGAGGCCGCGCGCCGCACCGGCGGCCAGGTCGCGCTGCAGGGCAACCTGGATCCGGCCACGCTGTACGGTTCGCCCGAGGCGATCCGCCGCGAAGTCCGCCGCGCGCTGGACAGTTTCCGCGACGGCAACGGCGGTTCGCGCGAAGGACACGTCTTCAATCTTGGCCACGGCATGTCGCCGGACATGAACCCGGACCACGTCGCGGTGCTGGTGGACGAAGTGCACGCCTACAGCGCACGCTGATCCACGCCCTTTCCCGCCGGAGTGACGCAATGGAATGCAGCCCCCTGTTTGCCCCCGCAGCTGCCGGTCTGTTGCTGATGGCAGGCGCGCAGGTCCGCGCAGAGGACAAAGCCGCGCCACCCCTCCTGCATGTCGCAGGGGGCGACTTCCCGGCGCTGGTGATGGTGGTGCCGGCTGACCACGCCTCGCACGCACTGGATGTCGCCCCGGGCTGCGAGCGCATCCGCGCACGCCGTCTGGATGAACTCGCGCCCGGATGGTGGCAACACGTGGTCCGCGTGGAACTGGACTGCGATGACGCCATGGCCGATGACGATAGCGAAGCGCTCACGGCCGTGAATGCCCGTGCGCAGCTGCATCCTGAACGCGTGCGGTTGGCGGGCCAGCCGGTGACGGAGGTACGCCTGATGGATTCCCAGCGCTGGGGCGACCATCAATACGTGCTGGCGACGCCGTATGTCGCAGCCGCGCCGGCGCTGCGACGGTTCGTCGAAGACGCCTGCCGCGAACAGGCCACCGCACGGGAAACGGTCAACACGGCGTGCACCATGCTGGAAGCGGAAGACGGCCTTTACCTGCCAGCCGGCGATGCCGGCGGCATCTGGATCCATGCCGATCCGGACGATGACACCCGTACCCTGTACGTCGAAGCCTGGGCGGACTGATCCCATGCGCCGCTTCGCCTTGCTGCTCCTGTTCTGCATTCCGTGCGCATTCGCGGATGCTGGCGAGCCACCGGCCTTCGCCGGCAGGTATGGTCACGACGCGACCGCACTCCCCGATGACGTGGTGTGGATCGTGCAGCAGGCTGGCGACCGCTGGCGCGTGATGCAGGTGGGCGATGGCGCGACGTCCGACGCGCATCGATTGCAGCGGCGTGGCCGTGACGCATTCTGGGCACGCATGGATTGGCCCGAGGGCACCGGCACCGATGCGGACTGCCTCAGCTGGGGCGAAAAACCCGGATCGCTCCAGGACCTGCTGTCGGAGGCTCCGCCCGCGCCCTCCGCCCCCGGCGAAGACTACGGCCATGCCCTGCTCTGCCACGTGCCACAGCCATCGCGCGCGCGGATCGCGTGGCTGGCGGACAACACCAGCGACTGGTTCTATTACGATCCTGTTTTCGGGGTGATCGAAGTCCGCGCGTTGCCCTGAGGGCGCAGGATCACCCCACGCCCGTGCGGCGTCCGCGCAACCGTGGCGTGGTGCCGTCCGAGCGTTCCGGCGGCAAGCGGTATTCGAAGCGGATTTCGCGCATGCCGTCCGGCACGGCGATCTCCATCATCTCAGGCGACACGCACCGGCCGCGCAACACGTCGCGGATCGATTGGGCCTCGCTTCGCAGCCGCACCACGTCCTGCTCCCGTGCGATCACCGACGGGCGGAGATAGACGGTTTCGTCGGCGATCCACATTTCGTCTTCGCGCCCGTCGTTCGTGCTGGCCATCACCGCTTCCGGTTGCACACCGTCCGCCGGCAGCGGACTGACCTGCAGGACCTGCCGGCAGCGCCCGGTGTTCAGCACGCGCACTTGCGTGGCGAAGCCGGCAAGGAAGGCCTCCGCCTGCCGCTGCACATCCTCGTCGGAAGCATTGTCGGCCTCCACGCTGTAGCGGATCTTGATGAAGTACAGGTCGCGCACAGTCATCGCGAGCGCGGACCGGTACCGCTTCTCGCGCATCGGGATCTCCATCGCGAACGAACGTGCCTTGACGGCCAGGTCGCCCAGCATGCCCTCGCCTGCCACTGGCTGCGTGGGGAGCGTCCGCGCGTCGCCCAGACGTACGTCGCCGGCGTTGCGTTCGCGCGCGATCTGTACGATTTCGTCGACGCTCTGATTGAACACGCGCTCGAATGCCGGATCGAACATCACGCCAGCCGGATACAGGTACAGATCCATCCAGCGATCCGGCTTGCGGGTGTCCTGGTAGCGCACCGACACGCCCAGCTCCTGCTGTTCGTAGCGCTTTTCGCCGACCGCCTCCCAATCGCCCACGCGCAGCGGGTACAGCGCGCGACTGTCCGTGATGTAGTCGCCCAGCAACGGGGGCTGCGGTGTTTCGGCAGCCGCAGCGCCGGCCAGCGCCAGTACCAGGAGCACGCCGATCACCGATTTCACGATCTTCAAGAGGCTTCTCCCTGTTCCGTCCCGTCGCTGCGTTCGAGGAGCGATGCGATCGCCGTGGCCAGCATGTCGCCCGTCACCGGCTTGCGGATGAAGTCGTCGAAGCCGGCCTGCCGCGCGAGCGGCTCTGCCTCCGCATCCGTGCGCGCGGTCAGCGCGATCAACGGCATGGTCACGCCGCGCAACCGCAACTGCTGCGCCAGCGCCATGCCATCCAGCCCGGGCAGGTCCAGATCGAGGAACGCCAGGTCGAAGGCGGTACCTGCCACCTCGGTCAACGCCGCCAGTCCGTGCGGGGCATGCAGCACGCGATGGCCGCGTGCGCGCAGCAACCCGGCCACCACGTCCGCCACTGTCGTGTCATCCTCGACCAGCAGGATGTCCAGCGGCCTCACCTGCGCCGGCGCACCCACGGCCGGCGCGGGCGCCTGCACGGGTTCGCCCGCGCTTGCATTCAATGCGGGCAGATCGACGAAGAAGCGCGTGCCCTTGCCGGGTGCGCTCTCCAGTTCGATGCGTCCCCCCATCGCCACCGCCAGTTCCTGGCAGATCGCCAGGCCCAGCCCGCTGCCGCCGTAGCGCGATGTGGTCTGCGCACCCTCTGCCTGCTCGAAACGACGGAAAAGCCGCATCTGCTGCTCGGCGTTGATGCCCGGCCCGGTATCGCCCACCGTCAGGCGCACGCCCTGCGGCGCCAGCGGCAGCGCGTGCAGCGATACATGGCCCGCCTCGGTGAACTTGATCGCGTTCCCCAGCAGGTTCAACAGGATCTGCCGCAATCGCAGCGGATCCCCGCGGACCACGCGCGGGACGCCTGCCGCGATGCCGTGATGGAAGGCGAGCCCGCGCTTGCCCGCCACCGGACCCATCAGCGCACCGACGTCGCCGATCAGCACATGCAGGTCGAATTCGACCTGCTGCAGTTCCAGCTTGCCTGCCTCGATCTTCGCCAGGTCCAGCGCATCGTTGACCAGCCGCAGGAGATGCGTGCCCGCACGCTGGATGGCATTCGTGTAGCCCTGCTGGCGCTCGTCCAGCGGCGTGGCCTGCAACAGCTCGGTCATGCCCAGCACGCCGGTCATGGGCGTGCGGATCTCATGACCCAGCGTGGCCAGGAAACGCGTCTTCGCCAGCGAGGCCTGCTCGGCCACTTCGCGCTTGTGCTCGGCCAGCTGCCACGCACTCCGGCGACGCACCCGCCTGCGATATGCCGCACCGGCCGCCAGCAGCAACAGCAGGCCGATGACGGCGAACAGCACCATCCCCCAGGTGCTGCGCCACCACGGCGGCAGCACATGCACCGGCAGCACGAGCTCCTCCGATGCGTTGCCGGCGGCGTCGAACGCCTGTACCCGCAGGCGGTAGCGGCCCGGCGTCAGCGTCGAGAACACGCGCTCGCCGCTGGAGCCCTGGTCCGTCCAGCCGCTGTCGAATCCCTCCAGCAGGGAGCGATACCGGTTGCCCAGCGGATTCTCGTAGCTCAGCAGGCGGGTACCTACCAGCAGTTCGTGGTCCTCCGGGCGCAGTTCCAGCGACGCCATCGGTGGCAGGTGCAATACCGTGTCGCCTCGACTCACCTGCAGGCTGTCCAGCACCAGGTTGGGCGTTATCGGCCGCGGGTCGGGCAGATGCGTGTCGAGCAACGCCACCGAGCCGTCCGCGGCGGTCGTGGCGAGCAGGCCGTCGGTGGTCATCAAGATGCCGCGGTCGTTCAACTCCTGGCTCAGCAGGCCTTCGCGCACACCGAAGTTGCGCAGCAATGCGCGCGAACCACGCAGGTTGGGGTCGATGCGGAACAGGCCACGACGCGTCCCCAACCACACGCGACGCTGCGGATCCACGGCGAGACCCGTGGACTCGACCGCCGGCAATCCTTCCGCCGCGCCGATCCGCCGTTCGCGCACCCAGCCATCCGCATCGCGGCGCCATGCCTCCACCCCCGACATGCGATGCAGCCAGAGCCGGTCACCGTGCTCGAACGCGAACGCATACACACGCTCGCTGCCCAGCGCAGGCACGGCGACGAAACGGGCAGCGGCGGCATCCCAGTGCAGCATGCCTTCCGCACCTCCCAGCCACACACGGCCACTCGGTGCGACCGCGATCCCCTCGATGTCGGGAAGACTGCCGCTTCCGCCCTCTTCCTTGCGTATCGTCCTCAATACCCGCCCGCTGACGGCATCGCGCTGCTGCACGCTGCCCATCTGCGTGACCAGCCACACCGTGTCGTCCTTTGCCTCGACCAGCCAGTCGATGGACGTCCTGTCAGGTACGGCGTCGCCCCCTTCGTGCGCCCACTGCATCATCGCGCCGGTATGCGGATCGGTGCGGATCAGGCCATTGCGATGGCCGATCCACACCTGCCCACGCCGGTCCTGCAGCACCGAAGTAAGTCGCAGTTCGGCCAGCAGAGCGGCATGGTGCGGCATCGGCGTGACATGACCACGACGCGTATCCAGACGCTCCAGCTTGCCCGTGCTGCTGGCCATCCAGAGACCGTCGGCGCCCGCCTGCGACAGGCCGCGATAAAGCCCGCCGCCGAGCCCCTGCGCCGGCGAGAATGCGGCGATGCGCCTCCAGTCCGAGCGGAGATAGGCCAGGCCGCGTGTCGGTACCGGCACCCACAGGCCGCCGTCCGGCAACGCGATGACCGCCTGCAGCACGCGACCGATGCCCACGCTCTGCGCGTCGTAGTTCACCGGTGCCGGCGCGCGGTCGCCCTCGGTCCGCCACAGGCCGCCCTGGCTGGCCAGCCAGTATTCGCCCTGGCCATCACTGGCCATCGCGATCAGCGCATTGGGGCGCGCGAACATCGGCGACCAGGGCGGCGACACCCAGCGGCCCTCCGGCAACCAGCGATGCACGCCATCGGACGCACCCACCCATATCGCGCCCGCATCTGCGCTCACCGAATAGATGATCTGCGCGCCGCCGCCGGGCAGTGCCAGCCGCTGCACGCGCTGGCCGTCATAGCGCGCCAGGCCGCCCATGGTGCCGATCCACAGCGCGCCCCTGGCGTCGAAGGCCAGCGACAGCACGCTGTCCGACGGCAGGCCGTCGGCACTTCCTGCTTCCGCGGTGAACCGGGTGATGCCTCCGTCGGCCGACAGCCTGTGCAGTCCTCCGCCGAACGTGCCGAACCAGATGTCGCGGCCACGGCTGGCGATCGCGAACACATCGTCGCTGCCCATCTGCGGATGGGTGGCCTGGCGGTAGTGCCGGAAACCCTTGCGGTCGTTCCCCATCACGCTCAGGCCGCCGTTCTCCGTCGCCACCCAGACCCGGTCGGCGGCATCGATATGCAGCGCCTGCACCACGTTGCCGGGCAACGACGCCGGGTCGGCAGGATCGTGGCGCCACACCTTGAACCCCACGCCGTCGTAGCGGGCCAGGCCATCCCACGTAGCCACCCACAGATAACCGGCACCGTCACGCGCGAGCGCAGGAATGGTCGTGGAAGGCAGGCCGTCACCCGCCCCGAGCAGGCGGAAGCGCGGAATCTCGGGCACGGTCGCCGGCGCGGACGCGCACAACAGACACAGCAGCAACAGCCACCACGCACGCATCACCATTCCTGCCCGCCCTCGTTCCCTGATCGCCCCTCGGGCATCGTCGCAACGGACCGTTGCACGCGCAAGCGGGTTATCTTCATGGGCCGGCCCCTAGAATCCGTTCCCATGCCCGGATTGTCCTCCCGCTGCCTGTTGTTGCGCGTCCTCTGCCTGGCAGCCTTGTTGCCGGTGACCGCGTCCGCGCGAGACGCGCTGGCCGAGTACCGGTTGGACCCGGTGCACACGCGGGTGATGTTCGCCATCAGCCACGCGGGTTTCTCCAACGCCATCGGGACCGTCTCGGGCAGCACCGGCACGCTCGCTTTCGATCCCGATGACTGGACCCGCGCGCGTGTCGACGTACGCGTGCCGCTGGCGCGCGTGGACCTGGGCGACGCGGACTGGAACAAGGCCACGCTGGCGAAATCGCTGCTGGATGCCGAAGGCCACCCCGAAGCGCACTTCGTATCCACGCGCGTGGAACCCATCGACGCGACACATGCGCGGGCGCACGGGGAGCTGACCTTGCGTGGCGTCACGCGCGACGTCGTCCTCGATGTCGTGCTGAACGCCGCCAAGCGCCATCCGATGCCACCGTTCCGCCGCACGGTGGGGTTTTCCGCCACCACGACGATCAGCCGCGCCGATTTCGGCATCACGGCCTGGAAGTCGGTGATCGGCGACCAGGTGGACCTTCGCATCGAAGCCGAAGCCACGCATGACGGCAAGGCCGACGACCGCGACACCCTGCCTCCCCCGCCACCGCCACCGCCACCGCCGGAGCCGACGCCATGACCCTCAAGAACACCGACGAACGCTGGGGCGCGATCAGCCAACTGTTCCACTGGCTCATCGTGGTGCTGATCCTGGCGATGGCCTACCTCGGCCTGACCATGGGCGACCTGCCCAACGGGCCGCGCAAGATCGACATCTACGCGCTGCACAAGTCCATCGGACTGACCATCCTCGCCCTGGTCGCACTGCGCGTGCTGTGGCGGCTCTACGCAGGAGCGCCCGCACCGGTACCGGGCACGCCCACATGGCAGCAGCGCATCGCCTCCATCACCCACGTCCTGCTGTATGCGTTGCTGTTCGCGATTCCCCTGTCGGGCTGGGTGCTGAACTCGTCCGCCGGCTATCCGCTGCAGTGGTTCAAGCTGTTCAACCTGCCGGCCATCACCGGCCGCGATGATGGCGTGCACGAGGCTGCCGAAGGCGCACACGAGTTGCTGTTCTGGGTGCTCGTTGTACTGGTGCTCGCCCACGCCGCGGCCGCGCTCTACCACCATCTGTTCCAGGGCGATGCCACGCTGACGCGCATGCTGCCGGGGCGCCGCAAGGCCGTCGCTTCCGCTTCCCCTTCCCCCACACCGCAGGATTCTCCCGATGAAACCGTCTGACCGCGCGCGCCTGGCGCTCGCTTCCCTGTTGCTGGCCACCGCGCCGGCCATGGCCGCCGACTATGTACAGGCGCCCGGCTCCACGCTGGTCTTCGCCAGCAACTACCAGGGCGAAACCTTCACCGGCAAGTTCGGCGGCTTCACCACCACGATGAGTTTCGATCCTGCGCAGCTCGCGGCCAGCAAGCTCGATGTCGCCATCCAGCTTGCAGGCACGCAGACCGGCAACAAGGATCGCGACGACACGCTGGTGTCATCCGACTTCTTCAATGTGGGCACGTTCGCGCAGGCGCGCTACACGGCGACCAGGTTCCGTTCGCTGGGCGGCAACCAGTACGCCGCCGACGGCACGCTGTCGCTGCGTGGCGTGAGCAAGCCCGTCACGCTGACCTTCACCTGGACGCCCGGCGCGCAGCCCGTGCTGACCGGCAGGGCCAGCGTGAAGCGCCTGGACTTCGGCATCGGCGGCGGCGAGTGGGCCGATACCTCGACCATCCCGAACGACGTGGCCATCAGCACGAAAGTGGTGTTCAAACCCAAGCCCTGAGGCCCGGCATCGTCAGCTGGCCGGCACCGGAGGAATTCCGAAACACCCGCGCCTGCCCGCTTCGTCCGTGAGGCAGGCGCGATGTGCGCCCTCCGCGGCCGCAGTGCCGGGACGGATGACGAGGCCGAACACCTCGCCTGCCCGCGTCAGCAGGACGGCTTCCCAGATGGTGTCGTTGCCGCCCAGTTGCAGAAACACCTGCTGGTCATCGTTGGCGGCCTGCAAGGAAGCACCGGCGGCATCGCGCAGCATGCGGCGCAGATTGCGCAGGTCCAGGTCGGCGGGCGCGCTGGTCACTGCCTTCAGCAGCACGATGCGATCGATGGCATCCACCGGCAGCACTTGCGAGAGCGTCCGGCCTTGCCACGCAAAAGCCCCGGCACGGCCCGGGCCCGTCTTTGCCAGGTCCACGTCCGTCGCCGCGGCGCTGCCGGACGCGATGCCCAGCAAGGCAAGCCAATGCGACCAGGCGCGCATGTTCACGGCAGCCATGCCTTCACGCGGTCCGCACTGAACGGCCAATCCAGCTCCGCCCCGGTCGCGTCATCGCGCAGCACCGGCACCCGTGCGCCGTAACGCGCTTCCAGCACATCGTCATGATCGATGAACACGCTTTCGAACGCCGGCGCCCGTGAAGCGGCCAGCACGTCCAGCGCCAGGTCGCAAAGGTGGCAATCGTCACGCTGGTAAAGGATCAGGGGCATCGGCGTCCTCGTTCCGGCAATCTGTTGCGACGCGGGAAAGGTTGTCCGCGCCGACGGCATAGAATACGCGGCATGGCAGTCAGCACGTTCGACCTCTTCAAGATCGGCATCGGTCCCAGTTCTTCCCACACGGTCGGCCCCATGCGGGCCGCTGCGCGTTTTGTCGCCCGCTGGCTGGAGGAACCCGGCCGACTGCACGACGTGGCGCGGATACGTGCGGAAGTGTTCGGCTCACTGGCCCTGACCGGCCGCGGCCACGGCACCGACAAGGCCGTGCTGATGGGGCTGGAAGGCCACTACCCGAACGAGATCGACCCGGACATCATCCCGCCGGCCCTGGAGCGCATCCGCAAGGACAAGCGCCTGCTGCTGGGCGGCACCCACGCGGTCGCCTTCGACGAGAAACGCGACCTGCTGATGAACAAGCGGCAGAAGCTGCCCTACCACACCAACGGCATGCGCTTCACCGCGTACGACGCGCAGGATGAGGTGATCGCCACGCGCGACTACTACTCGGTCGGTGGCGGTTTCGTGGTCAACCAGGACGACGCCGCGGTGGACCGCATCGTCGCCGACGAGACGCCGCTGCCCTACCCGTTCAGGAGCGGCGACGAACTGCTCGCGCAGTGCCAGCGCAGCGGATTGAGCATCGCCGCACTGATGTTCGAGAACGAGAAGGCCTGGCGCAGCGAGGACGAGATCCGCGACAACCTGCGCGCGATCTGGAACGCGATGCAGTCGTGCATGGCGCGCGGTATCCGCGAGGAAGGCACCCTGCCCGGTGGCCTGCACGTCTCACGCCGCGCACCTGCGCTGCACCGGGAGCTGTCCAGCAAGCCCGAAGCCGCCATGCGCGATCCGCTGACGGTGCTGGACTGGGTCAACCTGTACGCGCTGGCGGTGAACGAGGAGAACGCCGCCGGTGGCCGCGTGGTCACCGCGCCCACCAACGGCGCGGCCGGCATCATCCCGGCGGTGCTGCACTACTACGACCGCTTCTGTCCCGGCAACAGCGAGCAGCGGGTGTTCGACTTCCTGCTCACAGCCGCGGCCATCGGCATCCTCTACAAGGAGAACGCCAGCATCAGCGGCGCCGAAGTGGGCTGCCAGGGCGAGGTGGGCGTGGCGTGTTCGATGGCGGCTGGCGGGCTGGTCGCGGCGCTGGGCGGCACGCCGAGCCAGATCGAGAATGCGGCCGAGATCGGCATGGAACACAATCTGGGCCTGACCTGCGACCCGATCGGCGGTCTGGTGCAGATCCCGTGCATCGAGCGCAACGCGATGGGCGCGGTGAAGGCCATCAACGCCAGCCGCATGGCCATGCGTGGCGACGGCAAGCACAAGGTATCGCTGGACAAGGTCATCAAGACCATGCGCGACACCGGCCGCGACATGCAGGACAAGTACAAGGAAACCAGCCGCGGCGGGTTGGCGGTGAATGTGATCGAGTGTTAGGCGGCATGACATGAGTCTTCACGACCTTGAAAAGCTGGCATTGCGTCTGAACGAGCTGTATGAGCAGCTTGAGATCGAACGTTATGGCCGCGTCTGGACCACGGAGGAACTCGCACTCGGGTTTGTCGGAGATGTAGGGGATCTGGCCAAGCTGATCCAGGCAAATGCCGGCATCAGGCATATCGATGACTGCAGAGCCAAGCTTGGCCATGAGTTGTCGGACTGCTTATGGTCAATCATTGTTCTGGCGCACAAGTGCGGCATTGACTTGCAGGCCGAATTCGTAAGGAACACGACCGAACTGACCGAACATGTCTCCCGCGAATTGGGCGCCGACACAGGTGCCGCCTGACAGGTTCGCCCAAGCCTGACCCTCTTTTTCGGCAGGCTTGATTCTGGTCGGGACTTCGATGGCCACCAGACCCGTGTGATGAATCGGCACCGCCTCTCACGACCGCGGCTATCCGATCCCCCGTCAGGGTGCGCGGAGTGAGCGAGGTGTGCCCACCTGCTGCGGCGTCGATATACCTGCCAGCCTAGGTACGCGAAGCAGCGTAGCCCGGGTAAGCGAAGCGCGCCCGGGGTCCGACACGCCAGCGTACTTCCCGGGTGCAGCCTTCGGCCTTAGCCGGGCTATGCGGCTGCGACAGTCCTTCAAGTAGTCGCCCCGACATCCCGTTCGTGGTGAGCTTGTCGAACCACGCTTTTCACGGCAGAGCGGGGCTGGCTTGACCTGACGACAGCCCGCAAAGAGCGTGGTTCGACGGGCTCACCACGAACGGGATTCAGCCAGCGCAGCCTGGGCAAGCGCAGCGCACCCGGGATCCGACACGCCGGCGCATTTCCCGGTTGCGGCCCTTGGCCGTACCCGGGCTACGCGGCCTCCGCCAGGTTGGCCACGAAGCTGCGTCATCCGCGCCCTCACGACCACGTTACGGCGACACGTCAGTCCAGGCCCTCGACCCTTTAGGCCCGCAGAACCGCGCCGATACCGTTCTTGGTAAACAGACTTACCGGAGAGCTGCCCTGTCCAGTCCCACGGACATGGCCCGCCGCGCCCGTCCTTCCTGGCGGTGCCGGTTGGCCGCCTGGTGCCTGCCCCTGCTGGGCGGGATGGCGGCGTTTTGCCCGTCGGCGCAGGCGCTCGACCCCTCCAAGTCGTTCCATCACTACGTGCGCAATCACTGGGCCCTGGAACAGGGCCTGCCCCAGCTGAGCGTCCTGGCCATCGCCCAGGACCGGCCGGGCTACCTCTGGTTCGGCACCCAGGCCGGGCTCAGCCGCTTCGATGGAGTGCGTTTCACCAACTTCGACCTGGACAACACGCCGGGCCTGCCCAGCACGTGGATAGAGGCGCTGCATACCGACGACGCAGGACGCCTGTGGATCGGCACGCCGCAAGGCCTGGCGATGCGCGAAGGCAACCAGGTCACGACACTGGCCCTCGCCGGCGGCGAAGTGCCTGGCGTGGTGGACGTGAACGCGCTGGCGCGCGACGCCCGCGGAAGGCTGCTGGTGGCCTCCAACCGGGGCGTGATGGTGGTCGTTGGTCGCCACCTGCAGACCCTCCACCGGATCGAGGACGGCGGTGCACTGGCCCTTCATGTCGATGCTGACGGGACGCTCTGGGTCGGTGGCCGCGGGCGGGTGCATGTCTTCGACGACGCAGGCGAACGCACGCTGACGTTGCCCGGCCACGTCTCCGCGGACGCGATCACCTCGCTGGCGCGCCACGATGGGCGGCTCTGGGCCGGATGCGGTGCCGGCCTGTTCGTGTTCGATGGCCGCCACTGGCAGCGGCACGGCGACGTCGCGCCTGTGAGCGGTGGTGTGCAGGCGCTGCACGAGGACCGCGACGGCATCCTGTGGGCGAGCACGCGCGACACGCTCTACCGCTTTCGCCAGAGCCGACTGCTGGAACGGATCCGCGCCGAAGGTCCGCTGGCGGAGATCCGCGCGCTCTACGAAGACCGCGAATCGAACCTGTGGCTGGGCAGCAACAACGAAGGTGTCAGCCGCGCCTGGAATGGCTGGACACGCCGCTACAGCCGCGCTGAAGGCCTCGCCCAACCGCTGCTCTGGTCGGCCGCGCGCGCGCCTGATGGCCGGACATGGGTCGGCAGCGACGATGGCGTGAGCGTGCTGGAGAAGGGGCGCTTCCGCACGCTGATACCGGGACGCGCACTGCCGCATCCCGCCGCCTACAGCCTGTTGCCCGAGAACGGCCAGACGTGGATCGGCACGCGCAACGGCGCCGCGCTCCATCGCGACGGACGCGTGCAGCGCCCGCACGTACTGGCGGCGATGGATACCGCACAGGTGAACGGCATCGTGCGGGACCGGAGCGGACGGTTGTGGTTCGCCACCAGCACCGGGCTGTACCGCTGGGATGGCGGAGACCGCCTGCGTCGCTACGCCGAACAGGCCGGCCTGCGCGACATCCGCGTCCGCGTATTGCTGGAAACCCGGGATGGCCGCCTGCTGGTCGGCACCCAGAGCGGCCTGTACGAATTCGTCGACGAACATCTCGTCGCGATTCCGTTCGGCGGCACCGGCCTGGATGCGCCGCACGTCGTCGCGCTGCACGAACTCGCCGGCGGCCAATGGCTGGCGGGCACGCTGTCGGAGGAAATGCTGCTGCTGTTCGACGGCCAGCGCTGGACGCGCCTGGACAAGCAGCGTGGCATCCCGGCGAATGCCCCGTTTTTCTTTGGCGAAGATGCCAGCGGATTCCTCTGGGTCGGCGGCCTGCGCGGGATCTATCGGGTCGCCGTCGCGGACCTGCTGGCCGCCACCGAAGATCCCGGCGTGCGCATCAACGCCAGGACACTGCTCAACGAGCGCGGGGACCGCCACGGCGGCCAGAAGGGCGACTGCTGCAACGGCGCCGGCAACAGCCGCGGGTTCCTGGTCGACAACGCACTGTGGCTGCCCACGCGCGACGGCGTGGTGGTGATGGCGACGGACCAGGACCTGGCCAACGCCTACGTCCCGGAATCGGTGATCGAACGCGTGCAGGTCCAGGGCAAGTGGCGCCCGGCGGATCCCGCCGCCGACTGGACGCTGCCCAGCGCGGCGCGCGACCTGCGCTTCGAGTTCACCACCCTCAGCTTCCAGGCCTCGGACCACATCGACATCCGTTATCGCCTGAGAGGCTATGACGAGGACTGGCGGCTGCTGGAAGATCCGCACCAGCGCAGCGCCACCTACACCAACCTGCCCGCAGGCCGGTACGTGTTCGAAGTCATCGGGACCAACAACAGCGGCGTCTCCGGTCGTGCCGCGGCCGCGCAGTCGTTCTCCATCGCCCCGTACTTCTACGAAAGCGTGTGGTTCTACCTGCTGGCCGTCATCGGCCTGGCGATCCTGGTGGTGTTGTCCAACCGCTGGGTGTTGCGACGCCACCACAACAAGCGCGTCGCGCTTGAGCGGCTGGTGCAGCAGCGCACCCGCGACCTGCAGCAGGCCAACCGGCAACTGGAAGCCATCAGCCTCACCGATCCGCTGACCGGGCTGCACAACCGCCGCTACCTGACCCGGCAACTGCCCGCCGACATCGCCTACTACCAGCGCATGCCCGGATTCGCCGCCGGCGTCGACGTGCTGGCTTTCGCACTGCTCGACATCGATCACTTCAAGTCGATCAACGACGGCCATGGCCACCAGGCCGGCGACCACGTGCTGCAGACGGTCGCGCATCGGCTGCGCACGCTGTCGCGCGACGGTGATTACGTGATCCGCTGGGGCGGGGAAGAATTCCTGATGGTATTCAGGCCGATGCCTCGCCACGAGCTGCATGCGCTGGGGCGTCGCATCTGTACCGCCATCGCCGCACAACCGATGGACGTGGGCGACACGCGACTGCAGGTGACGGCCTCGTTGGGCCTGATCGGCTATCCCCCCTTCGCCGCCGTGCCCGACCTTCTGGGCTGGGAACAACTGGTCTCGCTGGCGGATCGCGCGCTGTACGAGGTCAAGGCGAACGGCCGCAACGGCTGGGCACTCTACGAAGCCACGACCTTGCCGCTGCCACCGATCGACCCCGACCTGCTGCGCCGCGATCCCGGCGAACTGGTCCGGTGTGGCAACCTGGCGTTGCGCGGTCCGCATCATCCGATCACGACGCCTCCTGCGCCTTCGCACGACGATTGACGTCGCCTGGAGGGCATCCGCGATACGCTGTCACGCCACGTTGCGGAATCCCTGCATGAAAACTGCTCGCTGGAAGCTGGCCACGCTGGCGATGGCCCTCGCCTCGCTCTCGTCCGCGCATGCCGGACCACTGCCCCGCCACGGCGCACGGCTTGAGGGGTTCGACTACCCGCATCCGGTGCGGACCTTCTCACTCGTGTCGCAGGCACAGTCGCTTGAGATGGCCTATCTCGATGTCGCGACTGCAGCGCCGAACGGCCGTACCGTCGTGCTGCTGCACGGCAAGAACTTCTGCGCCGCCACATGGGAGTCGGCGATCACCGCATTGACGCAGGCGGGCTATCGCGTCGTCGCGCCGGACCAGATCGGCTTCTGCAAGTCGGACAAGCCGCAACGCTACCAGTACTCGTTCGACCAACTGGCTGCCAATACGCATGCGTTGCTGGAACATCTCGGCATCGACCGCGCGGTGATCGTGGGCCATTCGATGGGCGGCATGCTCGCCACGCGCTATGCGCTGCAGTATCCGCAGGCCACGCAGCACCTGCTGCTGGTCAATCCGATCGGGCTGGAGGACTGGAAGGCCAGCGGCGTACCCTGGCGGAGCATCGATGCGTGGTACGCGCGCGAACTGAAGACCTCGTTCGACACCATCCGCGATTACCAGCGCACGGTGTACTACGGCGGCGAGTGGAAGCCGGAGTACGAACACTGGGTACGCATGCTGGGTGGCATGTACGCAGGCGACGGCCGGGACGCGGTGGCATGGAGCCAGGCGCTGACCTCAGACATGGTGTTCAACCAGCCGGTCGTCCACGAATTTCCGCGGATCACCGTACCGACGACCCTCTTCATCGGCCAGAAGGACCGCACCGCCATCGGCAAGGATCTGGCATCGCCCGAACTGGCGAAACGGCTGGGCGACTATCCTGCGCTGGGCAAGCGGGCAGCGGCTGCGATTCCCGGCGCGACGCTGGTCGAGTTCGAGGACCTGGGGCATTCGCCGCAGGTGGAAGCCCCGGCCCGCTTCAACACGGCGTTGCTGGACGCCTTGACGCCTTGAGGCCATGACGCGTCCGGAATGGACTACGCCGCCTGCGAGATCGCCAGCACGTCATCCAGCAGCGCCGCCGCGGTGACGTCCGCCCCGGCGCCCGGACCCTGCACCACCAGCGGCTGTTCGGCGTAGCGGTCGCTGTAGATCGCCACCCGGTTGTCGGTGCCGCCACCGCCGCACAGCGGATGATCGACCGGCAATGCCTGCAGGCCGACGCTGGCACGCTCGGCATCGAAGCGACCGATGAAGCGCAGGCGCGCACCATTCCGGTAGGCGTCCTTGAAACGCGCCGCCAGCGGCGCATCAAGCTGCACCAGTGCGGCGTCCAGGTCGGCCAGCGGCAACGCCGCAAGCTCCGTCGGCACCAGCGAATCAACCCGCACGTCTTCCGCATGCAACGGGAACCCCGCCGCACGCGCCAGGATCATCAGCTTGCGGCGCACGTCCTCGCCGGACAGGTCCAGGCGCGGATCGGGCTCGGTGAAACCGGCCTGCCTTGCCTGGCGAACGAAGCCTGAAAACGCACGCATGCCGTCGTACTGGTTGAACAGCCACGCCAGTGAACCTGACAGCACGCCTTCGACGCGATGGATGCGGTCGCCACCGGCCACCAGCGCGCGCAGGCTGCGCAGCAGCGGCAGTCCCGCGCCGACGGTGGCGGCATCGCCGTAGTGCGCACCGGAATCCGCACGCGCCCGCGCGATGGCTTGCGCGCGCGGGAGCGAGCTGCCACTTCCCAGCTTGTTGGCGGTCACCACGTGCACGCCACGCGACAACCATTCCGCATGCCAGTCCGCCACGCTCTCGCTGGCGGTGGCATCCACCACGATATCGCCGGCACGCAGCGCTTCACCTTCTGCCCAAGGGGGCAGACCGTCCGTACGCGCGGCGGCCTGGTTGGCGTCGTCCAGCGCCTGGCGCACGGACGCGTCGCAGGCCTGCAGGGCACGTGAATTGGCCAGCCATGCCAATGTCGGCACCGGCAATGCACGCTCCTGCAACCGCTGGTAGCGCGCGACGAACGCGCTGCCCACCACACCCGTCCCCAGCAGCGCCAGTTTCGATGCGGAACGCGACACGGTCGCCAGCCGGATGACGCTACTCATGCGTCGGCGAGCCTGCGTTTGGAGTCGGCCACCACGGCTTCCGCGCGCGCCAGCGCGGCACCGATATCGGCCAGCAGGTCGTCCGTGGCCTCGATGCCCACCGACAGGCGCAACAGGCCGTCGGAGATGCCGGCCTTGGCACGCGCTTCCGGCGTCATCGCCGCGTGCGTCATCGTGGCCGGATGCGCGACCAGGCTTTCCACGCCGCCCAGCGATTCGGCCAGGGTGAAGTAGCGCAGGCCTTCGACGAACGCGCGCACGGCCTCTTCGCCACCGTCGAGTTCGACGCTCAGCATCGCGCCGAAGCCTTTCTGCTGGCGCGCGGCCACCGCGTGGCCGGGATGCGACACCAAGCCGGGGAAATAGACCCTGGACACCACCGGATGCCCGTCCAGCAGCGTCGCGATGGCATCGGCATTCTCCTGGTGCACGCGCAGGCGGGCATCCAGCGTGCGCAGGCCGCGCAGGGTCAGGAAGCTGTCGAACGGCGAGCCGGTCAGGCCCAGCGCATTCGCCCACCACACCAGTTGCTGGTGGGTCTCGGCATCGCGCGCCACCACGGCGCCCCCGACCACGTCGCTGTGGCCGTTGATGTACTTGGTGGTGGAATGCAGCACGACGTCGGCGCCGAACGCGATCGGCGTCTGCAGTGCTGGCGACAGGAAGGTATTGTCCACCACGGTGCGCGCGCCGGCCTTGTGCGCAGCGTCGATGACGAAGCGCAGGTCGGTGATGCGCAGCAGCGGATTGGACGGCGTTTCGATCAGCACCAGCTTCGGCGACTGCGCCAGCGCGTCGGCCAGCGAGCGCGGATCGGTCAGGTCGGCGGTGATCAGCTCGAAGTGGCCTTTCTTCGCCAGTGCGTTGAACAGGCGCCAGCTGCCGCCGTACGCGTCATGCGGCACCACCAGGCGATCGCCCGGCTCCAGCAATGCATTCAGCACCAGCGTGATGGCGCCCATGCCGGTAGCGGTGATGACGGCGCCCGCACCGCCTTCCAGCTCAGCCAGCGCTTCGGCCAACAGGTCGCGGGTCGGATTGCCGCTGCGGGTGTAGTCGTACTCGCGCTTCTGCGCGAAGCCGGCGAAGCTGAAGTTGGACGACAGCACGATGGGCGGCGTCACCGCGCCGTAGGCAGTGTCGCGGTCGATGCCGGCGCGCACGGCGGCAGTGGCGGGACGACACGCGGTGTCGGCATCGGTGGGGATGTAGCTGCTCATGCGAGGTCTCCGGCGGCGCGCAGGGCCGAGGTGAGGATGGAATCGATGCGGTCGGTTTCTTTCAGGAAGGCGTCATGGCCGTACGGCGAGCGCAGCACGCGCAGCTGGCCCAGCGTGCCCAGGCCTTCGACCAGCGCCACGGAATCGGACAGCGGCACCAGGCGGTCGCCTTCCACCGCGACTACCAGGGTGGGCACGCGGACGTCGGCGGGGTGGACACGGTGCAGGTCGATGGATTCGGACAGGCGCACGTAGGCGGTGACCGGCGTACGTGCGACGTACTGCGCACCGGCGGCATCCAGGTAGTCTTCGGCGGCCACGCGCACGCGGCCGTTGACGATCTCGGGTGCGCTGTCGAAGCGCTCGCCGAATTCTTCCGGCGTGCGGTAACTCAGCATGGCGAACTGGCGGGCCAGCGACAGGCCCTGCGCGTCGGCGCATTGCAGTTGGCCCAGCGTGACGGCCCGCCGCTGCAGGGCACGCCAGGCGGCCGCATACGGATGGGCGCGGTGGGCACCGCTGACGGCGACCAGCTTCTTCAACCGCTCGGGATGGCGGGCGGCGAACTGCAGGCCGACCAGCGCACCGTAGGAATAGCCGACGAAGGCCTCCAGACGCGCAATGCCCAGTGCGCCCAGCAGCTTGGCGATGGCATCGGCCTGGTCGGCCGAATCGATCGGCGCATCGAGGCGGCCGTCGGCACCGATGAAGTCGAACGCCAGCAGCTGGTACTGCGCGGGATCCAGCGCGCGGCCGGCGCCGACCAGGTCATTCAACCAGCCACTCTCGGGGAATACGTTGCTGGCGGTCAGATGGCGGTGCGCGGAGATGCCGCCAGCGACGAACACCACCGGTGCGCCCACCGGTCCCTGCAGTTCGTAACGCAGCGTCACCGCACGCGTACCGGCGTGGCGCATGGCCAGTTCCACCACCACTTCGCCGCGTACGGCGCGAGGCACGTCGTCCTGCGGCGACGACAGCGGGAGGCCTTCGATCGACGAAGGCTCGGCAAGGCGTTGGAGGGAAGGACTGACGAAGCTCATGGCGGCATCCGGTGGGCGTGATCCCTTGCGGGACGGGACTGCACCACCGAGCTTCGCGGAGCTCGCGTTCGCCGTGCTGAGGACACGGTACGAACCATCTTCCGGCAGACGCAGAGGTCCCCGCAGGATTTGGCACCTACACGGCGCTTGCGCGTCGCTGGCTGCCCCGGCTTCTTCGGGCCTGTCCCTCTGCCGGTCTCGATGGTGAGGCCACTCTGCCGCCGGTTTCCGCCGATGTCAATCGCTTTATTCGGATGAAGCGATGAAATTTGACGTTCGTCTCCCTGCCGGCCGCCACAGCGATAACGCATAATTCACAACATGACCCGGAATTGCCTCCTGGGCGGTCTCTGTGCGGTGCTGCTGGCCGCCTGCTCCACCGCCCCCCTGCACACCTCCACCCCACCCGCACCGCCGCCCAAGACCGCCGCGGACGCCATCATTCCCGAGGCCTGGGTATCCGAGCCGGTGGCCGGCGACGAGTTGGACTCGCTCGTGGCGTGGCCGACCGAGGACGGCCAGGTCTGGCTGATCGCCACAGCCAAGGCCACCCATCACCTTGCCGTCTACGACGCGGACACCGGCCAGCGCCTGCGTACGGTTGGCGCGTCCGGCGACGCGGTGGGCCAGTTCAATCGTCCCAACGGCATCGCGGTGTTCGGCGACCTGTTGTTCGTGGCCGAACGCGACAACCACCGCGTGCAGGCGTTCCGGCTGCCGAAATTCGCGCCGTTGGGCGCCTTCGGTGCCGATGTGCTGCGTGCGCCGTACGGGCTGTGGGTGCACGAAACCGCACCGGGCGAGCTGGAGTTGTTCGTCACCGACAGTTTCATGGCCGATTTCCGCACCATGAAACTGCCTCCGATGGAGGAACTGGTAGGTCGCGTGAAGCGATTCCAGGTGCGCGTCGAGGAAGGGGGCAAGCTGGAGACACGGCTGCTGGGCCAGTTCGGCGATACGGGCGCGGCGGGCGCGCTGCGCATGGTCGAATCGATCGCCGGCGACCCGGCACACGGGCGCCTGCTGATCGCCGAGGAAGACCGGCGCGTCGGCTCCACGCTGCGCGACTACACGCTGGCCGGTCACTACAACGGCCGCAGTCTGAGCACCTTCGACGCCGATGCCGAAGGCATCGCGCTCTGGGCATGCAGCGCGGACGCCGGTTACTGGGTGGCTGTGGACCAGCTGACGCCGACCCGCTTCCGCGTGTTCGACCGCGCCACGCTGGCGCCCCGCGGCGTGTTTTCCGGACAGGTGACGGCCAACACCGACGGCGAGACGGTCTACGCGATGCCGACCTCTCGCTTCCCTGCTGGCGCGCTGTTCGCGTTGCACAACGATGTCGCGCTGGCCGCCTTCGACCTGCGCGACATCGCCCGCGCACTCGACCTGCAGGGCGACTGCCCGCGGTGAACGTACGCGTGCTGGCGGCGGCCTGCGGCATCGCCGTGCTGCTCGGCAGCGTCGGCGAGTTGGATGCCGCGCGCCTGTACCGCTGGAAGGACAAGCAGGGCTACACTCAGTACGGCGACCAGCCCCCACCGCCCGACCAACTGGCCGACAGCAGCGTGGACGTCATGCGGTTCCGCAATCCACCCAGTGCGCTGGTACGCCTGCGGCTGGAGAGGCAGGGACTGCGCTACCAGGCCTGGGCCGACAACCTGATGCATGGGCCGGTGGAAGTGCAGCTCGGCTTCCGTCGCCAACGCGACGTGCGCAGCACGCCCGCGCTGCCGGCCCGCGCCGTGGTGCCCGCGCGCAGCAGCGTGCTGGTGGCCGATATCGCCGTGACGGATCCGCTGCGGGGCGGCGATTTCGAACTGACCCTCGACGGCATGCCCGGCGACCCGACCAGTCGTCCGCAGGACTACGAGTACCGTGTGCCGTTCGACTACGGACGCGTGCGCGTGGACCAGGGGCCGGGCGGCCGGTTCAGCCACAGCGACGTACAGAACCTGCACGCGGTGGATTTCGCGGTTCCCGAGGGCACGCGGATCGTGGCGGCCCGCGAAGGGTTGGTGATGCAGGTGGAATCCGACTTCGAGAAGGCCGGGCTGAACCGCGAGAAGTACGGCGGGCGCGCCAATTTCATCCGCATCCTGCACCCGGACGGCAGCATGGCGCTGTACGCACACCTCAAGGCGGAAGGCGCGCAGGTGCGCGTGGGCCAGTACGTGCGCAAGGGCCAATACATCGGGCTGTCGGGCAATACGGGGTTCTCCACCGCACCGCACCTGCATTTCGTGGTGCAGGCCAACCGCGGCATGCGGCTGGAATCGGTGCCGTTCCGGATGTTCGGTCCCCTGGGGCGGTTGCAGTTCCCGGCCAGCCGTTGAGCCGGCGCCGGCGATCCCTCCCCCGCGCCCCGCTATAATCGCGCCCCTCCCCGCTTTCTCCGTGCCCGTCCGGGCGCCCGCCCCATGTCCGATCCGAAAAGCGCAGTGGCCTCCGAAGCGGCGCGCCGCCGTACCTTCGCCATCATTTCCCACCCCGACGCCGGCAAGACCACGCTGACCGAAAAGCTGCTGCTGTTCGGCGGCGCGATCCAGATGGCCGGCTCGGTGAAGGGCCGCAAGGCCGCGCGCCACGCGACCTCGGACTGGATGGCGCTGGAGAAGGAGCGCGGCATCTCCGTCACCTCGTCGGTGATGCAGTTCCCGTACGACGGCAAGATCGTCAACCTGCTGGACACGCCGGGCCACGCGGACTTCGGCGAGGACACCTACCGCGTGCTCACCGCGGTGGACAGCGCGCTGATGGTCATCGACGTGGCCAAGGGCGTGGAAGAGCGCACGATCAAGCTGATGGAGGTATGCCGCCTGCGCGACACGCCCATCATAACCTTCATCAACAAGCTGGACCGCGAGGGCAAGGACCCGATCGACCTGCTGGACGAAGTGGAAAGCGTGCTCGGCATCCAGTGTGCGCCCGTGACCTGGCCGATCGGCATGGGCCAGCGGCTGAAGGGCGTGGTGCACCTGCTGACCGGCGAAGTGCACCTGTACGAACCGGGCCGCAACTTCACCCGCCAGGATTCCACCATCTTCGCCTCGCTGGACGATCCCCAGCTTGAAGCGCGCATCGGCAGCGAGATGCTGGCCTCGCTGCGCGATGAACTGGAACTGGTGCAGGGCGCCAGCCATCCGTTCGACAAGCAGGCGTACCTGGACGGCAAGCAGACGCCGGTGTTCTTCGGCTCGGGCGTCAACAACTTCGGCGTGCAGCCGCTGCTGGATTTCTTCGTCGAGCACGCACCGTCGCCGCAGCCCCGCGAGACCACCGGCCGCAAGGTGCAGCCGGACGAGAACCGGCTGACCGGCTTCGTGTTCAAGATCCAGGCCAACATGGACCCGCAGCACCGCGACCGCGTGGCGTTCATGCGCGTGTGTTCGGGGCGCTTCGAGGCGGGCATGAAGACCTTCCACGTGCGCAGCGGCAAGGAAATGAAGCTGGCGAATGCGCTGACCTTCATGGCCAGCGACCGCGAGATCGCCGCCGAGGCGTATCCCGGCGACGTGATCGGCATCCACAACCACGGCACCATCTCCATCGGCGATACGTTCACCGAAGGCGAAGCGCTGTCGTTCACCGGCATCCCCAACTTCGCGCCGGAACTGTTCCGCCGCGCCCGACTGCGCGACCCGCTCAAGCTCAAGCAACTGCAGAAGGGCCTGGCGCAGCTAAGCGAGGAAGGCGCCACCCAGTTCTTCCGCCCGCTGATGAGCAACGACCTGATCCTCGGCGCGGTGGGCGTGCTGCAGTTCGACGTGGTGGCCTACCGCCTGAAGGACGAGTACGGCGTGGACGCGTCGTTCGAGAACGTCAGCGTCGCCACGGCGCGCTGGATCCGCTGCGACAACGCGAAGAAGCTCGAAGAATTCCGCGACAAGAACGCCATGAACCTGGCGCTGGATGCCGCGGGCCAGTTGGTCTACCTGGCGCCGACGCGGGTGAACCTGCAACTGGCACAGGAACGCGCGCCGGACGTGGCATTCCTGGCCACGCGCGAGCACGCGCACAGCGTGGACCTGGGATGATCGACGTCGACGGACGTGCGGGTTCATCGATGTCGCCCGCATTGTCCGCCCCGCCTCGGGAAGCCTTTCCCTGCGCTGACCACCCGCGGTCGCGCCATGCACCGCGTGCTGCATTGCGGTAACGTTGCGTCATGTCCGATTCCTCCCCCCTCAAGTCCCTGCGCGCCCGCAAGCGGGCGGATCACCTGGTCGATATCCGCGACGAGATCGCGAGCGCACTGACGCACGGCCTGGGTGCCGTCGCCGCGCTCGCGGGCGGCGCGGTGCTGATCACGCTGGCGGCCATCCATGGCGATGGCTGGCAGCTGGGCGCCTCCATCGTGTTCGGCGTGACGCTGCTCCTGCTCTACACGGCCTCCACGCTGTACCACGCCATCCAGCACCCGGTGGCGAAGGGACGGCTGAAGGTCTTCGACCACTGCGCGATCTACCTGCTGATCGCAGGCACCTATACCCCGTTCACCCTGATCGGACTGCGCGGCCCGTGGGGCTGGGGGTTGTTCACGGCCATCTGGACGCTCGCCATCGCCGGCGTGATCTTCAAGCTCTTCTACACCGGCCGCTTCAAGTTGCTCTCCACCATCATCTACATCGCGATGGGCTGGCTGGTGGTCGTGGCGATCAAGCCGCTGCTGACGTCCGTCGACCCGTGGACGCTGGGATGGATGCTGGCCGGTGGCTTGTTCTATACCTTGGGCACGTTTTTCTATCACCGCGAATCGATCCGCTATTCGCACACCATCTGGCATCTTTTCGTCATCGCGGGCAGCGTCTGCCACTTCGTGGCGGTCACCCAGCAGGTGCTGCAGCCTCGCCTGGCGTGAATCGCGCGTCGACGTTGGTGTCCCGCGCATGAACCGCTGAGCGGCTGCTTCGCGGCATGTGAACACGTGGTTCCCAACCATGGGGCCATGAACGACGCACCCGTCCCTCGCCGCCGCCCTGGGTTGCGCCCGCTGTCGCGGACCAGCGCTCTGGTGCTGGGCGTACTGGCGGCGGTGATCGTGGTGGTGGCGATCCTGTTCGAGTGGAACTGGCTCCGCCGCCCGATCGAGCACGTCGTGGAATGGCAGACAGGGCGCAGTTTCCATATCGCGGGCAACCTCGATGTCGATGTGGGACGTGTGACGACGCTCCGCGCGGAGGCCCTGACCTTCGGCAACGCCGCCTGGTCCAAGGTCCCCACGATGGCGTCGGCCGACCGCGCAGAGTTGAGCGTGGATGTGTTCCCGCTGGTCTTCCTCCGCGAGACCCGCATCCCGCGCATCCACCTGACCCGGCCGCAGCTGCGGCTGGAAACCGGACCGGACGGCACAGGCAACTGGGTGTTCGGCGACGCGAACGGCGGGCGCCGCACGACGTATCACGACCTGTGGATCGACGACGGCCGGCTGCTGTTCCTGGATCCGGCACGGAAGACCGAGGTCGACATCGCGCTCGACAGCGCGCGGGCACCCACGCCGGGCGAAGCGTCCGCGGTGGATGTGGAGGGCAAGGGTCGCTGGGCGGGCAACCGCTTCACGCTCGCGGGCCAGGTGGCATCTCCCCTCGCCCTGCGCGATACCGACAAACCCTATCGCATCAACCTGCGCGCGAGCGCGGGCACGACCCATGCCCATGCGCGCGGCACGCTGCTCGATCCCTTCCACCTGCGCGACTTCGATCTGCGGTTGAGATTGGCCGGACAGGATATGGAAGACCTGTTCCCCCTGATCGGCGTCGCCACGCCACCGACACCGCCGTATCGGCTGGATGGCCGTTTCACGCGCGACGGCAGTACGTGGCGCTACGACGATTTCGCCGGCGTGGTCGGCGATAGCGATCTTCGAGGCTCGGCCGCGGTGATCGTGGGCCGCGATCGGCCCTTGCTGACGGCGAACCTGGTTTCGAAGCGGCTGGATTTCGACGATCTTGCGGGCTTCGTCGGTGCGCCACCGCAGACCGGCGGCGGTGAAACCAGCAATGCAGGGCAGCGGGCGGAAGCGGCCGATCTTGCGGCAGGTGCGCGCCTGCTACCCGATACGCCTTACAACCTCACAAAGCTGCGCGCAATGGATGCCGACGTGCGGTGGAAGGCGCACCGCATCAACGCGCCCCGCCTTCCCATCGAAGACATGGATGCGCATCTGTTCCTGGACGCGGGCCTGTTGCGATTGGAGCCGTTGAATTTCGGTGTGGCGCAGGGAGACATCCGCTCGCAGATCCGCATGGATGCGCGCAGCGACACCATCCGCACCCAGGCGACGATCTCCGCGCGCCGGCTCGACCTGGGCGAGTTGTTCCCGCGTGCCGAGCTCACGCAGACCGCCATCGGCCGCATCGGCGGCGACATGACGCTGGCGGGCACCGGCAACTCGATCGCGGGGATCCTGGGGACCGCGGACGGCGATGTCGCCATCGGTATGGGACGTGGTCAGATCAGCAACCTGCTGATGGAACTGGCAGGCCTCGATATCGCCGAGGCGTTGAAGTTCCTGGTGACGAAAGACCGCACCGTGCCCGTCCGCTGCGCTTTCGGCGATTTTGCCGTCAAGGGCGGCGTGATGCAGGCACGTGCGCTCGCGTTCGACACCACCGACACGCTCATCGTCGGCAAGGGCGAAATCAGCCTGAAGGACGAGACGCTGGACCTGGAACTGCGTCCAAGGCCGAAGGACCGCAGCATCCTGGCGCTGCGCTCTCCGCTGGTGGTGGGCGGCACGTTCAAGGACCCCTCGTTCCGTCCCGACTTCAAACGACTCGGCCTGCGCGGCGCCACTGCGCTCGCACTCGGCAGCATCGCGCCGCCGGCCGCGCTACTGGCGACGATCGAAGTCGGTCCCGGTGAAGACAGTGGCTGCGGCGGGCAATACGCGAAGTAGGCGTACGCGCCTCAGCTGGCGATATAGCGCTGCAACTGGTCCAGTTCGACCTGCTGGTCCTCGATCACGGCCTTGACCAGGTCACCGATGGAAATCACGCCGACGATCGCCTCACCCTCCACCACCGGCAGATGGCGGATGCGATGCTCGGTGACGATCTGCATGCAGTGGTCGACACTGTCGTCAGGACGCACCGTCACCACCTTTGCCGTCATGATGTCGCGTACCGGCGTATTGGATGACGAACGTCCCTGCAACACCACCTTGCGCGCATAGTCGCGCTCGGACACGATGCCGCAGAGTCGCGCGCCCTGCATGGCGAGTACCGCACCCACGCCCTTCTCCGCCATCAGCTTGATGGCATCGAGGACGGAGGCGTCGGGCGAAACCGAAAAGACTTCAGGGGTCTTGGACCCCAGCAACTGACGAACCGTGCGCATGGCGATCTCCGGGACAGGGAGCGGGTCGATCTGGCACGGGCAAGGATACTCCTGCCGCCGCCGGTTGCCACGTGTCGACCAGGTACAGCGGACGTTGCTTGGATTCCTCGTACAGACGGCCCAGGTATTCGCCGATCAGCCCCAGCGCCACCAACTGCGTACCACCGAGGAACAGGATGACCACCATCATGGTGGGCCAGCCTGCCACCGGATCGCCGAACAGGAATGCCTTGGTCACGATGTAGATGGCGAACGCGAACGCCAACAGTGCCGTGAGCACGCCGATGTAGGTCGCGACCCTCAACGGCGCCGTGGTGAAACTGGTGATGCCCTCCAGCGCGAAGTTCCACAGCTTCCAGAAGCCGAAGCTGCTGCTGCCGGCCACGCGCGCCTCGCGATGGTAGGGCACTGCCACCTGGTTGAATCCGACCCAGCCGAACAGCCCCTTCATGAACCGGTGCCGCTCCCGCAGTTCGCGCAACGCGGCAAGCGCACGCGGCGACAGCAGCCGGAAGTCGCCCGTGTCGGCAGGAATGGGCGTCTTCGACAAGCGGCCGATCACGCGGTAGAACGCATGCGCCGTGGCGCGCTTCAGCCAGCCCTCGCCTTCACGCGCGATCCGCGTGCCGTGCACGTTGTCGTGGCCGGCCTGCCACTGGCGTACGAATTCGCCAATCAGCTCCGGAGGATCCTGACCATCGGCATCCAGGATCAGCGCTGCACCGGTGTCCACCCGATCCAGTCCCGCCGTCAGCGCCGCTTCCTTGCCGAAGTTACGTGAAAGCCGCAGCACCGAGACCCGGGAATCCGCTGCGGCCAGCGCGCACAACACCGGCCACGTGGCATCCCGGCTGCCGTCGTCCACGTACAGCACGCGCCCCTGTACCTCCGGCATCGCATCCAACGCCGCCACGATGCGGGGATGCAGCAGTGGCAGCGCTTGCGCTTCGTTGTAGGCGGCCACCACCACGGTAACCTGCCAGACAATACCCACCGCGCTCATCGCAACGTCTCCAGATAGGCCGTGCCGCCGATCTGCCCGACCTGCCGCTGTATGCGTCGTGCCTGGCGCTGCACGTAGGGGCCGGGTTTCTGCGCGCTGTAGCGGCGCGGCGCCGGCAGCACCGCGGCCAGACGCGCGCTTTCGGCCGGCGTCAGGCGCGCCGCATCCTTGCCCCAGTAACGCCGTGCCGCCGCCTGGCCGCCGTACACCCCGTCACCGAATTCCGCGACATTGGCGTACACCTCCAGGATGCGATGTTTCGGCCACAGGATTTCGATCAACACCGTGTACCAGGCCTCCAACCCCTTCCGCGCCCAGCGCGTGGCGGCATGGCGGCCTTGCCACAGGAACACGTTCTTGGCGACCTGCTGGCTGATGGTGCTGGCGCCACGCAGCCGCGTTACAGGCCGGCCGCGCTTTTCGGCACGCTCGACCATCTTGCGGTTATGTGCGCGAGCCTTCTCGATGGCAGCCAGGTCGAACCCGTGGTGGCTTGCGAAGTTCTGGTCTTCCGCCGCCACCATCGATACCGGCAGGCTGGGGGCGATGCGCTCCATGTCGCGCCAGTCGTAGGCAATGCGGAAGCCCCACTCCCCCTGGCCCCAGGCTTCGAACATCCGGGCCGCCATGAACGCTGTGAACGGCGGATCGACGAACCGCAGCACGGCGACCTGCAGGATGCTGGCGGCCGCGAACAGGAACGGCAGCGCAAGCAGCCAGCGGAACCAGCGACGTGGACGCCGCACCTTGGCGGCCGTCGGCACATTCATCGGGCCATCCCGAGCTTGAGGATGGTCATGGTTGCCCCCATCGTGGCGTTTCCCTTGGCGGATTCGTACGGCGCATTATGCCGAGACGCTCCGCCCGCCCGCACTTCCCATGCATGGATCTCCCGTGACCACCGACGCCAACGCCGATACCCTGACCCGATTCCTGCTTCCCGCTGCCGGCGTCCGTGGCGTGGCCGTGCGACTGGACGAAACGTGGCAGACCGTGGCCGGACAGGACGCATATCCGCCGGCCGCCAGCGAACTGCTGGGTGAAGCCAGCGCCGCAGCAGTGCTGTTCACCGGTCACACCAAGGTGGATGGGCGTTTGTCCATCCAGCTCCGCAGCAGCGGCGCGCTGCGCACGCTGTTTGCCGAGTGCACGGCGGCGGGCACCGTGCGCGGCATCATTCAGGTACCCGGGGAGCAGGACGCCCCGCGCGATCTGCGCGACCTGGGCGACGACGCCCTGCTCGCCATCACCATCGAAAATCCCGGGCTGGATCCCCGCGAGCCCCAGCGCTACCAGAGCCTGGTCGGACTTCAAGCCAGCCGTCTGGCCGAGGCCTTCGAGGACTACTTCCGCCAGTCCGAACAGTTACCCACACGACTGCTGCTATCCGCTGACGGCGAGCGGGCCTGCGGCCTGATGCTGCAGAAGCTGCCGGGCGACGAAGGCGACGTCGACGGTTGGAACCGGGCGGGCGCCCTGTTCGACACCCTGGGCGAAACCGAACTGCTGGCGGTGCCCACCCGGGACCTGCTGCATCGCCTTTTCCACGAGGAAGCACCCCAAATACTGACCGAACGCCCAGTTCGGTTCGGATGCTCTTGTTCACGCGAGCGGGTTGAGAGCATGCTGCAGTCGTTGGGGAAGGAAGAGGCAACGGCCGCACTGGCCGACGGGGTGGCTGAAGTCCGTTGCGAGTTCTGTGGGCAGCAGTATCGGTTCACGCCCTCGGAGATCGGGGAACTTTTCAGCCCGCACCCGGTCGAAGCCGAGGCGCCGCACCGCCTGCAGTAGTCCGGTCATCAGCCGGACGCCCCGGGGACTTGTTAAAGAAACATAAAAGGCATAGCATCGGTTCCCCTTCGGGAGGGGAACTCCAGGTCGTCCTAGGAGTCTGAAGCGAGCCATGAATCTGCGTAGCCTGTCACTGTCGCTTGCCCTGCTGCTCGCCTCCGGCGTGGCGGTGGACGCGCATGCGCAGAAGAGCACGCGCAAACCGGCCGCCGATACCCAGGCTACCGCCCTGCCCATCTGGAACAACGATGGCAAGGTCGAGGCCGTCCTGTTGCTGGAACCGACCGGCCAGGCCGAAGCCGGCGCCCGCTGGCGCATGGGCCGCAATTCGCTGACCACGGCATTCGGCCTGGAAAGCGGCGATGCGCTGGGGCTGGTCTGCAACCGCAAGGCCGGCGTGGTCGGCAACATCGGCAATCTGGCGAGCCACTGCATGCTGGCGACGCTGGATGACGAGGACGAAGCGACCTCCAGCCAGCGTATCAGCGCGTCCGCCGTGCTCAGCCGTCCGGGCGGCAAGCTCGGCCTCTCGGCCGGCACGGGCCGTGACACGTTGCCGGCATGGCTGTCGTCCGGCCGCACCACGGGCCGCGTCGAACAGAACGATCTGGCCGTATTCGGACAGAAGAACATCGGTCGCGAGGGCTTCGTATCCATCGGCGGCGCAGTCGCCAAGGCCACGCTGGTACCCGCCTCCGACGTGCCCGCGTTCGCCGAACGGTGGAACAGCCGCAGCCTCACCGTCGGCGGCGGCTATGGCCCCTTCAGCGCAAACATCATCGGCCGCGTCATCGACGTGCCTGGCCAACCCGGCAAGTTCGAAGGCCTGGGCCTGGGCCTGACCTGGCGCACTCCGTGGAGCGGACAGCTCACCGTGGGTGCCGAGAACGTCATCACCCGCGGCAAGAATCCGTTCTCGCTGACCAACGACAACGCCGACGAAGGCACCGTGCCTTACGTCCGGTACGAGCAAGACCTCTAAGCCGTCGCAGCCTTCGTGCCGCGCCTCAAGCCGAGGCGGCATGGCCGTGCTCCCGTGAATGGACCACCCTGACCCGCCCTCTCCCACCCCATCGGGGCACGCGTGGAGGCTGAATTGTGTGCGCCATCTCACAAAAACGTAACAAAACTTACGTCTCCCCCTACTCAATCTTCACGCGGGTTTAATTCCCGTTAAAAGCCGACTAGTATCCGGTCACCCCCTCGTTTCGTGGTCACCCTTTTGACCGCCTCGAGGGACACCTTGGGATACCCCTTACGGGAGAGAGAGACAAATGAACTGCAAAACCACGAAGCTTCGTGACGCGATTTCGTTCGCGCTCGCGGTCGGTGCTGTGTCGGCCACGGGCGTGGGCGCTGCCTTCGCTCAGGAAGCCAGCAGCGATCAAACCACCACCCTCAATCGCATCGAAGTGACGGGTTCGCGCATCAAGCGCACCGATATCGAAACAGCGGCCCCGATCACCACGATCACCCGTGCGGACATCGAAGCGGCGGGCGAACTGTCGGTCTCCGACTTCCTGCGCAACAACGTCTACAACTCGTTCGGCTCCACGCGCGAATCTTCGGGCTCGGCCACGGGTTCGCAGGCCACCATCAACCTGCGCGGCCTGGGCTCGGCCTACACGCTGGTCCTGATCGACGGCCGTCGCATGACCAACTCCGGCGCCCTGGCCGGCGGTGCGGCCAACATCAACATGATCCCGACCTCGGCGGTCGAGCGCATCGAGATCCTGCGCGAAGGCGCCGGCGCCGTGTACGGTTCCGACGCGATCGGCGGCGTGGTCAACATCATCCTGCGCAAGGATTATGAGGGCATGAACGTCACCGCCAGCTACGAGACCTCGTCCGAAGCCGGCCCCGATGGCAACACCCTGAGCGTCTCCGGCGGCATCTCGTCCGACCGCGGCAACGTCACCTTCGTGCTGGACCACCAGCAGCGCGACATGATGTTCAACCGCGATATCCGCGACAAGATTCCCGCCGCATTGTGGACCGCGGGCCTGAGCCCGTACAACTCGTCGGCCACCTTCCTGGGCGGCGCCGGCCTGCAGAGCGTTGCCAACTGCGACCAGTTCGAAAACAGCATCCGCATCAGCGCGACCCGCTGCGCCTTCGACCACGGTGCCACCTCTGCGAACGAGTCCTCGCTGCGTCGCAATGCCCTGTTCGTCAACGGCAACTACAACCTGACCGAGTCCACGCAGTTCTTCTTCCGCGCATTGAACTCGGAAACCCGCAGCCTCGGCGTCTACGCCTCGGCGCCGGTCGACAATGGCGGCCGCGGTCCCGGCCTGCTGCCCACCATCTCGGCCACCAACCCGTTCAACCCCTTCGGCGAAGCCGGTACCCTGTACTACCGCTTCACCCCGCTGGGTACGCGCGACTCGATCCGCCAGGACAAGCAGCGCGAGTACATGGTCGGCCTGAATGGCAGCAATGAGTGGTTCGGCGGCGCCGACTGGGAAGTCAGCCTGGGCCACGGCCTGAACTCGCAGAACAGTGTCAACTACAACTACGGCATCGGCAGCACGCTGCAGCAGCTGATCGACTCGGGTTCGTTCAACCCCTTCGATCCGACTCATGCAAGCGTCGCCGCCAACGCCGGCCGTATCGGCCACACCGTGTTCGTGGAATCGCAGATGCGCTCGGTCACGGGCGACGGCCATATCAGCTTCGACCTGTTCGAGATGCCGGCCGGCGCGGTGGGCTTCGTGACGGGCTTCGAGTACCGCGATGACCGCTTCACCCAGACCTACGATGCCCAGAGCGCCGCACGCAACGTGTTCGGCTCCGCGGGTGCGGGCGGCGAAGGTGAGCGTTCCTACTACGCGGCCTATTTCGAAGCGCTGTTCCCGATCTTCGAGTCCCTGGACGTGACCCTGGCCGGCCGTTACGACAGCTACAACGACCTGGGCAGCAAGTTCTCGCCGCGCGTGTCGCTGGAATTCCGTCCGCTGGACGAGCTGCTGTTCCGTGGCACCTGGGGCAAGGGCTTCCGTGCACCGACCCTGGTCGACATGTACGGCGACAGCTCCAGCACCAACCTGAACAGCCCGCCGGTCAACACGCTCAGCCCGCCGCACGCCGGTGGTGACGAACTGGCGTGCGCAGCGTTGACGGCCGTCCGCACCGCGACCGGCAATGCCGCGTACCAGCCCTACCCGGTGAATCCCTGCACCTCGTCGGGTCAGTACACCTGGCTGGTTTCGTCCAACCCGAACCTGACCCCTGAAGAATCCACCAACTGGGGCCTGGGCGTGGTGTGGAGCCCGACCGCCGACCTGTCGTTCGCGCTGGACTACTACGACGTCGAACTGGAGAACGTGATCGGCACCGTGCCGCGCGCACTGGCCTTCCGCAACGGCGATGCCGGTGTGCCGGGCTACGGCGTCACCCGTGGCGCTCCGATCACTGCCCCCAACGGCACCGTATTGCCGGGCGCTCCGAACCTGATCCTGCTGCCGACCGACAACGGTGCGTTGCAGACGGCACGGGGCCTGGACTTCGAGGCCAGCTGGCGCTTCCAGACCGACAGCCTGGGTACGTTCAATACCAAGCTGGCGTGGTCGCATCAGCTCGAGTACGACTTCACCCCGATCGCGGCCGGCACCATCGAACGCGCCGGCACGGCAACGTTCCCCGAAGATCGTGGACAACTGGCCCTCAACTGGACCGGCGGCATCTACAACTTCGGCGTGATCACCAACTACATCGGATCGAGCTCCAACGGCACCGCAGCAACGACGCTGCCGTCGTGGACCACGTTCGATGTCCAGGCAGGTGTGAGCCTGCCGTGGAAGGCGAAGATCTCGGTCGGTGCGCGTAACGTCACCAACAAGGACGCACCGATCAACAACGCGTTGTTCGGCTTCCCGTTCTACAGCAACACCTTGTACAACATGTACGGCCGCATGATGTACATGAAGTACGAGCAGAACTTCTGATCTGATCAGAGGCTGCGAAACGGACCCGGTCCATCGGGTCCACACGATGCCCCCGGAAGGGGGCATCGTGCTTTCAGGGCCATGCCTTCCGACATGATGGTGGCGTGGCATCATTCGCGGATCGCACGATGGGACGCCCGCATGGCAAGCAATGAGATTCAGGCGCAGGTCTTCCCGCTTTACGCAGTGCCGATGCTGCAATGCCAGATCGGCGACGCTTCACGGCTCAACGCTGAACTGGCCGCGTTGTTCCTTCGACTGGAAAGCCAGGGCGACAAGCATCGTGACCCGATACGCCGGGACACCCAGTACGGCATCTTCGAGAGCCACTTTTTCCTGCACCAGCGCCCGGAGAGGCCCATCCAGGAGCTTTTCGGTTTCCTGCGTGCGTCACTGCAGACCTTCATCCAGGGCATCAACCAGCTGTCCGACGAAGACATGGCCAACATCAACCTGGACATGCACTCCTGGTTCCATGTCACCAGGAAGGGCGGGTTCCAGAGCCTGCACAATCATCCCAACGCCAGCTGGTCCGCCATCTATTGCGTCGACCCTGGCGACGCGGGTGCCCCGGAAAGCGGTGCCGTGCGATTCCACGATCCCCGGACCGGTTGCGACATGTACCGCGACCCCTCGATCGAACGCATGCAGACCCCGTATCGGATCGGCCCGTGGCAGTTGAACCACAAGCCCGGCCAGATGATCGCCTTTCCCTCCTACCTGCTGCACGAAGTGTTCCCCTACACCGGTGATCGTCCCCGGATCGTGGTTGCGCTGAATTCCTGGTGCCGCTGGAAGAACGTGCCTGCGCCGTGAGCCACGAACACACCATGCCGACTGGACCCGCGTCTCTCGAAAGCGATGCATGGAGCAGGCTCTGGCGCGCAGGCGTGCTGCACTCCTGTTCCACCGCCATCGAAGGGAACTACGACGGCGAGATCGCGGCATTCTGGAATGCCCGCTTCAACGGTCTCCAGGCACGGCAGCGGGTGGTGGACATCGGCACCGGCAACGGCGCTTTGGCCCTGCTCGCCAAGCAGCATGCCGCGAAGCGCGGCATCGACTTCGACATTCATGGGGTGGATGCGGCGGATATCGACCCTCCGCGCTGGGCATCCACCGCGACACCATTCGACGGGATCACCTTCCATGCCCGCACGCGCATGGAGGACCTGCCTTTCGAAGCGGGCAGTGTCGCGCTCGTCACGTCCCAATACGCCTTTGAATATTCACGCGCGCGCGAACCTGCGCTGCAGGAGATTTTCCGGATCATCGGGCACACGGGCACGGCGGCGTTCCTGCTGCACAGCGCGGACTCGCTGATTTCCATGACGCTGCGCCAGCAACATGAAGCGTGCGCCCTATTGTTCGACGAAACCCGGATCCTCGACCTTGCGCACCAGTGGATCTCCAGCCTGGCGGGGTCGCCTGCTTCGACTTCCACGAGCCAAGGCACCGCGCAGATCCAGCAGGCCTTCCAGTCGGCGTCCACCCGACTTGTAGCCGCAGCCTCTGCGCTTCCCGAGGCAGCGATCCTGCGCAAGACATTCCACTACCTGCACGCCACGCTGGAACAGGCACAAGGCTCGCCATGGGAGGCGTTGCAATACCTTGCGAATGCACGCGATGACTTGGAAAACGAACGCATGCGCCTGCAACACCTCTCCGGCGCCATCATGGGCCTGCGGGAACTCGAGGGCCTGCATGGACAGTGCATCGCGGCAGGATATGCATCATCCCTCCTGAGTCCTCTCGACCAGGCCGCGGGCAGCCGCATGGGCTGGACCCTCGTCGTCTCGCCATGACGGACGCCGAGCAAGCGCGCCGTTCGCACGCGGCTGGGGATACCATCACCGCAGGCATCCACTACGAACGCGCCCTGGCGGCAGACCCGGCAAATGCCGCACTCATGTTCGACTACGCGCTCCTGCTCATGCATACGGGACGTATCCAGGAAGCGGCGAAGACATTGACGGACGTCAGGCGCCTCGCCCCCGGCGAAGCCCAGGTGCTGCTCGCGCTGGCTGCCTGCCTGCGCGAGGGCGGCACCATCGAAGACGCGATGCAGGCAGCGGACGACGCCACCCGGCGTTTGCCGCATGACGCGATGGCCTGGATGCTGAAAGGGAGCATCGACGTCCGGGCAGGCGAATATCCGCGTGCGGAGACGGCGCTGCGGCGCGCGCTTTCGCTTGCGCCGGGATTCGGCGAAGCCTGGCATTACCTGGGGGAAAGCCTGCATCAGCAGCAACGCTGGGAAGAGGCTATCCACGCGTACACGAGGGCGTCGGTCGAACAGCCGGGAGAGATCTACAACATCGCGATGTGCGCCGAACAGTCGGGGAACCTGGAACTCGCACGCAGTGGCTACCAGCAGGCGTGCGGCATCTATCCCGACCGTCCGGACATCCTTCTTCGCCTGGCGCAGACCGAAGCGCGGCTCTGCGAGTTCTCGAGCGAACACGAAACGCTTGAGCGGTTCCGGCGCCTGGTCGCGGATGGTGTGCCACGCGAACCCGTTCTCGAGGCGTTCCCGCTCACTTATCTTCCACTGGAGAGCACATTGGTCCGCGCCGCCCTGGACCACTACATGGAGGCTGTTTCCGCTCGCGCGGCTGCGCTGGTCCGCCTCGCGCCTGCAACGCCGGAACCCATTCCATCCGGCGGCAGGATCCGGATCGGCTATCTCTCTGCGGACCTGGGCATGCACGCCGTGGGGCAACTGGTAGGAGATGTGTTCCGCTTCCATGAGCGGGAACGATTCGAGGTCTTCGTCTATTCCCTCCGCCGGCACGACGATGCGGTGGCATCGCGGATCCGCGAGAGCAGCGACGTGTACGTGGAGTGCGGGAATCTGGGAGTCGCTGCCGTCGTCGAGCGCATCCGGCAGGACGGCATCCATGTACTGATCGATCTGAACGGCCCTACCACGGGCGCACGCCTGGAAATCCTGGCGTCCCGGCCCGCAGCCCTGCAACTCGGTTGGCTTGGCTTCCTTCATGCCCAGCAAGCGCCGTGGCTGGACGCCATCCTGCTTGATGAGCATGTACAACCGTCAGCGCACGCCTGGTCCTTCGACGACCGTGTCGTCCACCTTCCGGTAAGCGTGTTCCCTCCTCCCCCGCGGGTTGGCGGTCGCAGACAGCGCGAACGTTTCGGCTTGCCGGCGGAGGGAAGCGTGGTTCTTGCCAGCTTCAACAACAGCTACAAGCTGGACGCAGCGTTGGCGGCGGCGTGGGTCGAGATCCTCCGGCGCGCGCCCCGGGCCACGCTGATGGTGTATCTGCCTCCTGCAGCCCGCCCGGGCTTTCTCAGTCATTGGGGCGCCATCGGCGGCGATCCATCCAGGCTCATGGTGGTCGACGCCCTTGCGCCGGAAGACCAGGCCGACCGGGCGGCGAGCTGCGACCTGATGCTCGATGCCTTCCGCTATCAAGGTGGCGCCACCACACTGGATGCGGTTGCCAGCGGGCTGCCGGTGCTCTGTCGCGCCGGGCAGACCCCTCCCTCGCGTCTCGGCGTCAGTATCAACCGGGCCCTCGGGCTGGAAGAACTCGTGGTGGCGGATACCACCGAATATGTAGCGCGAGCCGCCTGGCTCGCCAACCATCCCGGCGAACTGGAAACGCTGCGCCATCGCGTCGCGACCGCCGTGCGGGAAGGCATCCTGTTCGACGCAAGGCGCTCGGCGGCAGGAATAGAAGCGACCTGCGAGCGGCTGCTCCGGGAGAAAGGCATCCTCGCCTGACGGACCATTCCCTCCTTGCGGCAGGGTCCAACCGGTATCCACAAGATGACGAACGAACATTCCTCCATCGCAGAACTGCTCTCCCGGGCGCGCGCGGCATTGCAACGGGGCCAGACCGGTGATGCGATCCGGCTTTACCGCCTGTGCCTGGAAGCGGGGGCGCCCGTCGCCAGCGAACTGGCCGGCGTGCACTACCAGGCGGGCAACCTCGCCGCCGCGCGGGAGGTGCTGGATGCCGCCGTCGCGCACGCGCCGGGACACTGCGACTGGTACTTCCAACGCGGTCTGGTCCTGATGGGATTGACCGAGCCGGCACTGGCGTGCGCGGATTTCGACCACTTCATTTCGGCGTCGCCCGGCTTCGCACCGGCCTACTTCCAGCGCGCGCTGGCCCACCTCAGCCTGCACCGGCTCGGCGATGCCCTGGACGACTTCCAGCACGCCACGCAGCTCCAACCCGACATGGTGGACGCCTGGGTCAACATGGGCATCCTGCTGCTGCGGAAGGGCGATGCGACCGGCGCCGTCCATGCATTGCGTACTGCGGAACTGCGTTCGCCCGGGCAACCGGCGATCCTGCACGCACTTGCCAGCGCATACGACGGCGCGGGAGATGTTCCGTCTGCGCTGCAGCTTTACGCCCGGCTCGAACCTGCAACGTCGTCCAATCCGGAGTTCCTGACCAACCACGCCCTGTGCCTTCTGCGGGGAAGGCAGCCCGACGCCGCCTACCGGCGATTCAGGCGCGCACTCTCGCTGGCGCCGGGAGACCAGACCGCCCTGGCAGGCCTGTACATCGCGGCCAACGAGCTTGGCCGCCACGACGAGGTGGATGTGCTGATGGACTTCGCCGCATTGCTTGGCGTGACGACACTCAGTGCCCTTTCCACGACCGCGCTGGACGCGTTGCGCGTGGCCGTCGAATCCCACCCCGAGCTCAATTGGGAACCGGCTGGTCGCTCCACGGTGCGCGGCCAGCAGAGCATCATGCTTGACCTCACGGAGGGCTCCGCTTTCCACGCCATTGGCGATGCGATGTCCCAACGGGTCACCGACCGCATGACCGCGTTGGCCGCCAACCCCGCGCTCGCGTCACATCCGTGGCTGCGCTCGCTGCCGCGACGCTGGCGATTGCAGATGTGGGCCACCGTCCTGCGCGAAGGGGGCCACCAGACGCCACATATCCATCCGGCGGGCTGGTTGAGCGGCGTCTTCTATCTGGACGCCGGCCAGCCCGCGACCGCGGACAGCGGGGCCATCGTGTTCGGGCAGCCGCAGCCCGAGTTTGCCCAGAGCGCGCCCCCCCGCCGCCTGCAGCACCTGCCCCGCAGTGGTGACGTGCTGCTTTTCCCTTCGTATTTCTTTCACCACACCATCCCGTACAGCGGCCCTACCGCCCGCATCAGCCTGGCGTTCGACGTGATCCCCGCCTGATGCCGTCCGGATGTACCGCCTTCATCTATTCATCACCAACATGAATAGAGAGAAATGGCAATTTCCCATGCCCGGAGCCTCCAAAGCGTCTTAACGACTCTTTAATTCTCCCCACGGCGCGTCTATGATCGGGTCACCCCAGCATTTTGGTAGCCGTATTTGGCTTGCCAGCCGGGTATCCCTAGGGCGTAACAGACCTCATCTGGAGAGAGAATGAACTTCAAGACCACCAAGCTGCGCGAAGCTATCGGCTTTGTCCTCGCAGTGGGTGCGACCAGCGCGGCCGGCACCGGCCTCGCGTTCGCGCAGGAATCCACCACCGAAGGCGCCAAGACCCTGGACGCCATCCAGGTCACCGGTTCGCGCGTTGCCCGCGTCGAAACCGAGACCGCCAGCCCGGTCGTCGTCATCGATCGCGCCGCCATCGAACAGACCGGCAAGCTGACCCTGGGCGATCTGATCCAGGAAATGCCGGCCATGTCGGGCGCCCCGACCAATCCCCAGGTCAACAACGGCGGCGGTGACGGTTCGTCCACCATCGACCTGCGCGGTCTGGGTTCGGCCCGCACCCTGCTGCTGGTCAATGGCCGTCGGGTGGTCAACAGCGACGTCAACTCGATCCCGGCCTCGGCCGTGGAGCGCATCGAAATCCTGACCAGCGGTGCGTCCGCCGTGTACGGCTCCGATGCCGTTGCCGGTGTCGTGAACTTCATCCTGCGCCGCGATTTCGACGGCCTGACCGCGTCGATCGACTTCGGCATCACGCCCAGCCACCAGGACGGCCAGCGCAGCGGCGGTTCGATCACCTTCGGCCAGGTGGGCGACAAGGGCAACATCATCGCCGGCCTGAACTACAACAAGTTCGACGGCATCTCGTCCAACGATCGCGACTATTCGAAGGACGCCACGTACCTGTACAGCGGTTACGTCACCGTCTTCGGCTCCAGCCGCAACCCGAATGGCCGCATCTTCTTCCCGGAAGGCAGCCCCCTGGTTGACCAGTACGGTTGCGGTTCGGTCACCCTGACCCCCGGCACCAGCGGCACGTCGCAGGGCGACTTCCGTTGCTACAACGGCGCACGCGACTCCTACAACTACCAGGCGACCAACCTGATCATGACGCCGCAGGAACGCACCAACGCGTTCTTCCTGGCCAACTACCAGATCACGGACAACCTGAACGCGTTCGCCGAGGTCTACCACAACAAGACCTCGTCCAACTTCGCGATCGCCGCGCTGCCGTTCGACGCCAACAGCGACGGCGTCGTCATCTCGGCCGACAACTACTACAACCCTTTCGACCAGAACTTCGGCCCGGCCGCTGACGGCAGCCAGAACCAGTTCATGACGCGCTGGACCTCGCTGGGTCAGCGCCGCTCGTACTACGACACCACCACCTCGCAGGTCGTTGCCGGCCTGGAAGGCTTCGTGGGCGAGACCTGGAAGTGGGACGCCGCGTTCAACTACGGCCACTACTTCAGCGAGAACACCAGCTACGGCTACGTGGACTACGCCAGCCTGACCGACGCGCTGGGTCCGTCGTTCATGGATACCGACGGCGTGGTCAAGTGCGGTGCCCCGGGCGCCATCATCGCCGGCTGCACGCCGCTGAACATCTTCAACATCTTCGACCCGCAGTCGGTCGCCACGATGCAGGCGGCGGAAGCGCGTCCGGTCTACTCGACCATGTACCAGACCCGCAGCTTCGAGGCCAACGCCTCGGGCGAACTGTTCAGCCTGCCGGCCGGTGCCGTGCAGCTGGCATTCGGCGGCGCGTGGCGCGAAGAGTACCAGCGCAGCGAAGTCGACTACATCGCGATCGCCGATGAAACCGGCCGCTGCATGATCTCGCAGGAAGCCTGCTCGTCGCCGGTGGGCGGCAAGTACGACGTCACCGAGGTCTACGGCGAACTGTACGTGCCGATCCTGTCCGACATGCCGTTCGCGCACCTGCTGTCGGTCACGCTGGGCAGCCGCTACTCCGACTACAGCACCTTCGGCGACACCACCAACAGCAAGCTGCAGGTGGAATGGCGTCCGATCGAGAACCTGCTGTTCCGCGGCACGGTGGCGGAAGTCTTCCGCGCCCCGACCATCGGCAACCTGTACGACGGCCCGCAGGGCAATGCTCCGCAGCTGAACGACAAGTGCGAAGGCTATGGCGCCACCGGTGCACCGCGTGACCACGAAAACGCGTGCGGTGCAGGCGCAGGCGCCACCAACATCCCGACGACCGGCATCGGCCCGGCGCCGACCAGCCAGTCCAACGGCGTGTGGTCGGGTGCCGTCGCCGCAGGCTTCGACCTGCAGCCGGAAGAAGGCAAGTCGTTCTCCTACGGCGTGGTCTATGACCCGCAGTGGGCGCCCGGCCTGTCGGTCAGCCTGGACTACTGGCGCCTGTACCTGAACGACACGATCACCCGTGCCGATGCGCAGATCGTGGTCGACACCTGCTACGCCGATGACAACCACCCGTTCTGCGAATTCATCAACCGTCGTGCCGACGGCCAGGTGGACTTCATCCGCGAGCCGATCGTCAACCTGGGCCGCCTGGACACCAACGGCTGGGATCTGGCCGTGCGTTACCGCCTGCCCGACACCGCGTGGGGCAGCTGGCTGTTCGGTCTGGACGCCACGTACATCGACCGCTACGACAACGACACCAACCCGCTCAGCGAAGACGATGCCGTCAAGCACATCGCGGGCACCTACAACAGTTCGTACGGCATGTACGCCCGCACCCGCGGCCGCCTGTTCGTCAACTGGAACAAGGGTGACCTGGGCCTGAGCTGGCGCGCCCGTTATGTCAGCGGCTTCGACATCGGCAGCAACGACCTGCGTCAGAGCGTCAGCGCGGATGCCGGCTGCAACCCGCAGTTCGCTCCCGAGTACTGCTATGCACGCCGCTTCGACGACTACCTGGTGCACAGCTTCAGCGCCGCGTACTCGCTGCCGTGGTTCAACTCGAAGATCGAGGTGGGCCTGGACAACGCGTTCGACAAGCAGCCGCAGATCATGTTCCAGAACAACGTGCTCAACTCCAACACGGACGTGCAGACCTTCGATACGGTCGGCCGTTACCTGTGGGCTCGCTACACGATGAACTTCTAAGCAGCATGCGGTAAAACGTTGCACCCTGGCCGCGCGGCGCAAGCCGCGCGGCCTTTTTGTTGCCACGCTAGAATCGGACCATGAACCAACCGCTCATCCAGCAGGCCGTCGCCCTGTTCCAGAACGGCCGTTTCCAGGACGCCGCGCAGTTCTGCCAGCAGGCCCTGGCGCGCGTGCCCGGGGACGAGAGCCTCGCCACGCTGTGGGCGATGAGCCTGCAGAACCTCGGTCGCGATCAGGACGCCGCGCCTGTGTACCGGCAGTTGGCCCACGCCCGCCCGGAGATTCCGGCGCATTGGGCGAACCTGGGGCTGGTACTGCGACGCCTGGGCGAATACGCCGAAGCCGAGGCCGCCTACCGGCATGCGCTCGCACGCGATCCCCGCAACACCGGCTTCCTTGTCGACTATGGGCTGCTGCTCTTGGACATGGGCCGCATCGCCGATGCACGGCATCGCTTCCTCGATGCCGTCGACCTGCATCCCGGCCTCGCCGAAGCGCACATCTATGCCTCTCTCGCCTGCTTCGAATGCGGCGATGCCCAACGTGCCGCCGCGCTGATCCCGCCCACCGATCAATGGCGTGGCCTGCCCGATCACCTGCGTGAAGAACTCGCGACCGCGTTGATGCAGGTCGGCCGCACCAGCGAAGCCGAATCCCTGCTGATGGCGCCGGGCGTGCGGCAGTCGCTGTCGGGCATCATCCGTCTCGCGCAGCTCAACGAGCGCACCAACCAGATCCCGCGGGCCCGCGCACTGATGGACCAGGCGCGCGCGCAGGCCTCTACGGCAGGACGCCAGGAGCAGATCGACCTGCTGCATCTGGAAGCCTCGCTGGCCATGCGCGACAAGGACCATGCCAAGGCACGCGCTGCGGCGGAATCGATCATCGCACTGCGACCCCACGTGCAGGCGGAAGCCAACGCGCACTTCACCCTGGCCAACATCGCCGACAAGCAGAAAGACCCGGCAACGGCGATGTCGCACCTCGAACACGCGCACGCCATCCACTTCCAGCTGGCCGCCGATGTCGTGCCTGAAATCGCCCATTCCGACGCCGAGCCGCTGAAGGTTTCCAGCAAATGGCTGACAGCGGACGAAGGCGCGTTCCGCCACGACCCCCGCGCGCCGTCAGCGGGTGACTCCCCCGTCTTCATCGTCGGCTTTCCGCGCTCCGGCACCACCATGCTGGAACAGATGCTGGACGCCCACCCGCACTACGCCTCGATGGACGAACGCGCCACGCTGCAGCGCTGCATCGAACGGATGGAAGCGCGCGGCTTCGAGTATCCGCATGGCCTGGACATGCTCGATGGCGCGGCCGCCGACGAGTTGCGCGCCGTGTACTGGTCCGAAGTCGCCAAGGTCATCACGCTCCAGCCCGGGGAACAGTTGGTCGACAAGAACCCGCTCAACATGCTCCGCCTGCCGATGATCCTGCGCCTGTTTCCCAATGCGAAGATCATCCTGGCGCTGCGACACCCCTGCGACGTGCTGCTCAGCTGCTACATGCAGAATTTCCGGTCACCCGCCTTCATGGTGTTGTGCTCCAGCCTGGAGCGGCTGGCGAAAAGCTACGTCAATGCGATGAGGTTCTGGATCCATCACCAGGCATTGCTGGCGCCCGACACGCTGGTGCTGCGCTACGAGGACACCGTCGGCGACTTCCCCGCGCAAGTGGAGCGCATAGGCGCTTTCCTCGGCATCCGCGACCGCGACTTCCTCGCGCAGTTCAGCCAGCATGCCGCGCGCAAGGGCTACATCAGCACGCCCAGCTATTCGCAGGTGGTCGAGCCTGTGAACGCGCGTGCCGTCGGCCGCTGGCAGCCGTATTCGCGCTGGCTGCTCCCCGCGCTGCCCATCCTGCAACCCGTGGCCGACCACTGGGGCTACGACCTCACCGTACGATGACCCCATGAAAGCGCTGGCCGACTACATCCGCACCTACGACGACGCACTGCCTGCGGCGTTCTGCCAGCAGCTGATCGACGGCTTCGAGTCATCCACGCAATTCCAGGCGCCCAACGGGCGTGGCTACCGGCCGGCGCTGGACGACAGCCGCTGGACCGAGTTGAATCTCACCCGCCTGGCCGACCCCGCCTTCATCGGGTTCTTCATGACCCGCATCGAAGAAGCGCTGGCACGCTACAACGCAGACCTGTCGCTGACCCTGCCCGTGCCGCTGCGCCCACGCATCGACCGGCTGACGATGAAGAAATACCGCGCCAATGCGGGCGAGGGTTTCCAGCCGCATTTCGATTCCGTCGACGAGGTCGCGGGACGCTACATGGTGTTCCTGTGGTATCTCAACGATGTCCAGGAAGGCGGCAGCACCCGTTTCATGGACCTGGATGTCGACGTGCAGCCACGCGCGGGGCGGCTGCTGGTGTTCCCGCCCTACTGGATGTTCCAGCACGTGGGCAACGCGCCGGTTTCGAACGACAAGTACATCCTTTCGACCTACCTGCTGTTCGACAAGCCCGGCAGTCCCGAGCACACGCACGAGTAAGGCGACGATCAGTCCAGGCCCGCCTGCCTGTTGAATCCGCCGATGGCCTCCACCAGTTGCTTCAGCGCCTGGGTTTCCTCGGGTCTGAGGCGCGGATGCCAGGTGTCCAGGATCATCACCACGCGCAACTGGCGGCTGTGGTTCCAGGCCTGGTGCAGGTAGGCGTCGTCGAAGGTCACGCAGCGTCCTTCCTGCCAGTCGTGCTGCACCCCGCCCACCTCCAGCGCGCAGTCCGCCGGTACGATCAGCGGCAGGTGGGTGACCACGCGGCTGTTGGTCACCCCGTGGTGCGGCTTGATCAGGGTGCCCGGTGACAACAGCGAGAACAGCACCTCCGGCGCGTGCGCGTCGATGCGCGTCAGCGGCACCTGCGCCAGCGCCCGGGCGGTGGCGGGACACGCAGCCAGATGTTCGGGATAGGCCTGCCCGTGGCGGTGGAAGAAGTAGGCATCCCACGCGGCCGTGTCGATGTCCTGCTGGCTCGCCAGGAAATCGTCCTTGCGCGCAGCGCCACTGAAATCGAGGAAGGGCTGCAACCCGTCGCGCGCCTGCAGCACTTGCTGCAGTTCGGCACGGATCGCATCCGTTGCGTCCTCCAGCGCTTCGTACCACGGGAACAATGTGCGCTCGAAGTACGGCTCGGGCTGCAGGTCGGGGACGTACAGGAAAGTGGGACGCTGGCGCGGGTCCGGGCTGCCGCCCGGTGCGATGCCCAGATAGGCTTCCAGCGCGCGCGTGACCCGCGACAGCGCCTGCGCGCCGTGCTGTTGTTGCAGTGGCGCGATGGCCGAGAAGAACAGGCGGTGCCGGCCTGCATCGATCAGCCGCATGGCAGTCTTCACCCGCTCCCGCAGCTCGGGCGCCGTGGTCGCATCATTCAGCCATCGCCCCTGTGCCTGTGCCGTGGTGACGGCCCGGAAGTACTCCACCAGCGCCGCATCCGGGTCTCCCGGCTGCAGGCATTCGGCCAGTTGCAGCCGCGCCGGCGCCGCCTCCGGCATGAGCGCCAGGCCCCGTCGCAGCGCTGCCGCGGCGGCCACCGGATCGTCCAGCCGTTTCAGGCACGCTCCCAGCTTCAGCCAGGCATCGCCATGGTCGGGTTGGGCGTGCACCAGCGCTTCAAGTTGGCGGGCTGCGGCGGCAGGTTGCTGCAGTGCCACCAGGCTGAGCGCGGCCACCCATTGCAGGTCCGGGTCATGCGGATGTACTTCCAGCCCCTGCCCGGCCGCGGACAGCGCGTGTGCGGCATTGCCGGTTGCCAGGTGGCGTCGCGCCTGCTGGACGTGGAATGCCGCACTCGTCATGCCTGCCTCTGTATCACCGGAAACCCGTCCCGATGATACGGGAGATGCGGCGCGCGCCCGTGCGGCGACTTACTCCACCCGCACTTCCGCACTGCCCGAGAACGTCTCCACCGTGACGCGGGCGCTGCCGCTGCCGTAGCGGGTGGAGAAGCTGGAACCCGGGCCGCGACGCTTCTCGATGTCCACGCCCGTGGCCTTCAGGCTGCCGCTGAAGCTCTCGCCGCTGACCTGCGCGGACACATCCTTCGGCAGGCGCAGCAGCAGGTCGCCACTGACCGATTCCATGCTGATCTCGCCGCCGGGCGCCAGGGCCGTGCTGACACGCGCCGTGCCACTGACGGTGCTCGTGTTGAGGTCGCGCACCTGTTCGCCGGTGACGGCGACTTCGATACGGCCGGATACGGTCTCGGTACTGATGTCGCCGTTCAGGCGACCGCGCAGCACGATGTTGCCGCTGACCGTCTGCACGTCCACGTCCGCGCTGTTGAGGGTCAGGTGGGCGCTCCCGCTGACGGTTTCGATGTCCGCTTTCTGCGGCGCGGCGGCGGCCGCCACGCTGCCGCTCACGCTGCTGATGGAAAGTTCGCCTGATGCAACGCCGGTCACATGCACGTCGGCCGCGACCGACTCGATGTCCAGATCGGCGCGCAACGGCACCATCAGCACCAGGTCGGTCGGTCCGCTCTGGTTGCCGCCCCAGCCACTGTTCTTCGGGTAGCGCACTTCCACGCTCAGGTGCGGGCCGCCGCCATCCACTTCCAGGCGCTCCACGCCCTTGCCCAGCGTGCCGGTGATCTTGACCTCGTCGCGCTCCCAGCCGCGCACCTCGATGCGACCCTTGAGGTTGCTGATGTCCACCCGGCCGCGCGCATCCAGCGGACGGGTTTCGTTGATGGCGGTCTGCGCCAGCACCGGGGGCGCCAGCAGTGCGCTGCCCAGCAGCAGCGAGAAAGCGATGGTGGTACGCATGGGTAACTCCTCAGGTCATGGCCGCGCGCTGGGTCAGCGCGAGGCGTCGTGCATAGGTGCGGCGCAACTGGTTGAGCAGGAAGTGCGCGTTGGGTTCGGTGGCGATGGCGTGGCGGATCTGGGCGGCGCTTTCGTCCAGCGCATGCAGCGCCGGGGCGATCTCGGGTGCGGTCTGCACCTGCGTGTCCAGTTGCGCCAGCGCACCGGTGTAATCGCGGGTCAGCGCGGCGGCTTCGCGCTGGATCAGCGCACCGCCTTCCGGCGCCTTCTGCAGCTGCCAGGTCACGGTGACCGCGAGCAGCACGGAGGCGGCCAGGGCGAACGGCGCCATGCGGCGGCGTGGCGGTGCCACGGCCTGCTGCGGCGTGGCCGCGAGCCGCGCGGCCAGCGCCGGCCACAGATCACGCGACGGCGGCGTGTCCTGCCGCAGCGCGCGCAGTTGCCAGCGCAGTGCGTCGTCGGAAAGCGGGTTGGGGTCATGGGGGGTCATGCGTGTCCTCCTAAACGGTCGCGCAGCAGATGCCGCGCCCGGTGCAACTGTGCTTTTGAACTTCCGACCGCCATGCCCAGCTCGGTGGCGATCTCTTCGTGCTTCCAGCCTTCCACGTCGTACAGCACCAGCACGGCGCGTGCGCGTGGCGGCAGGGTGGCGACGGCGCGCTCCAGGTCCAGCGACAGCGCCGTACCATGGCCGGCGCTGTCCGCCATGCCCAGGTCGTCCAGTGCGTCCTCGTCGTCATCGAAGCGGGGACCGCTGCGACGGCTGCGCAGTTCCATCAGCGCGGTGGTCACCGCCAAGCGGTGCAGCCAGGTGGAGAAGGCGCTTTCGAAGCGGAACGCCGGCAACGCCTGCCAGGCCCGCACGAACGCTTCCTGCGTCAGGTCTTCCGCCCGCACGCCCTGCGCGCCCACCAACCGCTGGATGACGCCATGCACGCGGCCTGCATGGCGGCGGTACAGCGCTTCGAAGGCCCGCATGTCGCCCCCCGCGGCCGAACGCGCCAGCGCGGTGTCCTGGGCGGCGGCCGCCTCCGGAGCGAGGCTGTCGGCAAAAGGTTCGATCACGGCATTCAGCATACTGACTGGGATGCAGCGATGGGCGTGGAGGTTTAGAACCGCGCGGCCTTTTTCCGCCAGCGAGTATCGGTCGGCAGAAGATTCCCCTCTCCCCTCTGCGGGGAGAAGAAAAGCCGGACGCAAGAAAAAGCCCCGCGGCGTCCGGGGTGGACGCACACGGGGCGTGCGCAGGAAACAGGATGCGCGAGGTGGGGAATCAGTGCGCCAGACGGGCCGCGATGCGTTGCTGCTCGTCTTTCAGCGCCTGCGGGGTGCGGTCGCCGAATTCCTGCAGGTACTCGCCGATGCTGGCGAACTCCGCTTGCCAGCCGGCGCGGTCGAAGCCGAACAGCAGCTCGTGGGCTTCGTCGCTCAGCGCCACGCCGTCCAGGTTCAGGTCCTCGGCGCGCGGCAGGTGGCCGATCGGTGTTTCCACGGCGTCGGCCTTGCCCTCGACGCGCCGGATCATCCACTCCAGCACGCGCAGGTTCTCGCCGAAGCCGGGCCACAGGAATTTGCCGTTGCCGCCCTTGCGGAACCAGTTCACGTGGAAAATCTTGGGCAGCTTCGCGCCGTCGTGGTCGAACGACAGCCAGTGCGCGAAGTAGTCGGCGAAGTTGTAGCCGCAGAACGGCTTCATCGCCATCGGGTCGCGGCGCATCACGCCGACCGCGCCGGTCGCGGCGGCGGTGGTTTCCGACCCCATCGCCGCACCGACCAGCACGCCATGCGTCCAGTCGCGCGCTTCGAACACCAGCGGCACCAGCGAGGCGCGGCGGCCGCCGAACACGATGGCGGAAATCGGCACACCCTGCGGGTCTTCGGCCTTGGCCGAATAGCTCGGGCACTGGCGCGCGGACACGGTGAAGCGCGAGTTGGGATGCGCGGCCGGACCATTGGCCGGATCGTACTTGCGCCCCTGCCAGTCCAATGCCGGCGTGCGCGAATCCAGTCCTTCCCACCACGGCTCCTGCTCGTCGGTGACGGCGACGTTGGTGAAGATGGTGTGGTGGCTGATGGTGGCCAGCGCATTGGGGTTGGAACTGTCCGACGTGCCCGGCGCCACGCCGAAGAAGCCGGCTTCCGGGTTGATCGCGTACAGGCGGCCATCGGCGCCGGGGCGCATCCAGCAGATGTCGTCGCCGACCGTCCACACCTTCCATCCGGCCTGGCGATAGCCCTCCGGCGGAATCAGCATGGCCAGGTTGGTTTTGCCGCAGGCCGACGGGAACGCGGCGGCGATGTAGTGCGTCTCCCCCTGCGGGTTCTCGATGCCGACGATCAGCATGTGCTCGGCCAGCCAACCTTCACTGCGCGCCTGGTGCGAGGCGATGCGCAGCGCGTGGCACTTCTTGCCCAGCAGCGCGTTGCCGCCGTAGCCGGAGCCGAAGCTCTTGATGGTCAGCTCGTCCGGGAAATGCATGATGAAGCGGCGGTCCGGGTCGAGTTCACCCGTGGAGTGCAGGCCCTTCACGAACGTCCCTTCGCGTTCGATGCGCGCCAGTGCCGGCGCACCCATGCGGGTCATGATGCGCATGTTGGCCACCACGTACGGCGAATCGGTGATCTCCACGCCGCAGCGCGACAGTGGCGAATCGATCGGGCCCATGCAGTAGGGAATGACGTACAGCGTGCGACCGCGCATGCAGCCGGCGAACAGCGCGTCCATCTTCGCGTGCGCCTCGGCCGGGGCCATCCAGTGGTTGTTGGGGCCGGCGTCTTCCTGCTGGGGCGTGCAGACGAAGGTCAGGTGCTCCACGCGCGCCACGTCGCTCGGGCTGGAGCGATGCAGCCAGCTGTGCGGGTGGGTTTCGGGATTCAGCGGCAGCAGGGTGCCGTCGGCCAGCATCTGCTTGGTCAGCAGCGCGTTTTCGGCATCGCTGCCGTCGCACCAGTGGATATGGTCGGGCTGGCTGAGCGCGGCGACCTCGGCAACCCAGGCATTCAACGCGGCAAGCGAACTGCCTGGAAAATCGTTGCGTTTGAAAACATCGACCGCTGCGTTCATGCCACGCCCTCGAAAAGTGAGACCAAAATGATACCAATGTCTTGTCTTTCAGACGAGGAGAACGTCGACGGGCGGTCATGCCGGGTAGCAGTTCCGTCTCACCGATGCCAGAGAAGCCCCTTCGTAAGAGGCTTTTACCCAGTGAATGGAGCTTTTCAGGCGGGGGATGGGCCTCGGAACGCCATCGATCGGGCTCGGAGACCCGACGACGGAGCTCTCCCTTCCCGTCGATGGCTTTCGGAATGCCATCGATGGCTCTCCCGGAGCCATCGATCGCAATGGGAGCCTCATCGATCGGGCTCGGCACGTGATCGATGGGGCACGGAGCCCGATCAACGGGGCTTAGAGGGCCATCCCGATGGAGCTCAACGCCCCGTCGACGAGGCTCGACGGCCGAGCGATGGAGCAAAAAAGGCCATCGATGGCTTTCCGAGCCCGATCCGTGACATTCCGGGCCCGATCTCCGCCCCGGCGGCTAGGCCTCGCGCGAGCGCCGGTAGGGATTGAAAAGCTGCAGCAGCCAGGGTTTCTGCGCCAGTACCAGGCTGACGCCAACGCGGTCTTCCGCCGGGAGCGTGGCGTCGCGGGCCAGCAGCGCATCGAACTCGCGCGCGACTTCCTCCAGCCGCTGCCTCACCTGCTTCACGCCGTCGATGCTCAGGCTGCCGCTGAGCAGCAGCAGTGCGTCCTGCTCGCCATCGAACGGATCGGCGAAGTAATCGGACAGCAGGGTCAACCGGAAGTAGCGCTCCATGGGCCCATCGGCGCGCCAGCGGAAGTTGCGCGCGGTCAGTGCGCGGCCGCGGTTGCCGGGCATCAGTTCGATGATGCCCAGCCGGTCCAGCTTCACCAGCAAGCCGGTCCACTGCGCGGGCGTGAAGCCGAAGTGGCCCATCACGTCGTCCTCGCGCCAGCGATTGAGGGTGAGGAACAGCGCCATCAGCAGCGGCGGATCGTCCACCAGCGCCTGCTCCTGCGCTTCGCTCAGCTGCGCCATCGCCTTGCGCCCGCGCGAGGCTTCGGCGCTCAGCTCGGCCAGGCCCACGTCCAGCACGTCGCAGACCTGCTCCAGCCGCTGCAGGCTCATCGCACGGCGGGAGAACATGCGCTTCACCGCCGCCTCGCTCATGCGGATGCGCGCGGCCAGGTCGCGGTAGGTCATGTCCTGCGCGCGCAGGCAACGCTTCAGTGCATCAATCAGGTCCACCGAGACGGCCATGGGTAGCGGATTCCTATACCTGTCGTTCCGCCAGAGCTTACCTTGTCGATGATCCTTGAATCCTCGCGAAGCCTGCGCCCACCCTCCGGCGCCACTGGAGGAACCCCGCATGCACCGCCTGATCGCCCGCTCACTGACCCTGGCCCTGGCCACCGCGCTCTCCGGCGGCGCCGCCCTGCCCACCCACGCCGCGCCGCAATCCGATGGCGCCAGCCGCCTGTCGCAGGCCAGCCTGGAGGCGTCCATCGAGGTGCCGGTGGCGGTGATCCATGCCCTGGGCCACGGCGCCTCCGCCGTGGTCACCGGCGTGGCCGTGGTCGCCGGCAGCGTGGCGGTGACGGTCTCCGTCGCCGCGGCGGGCGTGGTCGCGGGCGCGTCGTTCGTGGTCTACCTGAGTGCGGAAGCGATAAGGCGGCTGGGCATCGCGGTGGGCACGGCGATCAGCGTCACCGTGGTGGCGACGGGATGGATCCTCAGCGCCGCGGGTGAAGCGCTGTGCTTCATCGCCAACGACGCCGCCCGCCCGCACATCCACAGCCATCGCTACGGCGGGTGATCGGATGATGCGCGCGCTCGCGACCCTGTGTTTCGTCTTCGCCCTCGCGCTGCCAGGGACGGCACGCGCGGGCGATGCCTGCAAACAGCTGGAGATGCCGCCGCACAAGGTGGCCGACGCCGCGCGCACCGCGTTGCTGGCCGCGGAACAGCTCGATGAGGTGGATGCGCCGGTGGCGTTGCTGGCGCGCGTGGGCACCGATCTGTCGAAGCAGGGCCTGGCCTACAGCCACGCCGGTTTCGCCGTGCGCGACCACGCGCAGGGGCGCTGGACGGTGGTGCACCTGCTCAACGAATGCGGCAGCGACCGCTCCGGCCTGTATGCGCAGGGACTGGTGAACTTCTTCGCCGACGACCTGGTGAACCAGGATCTGCGCATCGTCTGGTTCGCCCCGGACGTGGCGGACCGGCTCGCCGCGCGCCTGCAGCAGATGCCGCGCCACAGCCTGCACCACCCGCGCTACAACCTGATCGCGCGGCCCGGCAGCGAGGACTACCAGAACTCCACCGCGTGGATCGTGGAGGTGATGGCCGCGGCGCTGGCCGACCGCGGCATCTACGACCGCCGCAGCGCGTACGCATTCGCGCGTGGCGACGGCTTCGTGCCGGATACGGTCCACATCGCGTACTCGAAGCGCGTGCTGGGCGGCCTGCTCTCCGCCAATACCGACTTCACCGATCACCCTGTCGGCACGCGACTGTCAGGCGACTATCCGGTCGTCACCGTGCGCGCGATCTTCCGCTGGCTGGAGCGCAGCGGGTATGTGCGCGAGCAGCGGGAATGGCGCGGTGGCGTGCGGCAGGCGGTGATGGGGCCGGCGTGACCACTTTCATGAGGAGATCGACATGTTCCTGACCCTGCTCGCCGTCACCCTTCTGTTGTCCGCCGCCGTCGCATGGGGCGTGACGTGGATGTTCTCGAAGCCTATCGAGCGCATCCTCACCCGCATCATCGCTGACGACATCAGCCACGCATGGCTGCGTTACATGAAGTTCGCCATCCTCGTCGTCGGCGTGTCGTCCGGCGTGCGCATCCACGCCCTGGAGCGCTACATCACCGCGCCGCAATGGATGGAGAAGGACAAGACGGAGATCATCGCGCTGACCGCCGAGCGCTGGGTGCTGGAGGTCTACCGCACGGTCATCGAAACATTGCAGGGCATCGCCTGGATGCTGCTGGCGTTCTTTGCCGTGGCATTGCTGGCCTACGTGGTCGTTCGGTTGTCGGAGCTGAAGCGGGCGGCGTCCTCCGCGGCTCCGTAGGGTGGGCCTTGGCCCACCATCGACGACACGATCACGCGCGGTGGGCCAAGGCCCACCCTACGATCAAGTCGGAATCAGCGTCGAGATGACGTGTTCGAGGTAGGTCTCGAATTCTTCCGAGGTCATGCGCGGCTGCTGCAGTTGCAGCGACAACTGCAGGAATCCGACGTAGGCCGCATAGGTCAGGCGCGCGCGATGCGTCGCATCAGTGCGCTGCAGGCCGGCCTGGCGGAACATGGCGACCAGATAGTCCAGGCGACGCTGGGAGATGCGGTCGATCACCGGCTGCACGGCCGGATGGTCCAACGCCTTCAAAAGTTCGCTGTAGATGATGTGCGGCTTCACCTCGTGACCGACCAGCTGGAACAGCGTGCGCAGCCGCTCGCGCGGATCGACGACCTTTTCCAGGCTGCCGAAGATGTTCTCCTGCTCACCCGCTTCCCAGCGTTCCAGCGCGGCCTGCAGCAGCGCGTCGCGCGACGGGAAATGCCAGTAGAAGCTGCCCTTCGTGACACCCAGGCGGCGTGCCAGCGGCTCCACCGCGACTGCCGAGACGCCCTGCTCCGCGATCAGGTCGAGCGCCGCCTGTGCCCAGTCGTCCGCGCTCAGACGGGCGTTGCGGGTCGGGGCGCTGGGGGGTGTTTCCGGACTGGGTGTGCTCATGTGCCGCATTTAACCATACGCCGGGGTGTGTAGCGGTACGTTTGTTGCGCCGCACAACAAATAAAGGCAAATCAATCGGTTGCATGTGAAACCCGGCAGCCGAACCGATTGACTGCTCTAAATGCGACAACCCATACTAAGCCGTATGGTAACCCACGCCTCCCCTGCCTCCATGACCTCCTCCAGCGTCGACCACGCCGGATCGGATCGCGTGGTGAACGGGCAAGGCGATGTCGCCCTGGCGATCCGCCGCTTCCCGTCGCCTCGCGCACTGCAGTCGCACCCTGCGCTCATCTATGCGCATGGCTTCGGCCAGACACGCGGCGCGTGGAGCCGCACCGGCGAACGGATGGCGGCGCAGGGTTACGCCGGCCTCGCGTACGACGCGCGCGGCCATGGCGAATCCGACCGCAATGCCGCCGACCTTCCCTACGCCGGCGACCAGTTCGCCGACGACCTGATCGTGCTGGCCGGCGAGCAGCCGGAGCCGCCGGTGCTGGTCGGTGCCTCGATGGGCGGGCTGTTCGGCCTGATCGCCGAGTCGCGCTGGCCCGGCCTGTTCCGCGCGATGGTGCTGGTGGACATCACCCCACGCTGGGAACACGCCGGCCTGCAGCGCATCCTCGCCTTCATGACGGCGTTCCCCGAGGGTTTCGCATCGCTCGAGCACGCGGCCGACATCATCGCCGCGTACCAGCCGCAGCGGCGCACGCGCAAATCCGCCGACGACCTGCGCGAGCTGTTGCGCGAAGGCGACGACGGGCGCTGGCGCTGGCACTGGGATCCACGCCTGGTCGACGAACTGGCCCGCGACAGCGCCCAGCACCAGGACGCCATCGCCGAGGCTGCGCGCCAGGTACAGTGCCCCGTGCTGCTGATCAGCGGTGGCCGCAGCGACCTGGTCTCGGAGAAGACCGTCGAAGAGTTCAAGACACTGGTGCCGCATGCGCGCCACGTGCACCTGCCGCAGGCCACCCACATGGTGGCCGGCGACGACAACGACGCATTTACCGCCACCGTGCTGGAATACCTGGCAAGCCTGTCGGCCTCGCCCGGTAATGCCGAATCCGATGTAACCGAATCCGTGTCCGGAGCAACCCCATGAGCATCGTCATCCCCTTCCTCGCCTTCCTGCTGGCGGGCGCCTTCGCTGCCTACCACCGGATCCGGCTCGCCTACTGGGCGGCGATCACGGCCAGCCTGCTGGTCGCGTGCTGGCTGCTGGGCGCCAACCCCACCGCCACCGTCGTCGCGGCCCTGGTCGTGGTGGCGATCGCGCTGCCGCTGCTGATCCCGGCGATCCGCAAGCCGCTGATCACCACGCCGGCACTGGGCTTCCTGCGCCGCGCGCTGCCGCCGCTGTCGCAGACCGAGCGCATCGCACTGGAAACCGGCTCGGTCGGTTTCGAGGGCGACCTGTTCACCGGCGACCCGGACTGGAACAAGCTGCTCGCCTACCCGAAGCCGCAGCTCAGCGCTGAAGAACAGGCCTTCCTCGACGGCCCGGTGGAAGAGCTGTGCAAGATGACCAACGACTGGGAAATCACCCACGTCCATGCCGACCTGCCGCCGGAGTTGTGGGACTACATCAAGAAGAACAAGTTCTTCGGCATGATCATCCCGAAGCAGTACGGCGGTCTGGGCTTCTCGGCGCTGGCGCACCACAAGGTGATCCAGAAGATCGCCTCGGTCAGCAGCGTGGTCAGCTCCACGGTCGGCGTGCCCAATTCACTGGGCCCGGGTGAACTGCTGAACCACTACGGCACGCAGGAACAGAAGGACTACTACCTGCCGCGCCTCGCCATCGGCCAGGAAGTGCCCTGCTTCGGCCTGACCGGTCCGTTCGCCGGCTCCGACGCGACTTCGATCCCCGACTACGGCATCGTCTGCAAGGGCGAGTGGAACGGCGCCAACGTGCTCGGCATCCGCCTGACCTTCGACAAGCGCTACATCACCCTGGCACCGGTCGCCACGATCATCGGCCTGGCGTTCCGCATGTACGATCCGGACGGGCTGATCGGCGACACGCGCGACATCGGCATCACCCTGGCGCTGCTGCCGCGCGATACCGACGGTGTCGAGGTCGGCCGCCGCCACTTCCCGCTCAACTCGCCGTTCCAGAACGGCCCGGTGCGCGGCAAGGACGTGTTCATCCCGCTGAGCCAGTTGATCGGCGGCGTGGAGATGGCGGGCAAGGGCTGGAACATGCTCAACGAGTGCCTGGCCGTGGGCCGCTCGATCACCCTGCCCTCCACCGCCAGCGGCGGCGCGAAGGCCGGTGCCCGCGTGACCGGCGCGTATGCGCGCATCCGCAAGCAGTTCGGCCTGTCGGTCGGCCGCTTCGAGGGCGTGGAAGAGGCGCTGGCCCGCATCGGCGGCAAGGCGTATGCGATCAGCGCGTTGTCGCAGGCCACGGCCGCCGCCGTGGACCGCGGCGACGTGCCGTCGGTGCCGTCGGCCATCGCCAAGTACCACTGCACGAACATGGGCCGCGACGTCGCCAAGGACGTGATGGATATCGTCGGCGGCAAGGGCATCATCCTGGGGCCGCGCAACTTCGCCGGCCGCGCCTGGCAGGCCTCCCCCATCGCCATCACGGTGGAAGGCGCGAACATCATGACGCGCAGCCTGCTGATCTTCGGCCAGGGCTCGATCCTGTGCCATCCGTACATCATCAAGGAGATGCGCGCGGCGCAGGACCCGGACACCAAGGCCGGCATCAGCCAATTGGACGCGGTGCTGTATCCGCACATCGGCGGCGCGATCTCCAACGCGGTGCGCTCGTTCTGGTTCGGCATCACCGGTTCGAAGATCGGCGCCGCACCGGGCGACGCGTACACGAAGAAGTTCTTCCGCAAGCTCGACCGTTATGCGGCCAACCTGGCCTTGCTGACCGACATTTCGCTCGGTGCGCTGGGCGGCAAGCTGAAGTTCAAGGAATCGCTGTCCGGCCGCCTGGGCGACGTCCTGAGCCACCTGTACATGATGAGTGCGGTGCTGAAGCGCCATCATGACGAAGGCACGCCGGAAGCGGACAAGCCGCTGCTGGCGTGGGCCTTCCACAACAGCGCGTACGAGATCGAGCTGGCGCTGTCGCAGGCGCTGCGCAACTTCCCGATCAAGCCGCTGGGCTGGCTGCTGTGGCCGGTGGTGTTCCCGTTCGGCCGTCGCGCCGTGGCCCCGGGCGACCGCCTGAGCCATCGCGTCGCCATGCTGCTGATGGCGCCGAACGAGGCGCGCGACCGCCTGGGCCAGGGCGTATTCCTGACCCCGTGCGAGAACAACCCCGGCGGCCGCATCGACAGCTACCTGGCCACGGCCGTCGCCGCCGAGCCGGTCGAGCGCAAGTTCCTGAAGGCGCTGAAGACCAAGGACATCGAGGCGCTGGATTACAGCGCGCAGCTGGACGAAGGCGTGCGCGAGGGCTGGATCACGGCCGACGAGCGCAAGCTCCTGGAGGAATTGCGCGCGATCACGCTGGACACGATCACGGTGGACGACTTCGAGACCCACGAACTGCGCGCGGCCAGCTTCTACGACCTGCCGCAGCACAAGCGCCAGCCGCGCGAAGCGGCCTGACGCGCCACCACGTCAACGATCACGACGGCGGGCATGTCCCGCCGTCGTCGCGACAGGAGTTCCGATGAGCGCCGATGTCCTGAAGATCTACCGCAACCTGAGCCGCAAGCCGTTCGGCCACTGGCTGTTCTCGCGCCTGATCTGCTTCAAGGCGCCCTACTTCGGCAGCATCGGCCCGCGCATGACGCGGCTGGAGCCCGGACGTGGCGAGGCGACCATCAGCCATCGGCGCTCGGTCACCAACCACCTGGGCACCGTGCATGCGATCGCGCTGTGCAACCTGGCGGAGTTCGTCGGCGGGTTGACCACCGACGTCAGCATCCCGCGCTCCATGCGCTGGATTCCCAAGGGCATGACGGTGGAATACCTGAAGAAGGCGGTCGGCACGATGCATGCCGTCGCCACGCCGGCGTTCGAGCCGTGCGAATCGGAGGAGGGCTACGACCTGCCGATGGACGTCGTGGTCAGCGATCCGCAGGGCGAACCCGTGTTCCGCGCCCGCATCGGCATGTGGGTGTCGCCGAAGCCGGCGCGCGACACGCACTGAGTTCTTAGAGGCAGGTGTGGGAGCGACGTAAGTCGCGATCGCACGGCATCGGCCTGCACAGAGGTTGGCCATGCGCCTTGACGGCGCAATCGCGACTTACGTCGCTCCCACGTCGGTCCTGACCTCGCTCAGCGAAGCCACACCGCCACCAGCGCCGCGATCGCCGGCACGCCCTGCACGAAGAAGATGCGCTTGTTGACGCTCCACGCGCCGTACAGTGCGGCCACGACCACGCACAGCAGGAAGAAGACGACGACGTTCCACTGCGCGGTGGCCAGACCCCAAACCAGACCGGCGGCGAGGAAGCCGTTGTAGAGGCCCTGGTTGGCCGCCAGCACGCGCGTGGTCTCCGCCTTCTCGGGCGTGTTGCGGAAGGTCTTCAGACCCAGCGGCCTGGTCCACAGGAACATCTCCAGGACCAGGAAGTAGGCGTGCAGCGCTGCTACCAGCACCACCAGCACCGTCGCGATCGCACCCATTCCCGTTCCCCCTGCCGTCGTGTCGCAGCAGCATAGCGGCTGCGCGCCACGGCGTCTGCCGGCCCGCGTCAGGCCTTGGCGGCGGCGGGCGGCGTAGCGGCGACGGCGCGCTCGGAAGGCAGCTTCGATTCCTCGCGCAGCAACCTCCAGGCACTGAAGGTCATGGCGCTGGCCACCAGCAGGCCGGCGCCGAACACCACGTTCGAGCCGAACGCGGACAGGAACTTGTGCAGCCAGACGAAGCTGAGGTCGCCCCCGCGGTAGATCACGGTGTCGATGGCCGCGCCCGCCTTGTAGCGCCACTCGCGGCCGACGCGGGTGTAGATGGTCTCGCGCGCCGGCTTGGCCAGCGAGAACTCGCTGGCGCGGGTGACCACCTGCACGATGGCTACCATCACGGGCAACGGGGACGCGGAAAGGATCGAGAATCCGAGGATGATCGCGCAGCCGGGAATCAGCAGCGCGGGCGCGATGCCGAAGCGGGACAGCAGCAGGCGGGTCAGCAGCAGTTGCACGACCAGCGTCAGCGAGTTGACCGCCAGGTCCAGCGTGGCGAAATAGTCGGCACGGGCCTCGGCCGAGGTGAACATCGTGCGCGCGATGGCGTTCTGCTCGTTGTAGAGCAACGTGCCCACGCCGACACCCATCACCACCATGGCGGCGAGCCAGCGCAACAGCGGCTCGCGGGCGATGAGCTTCAAGCCCGCCAGCACCTCGCCCCCCATCGGGATCTCGCCGCTGACCTGGCGCCGCTCGGCCTCGCGCGCAACCGCCCATCTCCGCAGCCGGTAGATGCACAGGACACAGACCGAGAACAGGAAAGCGGACACCAGCATCATGTTGGGGATGCCCACGCGCACGACCAGCATCTTGGTCAGCGCAGGACCGAGGAACGCCCCCATGGTGCCGGCCGCACCGATGTATCCGTAGTAACGGCGTGCTTCGACATTGGTGAAGACATCCGCCATGAAACTCCAGAACACGGCGACCGCGAACAGGTTGAACACCGTGATCCACAGGATGAAGGCCAGGCCCCGACCGGCGATGCCGCTGTCGAACATGGCGTAGAACGCCAACAGCGTGGCGATGAAGAAGCCATAGATCACCGGCAGGAACACCCGCCGCGGGAAACGGCTCACCAGCCAGCCGTACACCGGCTGCAGCACCAGCATGATCAGGAAGACGGCGCTGAAGATGAACTGCAGCGTGAACTCGCCCAACGCGATGCCGCGACCTGCGAAGAACGCGATCAGCGCCGGCGGGAACACCGCCTCGATGTCGCTCGATGCCGCCATCGCCTCACGCACCGGACGCAGCACGTAATAGCCGCTCAGCAGGCAGAAGAAATAGACGAAGGCCCACAGCAGCGGCGGCGATTCGGTCATCGCGGCGCGGAACCGGCCGAACCGGGTGGTCGCTGGGGAGGACGGGTCCATGCTGTGCGGCCTGCCAATCGCATCATCGGGAGCGGACAAGGCCCGCCTGTGGCGCGCAAGGTATCCGATGCACTGCAACATCGCCAGCCTTTCCCGGACTCATGCCCATCGCGAATCCGTGTTTGCGCCCATCCGCCGTCGTGGCGGTGCCGGCCCGAGCATTTGCTCTACCCCTCGCCGCTAGGTTCGGCCGTACTTCGCAACAGGGCAGCATGTGTACGACTACATCATCGTGGGCGCCGGTTCGGCCGGCTGTGTCCTGGCCCACCGCCTGAGCGAAGACCCCGCCTGTCGCGTGCTGCTGCTGGAAGCCGGCCCGCGCGACTGGCATCCCTTCATCCACATGCCGGCCGGCCTGGCCAAGCTGGTGGGGCAGAAGGGCGTGAACTGGAACTACGACACCGCGCCCGAACCGTACCTCGACAACCGCCGCCTGTGGTGGCCACGGGGCAAGGTGCTCGGCGGCTCCAGTTCCATCAACGCCATGTGCTACATCCGCGGTGTTCCCCAGGACTACGACGACTGGGCGGATGCCGGCGCGGGCGGCTGGAACTGGGACAGCGTACTGCCCTACTTCCGCCGCTCGGAACGCAACGCGCGTGGCGCGGATGCACTCCACGGCGGCGACGGCCCCCTGTCCGTGTCCGACCTGCGCTACACCAATCCGCTGTCCGCCGCCTTCATCGAGGCGGGGATGCAGGCCGGCTACACCCGCAACGACGATTTCAACGGCGCGGCGCAGGCGGGTTTCGGGCTTTACCAGGTCACGCAGAAGGACGGCGCGCGCTGCTCGTCGGCGGTGGCGTACCTCGACCCCGCGCGCGACCGGCAGAACCTGGACATCGTCACCGGCGCACTGGTCCGCCGCGTCCTGCTGGAGAAGGGGCGCGCCATCGGCGTGGCCTACGCCCGTGGCGGCCATGAAGTCGTCGTACGTTGCCGGAGCGAGGTCCTGCTGAGCGGCGGCACGATCAACTCGCCGCACCTGCTGATGCTGTCGGGGATCGGGCCGGCGGAGCATCTGGAGCAGACGGGCATCAGCGTGCGCCACGCGTTGCCGGGCGTCGGCCGCAACCTCCAGGACCATCTCGACATCTGCACCCTGCAACACAGCACACAGCGCATCACCTACGACCGGGCCAGCGAGCTCAAGACCGCCTTCGACTATTTCCTGCGCGGCCACCGCGGCCCGGGCAGCAGCAACATCGCCGAAGCCGGCGCTTTCGTGCGCTCGTCGCTGGCTCCGGACGACCGCCCCGACATCCAGATGCACTTCGTGCCGGCGATGCTGGACGACCACGGCCGCAACCGGCTGGCGGGCGACGGCTATACCGCACATGCCTGCTTCCTGCGCCCGCGCAGCCGTGGCCGCATCCTGCTCGCCAGCGAGGACCCGCGCGCCGATGCGCGCATCGAAGCCAACTACCTGAGCGATCCGGAGGGCTTCGACCTGAAGATGATGGTCGAATGCGCCAAGCTGTCGCGCGACCTGTTCGCGCAGCCGGCCTTCGATGCCTACCGTGGCGCGCCCATCCACCCCGCACGCAACGACCTGTCGGACACCGAACTGGTCGCCTTCATCCGCGCCAAGGCCGAAACCGTCTACCACCCCGTCGGCACGTGCCGTATGGGTGAAGACGAAGACGCGGTGGTGGATTCCGAGTTGCGCGTGCATGGCATCGCGGGACTGCGCGTGATCGACGCCTCGGTGATGCCCTCGCTGATCGGCGGCAATACCAACGCGCCGACGATCATGATCGCGGAGCGCGCGTCGGACCTGATTCGCGGACTACCGGTGTTGTCCGCCAACCGTGCGCACGCGACGGCCACGGCGGCCGCCGCGTTTGCCACCGCCGACTGAGCGGGCCGGGCGGCGCGCTGCGCGCGCATGACGCCGCTTCAGCGGCCACGTGTTGCGATTACGGCCCAGCCCCGCATTCAGCCCGGCCGCTTCCCGCCGCAGCGCATGGCGCATGCTGAATGCGTCGCCGGAGGCGCTTAGACTGCGGGCCTTCGAGCCTCGACGACGCTCCACACGCGCCCGCATCGCAGCGGATCGCATCTAAACGGCGCAGAAGTTGCATGCGAAGGAAGCAGGCATTCCTGAACGTGTCGCACGTGTTCAGGTGCCTGTCGCAGGCGCCCGCGCCCGACTGAACTGGGACGACCGCCACACCTGTAATCAGCAACAGGATGAACAACATGGACATGGAATCTCTCCCTGTTTGTGCAATCGAAAAAAGCGGCGTTATGATCCCGGGAGGCAAAGGTCCTGGGCAGGCGTCACGTACGATGAAACACAAGACAAGCCGGCGCTCGCTGCAGATCTTCCGGATCGGCCTGATCGGGTTGATGCTGCCGTTGACGCTGTCGTCCACGGCGCAGACACCGCTGCGCTGGACATCCACCCATCACGGTACTGAAAGCGCCGCAGTCTCCGCCAATACCGTGGCCAGTGCGGCCGCCTACGCCTCGCCGACGCAACCACGCCCGTACCGCACGGCGCTGGCTGGGCAGAACATCCAGCCTCTCGCAGCAGGGTTCGACGTGCGTGCGTTCGAGGCCATGGCCGAACACCTGACCGTGGGGCATCGCGTTCCCGGCCTCGCCATGGCCATCGTCCACAACGGTCGCGTGATGAGTGCACGGGGCTATGGCGTCACCGATGTGGTCAACCCGCAACAGGTCGACGCGCATACGGTGTTCCGGCTGGCGTCGCTCTCCAAGGCGTTCGCCAGCACGCTGACCGGCCTGATGGTGCAGGACGGTTCGCTGCGCTGGGACAGCAAGGTCAACCAGTATGTGCCGGGCTTCCAGTTGAGCGATGCGAACGCGACCTCCCACGTGACCGTCGCGGACGTGCTGAGCCACAGCGTCGGCCTGCAGGCGCACAACGCCTTCGATCGCGACATCGAAGCCAATGCGGAGTACTACGACGTGGCCCGCAAGCTGGCCTACGCGCCGCTGAAGTGCGCGCCCGGCGAGTGCTATGCCTACCAGAACGTCGCCTTCAGCCTGATCGGCGATGTGGTGTTCGCCGCCACCGGCACCTTCTACGACCAGGCGGTGGACCGGCGCATCTTCAAGCCGCTGGGCATGAACGATGCGAGCATGGGCCTGGCCGGCATCGAAGGCAGCACGCGCTGGGCGCGACCGCACGTGCGCAGCCGCAACGGCTGGGTCTCGCTGACGCCCAAACCCACCTACTACCGCCTGCCCCCTGCCGCCGGCGTCAATGCCAGCGCCAGCGATCTGGCGCAGTGGCTGATTGCCCAGACAGGCCATCGCCCCGACGTGCTTCCGGCCCCCTTGCTGGCGACGCTGCATGCCCCCGTGGTCACCACGCCGGGCGAAATGCGGGGCGGCTGGCGTCGCGAGCGCATCCATTCGGCCAGCTATGCACTGGGCTGGCGCGTGTTCGACTACGCGGGTCAGCAGGTCGTCTTCCACGCGGGCGCCGTCCAGGGATATCGCGGCCTGGTCGCACTGGTTCCCGGCCAGGATCTGGGCGTGGCGATGGTGTGGAACAGCGACAGCTCACTCCCTTCCGGCCTGTTGCCGACCATCCTTGATCGTGCGATGGGCCTGCCAGGTGAACCGTGGGTCGAGACACCGGCGGATTACGACCTGCTGTTGGCCGAGTCGCCTGAGGCGACGCCTGCGGACAACAAGAAGGACAGCGGTACGTCTTCGCACCGCAGCACCGCATCTCCGCGTTGAGATGCCGGTGCACGGCGGACTGCCCGCCGCCGTGCCCATCGGATCAGGCCTGCGTGCCTTCCAGCAATGACTTGAGCTTGCGCAGTCCCTTCTCGTAGTCCGCGCCGATCATCCGGTCGAACACCAGCCCCAGCCAGCGCTTGAACGGGTTCATGCCGTGCTCGGTATCGAACGCCCATGTCAGGCGCGTGCCATCTCCTTCCGGCTCCAGCAGGTAGGCTGCCTGCGCCTGGCTGCCATCGAAGTCGAGCGCCACCACGACACGCCGGTGCGGCTCACTGGTGGTGATCTCCTGGCTGCCGCTGCCGACGGACCGATTGCCGGACCATCGCATGCGCGCACCGACGCCGCTGGCCGGTCCCTCGAACGTGTACCTGGCCTGTGGGTCGTACTCCGCCCATGGCGACCAGGCACTGAAGCGCTCGAAGGAGTTGAGCGTTGCGAAGACCTGCTCGGGACTGCGGTCGATCACCACGCTGCGCTCGACGTGGGTCGTCGCCGGCAGCAGCAGCCCCCCCAGCGCCAGTACCAACCCGACGGCGGCAATCGCCGCCAGTACCCACTTGAAGAACCTCATCCGCGCTCTCCTCCCTTTCCAAAGGATGCAGCCTAGCCGTTCGCCCATAAAAAAACTCTCCCCCCGCTGGGCACAGGGAGAGAGTCCATGGTGTTACGGCTAATCGGGTTGGCTTAGATCAGCGGAGCCGGGGTTGCCGGCAGCGCGACGGGGGCCGCTTTCTTCTTGGACTTCTTGGCAGGCTTCTTGGCGGCCTTCTTCGCGGCCTTCTTGGCCGGCTTCTTGGCTACTTTCTTGGCAGCCTTCTTCGCGGTCTTCTTGGCAGCCTTCTTCGCCGTCTTCTTGGCGGGCTTCTTGGCTACCTTCTTGGCCGACTTCTTGGTGGCCTTCTTCGCGGTCTTCTTGGCGGCCTTCTTCGCCGGCTTCTTGGCTACCTTCTTCGCAGCCTTCTTGGCGACCTTCTTCACTGCCTTCTTGGCCTTGGCGACCTTCTTGGCGACCTTCTTGGCAGCCTTCTTCACTGCCTTCTTCACGGTCTTCTTAGCAGCCGCCTTCTTGGTGGCCTTCTTGGCAGCCTTCTTGGCGGCCGGTTTCTTTTTCGCAGCTTTCTTCGTTGCCATGTGATGGCTCCTCGTCAATGAACTATGGATTTTTACGTCTGGTTACAGCACATCTGCCCGGAGGCAGGCCCAGCTGCAAGAAACGCCGCGGGAGTCGGACCCGTCGGCAGCCGTCGTCGCGACACGCGCGGCGATGCGGATTCCCCAGGGTGCCAGGCGTGCGAAACCCGGCTCCCTACAAATACGAAAACACCCGTGTCGCCAGGCGACACGGGTGCGATGAAATAGGTGCTTTGCGTTTTTCCGGGGGAAGCGAGGCCTGCGTCCACCGTGATCCCGGTGCGGACGATGGGCTGTGTTGTCTTTCGCGCTGTCGTGTTGATTCGACTCACTCGCTTCCGCAGGACGCTCTGCTTGGGGCGAAACCTAATCACGGTTTTTCAAGGTGTCAACACCTTCGCTCAACTTTTTTTCTCTGGTCGTCATGGCCGGACGGCGCCGGCAAGCGCGGATGGCGGCAACGCCGCGCCGCCGATGGGCGCACCCGATTCGACTGACGGACATGCACCTGAAAAAAAACATCGGTAAAACGCGCTTTTTTTTCTCCGGGGTCCTGCAACCCGAAGGTTGAAGCGATGATGCGATGCGTCCTCGAAGGCTGTGCGCTACTGCCCTGGCGGGTTGAACACCGGCTAAAAAAAACTTTCGTCGAGGGTGTCCGATTTCGCGTCGCACAAGTCGGATTGCGCCGATTTGCGCAAACATTTTTCCTTCCACCGGCGACTTCACCGCCATCACCGGCGCCGGAAAGTCGACGCGGCAAGGCATCGCATCGCGGCCACGGCGCGTCACTGCGCGCGCGCATCAGGCAGGTGTACCTGTCATTCCGCTTCGCCGCTCGTCGGCCACGACCCTTCGCGCGTGTCGCCCTCCACGCAACGCGACGGCGGACGCGGCGCGCCTGGCGGCCAGTGACTCGCCTTGGGTGCCGACGGGGATTTCCCTGCGCCACGCAGGCGCAGGAAACGAAACGGGGAACCGGCAACGGGGAACGCCAGGTTCCATCGTTGCCGGTTCCCCGTCGGGGGACAGCCTGTACGGATGCCTCAGTTGTCGTCGTCTTCGATCAGCTCGGCATAGTCGTCGGGCGACAGCAGGTCGTTGAGCTGGTCCGGCTCCTCGGCCTCGATCACGAAGATCCAGCCTTCGCCATAGGCGTCCTCGTTGATGGTCTCGGGCTTGTCGGCCAGCGCCGCATTGACTTCCACGATCTTGCCGGTGACCGGGCTGTAGACATCGGACGCGGCCTTCACCGATTCGACCACCGCGCTGGCGTTGCCCGCTTCGATGCGGTCGCCGACGTTGGGCAGCTCGACGTAGACCAGGTCGCCGAGCAGGCCTTGCGCGTGGTCGGAGATGCCGACGGTGATGCGACCGTCACCTTCGAGGCGGGCCCATTCATGGGACTTGAGGAATTTCAGATCGCCAGGAATCTCACTCATGGGGGGCTCCGGATCGCTGCTGGGTTCGGGTAGGGAAAGATAGTTTAGCGGAGGAATGCGCGGGTGAAGAATGCCGGGGTGCGATCACTCCAGCACGCCGGGCTGGGCCTGGCCGTCGCGCACGAACGGGAACTTCACCACACGCACCGGCACCTCCTTGCCACGGATGTCCACGCGCACGCCGCCCTCGGCACCGAGCGGGATATCGCCGGCCGGCACGCGCGCGAAGGCGATGGCCTTGCCCAGCGTCGGCGAGAACGTGCCGGACAGGATCTCGCCGTCGCCATGCGCGGTGAGCACTTTCTGGCCGTGGCGCAGCACACCCTTCTCATCCATGACCAGGCCGATCATCTGCCGCGGCGCGCCGCCGGCCTTCTGTGCTTCCAGCGTGGCGCGGCCGGTGAAGGCGCGACCTTCGTCCAGCGCGACCGTCCAGGCCAGCGCGGCTTCGTACGGCGAGACGGTGTCGTCCATGTCCTGCCCGTACAGATTCATGCCCGCCTCCAGCCGCAAGGTGTCGCGCGCGCCCAGGCCGGCGGGCTTGACGCCCGCATCGAGCAGCGCATTCCAGAACGCCACCGCCTGCGCCTGCGGCAGCACGATCTCGTAACCGTCCTCGCCGGTATAGCCGGTGCGGGCAACGAACAACGGCACGCCGTCGGTGCTGGTGGTGTCGGTGGCGGCGAACCGGGTCAGCTTGGCGACCTTCGCACGGTCCTCCTCGCGCAGCAGGCCGTGCACGCGCTCGCGCGCCGTCGGACCCTGCACGGCGATCATCGCGAAGTCGGGGCGCTCGGTGACCTGCACATCGAACGCGGCGGCCTGCGCGGTGATCCACGCCAGGTCCTTCTCGCGGGTGGCGGCATTGACCACCAGGCGGAAGAACGCCTCGTCCAGGAAATAGATGATCAGGTCGTCGATCACCCCGCCTTCTTCGTTGAGCATGGCGGTGTACAGCGCCTTGCCCGGCTTCTGCAGCTTGTCCACCGAGTTGGCGACCAGCTGGCGCAGGAACTCCCGCGTGCGCGCGCCGCGCAGGTCGACCACGGTCATGTGGCTGACGTCGAACATGCCCGCGTCGCGGCGCACTTGGTGGTGCTCTTCGATCTGGGAACCATAGTGGATCGGCATGTCCCAGCCGCCGAAGTCGACCATCTTGGCGCCGAGCGCACGATGGGTGTCGTTGAGGATGGTCTTCTGGGTCATGGCGGCGTCCGGGCGGGCAAAGAAGCGCATTATCCCAGAACGCACCAGCAGGGTGCGCCGCCGCTACAACCCGTAGTACGCCTCGTTGATGCAGTCGACAGTGCGCGCATCCAGCACCTCGAAACGGGCATCGGGCAGGCGCAGGCGACCCGCCCAGGCGACATCCTTCAACCATTCCGTCGCCGTGTCGTGCTGGCGCACGATGGCCGCGACGCGGGCATCGTCCTGCCCCTTCACGCGACAGGTACCGAACTGCAGGTAGTAGCCGGGCCGGTCGCCCGCGTATGGCACGGCATCGGTGATGCGCCATTGCGCGCGAGGCCCGTCGCGTCCCGCCAGTTGGCCGGCCACCACGAAGCGCGGCACCGGCTCATCGCTCTCGTCGGCGGCGGGCGAGGCCAACACGCCGACCGAGTACTCGCACAGACGGTCAGGATCCCGGGACAGGGAAACGCAACTCCCGCCCAGTTCGTCGAGCCCGTCGGGATACGGCGGCATCACCCGGCCGACGAGGTCCGCCGCCGTGACGGACAGCGTCGCCAGCACGGACATCGATCGCGCCAGCCCCGTCGCACCCACCTAGGCCTCCTGCACCTTCAGCGTCATGCCATTCACCGCGATCACCCTCACGCGCGTACCGACCGGCAGGTCGGGCCCTTCCACTGTCCAGAACGCGTCGTCGATCTTGACCCGGCCCCGTTCTCCCACGATGGCCTGGTCCAGCACGGCCACGGTACCGACCAGTTGCTCCGCGCGGCGGTTGAGCAGCGGCTTGTCGCTCTGGCGACCCTTGCCGCGGAACCACGTGCGGTAGATCTGGATGGACACGAAACTCAGCACGACGAAAGCTGCCACCTGCGCCAGCAGCGGGATGCCCGGCACCACCAGTACGCCGATGAACACCACCACGGCGGCAAAGCCCATCCACAGCATGAAGGCGCCTGGTGCCATGGTCTCGGCGGCGAACAGCAACAGCGCCACCGCCGCCCAACCCGCAACGTCCCAGCGCATGGCTCAGCCTCCCATCCTGGGCGGCACGCGCGGCGGCGCGGCCTGCTGCTTGCCCAGGGCCTCCTTGGCCAGTTCGGCGATGCCGGCGATGGAGCCGATGATGCCGCTGCTCTCCATCGGCATCAGCACGAACTTCTGGTTGGGCGCCGTGGCCAGTTCCTTGAAGGCTTCCACGTACTTCTGCGCGATGAAGTAGTTGATGGCCTGCACATCGCCCTTCGCGATGGCGTCGCTGACCATCTGGGTGGCCTTGGCTTCCGCTTCGGCCAGGCGCTCGCGTGCCTCGGCGTCGCGGAACGCGGCCTCCTTGCGACCCTCGGCCTCCAGCACGGCGGCCTGCTTCTCGCCCTCGGCACGCAGGATCTCGGACTGGCGCGAGCCCTCCGCCTCCAGGATCTGCGCGCGCTTCTCGCGCTCGGCCTTCATCTGCCGTGCCATCGAGTCGATGAGGTCGCGCGGCGGCTGGATGTCGCGGATCTCGATGCGGTTGACCTTGATGCCCCACGGATTGGTGGCCTGGTCCACCACGCTGAGCAACTGCGCGTTGATGGTCTCGCGCTGGCTCAGCGATTCGTCCAGGTCCATCGAACCGATCACGGTACGGATGTTGGTCTGCACCAGGGCGATCGTTGCGACCTCAAGGTTGGACACCTCGTACGCCGCCTTGGCGGCATCCAGCACCTGGAAGAACACCACCCCGTCGACTTTCACCACGGCGTTATCCTTGGTGATCACGTCCTGGCTGGGCACATCCAGCACCTGCTCCATGACGTTCACCTTGCGGCCCACGCCATAGATGATGGGCACCAGGAAGTGCAGGCCCGGATCCAGCGTGTGGGTGTACTTGCCGAAGCGCTCCACCGTCCACTCGTAACCCTGCGGCACCATCCGCACGGTCTTGAACAGGATGATGACGCCGGCCACCAGCAGGATGATGGCCACGAAACTGGTCTCGAACATCGATGTTCCCCTCTTGGTCCCTGATGCGACCCAGTATAGACCCGTGGGCTCGGCCGTCCGGGGCAAAGGCGTGCCGGTGATCGATGAACTTTCGGCACGCTGCGACGGTATTGCCCTCTGCCGCATCCCTGTATGGGACAACCCGACGAATCCCCCCGCTTGAGCCGATCGCAGTTCGCCATCGACGTCCCCGACAGCCTGGTCGCCCGTGCGCGCACAGGATGCAGGGAAGCGTTCGAACAGATCTATCGACGGTTCGAGCGCCCTGTGTTCACGCTGGCGCTGCGCATCTGCGGCGACCGGGAGCAGGCGGGCGACGTGTTGCAGGACACCATGCTGAAACTGTTCCACCATCTGCCCGACTATCGCGCCGACTGCCCGTTCTGGGGTTGGCTGCGCCAGATCGCGGTGAACGAAGCACTGCTCCGCCTGCGCAGGCAGAAACGGCTGGTGGCCGAGATTGCGGTCGACGAAGACGACCTGCCAGAAGACCAGGGCCTGCCACCCTCGGCGGCAGCCGACGCCTTCCTGTTGCAGCGCGCGCTCGATGCCTTGCCGGCCGCCACCCGCAGCGTGCTGTGGCTGTACCACGCCGAGGGCTATACCCACGACGAGATCGCTGCACTGATGCAGCGCACGCCCAGCTTCTCCAAATCGCAACTTTCACGCGGCACCCGTCGTCTGCGTGCGTTGCTGCAGATCGAGGAACCCGTCCATGCCTGAAGTCCGCGCCCGCGACGCCATGCCGCGCGACTGGGGAGACGCCTTTGCAGGCCTGCCCCTGGAAGCAGCACCCGCAGACAGCTGGGCGACGCTGGCTGGCCGCCTGCCTCCGTCCGTGGTGGCACCGCCCCATCGCTGGCCGCGGCGCGTGGCCATGGCCGCCGCGCTTGCGCTCGCCGTAGTGCTGCCCCTGCGATGGACGAACCCAACCGCTCCTTCACCCGCGCCCCCAACCACCTCGACACGTCAACCCGCTCCGCCGGCGCACACGGACTCGCCACCTTTATATGTGGAGACCGCGAAAGGCCTGCCCACCCCGATCGACAAGCGCGCCACGGACGCCGCAGCTGCGCCGTCCACGCTCCAGCGCAGCATCCTTCCGGACGCCCGGCAACGCGCGGCACGCCCCACCGGTGACGTCGACCCTGCGAAGACCGCCGCGCCCCCCGTCACTGATCCGCTGGACGCGCTGTATGCCGAATCGGCACAACTGGAAGCCGTGCTGGCGCGGCTGCCGGAATCGCGCATGGCCAACGCCGCCACGGAAGCCCTGTCCGCCGGTCTGCAGGAGCGGGTGGCCCGCATCGACGTGGCGCTGTCGCAGGCCGCCTTGCCCAACGACACGCAGACGGAACTGTGGCAGGCACGCGTGGACACGCTTCGACAGTTGACCGGCGTGGAGACCACGCAGCGCTGGCAAGTGGCGCGCGGCGAATCCTATCCGCACCCCGATACCGCGATTTACTGACCCGATACCGACCCATGCCGGAGGCACGCATGAAACCCGCCCTGCTCACCGCTTCGTTGCTGATCATCGCAGCGGCATCCCCCCTCGACAGCCTCGCCCGCCAGGACGAAAGCGCCGTGCAACAGAAGGAGCTGGAAACGGCACGTGCCGACCTCCAACGGGCCGCCAGGCGCGTGGCCGAACTGTCGCGGAATTCCTCCGTGCCCGCGCATGCCTTGCATCCGGGCACCCCGCTCCAGCGCAAACCACGCCTGGGCGTCCTGCTGACCGGCGATGACGACACCGGCGTGCGAATCACTGGCATCACGCCCGACAGCGGCGCGGCGAAGGCGGGCCTCAAGGCCGGCGATCGGCTCGTGGGCGTCGGCGGCAAACCGATTGCCGGCGCCAGTGCCGACGAGCGCCTGGCCAACGCACGCGCGGCCCTCGCGGACTTGAAGACCGACGTGCCCGTGTCGATTTCCTACCGGCGCGACGGTCGGAACCACGATGTCAAAGCCACTCCCATCCCGATCAACCCCCAGTTCGCCTTCTCCACCTACCGGATGGCCGGTCCGGAGCCCAGCGGCCTGGACGAAGCCCTCACCATCACGCTCGATGATCTGCCGGTGGGCATCGCACCGGAAGTGCAGCGCGAGCTCCGACAACTCGGCACGCTCGCGGATTGCAAGGAGCAGGACTGCAGGCTGCCGGTCCTGGCCGAAGCCTTCCGCTGGAGCAACCTGAATCTCGCCCGCGTCGATCCATCGCTGGGGCGTTACTTCGGAACCGATACCGGCGTGCTGGTGCTCTCGGCAGGGGAAGAGCTGAAGGAGCTGCAGGCAGGCGATGTCATCCTCAGGATCGAAGGCGAGCCGGTGACCACGCCGCGCGAAGCCATGCAGGCACTGCGTGGCAGGCCCGAAGAAGCCAAGGTACCGATCGAATACCTGCGTGACCGCCGAACGCAAACCACCACCCTGACGGTCCCCGAAGCCACGTCGTTCCGCCTCCCTGCCATGTCGCGCGCAATGACGCGGCCGCGTGTCGGTGCGATGCCAGGCAAGGCGCCGAAGGTCCTCGAAAGCCGGCGCGTGATGATCATCGACCAGGACGGCAACGTGCGGACGATCGAGGACGGAAAAGCCGCCCCGTTGCCGCCACCCGCTCCCCCTGTTCCATCCGCCGGCAAGAACGGCGCTCTGCTCTGACCCGCACTACAACAAGAGACTCGCTGAATCCCCTGCCCCCGCATCTGCGGGGGTCTTTTTTCAAAGAACGGCACATCCCTGTGCCGGAGAGAACGTCAGCGGACTGTGTCCGCGGTGTCGGCGTGTTCGGTTGGCGCGGGCTCCACCCAGTCGGTGAACACCTGGGCGATGTCCGCGTCCGGCACCGGCTTGCCGGCTTGCACATCACCGGCCTGGGTGAACAGCGGGATGATCATGGCCATGCCATCGACCTTGGTTTTCAAGCGCACGCCCGGCGCCTTCGACAGGAAACCGTTCCAGTGCGCGCGAACCTTGGCCCAGTAGCCAGCCGTTGCCTGCCAGTAATCGCGTGCGGGTTTGAAGTCGACTTCGGTGGTCTTCACGTAGTCGTTGAAGCCGAACTCGCGTGCCAAGACCACCTGCGTGCCGTCCGGTTTGCGCTGCACCTTGGTGTTGAACTGTTCGTGCGTCCATCCGTTCGGTGTCAGCGTGTGGCGGTTGACGACCGACAGTGCGTTGTAATCGCTGCGCTTGGTGTACTCGCGTCGCGGCAGCGGCCGCCAGCCGGGATCGCTCGTCCAGGTGGCCACGCCGTGGGCATAGTCCCAGCGACCGGTGCCGCAGTACCGCGGCGCATCGCTGACTTCGTAGACGCACTGGGTCCAGGCACCGCGGCTCACCTCGGCCGGGACCGGGCGCACGCTCCAGGTCTGGTCGGCACTGAACTCGAAGCGCGTTGGCGCCTGGTACACCCAATCCTGGCGCCAGTGCTTGGTGACATGCCCGCTCCTGGCATCCACCAGGATGTGCTGCAGGACGATCTTCGTCGGCGTGTCCTCGACGACGATCACCGTCTCGTCGCCGCCACTGCGCATCGCCGCCTGGCGTTCGTAACCGGGCTGCAGCAGCACGGTTTCGTCGAACGCGAAATCGACGATGTAATCGCCCCGCATCGCCAGGATGGACTGGCGGTCACGGACCGGATCGGCCGCTGCGGAGGCGGCGAGGAACATGGCGACAATCGACAGGGTGGTGGCGACCGGCTTCTTCATGGTGGCTTCTCTCATTGCAATCCGACCAGCGGAACGACGGTGTCGTCCGCCTCCTTTTCATTCCGTGCGTCTGCGCTTATCGGACGCACGGATTGCGCGCAGCAGCAATCGTGCAGTCCGCTTTCAAGTTCGGCACCTTCGGCGCGCGCGATACGGCGGGCGGTGGCCACGCCGAGCGCAGACATCAGCGACAGGCTGGCCGCCAGCACCGGCAGCGAGGCAGGCTGCGGCACCGCATGCAGTTGCAGCGCGCAGGCGCGCCACTGGCCTCCCAGAAGGCGGCCGGCCAGGCGCTGCCACAGGCGATCGGCCAGGCCGGCCACGTCTTCGCCCAGGCCCAGTGGCAACGAGGCCACCAGGCGGTCCCAAGCCACGAAATCGCTGTCCGGCAGCAGGCAAAGACGCCAGCAGCAACGTCCCTGTGCGTCGAAGAACAACAGCCTCTCGTCCAGGCCATCGCTGTCGAGTCCCGCATGCGCCTGCACGCGCACGGCCTGCTGCCAGCCCGCGAGTTCGCTGCCCTGCTGCGTGCGGTACAGGCACAGCACCGGACCCAGCGCCGCCATCTGGGCTGCCATGGGAAACGCATCCCGTGACGCGTCGGTGATCGAGCCCTGCAATGCGCGCAGCGTCGGCATGGCGGCTACCAACTCACCGCCACGCTGGCCGACAGCGAGCGGCCGGACGCGGTGTAGCGGTCCAGCGTGCTGCTGCCCGCTGCAACCAGTGCGATGTCGCCCGCTTCGATGTAGCTGCGATCAGCAAGATTGAAGACGCCGACATTGAACTTGGCCCCGGGCGCGAAGTCCCAGTGCGCGTACAGGTCCAGCACACCGTAGCCCGGCTGCCGGTAGTAGCTGGCATCGGATACACGTTGCTTGCGGTCGACGAACCGCCCGGCCAGTTCAATACCCCAGGCACGCGCGTCATAGGCCAGTCCAACTGTCGCCGTGAGCGGATCCACGCTGTCCAGGTCACGGGTGACGACCTGTTCGACGGTGTTGCCGTTGCCCGGGTCCACAGACTCCGGCCCCCTGCCCTTGCCCCGCGACCATGCCATCGCGCCACGCAACGACCATCCCCGCCAGCGCTCGGACAGAGCACCGAAATCCATGCCCGCCTTCATCTCGATGCCATGGATGCGCGCCTCGGCGATGTTCTGCGACTGGTACACGGACAATCCTGCCGGTCCCAATGTCGGGTCGAACCCGATGTTGCGCATCGAGGCGATGAAATCCTCGTACTCGTTGTAGTACCCGCTCAGTTCGGCATACATCGCATCGCCCGAGTAACGCACGCCAAGCTCGAGTCCATCACTGGTTTCCGGCTTCAGATCCGGGTTGGCGATGGCGGTATAGCCGAACTGCACGTTGGTGAAGCCGATGTTGACGTCGTTGTAGGGCGGCGAACGGAAACCGTGCGCATAGCCGCCGAACAGCGACCAGGCTGGCGCGAATTTCCACACCATCCCCAGTTTTGGCGACACGCTGGTCTCGCGGATGTCGGCCAGCGCCACGCCGGGATTGTCGGCATCGAATATCGCGTCATGCCGCGGTTCCAGCCGGTAGTGGTCCACGCGCAGGCCCGGCACCAGGCGGAAAGCGCCCTCGGCGAAGCCGATTTCGTCCTGCACGTACAGCGCCGCCGTGGTGGTCCTGCTGACCGGGAAATCGCGCACGGGAAACACGTCCGGCAGCATCACCGGCGTGCTGGCGCCCGTCAGCGGAAAGGTCCTCAGACCATCGCGCTTCTGCCGTGTCTCGCTGCGAGCCACGTCCACGCCGTAAACGAGGTCATGCCGCACGGCATCACCGAACGCCTTCCGGAAGTTCGCCTGCAGGCCATACGTCCTCTGGTCGAAGTTGAATTCGCGCTCGCGGATGTCGCGCAGCGTCGGTGCCGCCAATGTGCGCTCCTCGCGCGTGTACTGGGTGGTCTCGCTGTCCTGGCGATACACCTGCCAATCCAAGCTGTCGGCGAAGCCCGTCGACAGACCGTCCCATTCATGCGCAAACGCCACCCGCGCGCGGGTCTGGTGATCGCGCGCGATGACGCGGTCGTTGGTGGCGCGCGTGAGCGACTGGTAGCCCTGCTGGTTCAGCAGGTCGGTATCGACACTGTCTTCATTGCCTTCCACCGTCAGCCTGAAGCGCTGACCCTCACCTGGTGCGAAAACCAGCTTGGCCAGCAGGCTGCGGCCATCACGCTCCTGCGGGTTCGGCAGCGTACGCGTGGCACCGGTGCCGCCGACATCGGCCTGGTTCTCGGTTTCCTGGCCCTGGCGATGGCCGATGTTGACCAGACCGCTCCAGCGCTCTCCACCGAAAGCGGCAGTGGCATTGCCGAACAGGCCATTCCAGCTGCTGTCATGACCGAGGCGGAAGCCGAAGTAGGCGTCTTTGCCGTCATCCAGATAGTCGGACGGGTCTTTGGTGATGAAGGACACCACGCCGCCGAGCGCATCGGAACCGTACAGCGAACTGGAGGGGCCGCGTACGATCTCGACCTGCTTCAGCGTATCGAGATCCACGAAATCGCGGTTGGCGTTCGAGAAGCTGCCGATGGAGAACGCGTCGGACACGGCGATGCCGTCGGTCTGGATACGCACGCGATTGCCTTCCAGTCCGCGGATGCGGAAGCCCCCCAGGCCGAAGCGGCCGAAGTTGGACGTGACGGTCACGCCGGGTTCGTAGCGCACCAGATCCTTGATGTCGCGGACCAGGTGATCGTCCATTTCCTCGCGGTCGATGACGCTGACGGTATTCGGCACATCGGCGACGGCGCGTTCGCTGCGCGTGGCGGTGACCTGGATGCGCTCCAGTTCATGCGTGCCGGTATCGGCGGAAGCGGACGAAGCCGCAGTGGCGTCGGGTGCAGCGTAGGCGGGCCCGGCAAAGGCCAGCCACACGGCCGCGGTCAGCAGCGTGGGGCGCATCATGGCGTACAGCATTCCTGTGGGTGGTGGAAAACCCGGAAGGCTGGCGGCCGGAGAATCCTTGGCTGGCGCCCGGTGGAGGGAGGTGAGCGCAGGACGACGGCCTGCGACGGGCATCGCCTGGAACGGCGACGCCGGATTGCGCAGCTACTTGGTGAGGATCAGCTTGTCGTTGCTGGTGTGGCGCAGGCGATAGAGGCGATCACCATGGCGGATCAGCACTTCGCGCTGGCCCTTGAGCAGTGCATCGCTGTCCAGCGTTTCCTCGACGCGAGGCGCAGCCTGCGGCAGGGACAGGCGCTCGCGCAGCGCCGGCGTGTCGATCGTGGGCAAGGCGGTGACGTTCGAGATCATCGGGAAGCTCCGTGGCGGAACGGAACTTGATGATAATGATTCTTATTACGGAGTCAACAGGTGCGTGCCGGCTTCCGTTCAATTCAATCTGCAGCTGCGGTCAGCCGGGCCCACACGGCATCGTCGTAGCGTGCGGCCAGGTCGAGGGCCGTGAGGTTCTCGCGCAGTTGCTCCGGGCGACTGGCGCCCAGGATGACACTGGAAACGTGCGGGTTGCGCAGGCACCAGGCGATGGCCAGCGGTGCGGGCTTTTCGCCCAGTTCAACGGCGACCTGGGCGTACCGGCGGGCGCGCTCCCGCCGGCGCGCGCCCGCGGCGCCGAAGACCATGCGCTGGAGTTCCTCGTGCCCGGGCTGGCCGAGGCGCGTGTCCGCGTCCACGCCTGCGTCGTACTTGCCCGTCAGAAGGCCTGACGCCAGCGGCGACCAGGTGGTGGTTCCCAGTCCGAGTTCCGCGTACAGCGGCGCATATTCCAGTTCCACCCGCTGCCGGTGCAGCAGGTTGTACTGGGGCTGTTCCATGGTCGGCCCATGCAGATGATGCCGGCGCGCGATCGAGGCGGCCTCGCGGATGCGGGCGGCCGGCCATTCCGACGTGCCCCAGTACAACACCTTGCCCTGCCGCACCAACGTATCCATCACCCATACCGTTTCCTCGACCGGCGTGTCCGGGTCGGGACGGTGGCAGTAGTACAGGTCCAGATAATCGACCTGCAACCGCTGCAGCGCCGCGTGGCAGCCTTCGACCACATGCTTGCGCGACAGTCCGCGCTGGGTCGGGCGTGGGTTCTCCACGGCACCGAAGCAGACCTTGCTGGATACGCAGAAACCGTCGCGCGGCAGGTCCAGGTCGCGCAACACCTGGCCCATGACGCGCTCGGCTTCGCCATGGCCGTAGACCTCCGCGTTGTCGAAGAAGTTGACGCCCTGGTCCCACGCCAGTGCGATCAGCTCGCGCGCCTGCTCGCGTCCCACCTGCTGGCCGAAGGTCAGCCAGGCACCGAAGGAAAGCGCGGAAACTTGCAGGCCAGAATTGCCCAGGCGTCGGTAGTGCATGGCGTGCTCCGGTAGCGGCGTCCCATCCTAGCGCCGTTCGGCCGGGCCGCTGCGCGACGCCCAAATGAGAACGACTCCGCCTCCGCCGGCGAGGCCTCCGTACAATGCGCGCACTTTCCTCCTCCGGGGAGTAGCCCACCCGTCCTGACGGGTTCCGCGCGTCAACACACTTGGTCGCCGACCATGGTGCGCGGGGCGAAGCGATCCGCTTCACCGGGCAAGACCGAAGGCAGGCGTCGCGCTTACCCGGGCCGGGCAGTGCGTCGTTTGCCTTCGCGCTCGACGCGAATGCCTGGCCCCGGAGTTGTAGATGCTGTCCCTGCATGCCTTGCTGGTCTCCACCGGCACCGTCACCTTGGCCGAAATAGGCGACAAGACCCAACTGCTCGCCCTGTTGCTGGCGGCGCGTTACCGCAAGCCATGGCCGATAGCGCTGGGCATCCTCGCCGCCACGCTGGTCAACCATGCGATCTCGGCGTGGCTGGGCGCGGAACTGACCGAATGGCTGTCGCCCGAGGTGCTGCGCTGGGCCGTGGCGGCAAGCTTCCTGGCCGTGGCCCTGTGGACGCTCAAACCCGACACGCTGGAAGACGAAGCCGACAACCTCCCGGCCCGCGGCGCCTTCGTGGCAACCACCGTGGCCTTCTTCCTGGCCGAGATCGGCGACAAGACCCAGGTCGCCACCGTCCTGCTGGCCACCCGGTACGACCCGCTGTGGCAGGTCATCGCCGGCACCACGATCGGCATGCTGCTGGCCAACCTGCCGGTGGTCTGGCTGGGACACCGCTTTGCTGACAGGCTGCCGCTGACGCTGGCCCGCAGCTTGGCGGCGGCGGTATTCCTCGCCCTGGCCGTCTGGGTCGCCGTGCGGGGGGTCGGCTGAACGACCGGGGCCGGGCCGGGCGCTGCTAGACTCCGCGGTCAGAACAATATGCAAGGTCTGGGGGAATACATGCTGGAAGTCTTGGGGCGGATCGGCTTCGGCCTGTTCGGTCTGGCGGTGCTGATCGGCATCGTCTGGCTGTTTTCCAACAACCGGAAGGCGATCGACTGGAAACTGGTCGCCACCGGCATCACCCTGCAGATTGCCTTCGCCGCCCTGGTGCTGCTGGTACCGGGCGGGCGCGAAGTGTTCGATGCGCTGGGCCACGGCTTCGTGAAGATCCTGAGCTTCGTCAATGCCGGTTCCAGCTTCATCTTCGGCAGCCTGATGAATACCGAGACCTACGGTTTCATCTTCGCCTTCCAGGTGCTGCCCACCATCATCTTCTTCGCCGCGCTGATGGGCGTGCTGTACCACCTGGGCGTGATGCAGTTCATCGTGCGGATCATGGCGCTGGCCATCACCAAGGTGATGAAGGTGTCCGGTGCCGAGACCACCAGCGTCTGCGCCAGCGTCTTCATCGGCCAGACCGAGGCCCCGCTGACGGTGCGCCCGTACATTCCGAAGATGACCGAGTCCGAGCTGATCACCATGATGATCGGCGGCATGGCACACATCGCCGGCGGCGTGCTCGCAGCGTACGTGGGCATGCTTGGCGGCGGCGACGCCGAGCAGCAGGCCTTCTACGCCAAGCACTTGCTCGCCGCCAGCATCATGGCCGCCCCGGCCACACTGGTCGTCGCCAAGCTGCTGATCCCGGAAACCGGCACTCCGCTGACCCGCGGCACGGTGAAGATGGAAGTGGAGAAGACCTCCAGCAACATCATCGATGCCGCCGCTGCCGGCGCGGGCGACGGCCTGCGGCTGGCGCTGAACATCGGCGCGATGCTGCTCGCCTTCATCGCCCTGATCGCGCTGCTCAACTGGCCGCTGACGTGGTTCGGTGAAGCGACCGGCCTGGCCGCGGCCATCGGCAAGCCGACCGACCTGGCCACCATCTTCGGCTATCTGCTGGCGCCCATCGCATGGGTGATCGGCGTGCCGTGGCAGGACGCGACCACGGTCGCCTCGCTGATCGGCCAGAAGGTCGTCATCAATGAGTTCGTCGCCTACCTGCAGCTGGCCGACATCGTGAATGGCAAGGTCGCTGGCGTGACGCTGTCGGAGGAAGGCAAGCTCATCGCCACCTACGCGCTGTGCGGCTTCGCCAACTTCAGCTCGATCGCGATCCAGATCGGCGGCATCGGCGGGCTCGCGCCCGAGCGGCGCTCGGATCTGGCGCGCTTCGGTCTGCGCGCCGTGCTGGGCGGCACCATCGCCACGCTGATGACGGCCACCATCGCGGGCGTGCTGTCGCACTTCGGCTGAATCGGGAGGCGGCCTTCCGCGGCCGCCTTTCCGCTCTCGTTTACGTTCCCCTCCCGTGACCGCGGCATTGCCGCGGTCCGGACTCCAGGTATCACCGCATGAATACGCCATCCTCCGCCCTGTCCCGCGTCGTCGTCGTGGGCTCCTTCAATGTCGACCACGTCTGGCGCTGCGAGGCCCTGCCGTCCGCTGGTGCGACCATCGCCGGGCGCTACGCGACCGGCCCCGGCGGCAAGGGCTTCAACCAGGCCATCGCGGCGGTGCGGGCCGGTGCGGACACGACCTTTGTCTGTGCGCTGGGCGACGACGCCGGTGGGCGGCTGGCACGCGATCTGGCGAACGCCGACGGCCTGGCGCTGCGCGTGCAGGCGAGCGACGAGCCCACCGGCACCGCCGGCATCTACGTGGACGCGCACGGGCGCAACACCATCGTCATCGGTGCCGGCGCCAACGCGGTGCTGTCGGCGGACTTCGTCGCGATGCAGGCGGACGTGCTGGCGACGGCCAGCGTGGTGCTGGTCCAGTTGGAATCGCCTGCCGACGCAGTGCTGGCCGCGTTGCAGGCCGCACGGCAGCAGGGCGCCACCACGCTGCTGAATCCGGCGCCGGCGAACGCCGCGACGACCACCGAACTGCTGGCGCATGCCGACGTCATCACGCCCAACGAAACCGAGTTCGCGGCGCTGCTGGCCCGCCACCTGGGCGAACGCATCACGGCCGACGATGTCGCCACCCTCGATGGCGTCACCCTGCACCAGCATTGCCGGCAGTTGTTCCCGCACGGCACGGTGGTGGTGACGCTCGGTGCCACCGGCGTGTACGTCTCCCACCCCGAGGAGGCGTTGCGCGGCGATGCGCGGCCGCACTACCGCGTCGCCGCCGAAGCAGCGACGGTCGTCGATACGACAGGCGCCGGCGATGCCTTCAACGGTGCGCTGGCCGCGTCGCTGGCCGAAGCCGCGCAGCCGTCCTTCGCCGACCATGTGCGCTTCGCCAACCGTTATGCGGCGCTGTCCACCGAAAGGAACGGAGCCGCGCTGGCCATGCCGCTGCTGAGCGAGCTGCAGGCACGTTTCGAGACTGCGTCCGGCTGAACATGGGTTCCGGTTGGGAGGTGCGCCGGATGGCCGCCTGCGCTCACCTCTAGCTACTGATAACCATTCTCATTTAAAATGGGCAGGTTCGATATCCCAGACCTGTCCCCCATGACCCTTCCGCTTCGCCTGAGCCTGCTGTCGCTCGCCCTTTCCTCCGTCCTGAGCCCCTTCGCCTTTGCGCAGTCGAACGACGCGGTCAAACTCGACCGCGTGACGGTCTCGGCAAGCACCAGCCGTATTCCTGACTCAGCCGCAGCACTGCCGAACACCATCACGATCATCGATCGGGAGCAATTGGATCAGCAGCTGGCGCTCACGCAGGACCTGTCCCAGGTCCTCGCCAACCTGATTCCCGCCTTCACGCCCTCCCGCCAGAAGCTGACCAACGCCGGTGAGAACCTGCGCGGTCGCAAGCCGCTGTACCTGGTCGATGGCGTACCGCAGTCGACGCCATTGCGCGAAGGCGGGCGCGACGGCCACACCATCGACCCGGCGATGATCGAGCGCATCGAGGTGATCCATGGTGCCAATGCGCTGCAGGGGCTGGGCGCCTCCGGCGGCATCATCAACATCATCACCAAGCGCGCGCCCCGGAAAGACGGAGAAACCTTCCAGGACGTGAGCGTCAGTGGAAGTGTCGCGGCCCCCAGGGAAGACGACAGCGCGGGCTACAAGGCGTCCTACGTCTTCGGCACACGGCGCGGCGACGTCGACTTCGTCGGTGGTGCATCCTTTGCCAGCGAGGGGCTCTACTACGACGGCGATGGCCGGGCGATCGCCGTCAACGATGTCCAGGGCGACCTGATGGACGCGCGCAGCCACAACCTGTTCGCCAAGGTCGGCTGGAACCTCGACGACCAGCGCCGGCTGCAGGTCAGCGCCAACCGTTACGAACTGCAGGGCAACAACGATTACCACACCGTGCTGGGCAACATCGCCACCGGCCAGCTGGCCACGTCCGCGCCCGGCGGCAGCGAAGGCGAAGGCGCCCGCAATCGCTCGACATCGGTGGTGCTGGATTACACCGACCACGATCTGGCCGGCGGCTTCCTGCAGACGCAGCTGTACTGGGTGGATTTCAAGGCCCTCTACGGCGGCAGCTACTGGGGCGATTTCTGGGGCGACGGACGCGACCCGGACTGGTACGACCAGTCGCAGAACGCGTCAGAGAAACTGGGTGGCAAGTTCAGCTGGTCGCGCGGCGACCTGTTCGGACTGAACCTGCGCGCCACCTTCGGGCTGGACCTTGCCCGCGACAGCACCTACCAGGAACTGGTCTACGCACAGATCGACTGGGTGCCGGAAACGACCTACGAATCGGTCTCGCCCTTCGTGCAGGCGGAATGGCGGTTCGCCGATGCCTGGCTGCTGACGGGCGGCCTTCGCCATGAGCGCGGCGAACTGCAGGTGGACGACTACCTGACCATCCCCGACCAGCGCACCACGCCGGCCGGCGTGAAGGGAACGCGCTACCTGGTCACCGGCGGCACCACCAGGACCAGCGAAACACTGCCGAACCTGGGCATGGTGTGGGAAGCCACCGATGCGCTGAAGCTGTACGCGTCCTATGCCGAAGGCTACACCGTGGCCGACATCGGTCGCGTGCTGCGCGGCATCACCGCTGCCGGCCAGCGCGTGGACCGCCTGGTCGACCTGCAGCCGGTGATCGCCGACAACCAGGAGATCGGCCTGGATTACGACGACGGCCGCTGGCTGGTACACCTGGCCCTGTATCGCTCCGACTCGGACCTGGGCTCGCGCCTTGCCTTCGACACCGCGACACAGACGTATGCGGTGGTCCGCGAACGGACCGAAATCAAGGGCTTCGATGGCAGCCTGTCGTTCCGTTTCAACGACGGCATGCGCGCGGGCCTGGCCTACGCGCGCAGCGAAGGGCGCTACGACAGCAATGCCGATGACCGCGTCGACAGCGACCTGCCGGGCATCAATGTCAGCCCGGACCGGATCACCGGGTTCTGGGAAGCGTCGTTCACGCCATCGGTGGACCTGCGCCTGCAGGCGAGCAAGGCGCTGGACCGGGAGTTCGACGTGCGCGGCAACCAGGTCGCCAGCTTCGACGGGTACACCACCGTGGATCTTCTGACACGCGTCAGGCTGCCCGTCGGCACGCTGAGCGTGGGCGTCGAGAACGTCTTCTCCGAGCAGTACGTCACCTACTACTCGCAGAGCACGCCACGCAACGACACCTACACCGCCGGACGTGGGCGAGTGCTGACGGTGGGCTGGTCGCACCGCTTCTGATCCACGCCGACAACGCTCCGCATGATCCCTCGCCAGACCATGTCCACCCCATCCGCATGGCGTGTCCGCGCCATGCTGAAGTGGTTGCACCTGTGGCTGGGGCTGTCCGCCGGTCTTGTCTTCGCGGTGGTGTCGCTGACCGGCACGGTGCTGGCCTTCCAATCCGAACTGCTGTTGGCCGCGCATCCCGAACTGGCACGCGAACGTCTGCCGCCGCTCGCGCTGCAGGGCCATGCGCTGGCGCGTGTCGTGGCAGGCGCGGAAGACCGGGGCATCCGCTCCATCGACCTGCCCTCGCCGCGCCTGCCCGCCTGGCAAGCGTTCGCCGGCAAGGGCGAACGCCACTACTTCGATGCCGCCAGTGGCGAGCCGTTGCTGGTGCGCAATACCGGCAACGACGCAGTGATGTGGCTGCGCGACCTGCACACGCATCTGCTCGCTGGCGAGGTTGGTGAGGAAGTGCTGGGTGCGTCCGGAATCGTGGCGCTGTTCCTGCTGTTGTCCGGACTTTACCTGTGGTGGCCGCGGCTGGCGTCGTTGGCCCGAAGCCTGCGCTGGCATGCGGCTCCGCCGCCCCGGCGCTGGCTCAGCTGGCACCGCAGCATGGGTGTTTTCCTGCTGCCTTTGCTGCTGGTGGTGACCTTCACCGGCGTGGCGATGGTGTACAGCCAGCCGTTCCGGAGTGCGCTTCGCTGGACCTTCGGCGACGGGCCCGAGGTCGTCCCGCCATTGCCCATCGAACGGGAGGCCACCTCCATCGATTGGCAGGCCGTGCTGCTTGCCGCTGCGGATGCGGCCCCGCGCGGCAGCGACCTCCGCCGCATCAGCCTGCCCAAGGACGACGCCCTGGTGTCGATCCGCTTCCGCGCTCCCGGTGAGTGGCACCCCAACGGCCGCAGCGTGGTCTGGGTGGATCCCTACCGCGCAAGCGCGGTGCAGGTGCACGACGCGACAGCGCAGGATGCCGGTGCCCGCATCAGCGAGGCGATGTATCCGTTGCATGGCGGCTTCGTGGGTGGGCGTGCATGGCAATGGGCCATCGCCGCCGCAGGCCTGTTGCCCGCATTCCTCCTGGTGACCGGCTTCCTGTTCTGGCGCGCGCGACGCCACCGGCATTGACCCTGCAGGGTCGGCGGTACAATGCCGCCATGCAGATCGGCCCCTACCGCATCGAACCGGCGGTGATGCTGGCCCCCATGGCCGGCGTCACCGACAAGCCATTCCGCCTGCTGTGCAAGCGGCTGGGTGCGGGCATGGCGGTATCGGAAATGACCATCAGCGACCCGCGATTCTGGAACACGTCCAAGTCGCTGCACCGCATGGACCATGACGGCGAACCCAGCCCCGTCAGCGTGCAGATCGCCGGCACCGAACCGGCGCAGTTGGCCAACGCCGCGCGCTACAACGCCGACCACGGCGCGCAGATCATCGACATCAACATGGGGTGTCCGGCGAAGAAGGTTTGCAACACCTGGGCAGGTTCGGCGCTGATGCGCGACGAAGCCCTGGTGGGCCGCATCCTGGAAGCCGTGGTGAAAGCCGTCGATGTCCCGGTGACGCTCAAGATCCGCACCGGCTGGGACTGTGACCACCGCAACGGACCGGTCATCGCACGCATCGCGCAGGAAAGCGGCATCGCGGCGCTGGCCGTGCACGGCCGCACGCGCGACCAGCATTACACCGGCACCGCGGAATACGAGACCATCGCCGCGATCAAGGCCGCGCTGCGCATCCCCGTGGTGGCCAACGGCGACATCGACTCGCCCGACAAGGCAGCGCAGGTGCTGGCGAAAACCGGCGCCGATGCCGTGATGGTCGGCCGCGCCGCGCAGGGACGTCCGTGGATATTCCGCGAAATCGCACATTTCCTTGCCACGGGCGAACATCCACCGGCGCCATCCCTGCATGAAGTCCGCGACATCCTGATGGGCCACCTGCACGCGTTGCACGGCTTCTATGGAGAACCGCAGGGCGTGCGCATCGCGCGCAAGCACCTGGGCTGGTACGCCAGGGACCGCCCCGAGAACCTCGCATTCCGCGCAGTGGTCAATCGTGCCGAGAGTGCGGACGAGCAGGTGCGGCTGACGCGCGACTACTTCGATGCCCTGATCGCCGGCGTCGCGCCGGTGTTGCCTGCCGCCGCCTGAGGAGAACCCCGTGTCCGAGTTGGATGAACGTCCCGCCTACCTTCATGGATTCTCGTCGGTCGAACAGGCGCGCCTGATGAAGCAGGCGCGCCTGCTTGAAAGCACGCTGTTCAACCATGTCGACTACACGGGTGCGCGCCGGTTGCTGGAGGTCGGCAGTGGCGTGGGCGCGCAGACCGAAATCCTGCTGCGCCGCTTCCCCGACGTGCACGTGACCTGCGTCGATCTCAACGACGTGCAGCTGCAGGCCGCTCGACAGAACCTGGCCACCATGCCCTGGTGCCGCGACCGCTATACCCTGCAGCAGGCGGATGCCAGCCGGCTGCCTTACGGTGCGCGCGAGTTCGATGCCGCCTTTCTTTGCTGGATCCTGGAGCACGTGCCGAATCCCGCGCGTGTACTGAGCGAAGTCCGCCGCGTACTGGCACCCGGTTCGCCGATCTACATCACCGAGGTGATGAACTCGTCGTTCCTGCTGCATCCGTATTCGCCGAACACGTGGCGCTACTGGATGGCGTTCAATGATTTCCAGTACGACAGCGGCGGCGATCCGTTCATCGGCGCGAAGCTGGGCAACCTGCTGCTGGCCGGCGGGTATCGCGATGTGGTTACCGAGATCAAGACGGTGCACTTCGACAACCGCGAGCCGGCGCGGCGCAAGGACATGATCGCGTTCTGGGAGGAACTGCTGTTGTCCGCCGCTGATTCCCTGGTGCAGGCCGACCGGGTGACACAGGACGTGGTCGACGGCATGCGGCGCGAGATGCACGACGTGCAGAACGACCCGGACGCCGTCTTCTTCTATGCCTTCGTGCAGGCGCGTGCAACGGTTTACTGACGAAGGTATACGCGCGCTAAACATGACCTGAGTCACGGTGCTTTCCGGCACTGGGGCGCACGGCCACGCAGCGTGAGGATGGACATGCCGGTTCCCCCGCCGGCCTGCGGAGTACCGCAGCCAACAAGCGGTAATCACCTCCCCTGGAGGCTGTCATGAACGCAAGAACCCCGCTCTTCGTCGCCTTGTTCGCCCTGCCCTTCTCCGTGCAGGCCGGCGACAGCATCAAACAACTTGCCGAGTACACCGGCATGAGCGAACGCAAGATACAGATGGTGATCGGCCCTCGCACCGCTTTCCCCGAATATCGTGCGTCCTATCAACGCTCCGTCACCCAGTTCCGTGCCGCCGTCGGTGAACACAATTTCCGGCGTGCGATGAACGGCGAATCGTTCGTCCTGGAACGCCGCTCCGAAGCCGGCGAACAGCAACCCATCGCCGTGGACGCGGCACCGGCGGCGCAACCCGCAGACTCCGTACGCAAGGAAAGGCTCACCGGCTCCTGATACTCGCCTGCCCAAGGGGCTGACGCGCCGGCTTCCGCGACGCGTCAGCCGATGGCGGACCGCAATGGCGCCGTTGACGGATGACGGATGCGGTGCCACATGGCGGCGACCAGCTTCAGCAGCCCTTCCGAGCCAGATACCGGTGCCGACCACGGGTGTTGCACTGGGGCTACCGGATGCCACGACCCGTCGCGCCGTTCGGCCACCTCGAAGCTGAAGCTGTAATCCGGCTCCAATCCCATCCGCAGGTCCGACAGCACCAGGCGATCCTGCTGCACCCTTGCGCGCATGAAGCCCCGGTTGAACCAGGACAGCCGCTGGACCACCGGAACAGCATGCGCCTCCGCCAGCGCCTGCACGTTGGACGGATAGCCGCGAAACTGGAGCGGGCCGTCATCCGCCAGGACGGATCGCTCCGCCTCCACATAACCCGACGGCGTCATCGCCACCACGCGCCAGAGCAGCGTATTGAACGGCATCGGCACCGAGAAATACGGCGCCCCACCCAGTCCCATGGAGGCGAGCGTCCGCTCCGCCTCGCGATCGACCATGGTCTTGGCCAGCAGCGACCATCCGAGGTACGCGCTGCTCAACACCAGGCCGACGGCGAGCGCGCGTTGCGCCGCAGCGCGTTCGCGCAGGAACCACGCCACGATGCAGGCCACCAGCAACCACACCGTATACAGCGGGTCGATGATGAACATGCTGGACCACATCGTCGGCGGCGGCATCAGTGGCCACCACAACTGCGTGCCGTAGACAGTGAAGGCATCCAGCAGCGGGTGCGTGACCAGCGCCAGTTGGATCGCCCAGAACCAGCGCACCGGCGACGCCGCGACGCGTCCGTTGCCGAACCGCTTGAACAGCCACCACAGCAGCCAGCCCACCAGCGGCAACACGAACAGCGAATGGCTGAAGCTGCGGTGCACGGTCATCAGCGTGACCGGGTTGTCCGAGAACAGCGCGATGGGCAGGCTGTCCAGATCCGGCAGCGTGCCGAGGGCGGCGCCCGCGAGCAGCGCGGCGCGACGATGGGCGGCGGGCGCGATGGCGGCGGCGACGGCGCCACCGAGGACGATCTGGCTGAGGGAATCCATGCGGCGATCCTAGCAGCCGTCGGAGGGATTCCTCACGCCGCGCGCGGCACGTCCTGCGGAACCAGGCGCAGGCGCGGCGCGACCTCGGCCAGCACCTTGCCGGTATGCGAGAGCAGGCACAGGGTGCCGTCGGCTTCCTCGCTGAGCGCGGTAAGGCTTTCGACCCAGTCGCCGTCATTCGCGTACAGCAGGCCATCGCGCTGGAACAACGAAGCCCGGTGGATGTGCCCGCAGACGATGCCGTCCAGCCCACGGCGCCGCGCGTCGTCCAGGCCCGCCTGCACGAAGCGGGCGATGTAGCGCTCGGCGGCGTCGCTCTGGCGCTTCAGGTATTCCGCCAGCGACCAGTAGCGCAGGCCGAACCGGCGACGCACCTGGTTGATCAGCCGGTTGCCGGTCAGGATGCGGTAGTACAGCCAGTCGCCGAACTTTTCCTGCAGGCCGCCGAAGTGGGTGATGCCGTCGTAGTCGTCACCGTGCGTGACCAGCAAACGGCGGCCGTCAAGCGTGGTGTGGATCGCGCGTCGACGCACCTGCATGATGGGCAGCATCAGGCCGCAGAAGCGGCGGATCGGTCGATCGTGGTTGCCGGGTACGTAGATGAGCTCCGTGCCGTTGCGTGCCAGCGCGTGCAACGCCTCCACCACCCGGTTGTGCGCGGCATCCCAGGAGACGCGGCGCTGGGCCATCCACCACAGATCGACGATGTCGCCCACCAGATACAGGCGCTTGCAGCGCAGGCCGGCGAGGAAGTCCGCGAACTCCGCCGCGTGGCAGTGCTTGGAACCGAGGTGCACGTCGGAAACGAAGACCGCGCGCCGCATCGGCGGTGGCGCGGCCAGCGGGCTCATGCCGCCGTCTCCATGGGACGCCACGCGTCGCCGAGATAGCGCTCCCGCTTCTTCGGCCGGATGCGGTGCAGGTCCACTTCGATCAGGCCGTCGATGGAATCGCTGAAGTCCGGATCCACCCCGAACGCGAGGAAGCGCGCACCGCCGGGCTCGCACAGGTCGGTGTACTGCTTGTAGAGCATCGGCACGGTCGCCCCCAGCGTGTCGAGATTGGTCTTCAGCACGCGGAACGCCGTGTCGGCATCCAGCGCATCGAAACAGGTCGGCGTGGCGGTGTAGCGGAACGGATGGCGCGAGCGCGCTTCGCCGTTGGGGTCGCCGTAGTAGTGCGCGTAGTACGCGACGATCTGTTCGCGCGCGTGCAGAGGCAACGCCGCGCTCATCGACACCGCGCCGAACAGGTAGCGCACACGCGGATGCCGGCGCAGGTAGGCGCCGATGCCCTGCCACAGATAGTCGATGCTGCGGCTGCCCCAGTATTCGGGCACCACGAAGCTGCGCCCCAGTTCCATGCCCGAGGCCAGGCGCGGCAGCGCGTCGTCGGCGTAGTCGAACAGCGAGGCCGTGTAGAGGCCCTTCAACCCCTGCGCCGCCAGCACCGGCGCCCCACGCGCGATCCGGTAGGCGCCGGCGATCTTCCGCTGCGCTCCATCCCATAGCACGATGTGCTCGTACCACGCATCGAACGCATCCACGTCCATCCGCTTGCCGGTGCCTTCGCCCACGACCCGGAACGTCAGCTCGCGCAGGCGGCCGATCTCCCGCAGCAGCGGTGAGCCGCCCGCCAGGCGCCCCACGCAGATGCGTTTTCCGTCGGTCGTTTCGCCCAGTACGTCGAGCGCATCGATACAGGCTTCCAGCATGTCCGGCGCCAGCGCCTCCGCCAGTGGCTCCGGTGAGTCGCCGGCTTCCGGCGCGGGCAGTGCCATCCCGCCGCCCAGCGCATAGAGCGCCTTGCGGACCCGCAGGATCTGGGCAGCGGCGTCCTCGTCCGCGTCCATGCGCAGCAGGTGCCCCACATGCAATTGCAGGCGTCGCTGGTGGCGGCGGAACATCTCGCGTGCAAGCAACGCCGTGCCCGCCGGCTTGAACAAGGCCGATGCACCGTAGAACAGCGCCGAATTGCGCGCTTCCACCCGGATGGGCAGTACCGGTGCGGCGGTCGTACGGGCGAAGCGGAGGAAGCCCCGGCGCCAGCGGGTATCGCGCACGCCACGCGGACCCAGCCGCGACACTTCGCCGGCGGGGAATACGATCACGCACTGCTCGGCTTCCAGCGCCTGCTCGACCGCGCGCACGCTGTCCGCGCCGGGCTTGCCGCCAAGGATGCGGACCGGCAGCAACAGACTGGTCAGCGGTGCGATACCCGTCAGGAAGTCGTTGGCGACGATCTTGACGTCACGCCGCACGCGGCCGACGAGTTGCAGGAGCGCCAATGCGTCCAGCGCACCGGAAGGATGGTTGGCCACGATCAGCAACCGGCCCTGCGCCGGGATGCGCCGCTCCGCGGCGGGATCGACCGTCGGCCTGAGGTTGAGATGGTCGATGGCGGCATCGACGAAGTCGAGTCCGTGCAGGTGGCCGTGGTCGGCCAGGAAGGCATAGGCCTGGTCCAGCCGGGACCAGCGGCCCAGCGTGCGCAGCAGTGGCCGGGTCAGTCCGGCGCGACGGCCGCGGAACCAGTGCGGATAGCGTTCGACGATCTGCTGTTCCAGGGGGCGCATGGTCGTGGGCAAAGCCTGGCGGCGGGGTTTCGCCGCGCAGCCTGCGCCTGGCCGGCGACAGCCCGGTTTCCGTTTTCTGGCAGTCCGGTGACAGCGGAGCCGTGATTCCCGCTTAACCCGCGGCAACCCTGAACGACGCAGAATGCACACACCGCCCCCGGCGTGTATCATGCGCGCCCATCTTTTCATCCGAATCAAAGGATATAAGCCTGATGTCCAGCTACCTGTTCACCTCCGAATCGGTCTCCGAAGGCCATCCGGACAAGATCGCCGACCAGATCTCCGACGCCGTGCTGGACGCGATCCTGGCCCAGGACAAGCGCGCACGCGTGGCCTGCGAAACCCTGGTGAAGACGGGTGCCGCCATCGTGGCCGGCGAAGTCACCACCACCGCGTGGGTCGACATCGAGTCGCTGGCGCGCAAGGTCATCAACGACATCGGCTACGACAATTCGGACGTCGGTTTCGACGGCCACACCTGCGCCATCATCAACATGCTCGGCAAGCAGTCGCCCGACATCAACCAGGGCGTGGACCGCAAGAAGCCGGAAGAACAGGGCGCGGGCGACCAGGGCCTGATGTTCGGCTACGCCTGCAACGAGGCGCCGGAATTCATGCCTGCCCCGCTGTACTACAGCCACCGCCTGGTGGAACAGCAGGCCAAGGTCCGCAAGAACGGCAAACTGAAGTGGCTGCGCCCCGACGCCAAGTCGCAGGTCACGCTGCGCTACGACGGCAACAGCATCCTCGGCCTCGACGCTGTCGTGCTGTCCACCCAGCATGACCCGGACGTCAAGCAGAAGGACCTGATCGAAGCCGTGCGCGAGAGCATCCTCAAGCCCGTGCTGCCGAAGAAGTGGCTGGACGCGCTGCCGAAGAACAAGGTGCACATCAACCCGACCGGCAAGTTCGTCATCGGTGGCCCGGTGGGCGACTGCGGCCTGACCGGCCGCAAGATCATCGTCGACAGCTACGGCGGCATGGCCCGTCATGGCGGCGGCGCGTTCTCGGGCAAGGATCCGTCGAAGGTGGACCGTTCGGCCGCCTACGCCGCGCGTTACGTGGCCAAGAACATCGTGGCCGCCGGCCTGGCCGACAAGTGCGAAGTGCAGGTCTCCTACGCCATCGGCGTGGCCGAGCCGACCTCGATCTCGGTGACCACGTTCGGCACCGGCAAGGTCGGTGACGACGTCATCGAGAAGCTGATCCGCAAGCACTTCGACCTGCGCCCGTACGGCATCACCAGGATGCTCGACCTGGAGCACCCGATCTACCAGCCGACCGCCAGCTACGGCCACTTCGGCCGCAAGCCGCGCGAGATCAGCTACGTGGACGGCGCCGGCAAGAAGCACACCGCGACCGCCTTCTCCTGGGAGAAGACCGACCGCGCCGAAGCGCTCCGCAAGGATGCCAAGCTGAAGTAATCGCCGCGACCTTCACGATGACAGGAACGGGCCGCACCAGCGGCCCGTTTTCTTTCGGGAAGCGGCATCGCACGCCCCGCGCCGGGATCGGTTAGCCTGCGCGCCTCACCTTGCGGAGGCATGCCGTGGAATCACTCAAAAGCCACCAGCTCACGATGACGGTGCTGATGACGCCGGACATGGCCAACTTCTCCGGCAAGGTCCACGGCGGCGCCATCCTCAAGCTGCTCGACCAGGTGGCCTACGCCTGCGGCAGCCGCTACGCCGGCAAGTACGTGGTCACCCTGTCGGTGGACCAGGTGATGTTCCGCCAGGCCATCAACGTGGGCGAACTGGTGACCTTCCTGGCCTCGGTCAACCACACCGGCACCTCGTCGATGGAGATCGGCATCAAGGTGGTGGCCGAGGATATCCGCAAGCAGAGCGTGCGCCACGCGAACAGCTGCTTCTTCACGATGGTCGCGGTCGACGACGACGGCCGTACTACGCCGGTGCCGCCGTTGGAGCCGTCCACGCCGGACGAGATCCGCCGCTTCGCCGCCGCGCGCCTGCGCCGTCAGTTGCGCGAGGAAATGGAACGGCGGCACGCCGAACTGGGCAGCCGGGCGGCGGAAAACGCCTGAACCGCCGTTTCGGCCGGCGCGCGCCGGCTACAATACGCACATGTCCTTGATGCAATTCCAGCGGGTCGACTTCAGCGTCGGCGGGCCGCTTCTCCTCGAACACGTCGACCTGTCCATCGAACCCGGCGAGCGCGTCTGCATCGTCGGCCGCAACGGCATGGGCAAATCCACGCTCATGCGGCTGATGGCCGGCGAACTGAAGCCCGACGACGGCGAGATCCGCGTGCAGAACGGCGTGATCGTCGCGCGCATGGCGCAGGAAGTGCCGCAGGACACGCAGGGCACCGTGTTCGATGTGGTCGCCGAAGGACTGGGCGACCTGGGCCAGTTGCTGGCGCGCTACCACCATGCCCTCCACGACGGGGACATGGATGCGATGGGCGAGGCACAAGCGCAGATCGAGGCGCAGCACGGCTGGGACCTCGACCTGCGCGTGCAACAGGTGCTGACGCGCCTGGAACTGCCCGAAGAAACCGACTTCGCTGCGCTCTCCGGCGGCATGAAGCGGCGCGTGCTGCTGGCGCAGGCGCTGGTGCGCAACCCGGACATCCTGCTGCTGGACGAACCCACCAACCACCTGGACATCGAGGCGATCGCCTGGCTGGAGGGCTTCCTGAAGTCCTTCGGCGGCAGCATCGTGTTCGTCACCCATGACCGCAGCTTCCTGCGCTCGCTGGCCACGCGCATCCTCGAGATCGACCGCGGCCAGCTGACCAGTTGGCCGGGCGACTACGACAACTACCTGCGTCGGCGCGAAGAGCGCCTGCATGCCGAGGCGCAGGAGAACGCGCGCTTCGACAAGCTGCTGGCGCAGGAAGAAGTGTGGATCCGCCAAGGCATCAAGGCGCGCCGTACCCGCAACGAGGGCCGCGTGACCGCGCTGAAGGCGATGCGGCGCGAGCGCGCCCAACGACGCGACCTATCCGGCAACGTCAGGATGGAAGCCGCGGCGGCACAGTCGTCGGGCAAGAAGGTCATCGAGGCGAAAGACATCACCCAGGCCTATGACGGTCGCGTGCTGCTGGACGATGTGTCGGCGACGATCATGCGCGGTGACCGCGTCGGCATCGTCGGCCCGAATGGTGCGGGCAAGTCGACGCTGTTGAAGATCCTGCTGGGCGAACTCGCCCCGCAGCACGGCGAGGTGAAGCTGGGTACCGGGCTGCAGATCGCCTACTTCGACCAGCACCGCAGCCAGTTGGACGACACGCGCACCACGCTGGAGAACGTCGCCGAAGGCAGCGACTTCGTCGAGATCAACGGCAGCCGCAAGCACGTCATCGGCTACCTGCAGGACTTCCTGTTCTCGCCCGAGCGCGCCCGCGCGCCGATCACCCGCCTGTCCGGCGGCGAGCGCAACCGCCTGCTGCTGGCCAAGCTGTTCGCGCAGCCCTCCAACCTGCTGGTGATGGACGAACCCACCAACGACCTGGACGTGGAAACGCTGGAACTGCTGGAAGAGCTGCTGCTGGACTACAAGGGCACGCTGCTGCTGGTCAGCCACGACCGCGACTTCCTCGACAACGTCGTCACCAGCACGCTGGTGCTGGAGGGCGAAGGCCGACTGGGCGACTACGTCGGTGGCTATTCGGATTGGCTGAGGCAACGCCGCACGCCGGTTGTCGCGTCTGCGACGCCGGCTAAGCCCACGCTGTCCAAACAACCGGAACCGGCGGCGGCCAAGCGCAAGCTGGGCTTCAAGGAAGCACGCGAACTGGAACTGCTGCCCTCGCGCATCGAGTCATTGGAAACCGACATCGCCAAACGCACGGCGGCCATGAACGACGCGGCCTATTACCAGCAGGCGCCCGCCGACCTGCAGCGCGCGAATGACGAGCTCGCGGCCAGGCAGACGGAACTCGAGCATGCATACCAGCGCTGGTCGGAGCTGGATGGGTGAAATCCTGAACCCCATGTAGGAGCGCCCTCGGGCGCGATGCTCATGCGCGGGGAATGATCGGAATGAAAGGCATCGCGCCCGAGGGCGCTCCTACAGAAGCGAGATCGCCTCAGCCGGTATTCTGCACACCCTGCGACACGCCGTTGATGCTGGCCACCAGGGCATGCAGCAGCGCGTCGTCCTCGCGATCACTGGCGCGCCAGCGCTTCAGCAGGTCGGCCTGCATGATGCTGATCGGGTCGATGTAGGGATTGCGCAACCGGATCGACAGCGCGAGTCGCTGGTCGTGCTGCAGCAGCCATTCATTGCCGTTGAGCGTCAGCACCCAGTGCAGCACCGATGCGTGCTCGCGTTGTATCCGCGGGAAGAACGCATCGTGCAGCTCGCCGGCCATCTTCGAGTACATCTCGGCGATGCTCAGGTCGCCCTTCGCCAGCACCATCGAGACGTCGTCGAGGAAGGTCTTGAAGAACGGCCAGTCGCGCGCCATCTCGCGCAGCGCGTCTTCACCGTACGCATCTGCGGCTGCCTGCAGGCCGGCGCCCACGCCGTACCAGCCGGGGATCACCGCGCGCGCCTGGCTCCAGGCGAACACCCACGGAATCGCGCGCAGGTTGCCGAGCGCCGCGTCCTGGCCCAGCCGTCGCGAGGGTCGCGAACCCAACGTCATCCGTTCGATCACATCGATCGGTGTGGCACTGCGGAAATAGTCCATGAAGCGCGGCGACTGCACGAACGCGCGGTAGGCCTGCGTGCTCTCGCTCGCGACCAGCGCCATGATCTCGCGCCAGTGCGCTTCGCGCGGCTCCGGCGGACGCGGGCGCAGGCTGGACAGCAACACGGCGCCGACGGACTGCTCAAGCGAACGCAGCGCCAATGCGCGGATGCCGTACTTGCGATGGATCACCTCGCCCTGCTCGGTCACGCGCAGGCGGCCGTCGACGCTGCCGCGCGGCGCCGCTTCCAGCGCGCGCGAGGTCTTGCCACCGCCGCGGATGATCGACCCGCCACGGCCATGGAAGAACGTCAGCTTGATGCCGAGTTCCTGCGCAGCGTCGACGAGGTCCACCTGCGCCCGCTGCAGCCCCCAGCGCGAGGCGGCGATGCCGCCGTCCTTGCCGCTGTCGGAGTAACCCAGCATCACCATCTGCACGTTGTAGCGCGCGGCCAGGTGGGCGCGATAGACGGGGTCGGCGAGCAGGTCGCGCAGCACCTCGGTGCCATGTCCGAGGTCGTCGATGGTCTCGAACAGCGGCGCGATATCGAGCGGCACCTGCCCTGCATCGTCGACCAGGCCGCCACGCCGCGCCAGCGCCAATACGGTCAACACGTCGGCGCGGCTGTGCGCCATGCTGATGATGTAGGTCCCCAGCGCATCGGTGCCGTGGCGCGCACGCGCATCGGCCAACGCACGGAAAACCGCATCGAGACGGTCGTTGCCCTCTTCACTGCTGGCCGGCAGCGCCGCATCGCCGTTGGCATACGGACCCAGCAGGGCTGCGCGGTCGACGGCATCGCGGCTTTCCCAGCCCGCGTCGCCCAAGGCCGCAGCCACGGCACGCGCATGCACGCTGGATTCCTGGCGCACATCCAACCGCGCGAGATGGAAGCCGAACGTGCGCACACGCCACGCCAAGCGGCGCACGGCGAACCAGCCGGCATGGATGCCGCGGTTGGCTTCCAGGCTGTTGAGGATCAGGTCGACGTCATGCGCCAGTTCCTCCGGCGAGGCATAGCCTTCCGGGCGGCCGTCCAGCGCGGCCTGCAGGCGCGCACGCATCAGGTCGTTGAGCAGGCGGTACGGCATGTCGCCATGGCGCGGGCGCGACTTCTTCACTGCTTCCGGCATCAGCGCGCGATAGGCCTCCACGCGCTCGGCCACATCGCGCGACACCCCGATGATGGAGCTCGATTGACTGAGCAGCGTGGTGAGCTGGCGCAGTTCCTTCAGGTAGCGCGTCAGGATGGCGCGTCGTTGCGCATCCAGCGTGGCGGTGATCGTGCCGGCATCGACGTTCGGGTTGCCGTCCATGTCGCCGCCGACCCAGGTGCCGAAACGCAACACCCGGGGCAGGTGCGCGGTGACCTGCGGCGCAGCGCCGTAGACCTCCGTGATCGCGTTCTCCAGCGTTTCATACAGCACCGGGATGACGCGGTAGAGCACTTCGATCAGGTAGAAGCCGACATGCTCGCGCTCGTCCTCGACTCCTGGCCGGACAGGCGAAGAATCCGCCGTCTGCCAGGCCGAGGTCAGCGCCATGCGGAAACGCGCGGTGTCGGTGGCCAGTTCGCCCGGCGTACGCGTGCCGTCCAGCCCGTTGATCAGGCTGGCCACCATCAGCTGCTCCTTTTCCAGCAGCGCCCGGCGCACGGCTTCGGTCGGGTGCGCGGTGAACACCGGCTCCACGTCGATGCGCGGCAGCCAGTCGGCCAGCTCTTCCAGCGTCACCCCTTGCGCCTTGAGCTTGGAAAGCGTGTCGTGCAGGCCATCGGGCTGCGGCCGCGCACTGCCGGCGCGCTGATAGTCACGGCGACGGCGGATGCGGTGGACGCGCTCGGCGATGTTCACGACCTGGAAATAGGTGCTGAAGGCGCGGATCAACGATTCCGCCTGCTCGGGCGGCTGGCCATCCAGAAGCCCCGCCAGTGACTGCGGCGGCTCGCCGGCCTGCCGGCGCGCGATGGCGGTGGTGCGCACGCGCTCCACATCGGCCAGGAAATCGGGCGACACCTGTTCGGCCAGCATGTCGCCGACCAGCGCGCCCAGCCGGCGCACGTCTTCACGCAAGGGGACATCGGGCGGAGCGAATTCGAGACTGCGGGGGCTGTTCATGCGCGGCGCGTGGATCCCGTCGTTCGTTTGGCTTGTATTGGTATTGCCGGGAAGGGCAATTGGTCTGCTGCAAGGCAACAATCCAAGCCTACCCGATCAGGCAAATCCGTGCGCCATCGTTTCATCCGGAACAAGCGATATAATGGCCGCCCTTCGCCGAGGGGCGCTGCGACCGTGACATGTGCGGATCCTTCCGCAAAAGCCTGCACATCCTTGTGCAGACTTTCCACATAGTCCGGCCAGGCTCGGCGGAATGAACCTGCAACGGCGCCCGGATAACCTGCGACCCTGATCGCACAGACCGGAGCAATGCCATGAACGCAGTACGCAAGTTTTCGACCGAGGGCGACTACAAGGTCGCCGACATTTCCCTGGCCGACTGGGGCCGCAAGGAACTCGACATCGCCGAGCACGAGATGCCCGGCCTGATGTCGATCCGCCGCAAGCATGCCGCCACCAGGCCGCTGGACGGCGTGCGCGTGACCGGCTCGCTGCACATGACGATCCAGACCGCCGTGCTGATCGAGACGCTGAAGGACATCGGCGCCGACGTGCGCTGGGCTTCGTGCAACATTTTCTCGACGCAGGACCACGCTGCCGCCGCGATCGCCGCCACCGGCACGCCGGTGTTCGCGTGGAAGGGCGAGACGCTGGAGGAATACTGGGACTGCACGCTCGACGCACTGACCTTCACCCTGCCCGACGGCACCCAGACCGGTCCGGAGCTGGTGGTGGACGATGGCGGCGACGTCACCCTGCTGATCCACAAGGGCTATGAGCTGGAGAACGGCTCGAAGTGGGTCGACGAGCCGGCCTCCTCGCACGAGGAAGGCGTGATCAAGGCGCTGCTGAAGCGCGTCGCCGTCGAGCGCCCCGGTTACTGGACCCGCGTGGTCAAGGACTGGAAGGGCGTCTCCGAAGAGACCACCACCGGCGTGCACCGCCTGTACCAGATCGCCGAAGCCGGCAAGCTGCTGGTGCCGGCGATCAACGTCAACGACTCGGTCACCAAGTCCAAGTTCGACAACCTGTACGGCTGCCGCGAGTCGTTGGCCGACGGCCTGAAGCGCGCGATGGACGTGATGCTGGCCGGCAAGGTCGCGGTAGTCTGCGGCTACGGCGACGTGGGCAAGGGCTCGGCGCACTCGCTGCGCGCGTACGGCGCCCGCGTCATCGTCACCGAGATCGATCCGATCTGCGCGCTGCAGGCGGCGATGGAAGGCTTCGAGGTCAACACCGTCGAGGACAGCCTGGGCCAGGCCGACATCTACGTCACCACGACCGGCAACAAGGACATCATTACCCTCGAGCACATGAAGGCGATGAAGGACCAGGCCATCGTCTGCAACATCGGCCACTTCGACAACGAGATCCAGGTGGATGCGCTGTACGCCTCGGAAGCCAAGCGCATCAACATCAAGCCGCAGGTGGACAAGTTCGTGTTCCCGAACGGCAATGCGATCTTCCTGCTGGCCGAAGGCCGCCTGGTGAACCTGGGCTGCGCCACCGGCCACCCGAGCTTCGTCATGTCGAACTCCTTCGCCAACCAGACGCTGGCGCAGATCGACCTGTGGGCGAACAAGGACGTGTACGAGAAGACCGTCTACCGCCTGCCGAAGCAGCTGGACGAGGAAGTCGCCCGCCTGCACCTGGAGAAGATCGGCGTGAAGCTGACCACGCTCACCAGGGACCAGGCCGACTACCTCGGCGTGGCGGTCGAAGGCCCGTACAAGCCGGACCACTACCGCTACTGATCGCGTCGGCGGTTTCGCTGCACTTCCGGAACGGGCGCCCCAGGGCGCCCGTTCTGCATTGCGTGACGGAATGCGCTTTACCGTCACCGTCACCACACCCCTGCGCTTGCCTCCCCGGCGCGATCATCGCAAGCTTGGCCGCCGTTTCGGTTTGCGCCGGGCACTGTCCTTCGTGCCCCGTCGCGCAACGACGTCAATCCGGGAGTGGACATGCAACGCGACCAGGGGAGCGGCGGCACCGCGCACCCCGCAAGCAAGGCAACACCAGCAACGGAACCCCGTCTGGGCGAAAAAGTCGGCTACGGCGTCGGCGATTTCGGCTTCAACCTTTACTGGGCCAACATCTCGGCGTTCCTGCTCATCTTCTATACCGACGTGATGGGACTGGCCGCCGCCGCAGTCGGCACGATGATGCTCCTCACCAAGGTGGTGGACGCCGTCACCGATCCGCTGATGGGCGCACTCGCGGATCGCACGCGCAGCCGGTCTGGTCGCTTCAGGCCCTATCTGCTCTATGGGGCATTGCCGATGGCGTTCGCGGGCGTGCTGACCTGGACCGTGCCCGATCTCGGCGACGGGGGAAAACTGGTGTGGGCGTATGCGACCTTCACCCTGATGATGCTGGCCTATACCGTGCTGAGCATTCCCTACTCCGCGCTCTCCGGTGTGATCACGGCCGACAGCCAGCAGCGCACCCAGCTGATCAGTTTCCGCTTCATCGCCGCCTTCGCCGGCACGATGGCGGTGAACTGGCTCACGCTGGACCTGGTGCGCTGGCTCGGACATGGCGATGAGGCGCTGGGCTGGCAGTTGACGCTGTCGCTGTACGGCATGATCGCCACGGCTGCGTTCGTCACGGTGTTCCTGACCACGCGCGAACGCGTCGCGCCGCTGCCGCAGCAACGCAGCGCCGTCCGCCAGGACGTGACCGACCTGCTGCACAACCGGCCGTGGATGGTGCTGTTCGCGTTGGCGCTGATCATCATGGTGACCATCGTGATGCGGGGCGGCTCGCTGGCGTATTACCTCAAGTACCATCTCGAGCGGCCGGAGCTGACCGGTCTTTTCCTGGGCGCCTATGCGCTGGCCCTGGCCGTGGGCGCCGGGCTGACGCCACTGATGACCCGCTACGTCGACAAGCGCAGATTGATGGCGTGGCTGATGGCGGGCGTCGGCGTGGTGAGTTGTGCGATGTTCTTCATCCCCCCTGAATCGGTCTGGGTCATGTTCGCGCTCAACCTGCTGGTCGGCCTGATGCTGGGGCCGAAATCGCCGCTGGCGTTCTCGATGTACGCCGACTGTGCGGATTACACCGAATGGAAGACCGGCCGGCGCGCCACCGCGATGACCTTCGCCGCGGCGACGTTCTCGCAGAAACTCGGCGGTGCGCTGGCGTCGGCGACGATCGCGTGGATCCTGGCCGGCATGGGCTATGTGGCGAACGCGGCGCAGTCGGATGCCTCGCGGCTCGGCATCGTGCTGCTGCTGACAGCCATCCCAGGTGGCGTCGCCCTGCTGGCTGCATGGGTAATGCGGTTCTATCCGCTGGATGACGCCACGCTGGCTCAGATCCAGGCCGAACTGAAATCGCGCCGGGAGGCATCGGCATGACGAACGTGCCGTACGGCTTCGAGGAACAGGGCCGCCGCTTCATCCTGACCAGTCCCACGGCGATGCCCGCCGCGTCCACGTTCCTGTGGAACCGGCGCATGCTGCTGCAACTCAACTGCCGCGGATTCGCCACGGCGCAGTTCATGCAGCCGGAGCCCGCCAAATACGCGCATGCACCGACGCTGGAGGCCAAGACCTTCATGCAGCCGGAACAGCCGTATTACGCGCACCATCCGGGCCGCTTCTGCTACGTGAAGGACGAGGAGGACGGCGGACTTTTTTCGGTGCCACACGAACCGGTGCGACGGACGCCGGAGGCGTTCGCGTTCTCCGTCGGCCTGAGCGATGTCGCGTGGCGGGTGCGATGCGCGGGCATCGAGGTCGAGATGGGCGTGGTGTTGCCAGTCGACGACGTGGCGGAGTTGTGGACGGTGCGCGTGCGCAACCGGTCGGGCCGACGACGACGACTGAGCCTGTATCCGTATTTCCCGGTCGGCTACATGTCGTGGATGAACCAGTCCGGACGGTACCGCGCCGACTTGGGCGCGATCGTCTGCGACAGCATCGCGCCGTACCAGAAGGTCGAGGACTACTTCCGCCAGCGCGACTTCAAGGACCGTACCGTGCTGTTGCACGCGCGTACGCCGGACGCATGGGAAGCGAACCAGGCCCAGTTCGAGGGCGAAGGCGGGCTGCATGCCCCGCACGGCATCGTCGGCGGCGAGTGTCTGGGCGGCGGCGACGCGGCCTACGAAATGCCGACGACGGTGCTGCAGTACCGCGTGGCGCTCGACGATGGCGAGATGCAGGAGTACCGCTTCGTGTTCGCGCCCGCGCGCGACGATGACGGGATCCGCCAGCTGCGCGCGCGACATCTTTCACTGGACGGTTTCGCCGAAGCCCGGAGCGCTGGCGCCGCGCACATCGAGGCCGGCGCGGGCTGCCTGCGCATCGAAACGCCCGATCCGTGGCTGGATGCGTTCGCCAACCACTGGCTGCCGCGGCAGGTGTTCTACCACGGCGACGTCAACCGCCTGACGACGGACCCGCAGACACGCAACTACCTGCAGGACCACATGGGCATGGCCTTCCTCCGTCCCGAGGTGGCGCGGGCGGCGTTCCTGCATGCGCTGTCGCAGCAGGAACCGTCCGGGGCGATGCCGGACGGCGTCCTGCTGGTCGAAGGCGCCGAGCTGAAGTACATCAACCAGATCCCGCACACCGACCATTGCGTGTGGCTGCCGGTCTGCCTGCGCGCCTACCTGGACGAGACGGGTGACGACGCGATGCTCGACGCCATGGTCACCGACCGCGAGGGCCATGCCGCCCCGGTCGGCGAGCGCATCACGCACGCCATGCGCTGGCTGCTGCAGGCGCGCGATGCGCGCGGGCTGAGCTACATCGCGCAGGGCGACTGGTGCGATCCGATGAACATGGTCGGCTGGCGCGGGCGCGGCGTGTCCGGCTGGCTGACGCTGGCCAGCGCCTATGCGTTGAAGCAGTGGGCGGACATCTGCGCACGCCGTGGTGACGCGGCGCGCGCCGACGAGTTCCGCGCGGGCGCGGAAGCATGCAATGCCGCCATGAACACGCACCTGTGGGACGGCGACTGGTACGGTCGCGGCATCACCGACGATGGTGTCGCGTTCGGCGTCAGCGCGGACCACGAAGGCCGCCTCTTCCTCAACCCGCAGAGCTGGGCCCTGCTCAGCGGCGCGGCGGATGCGGGCCGGCAGGCGCGCATGCTGGGCGCCATCGACACGCACCTGGTATCGCCGTATGGCGTGACCATGTACGACCCGCCGTACACGCGCATGCGCGAGGATATTGGGCGGGTGACGCAGAAGTTCCCGGGCACCGCCGAGAACGGCGCGGTCTACAACCATGCCGCAGCGTTCTACCTCTACAGCCTGTACCAGGCCGGGGATGCCGACCGTGCCTGGCAGGTGCTGCGCGCGATGCTGCCTTCGCCGGAGGCGGCCGATTGCCTGCAGCGCGGCCAGTTGCCGGTGTTCGTGCCCAACTACTACCGGGGCGCGTGGCGGCTGCACCCGCGTACCGCCGGCCGTTCCAGCCAGTTGTTCAACACCGGCACCGCCGCCTGGCTGTACCGCTGCCTGGTGGAGGAGCTGTTCGGCCTGCGTGGCGATGGCGATGCGTTGCGGATCGAACCGCACCTGCCCTCGCACTGGCCGTCGGCGCGCGCGTCGCGCCGCTTCCGGGGCGCCACGTTCGAGGTCGCCATCGAACGCGTCGCCGGGCTCACCCAGGTACGTGTGGCGCTGGATGGCGTGTGGCAGGACGACGCCGCCATCCGTGGCTTCGCAGCGGGACGCACCTACCAGGTGCGGGTGGAAGTGCCGGCATGAGCGACCGCGTGAACGTCATCGTGGTGATGGGCGTGTCGGGCAGCGGCAAGACCACCCTGGCGCGCGCCTTGGCCGGCGCCTGGCCAGCGACGTTCCTGGATGCCGACGACTTCCACAGCGCGGTGGCGAAAGCGCGCATGGCCAGTGGCCGACCGCTCACCGACCGCATGCGCGCCCCCTGGGTACGTCGCATCGCCATGGACCTGCAACAACACGTGGCGGCAGGCGAACGCGTGGTGCTGGCGTTCTCCGGCCTGCGCCGGCGCCACCGTGACCGGCTGCGTGCGACCGGCGTGCCAATGCGGTTCCTGTTCCTGCACGGCGACCAGGAGCTGATCGCCACGCGGCTGCAGGTGCGCCATGACCATTACATGCCGGCCTCGCTGCTGGACAGCCAGTTCGCCGCGCTGGAAGCGCCGCGGGAGGAAGCCGATGTCACGGGGATCGACGTGGCCGATCCGCCCGCCGTGCAGCTGCGCGATGCGCTGGCGGCGCTGGCGTTGCCCTGAGCCACAACGATGCGCCTTCTACGGGCGCCAGTTGGCATTGCGTTCCCAGAACGCCACGCTCCGCCGGTAGGCCCCGGCATCCAGCGGCACGCCCGAGCCGCCTTCTTCCACGCCCAGCGCATTGCGCATCATCGTGATGGGCGCCATCGGGATCTCCTGCGGCGTGGCGGTGTAGAGGCAGCCCACCACGCCCCAGTCGCCGTCGATCGGCGCCTCCTCCTTCGCCAGCTGCGCGGCGCTGTAGAGGATGACGACCAGGTAGTCGGCCACCGGCGGTTCGACCCCTTCGAACCAGCGCACCAGCACGGGCAGTTCCGCCGACGAGCGTGCTTCGTAGCCCGACCGCAGCAGATGCCGGTTGCCGTCGGTGATCGGCATGGTCAGGCAGCGGGTCGACGTCCAGTTCCGGTGCACGTGCAGGCGACAGAACGGAGCATAGCCATCGAGTACATGCAGCGGCTTCTCTTCGTTGAGGCGTTGCTCGAATGCCTCCGGGGTGCAGTCCTGGATGGCATTGCGGCGCTTGTCGGCGGGGAACAGGCGGGTGCGGGCGAAGGGCGTGAGGACGATGGTCATGCGGCAGCCGGCGGCGGGATGGCGACAGGGTAGCCGCGCCAGCCCGCCGTGGGATACGGTCCGACGCCGCCCGGGAGCATCATTCATCCGGATGAAGAGATATACTGCGCCCACGATCCGACGGGCGCCCTCCATGCCATCCATCAGCTTCGAGTTCTATCCTCCCAAGACCGATGAGCAGCGCACGCAGTTGGACCGCACCGCGGACAAGCTCAAGGCGTACGCACCCGAATATGTGTCGTGCACGTTCGGCGCAGGCGGCTCCACCCTCAGCTATACCTCCGAAACGGTCCGCCACCTCAACCAGCACCATGGCTTCGATGCCGCGCCGCACCTCTCGTGCGTGGGCGGCAGCCGCGAGGAAATCCGCGAACTGCTGCGGCTGTATCGGGCCCTCGGCTGCAAGCGCATCGTCGCCCTGCGCGGTGACCTGCCTTCCGGCATGGGCCATCCCGGCGACCTGCGGTACGCCTCCGAACTGATCGAATTCATCCGCGCCGAGCACGGCGACACCTTCCATATCGAAGTCGGCGCGTATCCCGAGACCCACCCGCAGGCGGCAGATGCACTGATGGACCTGCGCCACTTCAAGGCCAAGGTCGATGCCGGCGCCGATGGCGCGATCACCCAGTACTTCTACAACCCGGATGCGTACTTCCACTTCGTGGACGCGGTGCGCAGGCTCGGGGTGGAGATCCCGATCATCCCGGGCATCATGCCGATCTCCAACTTCGCCCAGTTGCGCCGTTTCTCCGAGGCCTGCGGCGCGGAGATCCCGCGCTGGATCGGCAAGCGCATGCAGGCGCTGGGCGACGATGCGGATGCCGTCCGCGACTTCGGTGCCGACGTGGTCGCCGGCCTGTGCGAACGCCTGATCGCAGGCGGCGCGCCCTCGCTGCATTTCTACACGCTCAACCTGGCCAAGCCCACACAGACCGTGCTGTCGCGGCTGGGCTGGGCACGCTGAGCAACGGCGGCCGGGTCCATCCTTCCTGCAGGTGAATGGCCATCCCATTCCGTGCGCTTGCGCCATGACCTGGACGCAGGCGCGGATTAGGCTGGTCGCATGCGCTCCTTGTCGTGTCTTGCCCTGCTCTGCCTGGCCCCGTGGACCTGCCTGACGGCGCATGACGCGCGCGCGCAGCAACAGGGCGTGCAGCGCTGCACCACGATGTCCGGCCAGACCGTCTACACCGACAAGCGCTGCGAGGATATCGGCGCGATGGACCGCTTGCCGTCGGGCGACATGCCGACCGCCGCGGCAGGTGCCCTGTACCGGGGCGGCTGCTCACGCACACTCAGCGACCTGGTGATGCAGGTCTCGTCGGCCATCCAGGCGAAGGACGTGAATCGTCTCGCCGGCGTTTACCACTGGACCGGCGCGTCAGATGCCACCGCACTGCGCATCCTCGACCGGCTCGATGCGGTCGCCCAGCGCCCGCTGGTCGACATCGTCCCGGTCCGCCCCGCCCCTTCACCGGTGCTCGATGCCACCGGACAGGTGGTCGACACCAACCTGGACGGCTACTACCCGCACACCGCGCAGCGGCAGCGTCCCATCGGCCTGCGCGTGGTGCAGACGCTGAAGAACAGCGCCACACCCGCCGATACGACGTTCGGCCTGCGCCGCGCCTACAACTGCTTCTGGATCACGCTGTAGGGAAACCCGGGACCTCACGCGTCCTGCGGCGCAGCGCTCGAAGGGTCCGGCGGCATGTCCCGCGCTGGCGAGAAACGCAACGTGGCCACGACGCCTTTCGAGTCCCCCGGCCGGACGCCGACCTGCCAGCCATAGAGCGCGCACAGGCGACTGACGATGGACAGGCCGATGCCGCCGCCTTGCGAATGGCCGGCATGCGTGCCGCGATAGCCTCGCTCGAACAGGCGCGCGGCGTCTTCCTTGCTCAGCCCGGGCCCCGAATCGACGACTTCGACGGCGTCCGGCAACAGGCGGACGACCACTTCGCCATCCTTGGTGTACTTGACCGCGTTGCCGATCAGGTTGCCCAGCGCCACCGACAGTGCGGCCTCGGGCGAGTCCACGGTGACACCACCTTCGCCTTCGACCCGGAGGACCAGCGGCTTTCCTCCCAGCGTGGCGCGATGGGCATCGAGCAACTGGTCGACCACGCGCGCGACGTCGGTGTTGCCATGGCCACGCTCGTTGCGCGACAGCAACAGCAGCGCGCTGATCAGGTCCGTGCACTGCTGCTCGGCACGCTGGATGCGCTGGATGCGGGTGCGCGTCTTCTCGTCCATGTCCGGGCGCGACAGCATCAGCTCGACCGAGCCGCGGATGATGGCCAGTGGCGTGCGCAACTCGTGGCTGACGTCGGCGTTGAACTCGCGGTCGCGCTGGACGACTTCGGTCAGGCGGCCGGAATAGTCGTCCAGCGCCTTGGCGAGTTCGCCCACCTCATCCTCGGGAAAATGGGGCGCCAGCGCGCGAGGGTTGCTGCTGCCGCGATAGGAACGGAGACGCGCCGCCAGTTCGGAAACAGGGCTCATCACGCGCGAAGCGGACCACCAGCCCACCAGAAGCGAGAAGAGGGTGAACACCGCGATCGAGCCATAAACGGCCCGCTTGAACTGGACTTCGGCGCGCGCTGTCTGGCCCATGTCGTAGGCAAGGAAGAACCAGACCTGCGGGGTCTTCCTGACGCCGAGCTTGAAGGGATAGGGCCTTCCATCGTCGCCAATGTCGGTAATGTTGTGGATACCATCAGGCAGCGCATACCACTCAGGCTTGTTGAGCCTGACGCTTTCGAACCTGTCGGGCAGATAGTAGTACGCCTTCACCTGCTCGAACGGTGCGCCTATGACCTGCCCATCACTCTCGGCGAAACGTCGCCACGACTCGTCCAGGTTGCGGTTCATGACATCTTCGACCAACTGGTCCTCGACGCGCTGACGCGCAACGATGGTCGCGTAGGCGAACAGGACCGTCAGGCCAAACCCCAACAGCACGAACGACAGGATGATGCGGGTGCGCAGCCGCCGCCGGAAGCGGCGGTGGCGGCGGGGTTTCGACGACTCAGCTGCTGGCATCGGGTGCGGCGATGCGGTATCCGATGCCGTGGCGGGTCTGGATGTACGGGCTGTCGAACGGCTTGTCCACCACCGCACGCAAGCCGTGGATGTGCACGCGCAGGGAATCCGAATCGGGCAACTCTTCGCCCCAGACCCGCGTTTCCAGCTCCTGGCGCGTCACCACGGCGGGCGACGCCTCCATCAAGGCCTGCAGGATCTTCAGCGCGGTCGGATTGAGCTGCAGCAGCTTGCCCTGGCGGCGCACTTCCAGCGTGTCCAGGTTGTACTCCAGCTCGCCGACTTCCAGCACCCGCGTCTGCACGCCTTTGCCGCGCCGCGACAAGGCATTGAGGCGCACCTCGACTTCCTGCAACGCGAACGGCTTGATCAGATAGTCGTCGGCACCGGAATCGAAGCCGGCCAGCTTGTTGTCCAGCGAGTCCCGTGCCGTCAGCATCAGCACCGGCGTCTGCTTGCGGGCCTCGTTGCGCAACTTGCGGCAGACCTCCAGCCCATCCATCCCGGGCAGGTTGAGGTCGAGCACGATCGCATCGAACTCATGCACTACCGCCAGGTGCAGACCCGTCACGCCATCGGCCGCGAAGTCCACCGTATGACCCCGCTCCTCAAGGTAATCACCAAGGTTGGCGGCGATGTCGCTGTTGTCTTCGATAACCAGAATGCGCATGTCAGGCTTCAGTCAATTGATAGGCGAGCGGAAGTTCTTGTCCATCTCGTTCTGCGCCTCGTCACGATGCCGTCGACGCTCCGCGACCGTGATGCAGTGAGTGATGGCGCGTCTCGTACCGACGGGGGCCTCCCTCTTGCAGACGAGCCGACTCTCTTCACCGGCATGGGTCAGTATGGCGTTGATCAATTCCTGATCGTTCAACACTGCAATCTTCTGTTCGGCGGAAAGTCCATCTACCGAGCCGTTTGCGCGAGCCAACTGGCTGGACATGCGACTCAGCGCTTCCTTCACCTTGGCCGAATCCTGGGGGCTGATCTCGCCATACTTCTTGCCTCCGGCAAGATCATTGAGGATCTGTTGCTGCTGCGTCTCGAAGGGCGACTTGATGTCCAGTGCACTGTCCGAGCCTTCGCGTGAAGACAGCGAATCAATCTTGGCGTGCGCTGCCGAGGAAGTTACCAGCAAAAAGCCCAGAACAATCGCCTTGTGCATGCTTTGAATCTCCTGTTGTGTGGCTGGGGGAGCACGATCAAACGTATCTTGGACAGACTTCCGGGCGAACGGCTCGAACAGGACCATTCAAGCGACCACCCGACTATCAGGCGCTTCAACTGCCCTTGTTGTAGGTACCCGAGGGATTGCGGCGCATCACTTCCTGCGCCTCCTGGGCATCGCGACGACGCTCTGCCACGGTCTTGCACTGGGTCGTCGTACGCAGCGAACCGATCTGCGCCTCACGGCGGCAGATGAGACGGCTGTCGGCGGCGGCCTGGGACAGGATCTGGTTGATTTCGTTCCGTTCGTTGGCGAGCTGGGTCTTCTGCTCGGGGTTCAAGGACCCGCCGCTCTCATTGATGATCGAGGCGAACCTGGCGAGGGATTCCTTGACCTTGGCACGGTCGGCGGCCGCGATCTCGGCATAGGTTTCGCCATCATCCAGCTGTTTCTGGATCAGCTCCACCTGCTCGGGCAGCGGCTTGTCGAGGTCCAGTGCTTGCGGTTTGGCCGACTTGTCGCGGGGAGCACCGTGGGCGGTCGCTGCAAACAGCAGCAGCATCAATGCCATGAAGGGAGGGCGACGCATGCTGCTTCCTTACGTGATGGGGATTACCGAATTTAGCCAACGGGACCCATGCCAGCAAGTATCGGAAGGGCTGATCGAGAAAAACAAAGGCCCAAGCGGGTGGAAGCCCGCTTGGGCCAAACTGATGCCCCGATTACCGTAAACCTGTGCTTTCCAGATGCAAACACCGGGAGGAACGCAGAGCTGCGGTCCGGACAAGGCTACGCGGGTTTCGATTAAACCACCGTTAAAGGGCGCGTTAATTCCACGTGAAATTCAATGTCCTGTCGCAGATCGTGTCCTGCCGCCCTATTCAGAGTGGGCAGCCAGGTGTTCGACGATCCGTCCGGCGACGTCCACACCGCAGACCGCTTCGATGCCTTCCAGCCCCGGGGTCGAGTTGACCTCCAGGACCAGCGGGCCACGCGCGGCGCGGATCAGGTCCACGCCCGCCACGCCCAGTCCCAGGACGCGCGCCGCCCGGATGGCGACGGCGCATTCCTCTTCCGTGGCCACCGCGTTCTGGGCTGTGCCACCCCGATGCAGGTTGGACCGGAAGTCCCCCTCCGGGGCCTGCCGGCGCATCGACGCGACCACTTGGTCACCGACCACGAAGCAGCGCAGGTCGGCACCCTCGGCCTCCGCGATGAATTCCTGCACCACGAAGCTGGCGTACAGGCCGCGCAAGGCCTCGACGACGCTGCGGGACGCGGACGGCTTCTCCGTCAGCATCACACCGGCTCCCTGTGCGCCTTCGTTCAACTTGATGACATGGGGGGGCGGGCCCAGCATCGAAAGCAGGTCGTGGGTGTCGTCCGGGTTGTCGCCGAATACGGTCACCGGCAGATCGATCCCCTGCGCCGCCAGCAACTGGTGCGCGCGCAGCTTGTCGCGTGCGCGCAGGATGGCATCCGACGGGTTGGGGCTGTACGTCCCCATGAGCTCGAACTGCCGCAACACGGCCGTGCCATAGCGCGTGATGGAGGCGCCGATGCGCGGAATGACGGCATCGTAGTCGGCCAGCGACCTGCCCTTGTAATGCAACTGGAAGCCGGTGGATGCGATGCGCATGTAGCACCGCAACGGATCCAGCACCCGCGCCGTATGGCCACGCTGGCGCGCGGCTTCGACGAGACGTCGTGTCGAGTACAGCTTGCCGTTGCGCGACAGGATGGCGAGCTTCATGGGTGGGCGATCACGGGGGCCGGGCACAGCTTGCCACGCACCGGATACCGGGCGATGACAGGACGTGGGAAAGGAAATGCGGAGATGGAGCGGGTGATGGGAATCGAACCCACGCTAGCAGCTTGGGAAGCTGCAGTTCTACCATTGAACTACACCCGCACGATGCGGCGAGTCTATGCCGCAGGACGCGGCAAGGCAATGCGGCGCCGGCGCCCGGCGCCGCATTGCGGGTCGTGCATCAGAAGTTGCCGCTCAGGGTCATGAACGCCGTGGTGTTGGTGCCACCCCCCTGGTTGACCGTCGTATTGACGCCCAGGTTGGCGTCGAACCCGAACAACCGCGTGCGTGCGCCCAGCAGCAGGGTTCCGTAGCTGTCATCGGTATCCAGGCCCGGCACCGCATAGGGCGTCGTGCCCGGCAGCGACAGGACCTGAGCGAAGACTTCCTCCGCCGGATCCTCGAATTCGCGATCCACCGTCAGCCGGGCATACGGCGCCAGGTGATCATGGATGGCGTAGCTGACCTGCCAGCCTGCGCTGCCGATCAGCGAATCGAAATCCTGGTCCGGGTAGGCCAGCGCGCTGGAACTGAGGTTGCTCTCGCTGTACCCATCCATCTCGATGGTCTGCGAAAGCACGCTGGCTACCGGACCATGGCGGAACGCGCCCTCGCCGAACTCGTAACCCACGCTGGCGCCGACGCTCAGGTTGGTGCCGTCCGGCGAGCCGGAATGGCGACGGGTCATGTCACCCAGCTGCACTTCGCGGTCCACGTCGTAGGAGATCCAGCTGTAGCTGATCTGTGCGTTCGCCCAGAGATGATCGCCATACCAGCCGACGAAACCGCCCAGGGTGGCGTCGGACTCGTCGAAACTGCCGCCACGGCGGCCGAAGTCGTACTGCGCACGACCATAGCCCGCGAAGCCGCCATAGACCCAGGAGCCACGCGACCAGTCCACCCCGAACGTACCGGTCGGGCCGACGCCGTCGTACACGTCGCCGTCTCCGTAACGCAGGAAGTCGCCGCGCAGGTCACCCCACCAGCGCATGCCATCGCCTTCGGGCTTGCCGGCCACGTGCGAGGCCACGCGGTCCGCGCGCGCGCGGCCATGCACGGACGCGGTATACGGCAGCAGCGCGATCTGGCGCGGCCCCTCCAGCATCGAGACCGCGTACTGCGACAGGATGCCGTGAGCGCGCGAGGTCGGATGCACGCCATCCGCGAACGCGTAGGTGTCGGGTGCATTCGGGGTGACGTACGAGGTGGGGTTGCAGGTCAGCGAGTTCGCGGTGATCTGCGGCTGGCAGGCAGTGCCGGTGACATTGGCGAAACCGTACGCGGCCGGGCTGGCCACGATCTCCTGCAACAACGTGAACGTGTTCAGCGGAATCACGCGCAGGCCAGCCGTGCTGATGGCGCCGTACAACGCATTGTTGTACGTCGTCGCCAGTTGGGTGCCGCCCGCCATGGCCGCCGGGCCCTGTGCGCGGAAGCCCGGCGTGACGCCGAGGTCGGGCACCGTGGGCACCAGGATGTAGCGGGCGCCCGCGTTCTGCAGCGTGGCGATGATGCCCACCTGCGCAGTTACCGCAGAACCTATCGTCGTAGCAGGGTCCGCGCCGCCATTGGTGATCGCGAACAGGTCGTTGGCCCCGCCCCACACCGTATACAGCGCATCGGGGTCGGCGCGTCCGCCGGTGGAGGCGAGGTAGGTGTTCACCTGGCTGGCCAGCGAGGGGATCGGCCCCAGCGCACCGGTCGTGTTCGTGCCCACGCGCGCACCGCCGGCCGCGTAGTTGGTACCCACCTGGCCGTTGCCGTTGGCGTAGGCGCTGGTGCCGTAGTACTCCGCCAGGTACTGCGACCAGACAAAGCCGGGATTGGTGGTGAACTGGCCGGTCACCGGCCGCACCGAAGCCGGCAGCAGCGGCCGGAAGTAGCCTGCGTCGGTCAGGCTGTCGCCGAAGAAGATGGTCTGCGAATAGGGGCCGTCCTGCGCAAGGGCGGGGGTCGCCGCCGCGGCCAGCGCGAGGGCCAGCAACGAACGGACGGGCGAGATGGAACGCTTCATGGAATCTCCCGGGGCAATGGATGATGGGCTGCGCGCCGGCGCAGCCGTACGGCTGCGCATGGCGCGCATCCTTCCACCAAGCCCGTCGGCGCACACGCTGCAATGCGGCAAGCACGCGGGCCATCGGCGACAATGGCGGCATGGATATCCAGTTGAACGGGCAGCCCCTGGCGCTGCCGGACCAGAGCACCGTCGCCACCCTCCTCCACCGGCAAGGCCTGGCCGAGCGCCGCGTGGCCATCGAGGTCAATGGCGAGATCATCCCGCGCGGGCAGCACGCACAGCACATGCTGCAGGCGGGTGACCGTGTCGAGATCGTGCACGCACTGGGCGGCGGCTGAAACCACGTATCGATCCCGATCGACGGGACGCACCGGCGCGACATGGGCGATAATCGCCGCATGTCCAACACCGCCCCCCATGACCCGCTCGTGATCGCGGGCAAGACCTACCGTTCCCGCCTGCTGACCGGCACCGGCAAGTTCAAGGATTTCGAGGAAACCCGCCTGGCCACCGAGGCCGCGGGCGCCGAAATCGTCACCGTGGCCATCCGCCGTACCAACCTGGGCCAGTCGCCCAACGAGCCCAACCTGCTCGACGTGCTGCCGCCGGACCGCTACACCATTCTGCCCAACACCGCCGGCTGCTACACCGCCGACGACGCCGTGCGCACCTGCCGGCTGGCGCGCGAACTGCTCGATGGCCACACGCTGGTGAAGCTGGAAGTGCTGGGCGACCAGAAGACCCTTTACCCGGATGTCGTGCAGACCCTCGCCGCCGCCGAGAAGCTGGTCGCCGATGGCTTCGACGTGATGGTCTACACCAGCGACGACCCCATCCTGGCCCGTCGCCTGGAAGAGATCGGCTGCGTCGCGGTGATGCCGCTGGCCGCCCCGATCGGTTCCGGCCTGGGTGTCCAGAACAAGTACAACCTGCTGGAAATCATCGAGAACGCCAAGGTGCCCGTGCTGGTCGATGCCGGCGTCGGCACCGCGTCCGACGCCGCCATCGCCATGGAGCTCGGCTGCGATGGTGTGCTGATGAACACCGCCATCGCCGGTGCGAAGCATCCCGTGCTGATGGCCAGCGCGATGAGGAAGGCCGTGGAAGCCGGCCGCGAGGCCTTCCTGGCCGGCCGCATCCCGCGCAAGCGCAATGCCTCGGCTTCGAGCCCGATCGACGGACTGATCGGCTGATGACGGACCCGTTTTCCAGCCCGGGCGCCAAGACACCCCCCAAGCCGTTCACGATCAGCGAAGGGCGGCGCGAAATCCGCAGCTTCGTGTTGCGCCAGGGCCGCTTCACCGAAGCCCAGCAACGCGCGTTCGACACGCAATGGCCGCGCTTCGGGCTGGACTACACGGGCGAACCACGCGACTACGACGCGGTGTTCGGCCGCACGGCGCCGCGCGTGCTGGAAATCGGCTTCGGCAATGGCGAGGCGTTGCGCTTCGCGGCCGCCCACGACAAGGAACGCGACTACCTCGGCCTGGAAGTGCATGCGCCGGGCGTCGGCCGCCTGCTCAACGCATTGGCCGAGGACGGCAGCGATCACGTGCGCATCTACCACCACGACGCGGTGGAAGTCCTGCAGCACGAGGTCGCGGATGGCTCGCTGGACGAAGTCCGCATCTACTTCCCCGATCCGTGGCACAAGAAGCGCCACAACAAGCGCCGCCTGGTGCAGCCGGAGTTCGCCGCTCTGGTCGCGCGCAAGCTGCGCGTCGGCGGCCGCCTTCACTGCGCCACCGACTGGGAAGCCTACGCCGAGCACATGTGGGATGTGCTGGACGCGACCCCCGGGCTGGCCAACCGCACCGGCCCGCGTGGCAGCGTGCCGCGCCCCGACTGGCGGCCGCAGACGCATTTCGAGACCCGCGGCCAGAAGCTCGGGCACGGGGTGTGGGATCTTCTGTACGACCGCGAGTAAGACCGCAGCACGCACCAGGAAACCGACCGCGACATGGAAAACGCGCTGACGCTGACCAACGACATGAAGCTCGTCCTCGGGCTGGTCGGCTTCACGATGGCGATGTTCCTGTTCGAGCGCATCCGCGCCGACCTGGTGGCGCTGGTGGTGCTGGTGGTCTTGGGCATCACCGGCCTGATCGCGCCGGAGGAGATCTTCGGTGGCTTCTCCGGCAACGCGGTGATGAGCATCATCGCCACCATGATTCTCGGTGCGGGACTGGACCGCACGGGCGCACTGAACCGCCTGGCCTCGTGGCTGCTGCGGCGTGGACACGGCATCGAGCAGCGGCTGCTGCTGATGACCACCGCCATCGCCAGCCTCAACTCCTCCTTCATGCAGAACCCATCGGTGATGGCGCTGTTCATGCCGGTCGCCTCCCGGCTGTCGTCGCGCACCGGGTTGTCGCTGCAGCGGCTGCTGCTGCCGATCGCCGCCGCCATCGTCATGGGCGGCGCGTTCACCATGGTCGGCAACTCGCCGCTGATCCTGCTCAACGACCTGTTGGTCTCCGCCAACAACAACCTGCCCTCCGGCATGGCCACGCTGGAGCCGCTGCGCATGTTCGCGCCGTTGCCGATCGGACTGGCACTGGTCGCCGCCTCACTGCTGTACTTCCGCTTCCATGGCGACCGCAAGCTGAAGGACGAAACCCCTGACGCTGACGGTGCCGTCACCCCGGCACGCACCGAGAGCTACTTCGCCAATACCTACGGCATCGAAGGCGACGTGTTCGAACTGGTGGTCACCGCGGAAAGCCCGCTGGTGGGCATGTCGCTGGGCGAAGCCGAAGCGCTGCACGATGCGCCGCTGATGCTGGCCCTGCAGACCGGCAATGACACGCGGCTCGCGCCGCCGGCCGACATGCGCATCTGGGTGGGCAGCGTGCTGGGCGTGATGGGCACGCGGCAGGAGGTGGGCGATTTCGCCCAGAACCAGTTCCTGCGCATGTCCTCGCGCCTGCGCCATTTCGGCGACCTGTTCAACCCGAGCCGCGCCGGCATCTCCGAGGCCGTGGTGCCGCCGACATCCAAGTTCATCGGCAAGACCGCGCGCGAGCTGCGCCTGCGCAAGCAGAACGGCATCAGCCTGCTGGCCATCAACCGCGACAAGAAGGTCATCCGCGACAACGTGCGCGAGGAGAAGCTGCGCGCCGGCGACATGCTGGTGTTCCACAGCATCTGGCAGGACCTGGGCCAGGCGGCGGAAAGCCGCGACTTCGTGGTGGTGACCGACTACCCGAAAGGCGAGCAGCGGCCGCACAAGTTCAAGATCGCGATGACCATCTTCGCCATCACCATCATCATCGCGCTGACGTCCAAGCTGCCGGTGGCGCTGACGCTGATGACCGGCGTGGCCGGCATGTTGCTGACCGGCGTGCTGCGCATGGACGAGGCCTACGGTGCGATCAACTGGAAGACCGTGTTCCTGATGGCCGGCCTGATTCCGCTCGGCTGGGCGATGGACAGCAGTGGCGCGGCGGCCTGGGTGGCCGGGCATACAGTGGAACGCTTGCCCGAAGGCATTCCCGTGTGGGCGCTGGAGATCGCGGTCGCGTTGCTGACCACGGCCTTCTCGCTGGTCATCAGCCATGTCGGCGCGACCATCGTGATGGTGCCCATGGCGATCAATCTCGCGCTTGCGGCTGGCGGCAACCCGACCGCATTCGCGCTGATCGTGGCGCTGTCCGCGTCCAACAACCTGATGACGGCATCCAATCCCGTGATCTCGATGATCGTCGGCCCGGCCAACTACACCTCGCGCCAGCTGTGGCGTGTCGGCGGCCCGCTGTCGCTGATCTATACCGTGGTGGTGGTGCTGGCGGTCAACGCGTTGTTCTGGTGGAACGGACGCGCAGGATGACATCGTTGGCGCTGGCCCTGCTGCCGGGTCGCTACGCGGTCGCGCAACTGCCTGCGGATTCCGCACTGCCCGCGTGGTGGCCCAACACCGGCATGCGACATGCCGGCTGGACCGATGAAGAACTGTCGCTGGTCTGCGAGGAAGCGCATGTTCCCGAGGACGTGCGCTGCCAGCGCGGCTGGCGCATGTTCAAGCTGCAGGGGCCCTTCGATTTCGCCCTGACCGGCATCCTGGAGGCGGTGCTGGATCCGCTGGCGGCGGCGGGCGTCGGGATCTTCGCGCTGTCGACCTACGATACGGATTACGTGCTGGTGCAGGCGCCGCAGCTGGACGAGGCGGTGTCGGCACTGCGCGACGCGGGTCATCGCATCGACGCTTGAAAGACGGCAGCTACGTCACCGCCGCCGCAGCAGGATGCGCGCCGCTACAGCGCCGAAGTGCAGCCAGATGGCACCAAACACACCCGCGCGGGTGACCGCCCCGCATCGTGCGGCTTCGAACTTGCGGAAGTAGCGCCACAGGCCGCGGTGCTTGTGCCACTCCACGAACATCGGCCGCGCACGGCTCGATACGCCACGGATATGCAGTACGCGGATGTCGTTGGCGACGGCGACCTTCGCCCCTGCCGCACGTGAGCGACGGCAGAGGTCCATGTCCTCGGCGTGCAGGCGATAGCCTTCGTCGAACCCGTCAATCCTGTCGAACAGCGCGCGCGGCATCAGCATCAACGCGCCCGACACGATGTCCACCGGCTGCAGCACCTGCCCTTCATCGACCGGCACCGCCAGCCTGGACGCCGCGCCCGGCGAGCGCAGCATCGCGGCGAACAGAGGATCGCGACGACGCGCCGCCGCATCGCGCGCGCCACGTTCGTCCACCAGGTCCACGCCCAGCAACACCTCGCCCATCGCATGGCAGGCATGCGCGCGCAAGCGCGACAGCGTGTCGGCCTCGACCATCAGGTCGGGATTCACGAACGCCAGCCAGGGGGCATGCGTATCGCGTGCGCCCTGGTTGCAGCCGACTGCGAAGCCGGGATTGTCGGGATTGGCGATGAAGCGCAGGCGCGCATCATGCAGCGCGTGGCGCTGCACAATCTCCATCGTGTCATCGGTGGAGGCATTGTCCACCACGCGGATCTCGTCCACGCCGTGCGCCGTGCGCAGCCGCATCAGGCAATCGTCGATGCTGGTGGCGCTCTCATGCGTGACCACCACCACGGCAATGCCGGCGTTCTCAGCCGAAGAGGTCACGCTGGCGCTCCGGTGATCCCGCGTCGGCGTACAGCGCACCCAACCGTTCGCGCGGCTCGTGCAGCGGATCCTCCATCAGGAACGTCGCCAGCCGCGGCGTGAAGGCGGGCCAGCGTGCGTTCAATGCGTCCATGTCGCCATCGGCAGGCCCGCCCTCGCCTCCGCGTGCGACGAAGGCGGTCTCGCACAGGGCGTTGCGCCACCCCAGTCCGGCCAGGCGCAGCGACAGGTCGACCAGCGCGGCGTACCACGAGCCGTAGCTCGCGGCATCCAGGCCACCGACGCGCTTGCGGGCGCTGCCGCGCAACGCCACCGCGTGCGCGACGGCCGCGGGCAGCTCCGGGTGCAGCGGCGCCATCGCCGCGCACGCATGCGCCGTGCGTTCGAAGTCCGCGGGCGGCGGGCTCACTTCGCCGAGCCGCGGCCAGGCAGCGGCTTCGCCCGCATTGCACCAGGGCGTGGCGGTGGCGATGGCGGCGTCGCGGGCGAAACAGGCGGCCAGTTGCTGCAGCCAGCCCGGCAACGGCTGCGCATCCGGTGCCAGCACCACCACGTCGGCGTCGCCACAGGCTGCCAGCATCTGGTCCACATGCGCGACTTCGCCCAGCATGCGCGGTCGCCGCGTGTAGTCGGCCTGCAGTCGCGTACGCGTCAGCCAGCCCTCGATGATGGCCAGCCCGCGCGGGCCCGCCTGCGCGTCGTCGGCCAGCCACAGGCGTGTGCCGGCCGGTGTCCCGGCCTCCAGTGCACCCAGGCAGGCGTCGAGCGCATCGTCGTCGGTGCCGATGGGCAACAGGACGATGGGCAGGGACGATGCGGCGGATGGTGTCACTTGTCGCGCGGGGTGTTCAAGGGTTCCAACGCGCGGAAGCGCTTCCCGTACTCGTCGGTCAGGTCGTTGGCTTCCTGCGGATTGCTGACGATGGTCGGCGTCAGCAGCACGATGACTTCGCTGCGCTCGGTGCCCGTGGTCTTCCTGCCGAACAGCCCCCCGATGATCGGAAGACGGCTCAGGCCCGGAATGCCGGACGATCCCTGGGTCGCCGTGTCGCTGATCAGACCGGCCAGCATCACCGTGTTGCCGGCCTGCACGGCGCCCTCGGTCTTGAAGCGGCGCGTATTGATCCGCACGTTGCCGTTGGCATCCGGCTCGCTGCCGGGCGAGCTGACTTCCTGCACGATATCGAGGAACACCATGCCGTCCCGGGTCACGCGCGGGCGCACCTTGAGGATCACGCCCGTATCCAGGTACTGCACCTGGCTGTAGGTGTTGTCCGTGCCCAGTCCCGGATTGACGGTGACGGACGATATCGGGATGCGGCTGCCGACATTGAGTGTCGCTTCGGCGTTGTTGCGCACGAAGATGGAGGGCGTCTGCAGCAGGCGCACGTCGGACACTTCGTCCAGCGCGGTGATGACGGCGGCCGCGTCGTTCTTGACCAGCGTCCACACGGCCCCCGCGCCGCTGACGCCGCCGATGCTGCCGGCGAGGGTGCTCCACTTGCTGGGGCCACCTGCGGCCGGCGAAGCGAAGGGCCCCAGGCCGTTGTCGGTCATCGCGCGTTCCAGGTACCAGTTCACGCCGTAGCTCAGGTCGCCGGTCAGCGACACTTCCGCGATCTGCGCTTCGATGTGGACCTGCAACGGCATCACGTCGAGCTTCTCGACCACCTCGCGGATCGATTGCCAGGCGCTGGCGCTCGAACGCACCAGCAAGGTGTTGGTTTCTTCCACTGCGGCCACGCCCACGCGACTGCCATCCACGTCCAGCGTGACCGCGCCGTTGCCGTTGTCGCGCTGATTGAGCGAGAGCGACCCGCCACCCAGTCCGCCGCCGGAACCGCTGCTGCCCGAGCCGCCGAAATCGACCGAGCCGCCGGTACCGTTCATGCCGCCGTCGTTGATCTGTACAGGATCCGTGCCCGGCATCAGCGACACATTGCCTGGCCCGCCGGTGGAACGGTCATCGCCACCGCTACCGCCACCCGACGCGCCGAACACCTCCGCCAGTCGCTGCGCGAGTTCGCGCGCCTTGACGTATTTCAGTTCGTAAGAGAACAACCGGCTGCCTTCGCCCGCACCGTCGATGCGTTCCAGCCACTGCTGGATCTGGTCGAGATAGGCCGGCTGCGGGGTAATCACAAGCACCGCGTTCGCGCCTTCCAGCGGCATGAAGCGGAACATGCCCGCACTGGGCGTCTTGCTGTCGTTGCCGAACACCTTCTCCAGGTCGGCCACCACGCGCGTGGCGCGGCCGGACTGCAGCGGGAACACGCCCACCGACATGCCAGACAGCCAGTCCACGTCGAAGATCTCGACGGTGCGGAGGTAGTTCTCCAGCTCGGAGCGGGTGCCGGCGAGCGTGATGACGTTGCGGGTGGCGTCCGTGTTGACGATGGCGTTGGGCCGCGCGTAGGGCTCCAGGACCTTTTTCATCTCGCTCGCGGAGATGAAACGCAGCGGCACCACGCGCACCTCGAAACCACGCGCATTGGCGGGACTGCCGGTGCCGGGCGCCACGCTGCCGGCCAACGCCTGGTCGGCGGGCACGATGTTGTAGCGGCCACCGCTGTAGACCAGCCGGGCGTTGTTCCAGCCCAGCACCATTTCCAGCAGGTTCAACGCCTCGGCAGGCGATACCGGCTTGGGCGTGCCCAGCGTGACGGTGCCCTGCACGCCAGGCGCGATCACGTAGTTCTGCCCCAGCATGTCGCCCAGGATCGCCTTGACCACGGCGTGCACGGATTCGCCTTCGAAATTGAAGGTGGCCGATCCGCTGCTTGCGCTGCCGAGCGACGGCATCGGGGCGGCCGCCGCACTGCGGTTGATCATCTGGCCGCTGCCGCGGCGGATCTGCGCCTGCGGACCCCCGACCGGCGCCTCGGCATCCTTCAATGGCGCGGTCTGCGCACTGCCGGGCACGACCTCGCCGGGCGGCGTGGGCGACGTGCGGCGCACATCCGGCACCGGCGCACTGGCACAGCCGGCCAACAGGCCGAGGCAAAGGGAAAACAGGATCACACGTGGCGTCATGCCGGCACTCTACTGTGTCTTGCCGGGCGTTGCCGGCGGCGTGGTGGGTTGCGCCTGCTGCTGGCGCAGCTGCGCGCGGCGCTGCTCGATGCGCTGGCGGATGGCTTCCATCTGCTGGTCGGTGGTCGTTGCCGGTGCGGCCGCCGCGTCGTTGGCGCGTGGCGGCGAGGGTGCAGGCACCGGCGCCGGCCCCTGTGCAGCCGGCGACGGCACGGTCGGCATGACGGCAGGGGCATTGTTGCCGCCGGTCGTGCGGCTGCCCGGCATGGGCGCGGGCATGGGCACACCGGCCGGCGGGACGGCCACCGGCGGCGATCCGCCCACGATGGGCGTGGGCGGCTGGCCACCCGCGCCGTCGAAGACGCGCAGTTCCAGCTCACGCCGACCTTCAGGGCCATCGAACACGGCCCGGCGCGGTGCCAGTTCGCTCAACCGCCAACCCGGGAAGCCTGCAGGGGATTCGCCCACCTTCACCCGCAAGCCCTCGCCGCCCTGCGCAGGCTGGACGATGGCCAGTTCCAGCGCTGGCGTGATCAGCACGCTGCTCAACACCAGGTCGAAGGCCGGCGCAGCGGCTTCCTCGCCGGACAGGAAGAACGGTTTGGGCCGACGATCTTCAGAGAACAGCGGCCGTTCGCCGACCTCCGCGTACCGGGTCAACGCACCCAGGCGTTCCGGTGGGCCAGGAGGCAGGCGTGGCAATGCCTGCACGAGGGCCGGATCGGCAGGCAACGGCGTGATGCGGCCACCCAGGCCGAACAGCGCCAGCAGCGCGACCAGCACCGCCCATCCCGCCGTCACGGCAAGGATCCAGGTGCGCGCGGTCCAGGTCTCAAGGCGCACGGGGCGGCTCCTGCACGGCGGCGGGCGCGGGCTTGAGATAACCGTACAGGTCGAAGTTCACGTCCAGCCCGCCTGCACCGCTTTCGCTGGCCTGGAATGCATACCGCTGCGCGAGGATGTTGAGATTCTCGACGAACAACCGCGGGCTGCCGGACTCGATCTGGTGCAGCACCGACGCCAGTTCCGGCGCACCACAGCGCAGGCGTACCTGCACCACCACGCGCGGATAGACCTCGCGGCCGGCGATCGCCAGCGGCGACTGGTTGGCGATGGCGCAACTGCGGTTGCCCGGACTGGCCTGCCTGACGACGGTTTCCAGCCGCTGCACCAGCCCGGCGGTAGCAAGTTCAACCGTCGCTTCGGGCAGGAAGCCCGGGCGCTGCGCCTGTTGCGCCAGCGCCGCGGCCAGTTCGCGCTGCACCTGCGGTGCCTGCTGGAGCTGGGTGCGGATGCGCAGTTCGCGGTCGCGCAGTTCTGCCACGCGAGCGTTCACGTCCTGCATCGGCACCGTCCACCAGGGATGGACCAGCACCAGATAGCCGAGCAGCAGCGCCACCAGCAGCAGCGCCAGGGCCAGCCAGCGGTCACGCTCAGTCACGGCCAGCGGCATCGGCGCCTCCCTGCGTGCCCGCGCTGGCGGGATCCTGCTTGCCCAGCAATTCGGCGGTGAGGGTGAAGCGGTCCATGCGCGTGCGCGGGTCGGGCTGCAGCGCGCCGCTCAAGGCGGGATTGCGCCACAGCGGCGATTCCTGCAGGCGCGCGACCAACCCGGATGCCTCCGGGCTGAAGCCGATCAGCGTCAGCCGATCACCCTCGATCGCCAGCTTCTCCAGATAGGTGTTGTCAGGCAGGCGCCGGGTCACATCGTCCATCACTTCCAGCGCGGTGGGGCGTTGTGCGCTGGTCCGGTTCAACGTGGCCGTACCGGCGACGAGATCGACGAGTTGCTGCCGTCGCGACGCCACCTGGCGCGCTTCGTCGGCACGGCTTTCCACCTGTGCGGCGAAGACGTCTGCGGCCGCGCGCCGATTGTCGAGCACCGCCCAGGCACCGAACACCAGTGCGATCACCGCGACCGCTGCCAGCGTCAGGTGCAACCCGCGCTGCGGTGCCTGGCGGGCCACGCGCGCCTCCTCGGGCAGCAAGTTCACGCCCAGCGGCGCGCCGCCGGCATCTTCAACGTCGGCCCCCGCCAGTCCGTCCGCCAACGCACCCAGTCGGCCCAGGCCCATGGCGAATGCGGCTTTTGGCACCGCCGCCAGTTCGACATCGAGTTGGCCATCCTCGCGGACGCCCAGCACGCGCGCATCGAAGCAGGCCTCGTTCGCGGTGAAAGGCGTCTGCCGGTCGAGTTCGAACCGCAGCACATCGCGCAGGCGATCCGCTGCCGCCGCCGGCAGCAGCAGGCGTCGCCGCAGCACCATGCCCGGCGGCGCCAACCACCAGCGCGGCAGGTTCGCAAGCCGGCTGCCGAGCAGCGCGCGCAGGTCGTCGGGCGTGGTCGTGGCAGGCAGGCGCGCCAACACATGGCGTTGCGTGCCCTCCCCCCATGTCATCTCGAGTTCGTCACCCTGGTGCTGGAAGAACAGCCGGTCGCGGGTCAGGCCGAGCAGCACGCGCCAGCGCGCCGGCAACCAGGTCGCCAGCGCCTGTCCCCACCACGCCAGGAAACTGCGGGGCCCGGGACCCAGTCGCGCCCGGAACTGCTGCAAGGTGTCGCGTACGCCGCTCATTGTGGTGCCGCTCCCTCCTCCCAGCGCAACAAGGTATAAGCCGAACCCGGTACCGGGCTGGCTCCCGCGCGCACCACTGTCCATAACGACGCCTCGCGGCCATCGGCCAGCCGCGCACGGCTCTCGATACTATACGTGCCGCTGCCGGCACCGACGAGTTGGTTGCTTCCCGTGACACCGGTCGCGTTGCGCTGCGCCAGCCATGCCGTCGCATCCACCCCCATCGCGACCAGCACCGGCCCCTGCGCGTAGGTCGCATCGGGCTGGCCGCGCCCCGAATACAGGGTGAGGAACGGCGCCAACTGTGCGTACAACTCGGGTGTCATGCCCAGGACCTGTTCGACTTCCGCGAGGGTTTCGAACGGCGCGTCCTTGGCGCCGTAGTCGCGCCCCGCCGCTGCATAGTCGCCGTCCTCCGCGCCACCGACGGGCTGGCTGAGGTTGTCGGCATCACGCCAGTCCACGATCGCCGCGGCGATCACGTCGCTCGCATCGGCCGGTTGCCCGAGCGCCTGCATCAGGCGCGACAGCAGCGACATGTCGGCCTGGTTGAGGTCCACCTTGCCCGTCTCATCGATGATGCGCACCTGCACATCATGGCCATCGAACCTCCAGCCATACGCGCGGCCATTGGGTTGCCAGTGCGTCTCCGGGTTGCGGTCCGCCACGCGCACCAGCGCGTATTCCATGCCGGAGCGCGCGATCTCCTGCGCCACCGTGCCGCGACTGCCCACCTTTCCCTGCAACGCTTCCATCCGTGCCGTCAGTGCGAACGCCCCCACCAGCGCGGTGAGCAACGCCACCAGCCACAACACGATCAACAACGCGGCGCCGTGCTGGTATCTCATGGCAGTACCGGACTTCCGCCACCGGGAAGCAGCCCGCCACCCGCGCCGCCCTCGCTGCGCACCAGCGTGACCACCAGGTCGGGCCAGCGCCCGCCGCGCACGGCGTCCATTTCGATTTTCACCTGCAGGGGCAGCATTTCCGAGGTTTCCCAGCGGTCCTGCCATGGGCCCAGCCGGTTGTCGGCATCCAGTCCGCGATAACGGAAACGCACCGCGCGCAGACCGTCAGCCAGGCGCTCGGCGCGCAGTCCGCGTACCCGCAGATCGACATCCTCCAGCGAGGCATCCGGTTGCGCGACGGCGAACAGGACCTGCAAACGCCCGGCGTCATCGACCGACACGTCATGCAGATAGGGGCCGCCGTAACCCAGGTAGTCCGGCAGGTCGGCCACGAAACGCATGCGTTGCGGCGTGCCGATGAAGCGTGCTTCGCGAAGGGTGCCGCGATCGGTCGCGAACACGATGGGTTGCGCCGACGCCAGGCGTGCGCGCAGGTAACCGTGCACGGCGCGCATGCGCTCGCTTGCCTGCGCCATGTCCTCGCCGCGCGTGACGACCGCGGTGGACGACCGCAGGGTGGCGAAGGCCAGCGCCAGCCCGGCGGCCAGCAACACCAGCGCTACCAGCACTTCGATCAGGGTGAAGCCGCGCTGATGCGCCGATCTCATGGCGGCGTGACCTGGTTGATGTCGCGCGGCGCCAGCCGCAACGTCCGCCACTGCAAGGACTGGTCGCGCGCATCGCCCCAGCGCACCAGCAGGCGCACATCCAGCAATTGCGGTGCCCCCGCGTCGCGCTGCGCACGCGCCGCCAGGGGGTCGGCGAATGGCGACACTTCGAGTTGCCAGCGGTAGCGGTCGCCGTCGAAGCTGCCGTCCTGGCGACCGGGCTGCAGGACTTCGCCGGTGCCCAGCTGGGCGAGCAACGACTGCGCATGCAGCGTGGCGCGGCTGCTGTCGGCCGACATACGCACCTGTCGGCTCGCGCCCGAGAGCGCGCCCAGCAGCAACGTCAACGCCAGCGCCAGCAGCGCGAACGCCACGATGACTTCGAGCAGGGTGAAGCCGCGTTGCTGCCGTCGCGCGGGAATGCTCATCGCGCAGCGACCGCATCGCGCACCAGGCGCACTTCACCGGTCAGCCATGCCACGTCGGCACTCCACGCCGCCTGTCCAGCCACAAGGGTGACGCGTCCCCCGGTCGAGCCGCCGTCCGGAAAGAACAGGATCGCGCCTTCGCCCGCGCGCGCCTGCGCCTGCCGTGCGCCGGTGAAGCGCACCGACAACGAAGCATCGATGTCGCCATGGCGATCACCGGCGGCCTCCCATCGGTGCGCGCGCGGATCCACCAGAAAACGCTGCGGTTGTCCCGTGGCGATCGCGCGTGCACGCGTGTAGCGCAGCTGCGCCGCGATCTCCTTGGATTCCGAGCGCAGGCGCATGCCCTCCATGCCGCCGGTGAACATCATCGCCGCCAGCAGGGTGGCGGCCGCCATCAAGGTCATGACGAGCAATGTTTCCAGCAGGGTGAAGCCATCCATGCGCCGGGAGCCCGCGGGCCTGGTGGCGGTCACCGGTGAAGTGGCGCGGCGGAATGCCACAGTCGCGGGCGCAGGTGCTTATTCGTTCTTGATGTCCGCATTGACACTGTCACCGCCCGCCTTGCCATCGGCGCCGAGACTGATCAGGTCGAAGCGCTGTGTTTCGCCGGGGATGCGATATTCAATGGGATTCTTCCACGGATCCTGCAGTTCGCTTTCCTTCGCGTACGGGCCGAGCCAGCCGGCCGCGTTGCCCGGCTGTGTCACCAGGTCCGACAGCTGCGTGGGGTAATGGCCGGTATCCAGTTGGAAGGTCTCGACCTTGCCGGACAGCGTCTGCAGCTGCGACTGCGCCAGCTTCACCTTGCCGCTGTCGGCGCCGCCCATCACGCGGCTGCCCACCAGCACCAGGATGCCGCCGATCAGCACCAGCACGATGATGATTTCCAGCAGGCTGAAGCCCTGCTGCGACCTGGGGGAATGGAACGCGTTCATGGGGCGCATGCGGGACATGGTGGCGGACTCTCCAGTGTTCTCAATTGATGGCGCCGGTCAGATCGTACAGCGGGACCAGCACGGCGACGATGACGATGCCCACGACACCGGCCAGGACCAGCGTGATGGCAGGCACCAGGGCGGCCAGCATACGGTCCAGCACCTGAGCGGTTTCCTGCTCGAAGGTTTCGGCCGTCTTCAGCAGCATGCTGTCCAGGGCACCGGACTCCTCGCCCACCTGGATCATCTGCAGGGCCAGCCGCGGAAAGCGCTTGCCCTTGGCCAGCGACGCGGACAGGCCGTGACCGTTCTTCACATCCTCGGCGGCGGCATCGACATCGGCCGCCAGCGCCCGGTTGCCCAGCACGTTGCGGGCGATGCCCAGCGCCGTCAGCAGTGGCACCCCGTTCTTCAGCAACGTGCCCAGCGTGCGTGCCAGGCGCGCGGTTTCCAGCCGGGCCAGCAACGGCCCCGCCAGCGGCCGGTCCAGCAGCCACGCGTCCAGCCGGCCACGGAATACGGGATCGCGGCGGCGACGGTCGAACCAGAGCACCGCCAGCAATGGCAACGCGACCAGCACGAACCAGAAATCACGCACGAAGCTGCCCAACCACAGCACGCCGCGCGTGAACCACGGCAGCGCGACATCCAGGCTCTCGTACATCACCGCGAACTGCGGGACCACGTAACCCAGCAGGAACAACAGCGCCAGGCCGACCACCACCAGCAGGATGGCCGGATACACCAGCGCGTTGACCACGCGCCCCTTCAGCGCGCGGCTGCGCTCGAGGTAATCGCCCAGCCGCTGCAGCGTATCGTGCAGGCTGCCACCTGCTTCGCCCGCGCGCACCATGTTGATGTACAGGCGGGAAAAGAGGCCATGCTGACGGTCCAGTGCCGTGGACAGCGGCGCACCGCCCCGCACGGCATCGCGAACATCACTGATGACCCGCCGTGCCTTGTCGTCCTCGGGCAGGTCCAGCAGGATGCCCAGCGCACGATCCAGCGGCTGGCCTGCGCCCAGCAACGTCGCCAGTTGCTGGGTGAACTGCACCAGCCGACCGCCCGCAAACGCGTTCGGCCGCCACAACTGGCCCCAGCTGCGTCCACCTCCGGCAACGGCCAGCGCGGCCTCGACCGGCAGATGGCCCTGTTCCTGCAGGCGCGCCACCACCTCGGCGTCGCTGGCAGCCTCCATCTGGCCTTCCAGCATCTCGCCGTGTGCATCAAGTGCCTTGTAGCGGAAAAGCGGCATGCGGGACGCTGGTCGGGGAATGCGCAAAGTTACCGCATTCCGCCGGGCAACGTCATGCAGGGATGCGCGACTGCGACATGAAACGGCCCCGGCATGCCGGGGCCGTCGCATCGCATCCGCGCGTGCCGTCACGGCGCGGTGAAGCTGCCCCTCAGGCTGACGTTGGCGAACTTCGTCTTGCCCACCAGCGACACGTAATACGTGCCCGCCTGCGGCGCGGCGATGTTGATCACCTCATTGTTGCCGGGGCGTGCCGACCGCAGATCGTAGTTGGTCGCCGTGGCCGCGCTGCCGAACTTCACGTAGACATCGGCATTGCCACTGCCCCCATAGCTGATGAACGACAGACTGGTGGCACCGGCAGGCACGACGAGGGCGTACTGGATGACGGCGTCCTTCGCGCCCGTGTTGCCGCCGACGGCCACGTTGTTGGTCAGCAAGGTCGCCGTAGGAGGCTCGCCGCCATTGATGACGGCCTGTACCGCAGCCGCCGCATTGACGATGCCCGCACCGATCGGCCGATTGGCAGGTGGCGCGACCGGGAACGGACGCGCCGTCGACTTCAGCGTGGCCAGTACCTGCGCAGGCGTCAGCGGCGTATCGGCGACGCTCTGCATCAGCGCGACGACCGCCGCCACGTGCGGCGCGGACATGGACGTGCCGCCCAGGCCGAAGTAGGTCTCGGTGGTGGGCACCGTCGCACCAGCGTTGCCGGTGGACCAGACGTAGCCGCCCGGATTGCCGTCCACGCCACCGCCGCCGCCCGGTGCCGAGATGTCGATGCGCGTACCGTAGTTGGAATACGAAGCGATGCCGCCGGTAATGCGCGTCGCGGCCACGGTGATGACGCCGGCGCAGTTGCCTGGCGAGTACCCGCTCACGTTGCCGGCATCGTTGCCGGCCGCCACGACGACCGTGCTGCCGTTCGCGATGGCCAGGTTGAACGCATTCTGTTCGACGGTGCTGCAGGCACCCGATCCGCCCAGGCTCAGGTTGATCACTTCCGCGGGATTGGCGTTGGCCGGCACCCCGGCGACGGTGCCGCCGGACGCCCAGATCACCGCATCGGAAATGTCCGAGGTGTAGCCGCCGCAGCGGCCCAGCACGCGCGCCGGCACCACCTTCGCATCGAACGCGCCGCCCGCCATGCCCTTGGCGTTGTTGGTCACTTCCGCGACCGTTCCCGCCACATGGGTACCGTGCCAGCTGCTGTCCTGCACCGGCGAGCCGGCATAGCATTCGCCCGCCACCGGATTCCAGTCTCCTTCGTCGAGCGGATTCGCATCGCGGAGATCGCCATCGCGCGACACGAAGGTGTCACTGATGAAGTCGTAGCCCGGCAGGATGTTCGCATCGAGGTCGCTGTGCGCGGTGATGCCGGTGTCCAGCACCGCGACCACGACGCCCGCACCGGTCGCGTTGTCCCAGGCAGCCGGCAGGTTGATGCCGCCGACCGGATCCTTGAAGTGCCACTGATACTGGTTGTAGTAGGTGTCATTGGGAACGAGGCGCGCATAGCGGCGCGCATCCACTTCGACGAACTCGACGTCCGGGTCGGTCGCCAGTTGGCGCAGCAGGCTCTCGGCTTCGACGCGGTCCAGCCTGCGCGAGGTCTGCACCAGTTCCGCACCGATGCCCAGGCGGCGCAACTTCGCGGCGCTTACCGCCTTGCCGTTCGCAGGACCCAGCGCGGCACGCGATACCGCACCCACCAGTGAGCGCTGCAGCGTCGCACTGCTGGTACGTGCGCTGCTGCCATCGCGGTACTTCACGATGAACCGGTCGTAGGTTTCGCCGTCGCGGAGACCGGCGGTACTGACATCGCCCGCGGATGCCGCGCCGGCGAAGGCTCCGAATGTGACGATTGCGGCGAGCGCAGCGACGAGAGGACGACGACGCGAACGGTTGAATGAGGAATATGAATTCACTTGACCTGCTCCATGTCTGCAAGGAAGAACGAACTGGGTAACCCGTTTACTACGTGCTTACTCAACGACTTGCGGTTTCCATTTCAAGCGGATCGTGCAGGTACCCCTGTTTACCTGCCACGACACTCTTCACGCGACGGGAACACGTTGTGCACATCGCCTACACATGGCGTTAACGCCTTGTTTTCAGCGGTTTCGTCGCGTTCCGCCGAACGTAGCAAATCTCTCGCAAATTGCACAACGCGGATGTAGTGTTCGATCGCACGGAGTTGTTTTGCATCATCTCGGGATGAGGGGATGGGGAATGCGGGAATCCTGTTTCGACGCGACATCTTGCTTCGCAGATCCGCTTGCACGTCTTTTCCGCGACGTACCCGCGTCGTGTTCCTTGCGCCAACGTCGGTACACCCCGGTGCTGACGTCGGATGTCCGCGCCTCTCTCCTCCCCGCTTCCGCTGCTCCGTGCGACCCGGCCATGCGTCTCCCCTGTCGCATGCCGCGCTGTCTGTTTCCCTGACGTTGTCCGCCTCGAAACCCCGTGCCGCGAGGCCCGGGTGCTGTCGTATTCCCCCGAAAACACAGAATGAAGGACGTGATCCATGAACAGGATTTACAGCAAGGTGTGGAACCCTTCCCTTGGCATGCTGGTGGTGGCCTCGGAGTTCGCGCGGCGCGCACATGGCGTGATGTCGTCAGGTGCGCGCGTGCGTGCGCGCCTTGGCGTGACGCTGCTGGTCTCGGCCCTGCTTGCAGGTGCACCGTTCGGCGCGGCATTGGCGCATGACAAACAGAAAGGCCAGCCCCAGAACGACAAGCCCCAGATCGGAACGGGACCTGCCTACTGCGTGGATGCACGCGGCAATCCGATCAAGGACGGGCGCCCCGGCGAGAACGCGGTCTCGTGCGGCGACGGCGTGGATGCGTCCGGTCGCCATGCGGTCGCGGTCGGCTACAAGAGCATTGCCAACAAGGCGGGAGCGACCGCCGTCGGCGGCTACGCCGAAGCCACGGGCGTGAATGCCACCGCCGTCGGCTACGACAGCAGCGCGACCGCGCAGGGCGCGACGGCGCTGGGTAGCCAGAGCAACGCCGCCGGCGCCAATGCGACCGCCGTCGGCACGCAGGCGAATGCAACGGGTGCAGGCGCCAGCGCGGTCGGCACGGGCAGCAATGCGACGGGCGCGTATGCCGGTGCCTTCGGCAGTGCTTCCACCGCGTCGGGCACGCAGGCGCTGGCGGCCGGCCACACCAGCACCGCCACCGGCATTGCGACCGTCGCGATCGGCGGCTTCGCCAACGCGTCGGGCGATTTCGACACGGCGGTCGGCTACGGCGCCGATGCCAGTGGCGGCGACAGCACGGCACTGGGCTCGGGCTCCATCGCGACGGGCTACAACAGCGTGGCGGTCGGCGGTTCGCTGCTGGGTTTCCTGCCAACCGAGGCGTCGGGCGATTTCTCCACTGCGGTCGGTGGCGGTGCGTGGGCTCCGGGCACCAATGCCACTGCCATCGGCAACCTCGCGTCAGCGACCGCCAACAACAGCGTGGCGCTGGGTGGCGATTCGGTTGCCGATCGCGAAGACACGGTGTCCGTTGGCAGCACAGGTAGCGAGCGGCAGATCGCCAACGTTGCTGCAGGCACCGAGGGCACCGATGCGGTGAATCTGGATCAGTTGAACGAAGTTGCCGACGCCTCCGAAAACGCCACGCGCTACTTCAAGGCGAACGGTGCCAACGACGGTACGGACGACGGCACGGACGACGCCACAGCCAGCGGCGACTACGCCACGGCGTCCGGCTCGGCGGCACTGGCCGAAGGCGTCGGTGCGACCGCGACGGGCTCAGGCGCGTTCGCACTGGCGAACGGGGCGACAGCGACCGGCTTCAACGCGACCGCGACCGGTGAGAACAGCGTCGCCAGCGGTGCGGGGGCACAAGCATCGGGATCCGGCGCGGTCGCGCTCGGTGGACAGCGTCAGCTGTTCGACGAGAACGGCGATCCGCTGCTCGATGAGGACGGCAATCCGGTCTACGCCAGCACCGAGGCGACGGCGGACGATGCGACGGCCCTGGGTGCCGGCGCCGTGGCCAGCGAGGTTGGCGCCAGCGCCGTCGGCGCAGGCGCCAATGCATCCGGTGCGTATGCCTCGGCGCTCGGTACTGAGGCCACTGCATCGGGCATCCAGGCAACGGCCGTCGGCTTCCGCAGCGGTGCATCCGACGATGCCGCCACCGCCATCGGCGGCTACAGCAACGCCTCCAACTTCGGCGCCTCGGCCTTCGGCTACGGGGCCGAGGCCAGCGGCAACAGCGCAACCGCGCTGGGCTTCGGTGCCGTGGCCAGCAACTTCGATTCCACTGCGCTGGGTTCCAACGCGATCGCCAGTGGCGACAACAGCGTGGCCGTCGGTGGTGCGTTCTTCGGCTTCATCCCGACCGAAGCCTCGGGCGACTACTCCGTCGCGGTCGGTGGTGGTGCCTACACGCCCGGCTTCAATTCGGTGGCGCTGGGCAACCTTGCGACGGCCGAAGCCGACAACAGCGTCGCCATCGGTGGCGATTCCGTGGCGGACCGCGAAGACACGGTCTCGGTCGGCAGTGCAGGCAGCGAGCGCCAGATCACCAACGTGGCGGCAGGCACCGAAGGCACCGATGCGGTGAATCTGGACCAGTTGAACGAAGTCGCCGAAGCCTCGGAGAACGCGACGCGCTACTTCAAGGCGAATGGTGCCAACGACGGCACGGACGACGCCACCGCCAACGGTGACTACGCCACGGCCTCCGGCTCGGCGGCTTTCGCCGACGGCATCGGCGCAACGGCAACGGGCTCCGGTGCGTTTGCGCTGGCCGACGGTGCGACGGCCACCGGCTTCAACGCAACGGCGACCGGCAGCAACAGCGTCGCCAACGGCAGCAGTGCGGAAGCCAGCGGCGAATCCAGCATCGCGATCGGCGGACAGGTGGATGCCTTCGATGCCGATGGCAATCCGATCACCGTCAACACGGTGGCGTCCGGCCTGGGCGCCACGGCGGTCGGCTCCGGCAGCCTGGCGTCGGCCCTCGGCAGTTCGTCGTTCGGCGTACTCAGCGAAGCGAGTGGCGAAGCGAGTTCCGCCTTCGGTTACGCCAGCACGGCGACCGGCTCGTATGCGTCCAGCTTTGGCCACGCCAGCGGCGCCACCGGCGACTACAGCGTGGCGGTCGGCGGGCCGGCGGATCTGATTCCCGGCTTTGGTTTCCTCGTCTATACGCAGGCAAGCGGTTTCAGCGCGGCCGCCTTCGGTTCGGGCGCGATCGCGGCGGGCGACTACAGCCTGGCAGCCGGCAGCCTGGCAGAAGCGTCGGGACTGGAGAGCACGGCGGCAGGCTTCTTCTCCTACGCGCCCGGCGATTACGCCACGGCGCTGGGTGCGGAATCGTGGGCCAGCGGCGACAACAGCACAGCGGTCGGCTTCTACAGCACGGCGCTGGGCGACAACAGCGTGGCGCTGGGTGCCAACTCGACGGCGGACCGCGACAACACCGTGTCTGTCGGTGACGTGGGCAGCGAGCGGCAGATCACCAACGTTGCTGCAGGCACCGAGGGCACCGATGCGGTGAACCTGGATCAGTTGAACGAAGTCGCCGAAGCCTCCGAAAATGCCACACGCTACTTCAAGGCGAACGGTGCCAACGACGGCACTGATGACGCCACAGCCAGCGGCGACTACGCCACGGCGTCCGGCTCGGCGGCACTGGCCGAGGGTGTGGGTGCAACGGCAACGGGTTCAGGTGCGTTCGCACTGGCGAATGGCGCGACCGCGACCGGCTTCAACGCCACCGCGACCGGCAGCAACAGCGTGGCCAACGGTGCCGGCGCTCAAGCCTCGGGTGCGGGTTCCATTGCCTTGGGTGGGCAGCGTCAGCTGTTCGACGAGAACGGCGATCCGCTGCTCGATGAGGACGGCAATCCGGTCTATGCCAGCACGGAGGCGACGGCGGACGATGCGACGGCCCTGGGCGCCGGCGCCGTGGCCAGCGAGGTTGGCGCCAGCGCCGTCGGCGCAGGCGCCAATGCATCCGGTGCGTATGCCTCGGCGCTCGGTACTGAGGCCACTGCATCGGGCATCCAGGCAACGGCCGTCGGCTTCCGCAGCGGTGCATCCGACGATGCCGCCACCGCCATCGGCGGCTACAGCAACGCCTCCAACTTCGGCGCCTCGGCCTTCGGCTACGGGGCCGAGGCCAGCGGCAACAGCGCAACCGCGCTGGGCTTCGGTGCCGTGGCCAGCAACTTCGATTCCACTGCGCTGGGTTCCAACGCGATCGCCAGTGGCGACAACAGCGTGGCCGTCGGTGGTGCGTTCTTCGGCTTCATCCCGACCGAAGCCTCGGGCGACTACTCCGTCGCGGTCGGTGGTGGTGCCTACACGCCCGGCTTCAATTCGGTGGCGCTGGGCAACCTTGCGACGGCCGAAGCCGACAACAGCGTCGCCATCGGCGGTGATTCCGTGGCGGACCGCGAAGACACGGTCTCGGTCGGCAGTGCAGGCAGCGAGCGGCAGATCACCAACGTAGCGGCTGGCACCGAGGGCACCGATGCGGTGAACCTGGACCAGTTGAACGAAGTCGCCGAAGCCTCGGAGAACGCGACGCGCTACTTCAAGGCGAATGGTGCCGACGACGGCACGGACGACGCCACCGCCAACGGTGACTACGCCACGGCATCCGGCTCGGCGGCTTTCGCCGAGGGTGTGGGTGCTACGGCAACGGGTTCGGGTGCGTTCGCACTGGCGAATGGCGCGACCGCGACCGGCTTCAACGCCACCGCGACCGGCAGCAACAGCGTGGCCAACGGTGCCGGCGCTCAAGCTTCGGGCGCGGGTTCCATTGCCCTGGGTGGACAGCGTCAGCTGTTCGACGAGAACGGCGATCCGCTGCTCGATGAGGACGGCAATCCCGTCTATGCCGGCACCGAAGCGATGGCGGACGACGCCACTGCGGTGGGTGCCGGTGCTGTCGCGGGCGAGATCGGCGCAAGTGCCGTCGGCGCGGGTGCGAATGCCTCCGGCGCCTACTCCACTGCGCTGGGCACGGAAGCTTCCGCGGCGGAGACGCAGTCCACGGCGGTCGGCTTCCGCAGCAGCGCGGACGGACTGGCCTCCACCACGGTCGGCGGCTACAGCAGCGCAGGCGGCGACTTCGCCTCGGCGTTCGGCTATGGCGCCGACGCGGCGGGCAGCGGCGCGACCGCGGTGGGCGAAGGCGCGAGTGCCGGGGGAGAAGAGAGTACGGCCGTCGGTGGCACCACGTTCTTCGGACTGATCAACACGCGTGCAAGCGGCACCGGCGGTTCTGCCTTCGGCAACGGTGCCTGGGCCACCGGCGAGTACAGCACGGCCATCGGCCACAACAGCTACGCCGATGGTGACGACAGCGTGGCGCTGGGCGTGAACTCGGTGGCGGGCGCGACCAACAGCGTGGCGATCGGCGCCAATTCGTGGAACGACCGCGACGATACGGTGTCGGTAGGCGATGTCGGGGCGGAACGCCAGATCACCAACGTGGCCGCGGGTACCGAAGGCACCGATGCGGTGAACCTGGATCAGCTCAACGCGCTGGCCGAGACATCGGAGAACGCCACGCGCTACTTCAAGGCCAATGGCGCGGGGGACGGCAGCGATGATGCGACCGCGACCGGCGACTACGCGACGGCATCGGGTTCGGCCGCGCTGGCCGAGGGCGTCGGTGCGACGGCCACCGGCTCGGGCGCCTTCGCCCTTGCCAATGGCGCAACGGCCAGCGGCTTCAATGCCACCGCCACCGGCGAGAACAGCGTAGCGAACGGCGCAGGTGCGCAGGCGACCGGCGCGGGATCGGTCGCGGTTGGCGGACAGCGGCCGCTGTTCGATGAGAACGGTGATCCGCTGCTCGATGAAGATGGCAATCCGGTCTACGCCAGCACGGAAGCGACGGCGGACGATGCGACGGCCTTGGGTGCGGGTGCCGTGGCCAGCGACACCGGCGCGACCGCGACCGGTGCGGGTGCGACCGCCTCCGGTGCCTATGCCACCGCGACCGGCACGGAAAGCGCCGCCTCGGGCCTGCAGGCCACCGCGAACGGGTTCCGCAGCGATGCCTCGGGGGATGGTTCGGCTGCCATCGGCAGTTACAGCAGCGCCTCCGCTTTCGCCGCATCGGCCTTCGGCTATGGCGCAGAGGCGTCGCAGGAGAGTGCGACCGCGCTGGGCTTCGGCGCCGTGGCAAGCAACTACGACGCCACGGCGCTGGGCTCGAACGCGATCGCCAGCGGCGACAACAGCGTGGCCGTCGGTGGTGCGTTCTTCGGCTTCCTCCCGACCGAAGCCTCCGGCGACTACTCGGTGGCCGTGGGCGGTGGCGCCTACACGCCGGGCGTCAATGCGGTGGCCGTGGGCAACCTGGCCACGGCCGAAGCCGACAACAGCGTGGCCATCGGCGGCGACTCCGTTGCCGATCGCGAGGACACCGTCTCGGTCGGCAGCGCCGGTAGCGAGCGGCAGATCACCAACGTCGCGGCCGGCACCCAGGCCACCGATGCCGTGAACCTGTCGCAGCTGAGTTTCGTCGCCAGTGCATTGGGCGGCGGCGCCGGCTTCTCCGGCGGCGTGTTCATCGCGCCGAGCTATACGATCCAGGGCACGTCGTACAACAACGTGGGCGCGGCGTTCACCGCCGTCGACGCCAAGCTCAACGAGTTGTACGGGATGTACAGTGGATCGAGCAGCGGCGCCACGGCGTCCGCCAGTGCGGCACCGCCGACGCAGGCCAGCCAGGGCCAGGTTGCCGGCGAGACGGCGTCCGGGCCGGGTACCGGCGGCACCGCGTCGACGCCGACACGCGGCACGGCGACCACCACGGATGTCGCCGGCAGCGGCGCCGTGGCCAGTGGCCAACCTGCGGTCGCGGCACCGACCGACGCCACCGCGGCAGCGGACGTGCCGGCAGCGGCCGCGTCCTACGCCGATGCGGGCGACGCCAACACGCTCAGCAGCGCACAGTCCTATACCGATCAATCCTCGGCGAGCACGTTGGCCAGTGCGAAGGCGTACGCGGACTTCCAGGTCAAGGCGCTGGAGGACGACTTCAATGCCTTCCGCGGTGACGTTGACCGCCGCTTCTCCGAGCAGGATCGCAGGCTCGACAGGATGGGCGCGATGAGCTCGGCGATGTTGAACATGGCGATCAATGCCGCGGGCAGCCGCAGCCCGCGTGGCCGCGTGGCCGTGGGTGCGGGCTGGCAGAACGGCGAGAACGCGCTGTCGGTGGGCTACTCCAAGCCGATCGGCGAGCGCGCGTCGTTCAGTATCGGCGGCGCGTTCAGCGGTGACGAGAAGTCGGCCGGCGTGGGCTTCGGTATCGACCTGTAAGTTCCATCAGCGCGACAGACGAGGGCCCGGCATTGCCGGGCCCTTGTTTTCCGCCTTGCGCCACAACTCAGTCGCAGGCCATGCGGCCGGCAGGCAGCACGCGGGGATTGCCCAGCGCGAAATGCTTCACCGGCTGTTCCCACATCTCGAAGGAAGAAATGCCCGGGGTAACGCCGCAGCTGCTGGCGTAGGTGAACTGCTCACCGTCCATCGAGACGTAAAGATCGAACTTGATCGCCACCGGCAACGTGCTGCTGACCATCAGGGTGGTCTGTGCGGCGTCGCCACTGCGCGCGGCGCGCAGGTTGCCGGGTTCGCCGCTGGCCGGCGCGGACGCCGTGACCTTGCCGTCGACGATCTCGACCTGCAGCGCCAGCGACGGCGATGCCGTGCCGACGGCGAAGCCGGTCGGGAGCTCGCCACGCGCCAGCGTCTTCGGCGCGGCCTTGCCGGCCGACGCGACAACCGGTATCGCGCACATCGCCACCATCAGACAGCCCGCCAGCATCCTGTCCATCGCCTCAGCCCTCCTCGGTCACGCGCAGCACTTCCTCGATGGTCGTCTCGCCGGCAAGCGCCTTGACGATGCCGTCCTCGTACATGGTGCGCATGCCCGAGTCGCGCGCGAGTTGCTCCAGTTCGCCCATGCCGGCATGGCGCATGATGGCGCGACGGATCTCGTCGTTCATCACCAGGAACTCGATGATGGTCGTGCGCCCCAGATAGCCGGTCGGCGCGATGGCCGAACCGCGCGGGCGATAAAGGAATATCTCGCCCTGCGGCTGGAAGCGGCGCAGGGCGAACTTCTCGATCTCCTCCGGCGATGCGGGGTACCGTTCCGCATGCGTGGGCTCAAGCCGCCGCACCAGCCGCTGGGCCAGGATGCCGTTGACCGTGGAGGTCATCAGATAGTCCTCCACGCCCATGTCCAGCATGCGGGTGATGCCACCGGCCGCGTTGTTGGTGTGCAGCGTGCTGAGCACCAGATGGCCGGTCAGCGCGGACTGGATGGCGATGCGCGCGGTTTCCAGGTCGCGCATTTCGCCGATCATGATGATGTCCGGGTCCTGGCGGACGATGCTGCGCAGGGCGTGGGCGAAGTCCAGCCCGATCTGCGGCTTGGCCTGGATCTGGTTGATGCCCTCGATCTGGTATTCGACCGGATCCTCGACGGTGATGATCTTGACGTCCGGCGTGTTGAGCTTGCTCAGTGCGGTGTACAGCGTGGTGGTCTTGCCCGAGCCGGTCGGGCCGGTGACCAGCAGGATGCCGTGCGGCTGCTCCAGCACTTTCTGGAACTGCGGCAGGAACGCATCGGTGAAGCCCAGCTTCTTGAAGTCGAACACCACCGTCTCGCGGTCCAGCAGGCGCATCACCACGCTCTCGCCATGCGCGGTGGGCATGGTGCTGACGCGAAGGTCCAGTTCCTTGCCCTGTACGCGCAGCATGATGCGTCCATCCTGCGGCAGGCGGCGCTCGGCGATGTTGAGCTTGGCCATGATCTTGACGCGGCTGATGACCGCGGCGGTGAGGTTGGCGGGCGGACTTTCGCCTTCCTCCAGCACGCCGTCGATGCGGTAGCGCACCTTCAGGCGGTTCTCGAACGGTTCGATATGGATGTCGGACGCGCGCAGTTCGACCGCACGCTGGATCACCAGGTTGACCAGGCGGATGACCGGCGCCTCGGACGCCAGGTCACGCAGGTGCTCGACATCGTCCAGGTCGGCCGTGGCCTCGCCGTCCGCGTTCTCGACGATGGCGCCCATCGCGCTGCGGCCCTGGCCGTAATAACGCTCGATCAGGTCGCTGATCTCCGAACGCAGCGCGACCTGCGGCCGCACCGCGCGGCCGGTCGCAAGCCGCACGGCCTCAAGCGCGTAATGGTCCTGCGGATCGGCCATCAGCAGATCGACGTGGCCCTCGCCCTCGCCCACCGGGCAGACATGGAACTGCTTGAGGAAGCGCTGCGACAGCACCACCGATTCCGGCGGCGCGTCCGGCGCATCCTTCGCCGCCACCAGGGGAAGCCCAAGCACCTCGGCGGCGGTCTCGGCATGGTCGCGCTCGGACACCAGTCCCAGCCGCGACAGCAGCGCCAGCAAATCGCCGCCGGTCTCGTCCTGCAGCCGGCGGGCACGCGCCAGATCGGCCTCCTTCAAGCGTCCGCGCGCCAGCAGGGCCGCGACGATGCGCTCATCGTCGGAAAGGGGATGGTCGAGCGCGGCAGCGTTCACGGAAGCCTCCTTGAAGGCCCGGACTTTATCAGGTGCCGCGTTGCCAGGGCGTGGCCCGCCGTCGCCGGCGGGCGCACACGATCACCCCACCCACGCCCGCGCGTTGCGGAACATGCGCAGCCACGGCGAATCGTCCGGCCAGCCCGCCGGATGCCAGCTGTGGTTGACGCTGCGCGGGGTGCGCTCCGGATGCGGCATCAGGATCGTCGCGCGGCCATCCTCGCTGGTCAGGCCGGTGATGCCGTCGGGCGAACCATTGGGGTTCTGCGGATACAGGCTGGCGATGGCCCCGTCGCCGTCCACGTAGCGCAATGCCACGCGCGCAGCGGCCTGATCGACCGCACCGGCGAACTGGGCGCGGCCTTCACCATGCGCCACCGCCACCGGAATGCGCGAGCCGGCCATGCCGCGGAAGAACACCGACGGCGACTCCTGCACTTCCAGCAAGGCCACGCGCGCTTCGAACTGCTCGCTCTGGTTGCGCAGGAACACCGGCCAATGCTGCGCGCCGGGGATGATGTCCTTCAGCTGGCTCATCATCTGGCAGCCGTTGCAGACACCGAGCGAGAACGTGTCCTGGCGCGCGAAGAACGCCGCGAATGCATCGCGCAGCGCGCTGCGCTCCAGGATCGAGGTCGCCCAGCCGCGGCCCGCGCCCAGCACGTCGCCGTAGCTGAAACCGCCGCACGCGGCGAGGCCGCTGAAGTCCGAAAGCGCCACGCGACCGCTGATCAGGTCGCTCATGTGCACGTCGAATGCATCGAAGCCGGCACGGGTGAAGGCCGATGCCATCTCGATCTGGCCATTGACGCCCTGCTCGCGCAGGATCGCGATCTTCGGCCGCTTGCCGGTGGCGATGAACGGTGCGGTGATATCGTCGCCGGCATCGAACGAGAGCTTCGGCTTCAGCCCGGTGCGGCCGAACTGGCGCGCTATCTCGCGCTCCTGGTCGGCGGCGTCGGGGTTGTCGCGCAGCTTCTGCATGGCATGCGTCACCGACCACCATGCATCGAACAGCTCTTCCCAGCGCCATTCCGCCAGCACGTCGCCGTCCTGCTGCACGCGCACCACGGATGCAGTGGTCGGGCGTGCGATGCGCTGCGCGCATTCGGTCAGGGCGTGGCGCTCGACCAGGTCGGCGAATGCAGCACGATCTTCATCGGCCACCTGCACTACCGCGCCCAACTCTTCGGCGAACAGCGTGCGGAATGCGTCGTCGCCCCAGCCATCCAGGTTGATATCCAGGCCACGATGCGAAGCGAACGCCATCTCGCACAACGCGGCGAACGCGCCGCCATCGCTGCGGTCGTGATAGGCCAGCAGCAGGCCGGCTTCGCGTGCGTCGGCAATCAGATGGAAGAAGTCGCGCAGACGCTGCGGATCGTCGAGATCCGGCACGCTTTCGTCACGACCGTCGCCGGCGAAGGCCGGCCACGCGCCATCGCCGCCCGATTGCGGATACACCTGCGCCAGCACGGAACCGCCGAGACGCTTCTTGCCTGCACCCAGGCCGATCAGCCACAGCTCGCTGTCGTCTTCGCGCGACAGCAGCGGCGTCAGTTGCTGGCGCACGTCGGTGACCGGCGCGAAGGCGCTGATGATCAGCGAAACCGGCGACACCGATTTCTGCGCCTGGCCGTCGCTGTGCCACTGCGCCTGCATCGACAGCGAGTCCTTGCCCACCGGGATGCTGATGTCCAGGTCCGGGCACAGCTCCATGCCCACGGCCTTCACCGCGTCGAACAACAGCGCGTCCTCACCCGGATGGCCTGCGGCGGCCATCCAGTTGGCCGACAGCTTCACCCGGTGCAGCGACTCGACCGGCGCGGCGCACAGGTTGGTGATGGCCTCGCCCACCGCCATGCGGGCGGCGGCGGCGGCATCGAGCAGCGCCAGTGGCGTGCGCTCGCCGATGGCCATGGCTTCGCCGACGTAGCCTTCATAGCCGCTCAGCGTGATCGCGCAGTCGGCCACCGGCATCTGCCACGGGCCGACCAGCTGGTCGCGCGCGGTCAGGCCGCCGACGCTGCGGTCGCCGATGGTGATCAGGAACTGCTTGGAGGCGACCGTGGGATGCGCAAGCACGCGCAGGCCGGCTTCATGCAGGTCCAGGCTTGCGGTCTGCAGGGCGGGCCATTTCGGTGCGTCCGGGTATCCGGTGTCGCGGTGCATCTTCGGCGCCTTGCCGAACAGCACGTCCATCGGCAGGTCGATCGGATAAGGCCCTCTCCCTTCGGGAGAGGGGTTGGGGTTGGGGTGAGGGTTCGGCGGAGCAGTAGCGCCGAAGGAAACCGCGGACGCGGCAACATCCGCGACGTGCTGTTCTCCCGACTTCGTCGCACCCTCATCCGCCCTTCGGGCACCTTCTCCCGCAGGGAGAAGGGAGGCGTCCGCCAGCGCGCCATAACCGACCACAAGCCGCTCTTCCTTCGTGGCGACACCCACGGCCGCAAACGGACAACGTTCGCGTTCGCAGATCGCCGCGAACTCGGCCAACCGCGCCTGCGGCACACCAAGCACGTAACGTTCCTGCGATTCGTTGCACCACAACTGCATCGGCGACAGCGAGGGATCGTCGCTGGGCACCTTGCCCAGGTCGATCACGCCGCCCACGCCGGAATCGTGCAGCAGTTCGGGAATCGCGTTGGACAGGCCGCCTGCGCCGACGTCGTGGAACCACAGGATCGGATTGTCCGCGCCCATGGCCACGCAGCGGTCGATGACCTCCTGGCAGCGGCGTTCCATCTCCGGGTTGTCGCGCTGCACGCTGGCGAAGTCGAGCGCTTCGGCACTCTCGCCGGAAGCCACCGAACTCGCCGCGCCGCCGCCCAGGCCGATCAGCATCGCTGGACCGCCGAGCACGATCACCGCGTCACCGGCCGACAGCGTCTTCTTTTCCACCTGGATGCGGTCGATGGCACCCAGGCCGCCGGCCAGCATGATCGGCTTGTCGTAGGCACGGGTCAGGCCGGCGCCTTCGGGCAGTTCGAAACTGCGGAAGTAACCCAGCAGGTTCGGGCGGCCGAATTCGTTGTTGAACGCCGCGCCACCGAGCGGGCCGTCCAGCATGATCTCCAGCGCCGGCGCCATGCGCGGATTCAGCGCGCGCGGCGTCTCCCAGGGCTGCTGCAGCGTGGGGATGCGCAGGTGCGACACCGAGAAGCCGGTCAGGCCGGCCTTGGGCTTGCCGCCGCGGCCGGTGGCACCCTCGTCGCGGATCTCGCCGCCAGCACCGGTGCTGGCGCCGGGGAACGGCGCGATCGCGGTCGGGTGGTTGTGGGTTTCGACCTTGATGCAGAACGCCGAGTCGACGCTGGCCTCGATGCGGTATTGGCCGCCGCCGTCGGGGCGGAAGCGCGCGGCCGGATAGCCTTCGAGCACGGCCGCGTTGTCGCTGTACGCACTGAGCGTGTGCTCCGGTGTCTGCGCATGGGTGTGCTTGATCATCCGGAACAGCGAGCGGTCCTGGTCCTTGCCGTCGATGGTCCAGCTGGCGTTGAAGATCTTGTGCCGGCAGTGCTCGGAGTTCGCCTGCGCGAACATCATCAGTTCGACGTCCGACGGATCGCGGCCCAGCTCGGCGTAGCGTGCGCGCAGGTAGTCGATCTCGTCGTCCGCCAGCGCCAGGCCCAGGCGGGTGTTGGCGGCTTCCAGCTCGGCGAGCGGGATGCGTTCCAGTTCGCCGCGGACCGGTTCGGTGAACAGCGCCGACGCCTGCTCGCGCGTGGCGAGCAAGGATTGCGTCATCGGGTCGTGCAGCGCCTTCGCCAGCGCCGGCTGCGCATCGTCCCAGCCGGAAAGGTCAATGCGCATGCCGCGCTCGACGCGCTTCACCGGCTGACCGGCGCCGCGCAGCAGCTCGGTGGCTTTGCTGGCCCATGGCGACAGGGTGCCCAGGCGTGGGGTGACGAAGCGGGAGACCGCACCATCGGCCAGCGCTTCGTCCTGGTCGTCCGCTTGCAGGATGCGGCGCAGCGTGGCCAGGTCCGGGGCGGCACCGGCCTCGGGTTCGATGAAATAGACATGCCAGGCGCCGCGGACACGCACCTTTGGAGCGTGGACATCGGATGCAATCGACTGGAGCTTGGATTCGAGCCGCGCGCGGCGGAAGTGCGACAAGGCCGGTTGGCCTTCAAGGACGATCATGTCCGGAACCGTGGGGGCGTGCCGTCAGGACGGGGCCCGCTATTGTAGCGAAGCCGGCGCAGGGCCGGCTTCGTCGGGATCACGGGGCGGCGCCTGCGGCGGCGGCCGGGGCCTTTTTTGCCGCCAGCTCGTCCAATTTGGCCCGCAGGGCGGCGGGCGGCAGGTAGCCGCCCAGCTGGACACCCTCGGCCGAATAGATCGCGGGGGTGCCACTGACGCCGATGCGCTGGCCCACGTCGAACTCCATGGTCACGGGGTTCTTGCAGTCGCGCTGAGGGATCGGCTTGCCGGCCTTGGCATCGGTCAGCGCGCGCTTCCGGTCGGGTGCGCACCAGACCGAGATCATGTCCTTGTGGTCCTGGCTGCCCAGGCCCATGCGCGGGAATGCCAGGTACTCCACCGCGATCCCGAGACGGTTGAGCTCGCCGACTTCGCCATGCAGCTTGCGGCAATAGCCGCATTCGATGTCGGTGAACACGGTGACGGTGTATTTGGCATTCGGCGGCGCGAACACGATGCGTTCGGCATGCGGGATGGTCGCGATCAGCTTGCTGCGGTAGCCGGCCAGCGCCGGGCTGGTCTGCATCAGGTCCTGCTGCTGGTCCAGGTCCAGAACGGTGCCCTGCATCAGGTAGCGCCCGTCGTCACTGATGTAGAGCAGCTGGCCGCCCGCGATCACCTCGCGGAAACCCGGCAACGGTGCGGCGCCGACGTACTCCACCTTCGCCTGCGGATTGAGTTGGGCGATCGCGGAACGGGCACGCTCATCGGGGGTGGCGCCCACGCCCGCCTTGATCTGGCGCACTGCCGCCTGCGGCGCGGCGGCCGCGGCCGCGGCATCGCCCTGGGCAGGCGGCTGGGGGGCCTGCGCGCAGGCGGTCAGGCTCAGGGCACCCAGGAGGGCGGCAGTCATCAGGCGGGGCATCAAGGGCATCCGGGGCATGCCGCAGCGCGGCTGGGTGGCAGGAACAGACGGCGATTCTGGCACAAGGCGCCGCGCAGGCGGCTTAATCGCCTGCAAGCGTGACTCGCGTCATGCGCGCGGATGGTGCCGGCCGTGCAGTTGCTTGAGGTGCTCGCGCGCGACCAGGGTGTAGATCTGCGTGGTGGACAGGGAACTGTGGCCCAGCAGCATCTGCAGCGCGCGGAGGTCGGCGCCGCGGTTGAGCAGGTGGGTGGCGAAGCTGTGCCGCAGCCCGTGAGGACTGATCCGGACCGGATCGATGCCAGCCAGCGCCGCGTAACGCTTCACCAGCACCCAGAACTGCTGCCGGGTCGGCGGTTCGGCGCTCGCGCCCATGAACAGGAACGGCGTGCTGCGCTTGCCCGCCAGGGCCGGGCGCGCCCGGGCCAGATAGGTTTCCAGCCAGTGCTGCGACTCCTCGCCCAGCGGCACCAGCCGGTCCTTGCTGCCCTTGCCGGTGACCCGCAGCACGCCCTGCCGCAGGTTGACCGCGGTCGCCGGCAGCGTGACCAGCTCACTGACGCGCAGGCCTGCGGCGTACATCAGTTCCAGCATCGCGCGGTCACGCAGGCCGAGCGGCGTGGCGGTGTCGGGCGCGGCCAGCAGCGCGTCGATCTCGGTTTCCGCCAGCGCCTTCGGCAGCGAGCGCGGCAGGCGGGGTGGATCGAGCAGCGCGGTGGGGTCGTCCGCGCGTGCGCCACGGCGCAGCCGATGCGCATAGAACGCACGCAGCGCCGACAGTAGCCGAGCATTGCTGCGCGGCGAATAGCCCTCGCGCGTGCGCCATGCGAGATAGTCGAACAGGGCCGCGCGATCAGCCATCGCCAGCCCGCCGTCACGGCCGTTGCGCCAGCGCGCGAAACCCTCCAGGTCGCGCCGGTAGCTGTCCAGCGAGGGCTTCGCCAGGCCGTTCTCGGCCCAGATCACGTCGAGGAATGCCGCGATGGCATCGGCGTCGGCATCGGGGACGGACGGCAGGGCGTTCGCCTGCTGGCGGCGTTCGGCGGGCGTGCGGGCAGTCATGCGGCAAGCTTAGGCGATGCACTCGCTACTTGTGGGAGCGAGGGCATGGCCTCGCCTGCTTGTGGGAGCGACGTCAGTCGCGAAGGGGCGTACGGGCGAGCACACGATCCCGGGAATGAAAACAGGCAGCTTTTTCCGGCGTAGTCCGCGAGGGAGGGCATCACGCCGTCGAGCGGGCTCACCACGAACGGGATCCTTGATCTGCGGCCTCACCAAGGACTTTGACCTTCGCGACTCACGTCGCTCCCACGGGCATTCGGGCCTTAGCCGGTATCCTGTCGCGATGACGAAATCCGCCCCCGCCACCGACAAACCCCGCGCCCTGATCGGCTGGCGCCTGCTCGCGCTGCTCTACGACTTCTGGCCCGTGCTGGCGCTGTGGATCGCCGTCGCGGTCCCGTTCGTACTGATCGACGTGGTGGCCAGCGGCAATGTCCGTCACAACATCCAACCCTTCAGCCCGTTGTGGTGGCTGCTCTGGATCTGCTGCTGGGCCGTCACCGGCGTGTACGCCACCTGGAGCTGGCAACGCGGCGGGCAGACGCTCGGCATGCGGCCCTGGCGACTGAAAGTGGTCACCGCCGCAGGGGATGCGCCGACACGCGCGGCATTGTGGCGTCGCTACACGCTGGCGACGGTCTCGACGCTGGCGGCGGGATTGGGGTTCTGGTGGGCGTGGCTGGATCGCGAACGCCTGACCTTCCACGACCGCTACAGCGGCACGCGGATGGCGCGATTGCCGAAGCGCGCCTGACGGCGCGTCAGCGGCTTCTCTGCCGGAACATCAGCCAGGAGATGCCCAGCAGGGCGAAGGGTGGAACCGCGTAGGCGATGCGGTAATCCAGGCGGAACGCACCGGCCAGGCGCACGAACATGGTCTGCAGCACCCAGAAGCCGACCGCGAACACGATGCCGAGGAACAGCCGCTTGCCCATGCCGCCGCTGCGCAGGCTGCCGAAGGCGAACGGGATGGCGGCCAGGCACAGCGCCAGCACGTTGAGCGGATAGAACCAGCGCGCCCAGTACTGGTCTTCGTAATCGCGCGCGTCCAGCCCGTTGCGCTTGCGGTAGTCGATGTTCTGGCTCAGCTCATGGCTGGGCATGTTGCGTGCACGCACCAGGCTGGACGACAGCACCGAGGCATCCAGTTCCGATTCCCAGCGTTCGCCCAGCACGGTGACCTGGGTGGCGGACCGCTCGTTGAAGGTCGTACGGCGCACGTTCTTCAGCAGCCAGTAGCCATCCAGGTGTTCGGCGACGGCGGCGTGCGCGATGGAGGCGAGTCGCCCGTCATCGGCCAGTTCGTACATGCGCACATCGCGCAGCTGCAGCGACACCTTGCCGCCGCCCTGATCCTTCTCTTCGCCGCTCTGCGCATACAGGAAGGTATTGCCTTCGCGCGCCCACAGGCCCGAGTAGCGATCCATCGCGACGTTGCCGGTACGCGCGGCCATCTTCAGCACGTCGGCCTGGCGCTGCCCCCACGGGCCCAGCGTTTCGCCACTGAAGATCATCAGCACGGTCAGGATGCCCAATGCCGCGGCGACCGAGACGCTCAGGCGCAGGCGCGACAGGCCGACCGCGCGCAGTGCGGTCAGCTCCGAACTGGCCGCCAACTGCCCCAGTCCCATCAGCGAACCGATCACGGCTGCCGTGGGGAACATCGTGTAGGCCCTCCGCGGCACGGTATACAGCACCCACGCGACCGCATGGCCGAAGGTGTAGTTGCCGGTGCCAAGGTCGCCGATCTCGCCGGACAGCGCCATCACCACGTCCAGCCCCACCAGCACCGCCCAGGTCAGCAGCACGGTGACCAGGACGACCTGGCCCACGTAGGTGTCATGCAGGCGCGGCAACAGTCTCATGCACGCCTCCGCGGCGGCGAAAGACGCCCATCACGCAGATAGAACCAGAACGCCGCGACCAGCAGCGGCACGCTCAGCCACCACAGGCCCGCCACGCCGGGCACCTTGCCGTCGGCCAGCAACTGGGTGCCGTTGATCATCAGGCTGACGCCCACCAGATAGGCCAGGAAGCCCAGCATGACCCGCCCGTAGCGCGTCTGCCGTGGCGAACTGCGGGACAGCGGCAGGGTCAACAGCGCGAAGGCCAGCGCCAGCAGCGGCGGCGTCAGGCGTGCGTGGACCTGGGCGTTGGCCTGCGGCCGGGCGTCGCCCAGCAACTGGGGGGTAGGCAGCAGCGCGGGGTCGTCCTTGTCCAGCGTATCGGCGCGGTCCGGCAGCGCGACCTCGTTGGACTTGTAGCGGATCAGGCGGTAGTCCAGGCCCGCACCATCCGGCCCTTCGACCCGGAAACCATCGTCCAGCCGCAGGTAGCGGTTGCGCTCGCCCTCGAAGAACATCTGCCCGGACTTCGCCGTCACCACGTCGATGCGGCCCTCGCTCGCACGATGCATGAACACCTTGCTCAGCCCCGTGCCATCCGGCGACAGCGCGCTGACGTAGACCACCGCACCGCTGGACAGCACGGTGAACTTGCCGGCATCCAGCCCGGACACCACCAGGCTGCGGTTGGCGTGTTCCAGCATGTCCTGCGCCGTGCGCAGCGCCCACGGGCCCAGCCACAGCGAGCACAAGCCCACCACCACCACCACCGGCACCACCAGCATCAACAGCGGTCGCAGCAGGCGGCGCGGGCCGATGCCCGCCGCCGTCAGCACCGCCATTTCCGAATCCCGGTACAGGCGCGAGAACGCCAGCAGCAGGCCCAGCATCAGCGCCAGCGGGATGATGTAGGGCATGTAGTTGAGGAACTGGAGCCCCAACTGCGACAGCAGCAGGCGCGCCGGCACCTTGCCGTCGGCCACGTCGCCCAGCAGGTCCGCCATCACGCCGCCCACGCTGACCATCAGCAGGATGATCAGGGTGGCCAGGAAGCTCTGGGTGAATTCCCGGAAGAGATAGCGGTCCAGCTTCGGCATCAGGGGGGCTTGATTTACAATCTCGGGCTTGTGCGCCGCCTCGATGGCGGCAGTCTCTGTGGTCCGGGATGGCGTCAGCCACCTTCATCCGGCCTGCGATTGTACGTAACTGAACCGGGAATCTGATCAATGACGCTGGAATTCACCCTGAACCACGAAGCCCCCGCCCAGGCCGGCGTCGATTGCATCGTGGTAGGCGCCTACGCCGACAAGAGCCTGACCGCGGCCGGCCAGGCGCTGGACGCGGCCAGCGGCGGCAAGCTGTCGGCGCTGGTCCAGCGGGGCGACATCGGCGGCAAGACCGGCAAGACCACCCTGCTGCACGACCTGCCCGGCGTAGTCGCGCCGCGGGTGCTGGTGGTAGGGCTGGGTGAGACCGCGAAGTTCGGCGTCGCCCAGTATCTGAAAGCGGTGGGTGATACCGCCCGCACCCTGAAGACCGGCCCGGTGAAGTCAGCGCTGTTCACCCTGTCCGAGGTGGACGTGAAGGACCGCGATGCCGCGTGGAAGATCCGTCAGGCGGTGATCGCGGCCGACCATGCCTGCTACCGCTACACCGCCACGCTGGGCAAGAAGAAGAACGACGATCCGGGCCTGACGCAGTTCGCCGTCACCGGCGACGACGAGCAGGCACTGGCGCAGGGCGTCGCCGTCGCCGCCGGCGTGCAGGTCACCCGCGAGCTGGGCAACCTGCCGCCGAACATCTGCAATCCGGCCTACCTGGCCGAGCAGGCACGGAAGTACGCATCCGAGAACGGCGCCGAGGCCGAGATCCTCGACGAGACGCAGATGGAAGCGCTCGGCATGGGCTCGCTGCTGGCCGTGGCGCGCGGCTCGGCCAACCGTCCGCACCTGATCGTGCTGAAGTGGAACGGCGCGGCGGACGCAGACGCCAAGCCCTACGTGCTGGTCGGCAAGGGCATCACCTTCGATACCGGTGGCGTCAACCTGAAGACGCAGGGCGGCATCGAGGAAATGAAGTACGACATGCTGGGCGCAGGCAGCGTGCTGGGCACCTTCGTGGCCGCCGTGAAGATGAAGCTGCCGCTGAACCTGGTGGTGATCGTGCCGGCGGTGGAGAACGCCATCGACGGCAACGCCTATCGTCCGTCCGACGTCATCACCAGCATGTCCGGCAAGACGATCGAAGTCGGCAACACCGACGCCGAGGGCCGCCTGATCCTGTGCGACGCCCTGACCTACGCCGAGCGCTTCAAGCCCGCCGCGCTGGTCGACGTGGCCACGCTGACCGGCGCCTGCATCGTCGCGCTGGGCCGCTACGCCAGCGGCCTGATGAGCAAGCACGACGACCTCAGCAACGAGCTGCTGGGCGCCGGCGAAACCGTCTTCGACCGCGCCTGGCGCCTGCCGCTGTGGGACGAGTACCAGACCCAGCTCGAATCCAGCTTCGCCGATGTCTACAACATCGGCGGCCGCTGGGCCGGTGCCATCACGGCCGGCTGCTTCCTGGCCCGCTTCACCGAAGGCCAGCGCTGGGCGCACCTGGACATCGCCGGCGTGGCCAACGACGAAGGCAAGCGTGGGATGGCCACCGGTCGCCCGGTCGGCCTGCTGAGCCAGTGGCTGCTGGACCGGACTGCGGGATGATGCCCACGTGTAGGAGCGCCCTGTGGGCGCGACCATCATGGAAAAGCATCGCGGGCATGGCCCGCTCCTACAGAACCCGTCCCCATGCCGAGAGCTGACTTCTACCTGATCGCCAAGCCGCGGTTCCTTGAGGAACCGCTCAAGCTGGTGTGCGAACTGGTCCGCAAGGCCTACGACAGCAACCAGTGGACGCTGATCGTGGCACGCGATGCCGCGCAGGCGGAGGAACTGGACGAACTGCTGTGGGAGTTCGATCCGGACGCCTACATCCCGCACCAGATCGCCGGTGACGAAGAGGACGAGTTGACGCCCGTGCTGATCGCCACGCCGGAGGTCGACGTGCCCGCGCGCGCGCTGGTCATCAACCTGCGCGACGATGCGTTCGCCGGTGCCTGCGAACGCGTACTGGAAGTGGTCCCCGCCGACCCGTCCGCGCGCGAACCGCTGCGCGAGCGCTGGAAGCAGTACAAGGCGCGCGGTTTTGAAGTGAACAAGCACGATATGTAACACCCGTCATTCCAGCGAACGCTGGCATCCAATTTGCCGTTGCGGTGGCCTCGCGCCAGACAACGCAAATGCAAGATCAAGATGGATCCCGACGTTCGCCGGGATGACGACTCAAACATCCGCCGGAACCCCATGACCGACCTCGCCTCCAGCTACGACCCGAAATCCTTCGAATCCCGCCTGTACTCGCAGTGGGAAGCCGCCGGCTACTTCAAGCCCAGTGGCCGGGGCGAACCGTACACCGTGCTGCTGCCACCGCCGAACGTCACCGGCACGCTGCACATGGGCCATGCGTTCCAGCACACGCTGATGGACGCACTGGTGCGCTACCACCGCATGCGCGGCTACGACACGCTGTGGCAGATGGGTACCGACCATGCGGGCATCGCCACGGAGATGGTGGTCAGCCGCAACCTGGCGCTGGAAGGCAAGGGCGAGACGCGCGATTCACTGGGTCGCGACGGCTTCATCGCCAAGGTGTGGGAGTGGAAGGCGCAGTCCGGCGACACCATCGAGCGGCAGATGCGCCGCATGGGTGCGTCGGGCGACTGGTCGCGCAGCACGTTCACGATGGACGAGGACGCATCGAAGGCCGTCATCGAAGCGTTCGTGCGCTGGCACGAGCAGGGCCTGATCTATCGCGGCCAGCGCCTGGTCAACTGGGACCCGGTACTGAAGACCGCGATTTCCGACCTGGAAGTGGAGAACGTCGAGGAAGACGGCTTCCTGTGGTCGATCGAATATCCACTCGCCGACGGCAGCGGTTCGCTGGTCGTCGCCACTACGCGCCCGGAAACCATGCTCGGCGACACCGCGGTGATGGTGCATCCGGAGGATGAGCGCTACGCACATCTGATCGGCAAGACGGTGAAGCTGCCACTGACCGAGCGCGAGATCCCGGTCATCGCCGACGAGTACGTCGACCGCGAGTTCGGCACGGGCGTGGTCAAGGTCACGCCGGCGCATGACTTCAACGATTACCAGGTGGGCCTGCGCCACGACCTGCCGCTGATCAACCTGCTGACGCCGACCGCGGCGATCAACGATAACGCGCCGGAGAAGTACCGCGGTCTCGACCGCTATGAAGCACGCAAGGTCGTGCTCGCGGACCTCGAAGACCTCGGCCTGCTGGTCGAGACCAAGCCCCACAAACTGCAAGTGCCGCGTGGCGACCGCACCAACCAGGTGATCGAGCCCTACCTGACCGACCAGTGGTTCGTGAAGATGGATGGGCTGGCCAAGCGCGGCCTGGAGCTCGTCGAGTCGGGCGAGGTGAAGTTCGTCCCGCCGAACTGGATCAACACCTACCGCCACTGGATGGAGAACATCCAGGACTGGTGCATCAGCCGCCAGCTCTGGTGGGGCCATCGCATCCCGGCCTGGTTCGATGACTCGGGCAACTGCTACGTCGGCCGCGACGAAGCGGAGGCGCGCGCGAAGGCCGGCCTGTCCGCCGACATCGCGCTGACGCAGGACAGCGACGTGCTGGAAACCTGGTTCTCCTCGCAGCTGTGGCCGTTCAGCACGATGGGCTGGCCGGACGAACAGGCGATGGCCGCGCGCGGCTTCGACCGCTACCTGCCGTCGTCGGTGCTGGTCACCGGTTTCGACATCATCTTCTTCTGGGTGGCGCGCATGGTGATGGCCACCGACAGCTTCGTCGGCCAGGTGCCGTTCCGCGACGTCTACATGACCGGCCTGATCCGCGACAAGGACGGCCAGAAGATGTCCAAGTCGAAGGGCAACGTGCTCGACCCGCTCGACATCATCGATGGCATCTCGCTGGAAGACCTGGTGGCCAAGCGCACCGGCGGCCTGATGCAGCCGAAGATGGCCGAGAAGATCGAGAAGGCCACGCGCAAGGAGTTCCCGGACGGCATCGTTCCGCACGGCGCCGACGCGCTGCGCTTCACCATCGCCGCCTTGGCGACCCATGGCCGCGACATCAAGTTCGACATGGGCCGCGCCGAGGGCTACAAGAACTTCTGCAACAAGCTGTGGAACGCCACCCGCTTCGTGCTGATGAACACCGACGGCTTCGTTGTAGGAGGGGCTTCAGCCCCGACCGCATCGGCCTCGGACACAGTCGGGGCTGAAGCCCCTCCTACACTCACGCCCGTCACCGACGCCGAGAAGTGGATCCTCTCGCGCCTGGCCAAGGTCACCGCCGAGGTCGAAACCCAGTTCGCCGCCTACCGCTTCGACCTGCTGTCGCAGGCGCTGTACGAATTCGCCTGGAACGAGTTCTGCGACTGGTTTGTCGAACTGGCCAAGCCTGCATTGAACGGCGACGACGACGCAGCCGCCGACAGCACCCGCCGCACACTGCTGTATGTGCTGGAAGCGCTGCTGCGCCTGCTGCATCCGCTGACGCCATTCGTCACCGAGGAACTGTGGCAGCAGGTCGCGCCGAAGCTCGGCATTGAAGGCGGCACGGTCTCGCTGCGCCCCTACCCGACCGCCGCCGATTTCGCCGGCCAGGAGTACGCGCAGGCCGATGCCGACGTGGAGTGGCTGAAGACCATGGTCTCCACGCTCCGCCGCGTGCGCAGCGAATTGAACGTCTCGCCGGCAAAGACCATCCGCTTGCTGCTGCAGGACGGCCATGACAACGACCGCGTGCGCATCACGCGCTTCGCTTCGTCGCTCGCGTTCCTGCTGAAGCTGGACGACATCGCATGGCTCGAGGCCGGCGCGGATGCACCGGCGTCCGCAGCCGCCGTGGTCGGAGAACTGAAGCTGCTGGTCCCGCTGGAAGGACTGGTCGACCTGGATGCCGAGCGCACCCGTCTGGACAAAGACATCGCCCGCGTCGCCGCCGAGAAGGACAAGAGCGAGGCCAAGCTGGCCAAGTTCACCGACAAGGTGCCGGCGGCGGTAGTGGAGCAGGAGCGGCAGCGCCTGGCCGACTGGAGCAACCAGCTGGTCGCCCTGCACGGACAGCGCGCGAAGCTGGGCTGACGGCATCCAGTCGTCATCCCAGCGAACGCTGGGATCCATTTTGACGTTGCCGTTGTCTCTTCAGCGCAGCCAGAAGCAGGGGGGATTCCCGCCTGACCAGCCATCCGGCTGTTGAAAGCCGCAGGAATTACAGAACAGCCTGACGGACAGACTCCCTACAGCGGCGGCATCGTGGCGATGTCATCGGCGACCAGTTCGATCGCCATCACCAGCGCATCCTCGCGTCCATCGCGGGCCGGGTAGTAGCGCGGGCGGCGGCCGATCTCGTTGAAGCCTTCGCTGTGGTACAGCGTGATGGCACCGGGATTGGACGGTCGGACTTCCAGGAACACGCGCTGCACGCGCAGGTCGCGGGCGATCTTCACCAGCGCCCGCAACAGGTAGCGGCCCAGGCCGCGGCCCTGGCGTTCGGGGGCGATGCAGATGTTCAGCACATGCGCCTCGTCGGCGGCGATGCTGAGCAATCCGTAGCCGATCACCATGCCGTGTTCCGTCATCACCCACGAGGGGTAACCCGCCTTCAGGCAGTCGCGGAAGATGCCGCGCGTCCACGGAAAGGGATAGGCGCGCTGCTCGATCGCCATCACGGCGTCAAGGTCGCCCTCGCGCATCGGGCGCAGGCTGGAGACGGACGCCGGCGACGCTTCGGCGCCCCGCGCACTCACGTGGATGCCCCGCGCCGCAGCCGCCTCAGCACGGGCCACAACGCACGCTTGGCAGCCGGGTTGCCACGCAGTTCCGCGGAACTGGGCCACTGGGCGAACAGCTCGGCTGCGCCGGGCGCATTCGGGTTGCAGCCGGAGGCGCGGATCAACGCGAAGTGCAGCCGGTCCGGCAACCGTGATCCAGGCGGGCGGGACGCGGGCGCCTGACGCGCAGGCCGCGGCACATCGATGACCTCACGCGCGGGAGGACGCGCGCGCGCGACCGGCGGAGCAAGATCGGTCGCGACGCGGGCAGGCGCCGCCTCCATGGCCGGCGGCGCGCCAGCTTCGGTCGGCCAGTCAGCCGGCAGGTACACCGTATGGCCCAGCGCGCGCAGCCACCCTTGCTGCTCGGCCGACCACAGACGGTCCGACGCGAATGTCATGCCGCGCCGTCCTTGTTGCGGCGCATCCGCTGCCACAGCCAGAAACCCGGACCGGACAGGGCGTAGACGACGCCCACGGCCAGCAACGTGCGCGGCAGGTCGATGAACAGGATCGCCAGCACCAGCGGCACCAGCGCCAGCACCACGAACGGGATGCGGTCGGCCTTCGCACCGCCTTCGCCCGTGCCCTTGAAGCTCCAGAAGCGGATACGGCTGACCATCAGCAGCGCGGCAACCAGCGTGACCGCAAGCGCGACATAGCGCAGCTCCTCACCGGTCCAGCCCAGCTCGCCGTCCGCGAACGCCCAAACGAAAGACATCATCAACCCCGCCGCGGCCGGACTGGCCAGGCCGACGAACCAGCGCTTGTCCACCGTGCCGACCTGCGTATTGAAGCGGGCCAGCCGCAGCGCCGCGCACGCCGCATAAAGGAACGCCACCACCCAGCCCACGCGCCCCATCACGCCGCCGTCGAACTTCAGCGCCGACAGCGACCAGTGGTACATCACCAGCGACGGCGCCAGGCCGAAGCTGACCAGGTCGGCCAGCGAGTCGTACTGCACGCCGAACTCGCTGCTAGTGCCGGTCAGGCGCGCCACGCGCCCGTCGATGCCGTCCATCAGGCCCGCGACGAACACCGCGATGGCGGCGTTCACGAACTGTCCGTTGGCCGCGGCGATGATCGCGAAGAACCCGGCAAACAGGCCCGCAGTGGTGAACAGGTTGGGCAGCAGGTAAATCCCGCGGGAGCGCGGGGGCGGCGTGATTTCGTTCATGGGTCGCAGTTTAGCCCAGCACCCCGCCAACCGGCTTGCCTGCGCGCCCCGGGGGTGCTGCAATCAGGGCCCCCGTGATCCGGAGCTTCCCATGCGCCTCCTGCCCTGCCTGTCCGTGCTGGCGCTCTGCCTGGCAACCGCCTCCACCGCGCAGGCCCAGCAGGTCTACCAGTGGAAGGACAAGAACGGCGTGACCCACTACGCGGACAGCCCGCCGCCGAACCAGACCGTGCAGAACCGGCGCATCAACCAGTACGGCGCCCCGGCGGCAGAGGTGCAGCCCGCCGGCAAGTCGGTCGAGAACCCGCAATGCATCACCGCGCGCATGAACCTGCAGATCCTGGCCACCAACAAGGGGGCCGTGCAGCAGGACACCGACGGCGACGGCAAGCCGGACACCACGCTTGACGACGCCGGGCGCGCCAGCCAGCAGAGCCTGGCCGAAGCCGCCGTGAAGGCGTACTGCAAGCCCGCAGCCGGCGCCTGACCCTCTCCGTGCGCGCCTGGCTGGCCATCGTGGCGGGCGTGGCGCTGGGCGCCGGCGTGGCCTGGTGGCTGGCCCGCGAATCGCCGGATGCCGGGGCACGCAAGCAGGCCCGCGCGGACCAGGCGGCCGATGCCCAGGCTCGCGACGCCCGCCCTTCGCTATACCGCTGGCGCGACGACGCCGGCGTACTGCAGATCACCGAACAGCCCCCGAAGGACCGCCACTTCGAGCGCATCGACCGCGACGCCCCGGCCGGCATCCGCGTGAGCGGGGACGCGGCCACCGACGCGGATTGACCCGCCGCCGCCCCGGGTGCGGCCAACGCTGGCAAAATAGGCGGTTCGTCCCTCCCGGATCCCCATGCCGATGCGTCTGTCGCAGTTCCACCTCCGCACCACCAAGGAAACCCCGGCCGACGCCGAACTGGTCAGCCACCAGCTGATGCTGCGCGCCGGCATGATCCGCAAGCTGGCCGCCGGCCTGTACACCTGGTCGCCGCTGGGCCTGCGCGTGCTGCGCAAGGTGGAGACCGTGGTGCGCGAGGAAATGAACCATGCCGGCGCGATCGAGATGATCATGCCGACCATCCAGCCGCGCGAGCTGTGGGAAGAGACGGGCCGGTGGGAGAAGTTCGGCGGCCAGCTGCTGAAGATCACCGACCGCAAGGAACAGGCGTTCTGCTACAGCCCCACCGCGGAAGAAGCCGTCACCGACTTCGCGCGCCAGGAACTGTCCAGCTACAAGCAGCTGCCGGTCAACTTCTACCAGATCCAGACCAAGTTCCGCGACGAGATCCGCCCGCGCTTCGGCGTGATGCGCGCGCGCGAGTTCGTGATGAAGGATGCCTACTCCTTCCACATCACCGACGAGGACCTGGTGCGCGAATACCGCAACATGCATGCGGCGTACACGCGCATCTTCACGCGGCTGGGCCTGGACTTCCGTGCCGTGCAGGCCGACAGCGGCGCCATCGGCGGCGACGCCTCGCAGGAGTTCCACGTGCTGGCGGATTCTGGCGAGGACGCCATCGCGTTCTCCACCGGTTCCGACTATGCCGCGAATGTCGAAACCGCGCAGGCGGCCGCACCGGGCCCGCGCGCCGCCGCTTCGGAAGCGATGAACAAGATCGCCACGCCCACGCAGAAGACCTGCGAGGACGTCGCCGCACTGCTCGGCATTCCGCTGCAGCGCACGGTGAAGTCGGTGGCCGTCATGACCGACGGCGGCTTCGTGCTGGCCCTGGTGCGCGGCGACCATGCCGTCAACGAGATCAAGCTGGGCAAGGTCGCCGGCTTGGCCGAGTACCGACTGGCGACGGAATCGGAGATCCTCGCCCACCTGGGCAGCGAGCCGGGCTTCCTCGGTCCGATCGGCGCGAAGCAGGCGATCCGCGTGGTCGCCGACCGCGACGTGGCGGCGATGGCGGATTTCGTCGTCGGCGCCAACGAAGCCGGCTTCCACCTGACGGGCGTCAACTGGGGCCGCGACCTGCCGGAACCGGAGACCGTGGCCGACATCCGCAACGTGGTGGAAGGCGACAGGGCCGCCGATGGCGGCGAAATCCGCATCGTCCGCGGCATCGAGGTGGGCCATGTGTTCCAGCTCGGCCGCAAGTACAGCGAAGCGATGAAGTTCACCGTGCTGGACGAGACCGGCAAGGCCGCCACGCCCGCGATGGGCTGCTATGGCATCGGCGTGTCGCGCATCGTGGCCGCGGCCATCGAGCAGAACCATGACGCCAACGGCATCATCTGGCCCGTGCCGATGGCGCCGTGGACGGTGGCCGTGTGCATGATCAATCCGAAGAACGACGCCGCAGTGAACAGTGCTGCCGAAGCGCTGCTCGACGAGCTGCAGGCCGCTGGCATCGAAGCGGTGCTGGACGACCGCGGCCTGCGTCCCGGCGCAATGTTCGCCGACATCGAACTGATCGGCATTCCCCACCGTGTGGTGGTGTCCGAGCGCGGGCTGGCGGCGGGCACGTTCGAATATCGCGCGCGCCGGGCGGCGGAGGCCGAGAACGTTAGTCGCGACGAACTGCTGGCGCGCCTGCACGGTTGATCGCGCGCTGCATGCGTGGGCGCTAACGGGCGGCGCCCACGCCTGGTGTGATTTGTGCCGCCATTAACTCGTCCATTATCATCGGGACACCGCCAAGGATGGGCTTTCCCCTTCCTGACTGGAGATAGTTGATGTCGATCGACCTGCGTAACCTGTCCGCCAAGGAACTTGGCGCCCTGATCGCCAAGGCCAAGGAACAGCAGACCAAGCTGGCCAAGCGCACACCCATTGCCACCATCCGCAGCAAGATCACCAAGTTCGCCAAGGCCGAGGGCTATACGCTTGAGGAACTGTTCGGCATGGGGGGCACGCGTCCCGCCAAGGCGGCGACGAAACCCGGCCCACGCGCCGGCAAGAAGCTGGGCAAGGTCGCCCCGAAGTACCGCAATCCGGCCAACCCGAAGGAAACCTGGACCGGCCGCGGCAAGCATCCGCGCTGGATGGCCGCACTGATCGCCAAGGGCAAGAAGGCCGACGACTTCCTGATCAAGAAGAAGTAATCGCCATCGTGGCAATCAAGAAAACGGGAGGCAATGGCCTCCCGTTTTCTTTTGCGCCCTTCAGAGATTCTTGCGCGAGGAGATCAGCAGGTTGCCGAACAGCAGGCCCGCGATCAGCGCCATCACCACGTTGGTGACCGCCAGCAACGCGGACTGCCCCACGCCCACGTCCTGCTGCTGCACCAGCGTCAGCAGCCCGCGCAAGCTGGTGCTGCCCGGCACCAGCATCAGGATGCCCGGCACGCGGATCAGCGCGCCCGGCCGGTTGGCCCAGCGCGCGAACGCGTTGCCGGCCGCCGTGAGCGTCAGCGCCGACAGGAAGATACCGACCGGGCTGCCCCATGCCTGACCGGCGTAGCGCGAGATGCTGTAACCGGCGATGGCCGCGGCCATCACCCAGAAATAGTCGCGCTTGTGCGCCTTGAACAGCACGGCAAAGGCATAGGCGGCGAACACCATCGCGCCCCACTCGACCCATTCCGGCTGCGGCCGCGAGGCACGCACCTCCGGGTACATCCCCAGCAGCTGCGCCAGTGTCACCGCGATCATGCTGCCAACGGTCAGCTTGAGTACCGTCGCCAGCGCGCCCGCAAAACGCGCCACGCCGGACACCAGGTGCTGGCTGGTCAGCTCGTTCACCGCATTGGTCAACGCCATGCCGGGCAGCAGCACGATCAGCGAAGCGATGATCACCGTGTTGAGGTTCAGTGGTGCGATGAAGTTCGCCACCAGGATCGCCACGAAGCCGGCGACCAGTGCCGAGATCGCATCGCTGGCCTCCTTCATCTGCGGCCGCCGGGCGATCAGTTCGCCGAGTACGCCGATGATCACGCCGATCAGGCCTGCGGTGGCGATATCCAGCCACGGCAGCCGCCACAGACCCGCCACGGCGGCGGCCGCCAGGCCCGATGCGAATATCTGCATCGCGCGCCAGCGCCGGCTCGGCGTGCGGTCCAGCGCGCGCAGCGCGGTGTGGCCCTGGGCGATGCTCATCTGGCCGGACGACACCGCATCGGCGATGCGGTCGGCTTCGCTGAGCTTGTGCAGGTCTGTTTCGCCCGGCGCCAGGCGGATGACCCGGGTGCTGTCGCTGGCCCCCAGTGGGCGCGCGGGATCGCTGAAACTCAGGATCAGGCCCGTCGGATTCGACCACGGCTCGCAATCCAGGCCGAGGCGCTGTGACAGGCCCACTACGGTTCCCTCCAGCCGCTGCGCGGTGGTGCCATAGCTGTGCAGGCGCCCGGCGATCTCGCACACGAAGGCGATGCGTTGGGCGTAGGTGGCGGAAATAAGCATGTCGTCGGCCATCGGCACAGTATCGCCCAAGTCCCATCCGGTGACTTCACGCATCCCTGCTTACACTACGCATCGACGATGACGTCAGGGGGCAAGGTGGGAATCGGCGAAGCGATGGCGCTGGGCAGTGCCGCCGCGTGGGCGGTGGGCGTGATCCTGGCGAGACAACTGGGCGCGCACCTGCCTCCGCTCACCCTCAACCTGCTCAAGAACGGACTGGTGCTGTGCCTGCTGGCGCCGGTGGCGCTGCTGCTGTACGCGGGCGCCTGGCCCTCGATGCCGGTGCGCGAACTGCTCCTCGTACTGGCCAGCGGCGTGATCGGCATCGCGTTGGCGGACACGCTGTACTTCCGCGCCCTCAACGAACTGGGTGCCGGTCGCATGGGCGTCATCGGCAATCTCTACAGCCCGCTCGTGCTGCTGCTGGGCTTCGTGTTCCTGGACGAACGCCTCGGCGGCCTGCAATGGCTGGGCTTCCTGTTGGTGGCCGGGGGCGTGCTGCTGGTCAGCATGCCCGCGCGCGTGCGGGCGGTGCGCCCCGCACACACGCTGCGCGGCATCCTGCTCGGCGTGCTGGCGATCGCACTGATGGCGATCGCCATCGTGATGGTGAAGCGCACGCTGGAGACGCAGCCCTTGTTGTGGGTGACGCTGCTGCGCCTGTGTGGCGCGGTGGCCGGCCTGCTGTGCCTTGCATCGCTGCCCTCCATGCGCCAGCGCATGCACTTCGTGCCAGGCGATGTCGCCTGGCATCGGCTGGTGCTGGCGGCCCTGGTGGGCCAGGGTCTGTCGATGGTGTTGTGGCTGGGCGGCTACAAGTTCACCTCGGCCTCCGTGGCCGCCATCCTCAATGAGTCCGCCTCGGTCTTCCTCGTCGTGCTCGCCGCCCTGTGGCTACGTGAACCCATGGGCCGTCGTGCGTTTGCAGGCGTGCTGCTCACGTTCAGCGGGATAGCCTGTATGCTCCTTGGCCGAGCGACGCCATGACCCCCACCCTTGCCCGCCCGCAGTACGAAGCCGATCCCGGAGACCTCCAGCGCGTGAAGCTGGCGGGCGACTGGACGCTCGCCAGTGCGCTGACGGTGGCGGAACAGTTGAAGTCACTGCCCGATGCCGTCAACCGGCTCGACGCCACCGCGATCAACCGCATCGATTCGGCGGGCGTGCTGCAACTGCTGCGCTTCGCCAAGCGCCGCGGCATGGATCCGGCGGACATCGCGTTCCGCCAGGATCACCAGGCGCTGGTCAGCACTATCGAGGACGTCGCCGACGACCGCCCGCCGCGCAAGCGCGACTACGGCGTGCTCGCCGCGCTGTCGCGCCTGGGCTACCGCGTGCACGAGAACAAGCAGGAGATCGTCGCCCTGCTCAGCTTCACCGGCGAGAACCTGGTCAAGCTGGTGCGCATGGTGAAGGAGCCGCGCCGCTTCCGCCCCACGGCCACGGTGGCGCACATGGAAGCCGTCGGCCTGGATGCGGTGCCGCTGGTGATCCTGCTCTCGTACATGGTGGGCGCGGTGATCGCGTTCCTCGGCTCCACCGTGCTGCGCGACTTCGGCGCGGAGATCTACGTGGTGGAACTGGTGAGCATCGCGTTCCTGCGCGAGTTCGCCGTGCTGATGACCGCCATCGTGCTGGCCGGCCGCACCGCCTCGGCGTTCACCGCGCAGATCGGCGCGATGAAGAGCCGCGAGGAGATCGATGCGATCCGCACGCTGGGCCTGGACCCGATCGACCTGCTGGTGATCCCCCGCCTGATCGCCCTGCTGGTGATGCTGCCGCTGTTGACCTTCATCTCGATGATGGCCGGCCTGGCCGGCGGCGTCACCGTCGGCGCGTTCGACCTCGGCATTCCACCGCAGATGTACATCGCGCGCATGCACGACACCATCGACGTGACGCATTTCCTCGTCGGTCTGTCGAAGGCGCCGGTATTCGCGCTGGTGATCGGCCTGATCGGCTGCCTGGAAGGACTGCGCGTGGAAGGCACCGCGCAGTCGGTCGGCGAGCGCACCACGTCCAGCGTGGTGCAGACGATTTCGCTGGTCATCATCATCGACGCGCTGGCCGCGTTGTGGTTCATGCACATGGATTGGTGACGGCGCATGACCGACGAATCCCCCATCATCCAGGTGCGCGGGCTGGTCAACCGCTTCGGCGAACAGACCGTGCACGAAGACCTCGACCTGGACGTGCGGCGCGGCGAGATCCTCGGCGTCGTGGGTGGCTCGGGCACCGGCAAGTCGGTCCTGATGCGCTCGATCCTGGGCCTGCGCCAACCCGACGACGGGCAGATCACCGTGCTCGGCGAGGATGCCCGCTCGGAAGACCCCGCCGCGCGCCAGCACATCGAGCGCAACACCGGCGTGCTGTTCCAGGATGGCGCCCTGTTCTCGTCGCTGACCGTGGGCGAGAACGTACAGGTGCCGCTGAAGGAACATCATCCGGAGCTGCCCGACAGCTGGCGCTACGAACTCGCGTTGCTGAAGGTCAAGCTGGCCGGCCTGCCTGCGGATGCGCTCAACAAGCTGCCATCGCAGCTGTCGGGCGGCATGCGCAAGCGCGCGGGCCTGGCGCGTGCGCTCGCACTGGATCCGCCGCTGCTGTTCCTCGACGAACCCACCGCCGGCCTGGACCCCATCGGTGCCGCCGCGTTCGACCGGCTGATCAAGACGTTGCAGGAAGCGCTCGGCCTGACCGTCTTCCTGATCACCCACGACCTGGACACCCTGTACGCGATCTGCGACCGCGTGGCGGTGCTCGCGGATCAGCGGGTGATCACGGTGGCGCCGCTGCCGGAGGTGGAGCGCTTCGACCATCCCTGGGTGCAGGAATATTTCCACGGTCCCCGCGCGCGCGCTGCGCGCGACGGACAGCAGGCCTCCGGGCCCCTTCAATCGCAAACGGCGGTCTGATCCATGGAAACACGCGCCAACTACGTCCTCATCGGGGCCTTCACCCTCATCATCGCGGCTGCGCTTCTGCTGTTCGGCCTGTGGGCGGCGAAATACTCTTCCGAGCGCACCTGGCAGGAGTACCAGGTGGTGTTCCGCGAGGCGGTGACCGGCCTCACTGTCGGCAGCCCGGTGCAGTACAACGGCATCGCGGTCGGTTCCATCACCAAATTGTCGCTGGCGCCGAACGACCCGCGCCAGGTGATCGCGCGCATCCGCGTGGAGTCGTATACCCCCGTGAAGACCGACACCCGCGCCAAGCTGGCGATCACCAGCCTGACCGGCCCGACCATCATCCAACTCAGCGGCGGCACCCCGCAGGCGCCGACGCTGACCAGCGTGGACACGCGCGAAGCGCCCGTCATCCAGACCGCGCCGTCCGCACTGCAGAACATCACCGACACCGCCAACCGCATCGTCGAACGCCTGGACCAGGCACTGAGCGACAAGAACGTCGCCAGCATCACCACCACGCTCGCCAACCTGGAGGCGATGAGCAACTCGCTGGCCAGCCGCGAGGACGGACTGGAGTCGCTGATCACCAGTGCGCGTGATGCCGCACAGAACCTGGACAAGACGCTCACCACCACCAACGGCACCATCGAGCGGCTCGACCAGAACCTGGTGCGCGAGCTGCCCGGCATCCTCGACAAGCTGGACAAGACGCTGGCAAAACTGGATTCCGCGGCCGGCAACGCCGATGCGATCCTCGGCGAGAACCGCGCCGCCATCAGCAGCTTCGCCAACGACGGCCTGGGCCAGTTGGGCCCCACGCTGACCGAACTGCGCGGCCTCGTACGCGACCTGCGCCGCGTCAGCGATCGTCTCGAAGGCAACCCCGCGCGCTACCTGCTCGGCCGCGACGCACCCAAGGAGTTCGACCCGAAATGAAGCTGCTGCGCCTCGTCATCGCCCTTCCCATCGCCATTGCGCTCGCAGGCTGTTCGATCCTGGGCAGCGAACAGCGTGATCCGGTCACCATCTACGCGCCCGACGTCCGCGTGCCCGCGCGCCCCGATTGGCCCACCGTGGCGTGGACGCTGGTGATCGCCAAACCCACCGCCGCGCGCGTGATCGACAGCCCCCGCATCAGCGTGCGACCGACGCCCGGCGAATTGCAGGTCTACCGCGGCGTGTCCTGGGCGCTGCCCGCGACCGACATGCTGCAGGACGCAGTGCAACGCACGCTGGAGGATTCAGGGCGGATCCCCGCCGTGGCCAGCGCCGACGCCGGCATCCTGGGCGACTACAAGCTGGTCATGGACCTGCGGCGCTTCGAGGCCGACTATGCCGGTGGCACACAGCCCTCTGCGGTCGTCGAGGTGAACGCGAAGCTGGTCAACAACCGCGATCAGCGCGTGGTCGCCTCGCGCACGTTCCTTCAGCAGAAGCCCGCGACCAGCATCGAGGTCGCCCAGGTGGCGACGGCGTTCGACCAGGCGCTGGAAGCGGTGACTGCCGGCATCGTCGGCTGGGTGTTGGAGTCGGGCAACGGCGATCCGAAGGCCGCCCGCTGATCCCGCGGCACGTCAGCGACGGCGCGCCTGATCGATCCAGCGGAACGTCAGGTTGATGCGCGGCGCCACCGGTTTCGCCGTACGCGGCAGCGCATGCCGGTAGTGGCGTTGCGTATCGCCCGCCATCACCAGCAGGCTGCCATGGGGCAACGCGATCGCCGACCGGATCGAGGGTTCGTTGCGGTGCTTGAGCAGGAACCGACGCACGCCTCCCAGGCTGACGGACGCGATGACAGGCTGCGGACCCAGTTCCGGCTCGTCGTCACTGTGCCACCCCATCGCATCGCGGCCGTCGCGGTAGAGATTGGCCAGCACGCTGTTGAACGGCGTGCCCAGTTCGTCCTGCAGACGCTGCCGTAGCCCAACCAGGGCGGGAATCCACGGATGCGGCTCGAAATCGCTGCCGGAATAGCGGTAGACGGCATCCGCATCGCCGATCCATGCGCTCAACCTCGGCGAATCGACGCTGCGGCCGAACACACGAATGCGGTGCACGCTCCACGGGAGAGAGCGCTGCAGTTCGCCGAAAAGCGCATCCGCCTCCGCCAGGGGTAGCCAAGCTGGCTGGTAGGCGAGACGTGCGCCCGGCAGCATCACTTCGCTTCCATGCGCATCGAGCGGCAGGGGTATGGTCATGCCGACGATGCTCGCGGATTTGCCCCTTCCGGCGCAAACGCCGAAAATGCGGGGAGCCTAACGCCATGCTGGAGCCGAGCCCGATGTCCGATGTCGAACGCGATGTGATGGAGTACGACGTCGTGACCGTCGGCGCGGGGCCGGCCGGCCTCGCGTTCGCCATCCGGCTCAAGCAGCTGAACCCCGACATCTCGGTCTGCGTGATCGAGAAGGCCAGCACCATCGGCGCGCATATCCTGTCCGGCGCGGTGATCGAGCCCCAACCGCTCGACGCGCTGCTGCCGGGCTGGCGCGACAATCCGCCGCCGGTCTGCGTGCCGGCCACGGACGACGAGTTCTGGTACTTCAGCAAGGACGGCGGCCGCAAGTTCCCGATCGTGCCGCCGGGCATGCGCAACCACGGCAACTTCATCGTCTCGCTCGGCGCCATGTGCGCCTGGATGGCGCCGCGGGCCGAAGCGCTGGGCGTCGAGATCTACCCGGGCTTCGCCGCCGCCGAGACGCTGCATGACGACGATGGCAAGGTCGTCGGCGTGCGCATCGGCGACATGGGCATCGCGAAGGACGGCAGCCACAAGCCTGGCTACACGCAGGGCATCGACATCCGCGCCAAGGTCACCGTGCTCGCCGAAGGCGCGCGCGGGCACCTGACCAAGCGGCTGGTGAAGCGCTTCGCCCTGGACAAGGACAGCGACCCGCAGGCGTATTCGATCGGCATCAAGGAACTGTGGCAGGTGCCGGAAGGCCGCGTCACGCCCGGCAAGATCGTGCATACCCTCGGTTGGCCCGCCAGCAACGACATCTACGGCGGCAGCTTCCTGTATCACTTGGAAAACAACCAGATCGCGCTGGGCTACGTCAGCGGCCTGGACTACAAGGATCCAGAGTACAAGCCGTGGGAAGCCTTCCAGCAGTGGAAGAACCACCCACTGATCAAGCCGATCCTGGAGGGTGGCAACATCCTGTCCGCCGGCGCACGCGCCATCGTCACCGGCGGCTGGCAGTCACTGCCGAAGGTCGAGATGCCCGGCGCACTGCTGATCGGCGATACCGCCGGCCTGCTCAACGTGCCGAAGATCAAGGGCACGCACCAGGCGATCCGCAGCGGCATGCTGGCGGCCGAGCACCTGGTGTCGTCGCAACTCGCGCCGGAGGGTTTCGATGCGAAGCTGCGCGGGTCGGATGCGATGGCGGAACTGAAGTCCGTGCGCAACATCAAGCCGGGTTTCAAGAAGGGCCTGTGGTTCGGCATGGCGAACGCGGCATGGGAAACCGCCGTGGGCGGTTTGTCGCCATGGACGCTGAAGGTGAAACCCGACTGGTCGTCACTCGACAAGGTCGGCGAGCACGAGGAACCGAAGCGCGATTACGTCGACCGCACTCTGGCCCCGCGCGACCGCCTGCAGGGTGTCTACTTCGCCGCCACCGAACACGACGAAGACCAACCCGTCCATCTACGCGTGCACGACACCTCCGTCTGCATCACCCGCTGCACCGCCGAATACGACAACCCCTGCACACGCTTCTGCCCGGCAGGGGTGTATGAAATCGTCGACGACGGCACCGGCAAGCGCCTGCAGATCAACGCCGCCAACTGCGTCCACTGCAAGACCTGCGACATCAAGGACCCCTACCAGATCATCGACTGGGTAACGCCGGAAGGCGGCTCGGGGCCGAATTACCAGAACCTCTAGGACGCTTGTGGCGACTCCATTGTCACGCCGCCTTCGCACCGGCCTTTTCTACGCGCTGCGAACGGCATTCCGGCTGACGCCGATGCCGCAGGGCACGCGCGACAAATTGCGCGAGCGCTTTCTGGACACGAAAGGCCATTGGGTGCCGGAAGGCCCCAAAGGCAAGGCACCGACCGGCGACCTGCCGCGCAGACCGTACGTCCGCTCCGATGAGCGCGCCATCGGCTATGTGCCCTATAAAAAAGGCGAACTGCCCGATCCACTGCCTGCCACGCTCGTCGCGTTCTACCTGCCGCAGTTCCACACCATTCCCGAGAATGACGAGTGGTGGGGCAAGGGCTTCACCGAATGGCGCAACGTCACACGTGCCCTGCCCCAGTTCGAAGGCCACTACCAACCCAAGCTACCGGGCGACCTCGGCTTCTACGATCTGCGCAACGTCGAGGTCATGCACGAGCAGGCACGCCTTGCCCGCGAGTACGGCATCAGCGCGTTCTGCTTCTACTTCTACTGGTTCGGCGGCAAGACCCTGCTCGAAACCCCGCTACGCAACTGGCTCAACGACAAGACCATCGATCTGAAGTTCTGCCTGTGCTGGGCTAACGAAAAATGGACCCGCACTTGGGATGGCCGCGGCGATGAGATCCTGATTGGCCAACAGCATTCGCTTGAAGACGATATCGCGTTCATCGAGCATGTCGCGGAGTACATGCGAGACCCGCGATATCTGCGGGTTGATGGCAAGCCTGTTCTTCTGGTTTATCGTCCCGCACTACTCCCGGACGCTGCCGCCACTGCGGAACGTTGGCGTCACTCGTGCCGTGATAATGGCGTAGGTGAAGTTCATCTCGCATACGTCCAAAGCTTTGAGCTTCCGGCTCCCGCTTCACTCGGCTTCGATAGCGCGATTCAGTTCCCTCCGAATATGTCATCTGCTGCATTGGTTGGTGATGACGTTCATCTAATCAATCCACACTATGCGGGTACGATCCGTGATTGGCACAAACTCAGTAAGAATTTCGAGAAGTCTTTACGCGCATCCAGGAGCTATAGACTGTTTCCCGGCGTCAATACCGGCTGGGACAATGAGGCGCGCCGTCCAGGACGCGGAACAACGTATGTATGCTCCGCGCCTTTCCGCTACGAGCGCTGGCTCCGTCGTAGCATAGAGTGGGCAACGCAGCAGCGAGAGCAAGCCCCGATATTCATCAACGCTTGGAATGAATGGGCGGAAGGCGCGGTGCTAGAACCCGACGCTCGATCTGGATACTCCCATTTATCAAGTACCCGCTTAGCGCTCTTCGAACAAGGGCCACACCGGATCAGGCCGATCGTTGTGCTCCATGCATGGCACTTGGATGTGCTGGCGGAGATATTGGCTCAACTCCGAAATTGCGAGATTCCTTGGCAACTAGAAGTCTCCACCACGCCCGAAAAAGCCAAGCCTACCGAAGACATGCTACGTCAGTGTGATCTGCAACATCGTATTCACGTTATCGAGAATAGAGGCCGGGATATTCTGCCGTTCCTTGAGATTGCCGCGCGCCTAATCCAGGAAGGAGAGCAGTTGATTCTGAAGCTCCACACTAAACGATCCCCCCATAGAAACGATGGCGACCAGTGGAGGCGCGAGCTAGTTTCCAGTCTTGTTTCCGGAGTCCGCGCACAAACGGTCCTCGATGCGTTTTCTAAGGATCCCGACTTGGGACTCGTGGCGCCCGAGGGGCATGTCCAACCCATGAGCTACTATTGGGGAGCAAATGCACCTGCGGTGTCGCGACTAGCAGGGCGTTTGGGCCTATCACTCACGGACCTCAGCGAATCTAGGTTCGTGTCCGGCAGCATGTTTTGGGCTCGCTTGCAGGCGATTCGCCCACTGATTGAAATCGGCCTTAGCCGCTCGGATTTTGAACAGGAGAAATCGCAAGTCGACGGCACCATGGCGCATGCAATCGAACGCATCATAGCTCCGTGCATCGCTTCCGAAGGCTGGAAGTGGACTACCGTTGCCGACATCATGGGTCAGCCTGCGCCTAGTCGTGCGACTCCTTATCCGTATGCCGAACGCAGTCGACAATAGCCCAGTTAAAGAAAAAGGGTCCGTTTGAACGGACCCTTTTTACGTCTAGCTTTGGCAGCTGAGATCAGAAGCTTGAAAGCACGTTCCAACCCGTGCCATATGCCCTGTTCAAGCTCTGTCCATTGAAGGAGGTGCCCGTACTGAACCACATGGCAATCTGGCGGGACGCATTACCAATCAGTATATCGGCGTTCCCGTCGCCATTGAAATCGCCCGTCCCCAAAATGCCATAGCCCGCAGGCAGGGTATATCCAGCCGCCCGCGTCAACTCGGCACCGTTCATCTGCCAAGTCTCGAATCGCCCGGAGGCGGTATCGCGCCAAATCAGATCCGACTTCCCGTCGCCGTTTATGTCCACCTGACCAACAGCCACCCAGCCCGCACCGTACTGCCTGTTCAGCGCCTGCCCGTTGAAGCCACCGTTGCCAGTACCAAACCACATCACAAGCTCCCGTGAGGGGCTGCCGATTAAGAGGTCGCTGAAACCATCCCCATTGAAATCACCTGTCGTCAGAATGGTGTAGCCGGCCGGCAGACTGTAACCTCGAGCCTGAACTAGCGTAACCCCATTCATTACCCAAGTTTCAAACTGTCCACTTGAACTATTGGACCATAGCAGGTCGGATCTGCCGTCGCCATTGACTTCAAAGTTGCCAACAGCACTCCAACCGGAGCCGTAAACGCGTGCGAGCGATTGGCCACGGAAGCCAATTCCGTTGCCGAACCACATCACCGTATCGCGCGCAGCACTCGTCAATAGTAGATCAGCGTGACCGTCACCATTGAAGTCACCTGTCGTCAGGATTCGGTAACCCGTTGGCAGCGTGAAGCCGCTGGCTCTTTGCAATGCGGCCCCACCCATCATCCAAGTTTCGAACTGACCCGCGGCATCACTCTTCCACAAGATATCGGAAGCGCCGCTGGCGTTGAAGTCCGTCGTTACCTTCTGTGCAAAGAACGGGCGCACATCAAGGTCGGCCACCCATCCAGCGCCATAAACGCGGTTGAGCGCTTGACCATTGAATGAGGTGCCGGTGCCGAACCACATGAACAATTCGCGCTGACTGTTGGACAACAACAGATCCAACTTACCGTCGCCGTTGTAATCGCCAGAACCAAAGATTTCATAACCCGCCGGCAACGAGTAGCCAGTGGCGGCGGAGAGCGTGTAGCCGTCCATGACCCAAGTTTCGAATTGCCCGGTGCTGTCGTTACGCCAGAGCAAATCCGACTTGCCGTCGGCGTTGATATCCACTGCCCCCGTAACTGCCCATCCCAGGCCATAGACCTTATCTAGGCTTTGACCATTGAACGAGGTACCCGTGCCGAACCACATCACCAGTTCACGGGATGGCCCCCCGAGCAACAGATCGCCAAAGCCATCGCCATTGAAGTCACCCGTAGTCAACACAGAGTAGCCGGAGGGCAGATTGAAGCCCGCAGCACGAGTGAGCGTCGCTCCATTCATAATCCAGGTTTCAACAGCGCCTGTGACGTTATTTCTCCAGAGCAAATCAGATTGGCCATCTCCATCAAAGTCGATCTGGCCGACTGCCGACCATTCAACTCCATAGGTGCGATTTAGGGACTGTGAGCTGAATGTAGTCCCAGTACCCGTCCAAAGAATCAGATCGCGGGCGGCGCTCGTAAGCAGCAAATCGTTGAAACCATCGCCGTTGAAATCGCCAGAGGTCATGACCCGATAACCTGCAGGAAGCTGAAAACCCCTAGCCGATGACAGAGTCGCACCATTCAAGACCCACGTTTCAATCTGGCGCGAATCGGAGCGCCAAAGAAGGTCCGAGTATCCATCATTGTTGAAGTCGTTGCGCCCCTTCCCGGTGAATGGCACAACCGTCGCTCGGAAATTCGCCACCACGGGAATTGTCTGATTCAGACTACGCGCATTGTCTTCGCTGTTCGCAACACCGCAGGCTAAGTTACTCGCCGCACCGCACGTACTCTTCAGAGGCGTGGAGAAAATGCGATGAGCGATCTGACCTGTATCGCCATATGCCATCACGGTATAAAAATTACCGGCTGCTGTGCCCGTCTTGTAGCCAAAGGAGTAGGGGTAACGGCCGTACTGCAGAGCCCCTCCCGTGGTAGTGGAGTTTGCGCGATCATGCGCCGAACCCATCAGATGGGCCGCTTCATGCACCAGCGTCTCGTCGGCGCAATAGTACGTCTTGCCGTCGGTGCCTGTGTCGTAACCGTCACTGATCACAGCATAGCCCCAAGAAGCGTCGGCAGAAGTAATAGGGGTCTGATTCGCGCCGTTCAACCACGCGATACCACAACCTTCGTTCTCTGGAGTATTGAACTTACGCACCAGAACCGCGATGTCCGCGCCGTACTGGTCGCGCGCAGTTCGCAGTGTTGCCAGACTAGCAGGGACAGTCACGGGGGAGTTGCCCGTGTTGCCTGTCAGCTCCTGAAGTGCCGTCTGATTGGTATTGGTATTGGTGTAGCTGACCTGCACGGCATTAACAATGCGCAGGTAGCCATTGACGTCACTGTTCGTGAATGCCTGGTTGCCGACTTGTACCAGATAGACCAGACGCGTGGTAGCACCCGAGGCACCGCCGTTTGCAGTGGCGAACTCAGGCGTGTAACCCACGGCGACATCGATCGTGTTGGCGGAAGTCGGCGGTGCGGCTTGCGCGACGGCCGTCGCCCCCTGGCTCACCTGCGCGGACTGGCTGACTGCTGCTGCCATCGACGAACGCAGCGTCGCGGCCTCGGGAATCATTACATCTTCGTGGCCCTTCGTAGCGGATACAACTTTCGATGGATCGGTCTGCACGGCGAACACGCGACCGTTGCTGGTCTGTAGGCTCAGTGCCGGCTTGCCGTTGGCTTGCGGAATCGAACCAAACACCGCCTTCTCGCCGAAAGTGATGATGGCCTCCTGCATCGGGTCGCCGCCGACGACGCGGCCGATCCATGTCCAGTTGCCGTCGATCTCTTCGACGTGGCGCTCGTAGCGCAGCTTGACCTGGCTGCCATCAGGCGAAGGCACGGTCATTTCACCCGTGGCGATACCCTTGAAGGCATGCGCTTCGCTGATCGCGGTTGGGAACCAGGTGTAGGCACCTTCCTGCTTGGCGGGCGTCGCCTTGTTGGGGAAGGACAGCAACGCGCCGCGATCGGGCGCGTTGGCGATGGACGCGCCGATTGCGCGTGCCAGCGGGAGCGCCGTCGGCAGGCTGCCGGCCGTCTTGCTCGCGGCCACACCACGCATCCCTGCGATGCCCGATTCGGGGCTTTCTCCACTGCACCCGGCCAAGACCAACATCAAGGCGCAAGCGCCGACCCGGAGTTTCATACGTACGCCTCTGAGAAAAACGGATAGAGCCCCTGAACCGACACTATAGCCCAGCTCCCGGGCCACAAAACAGCCAACAGGTTCGCCTCTCCGCGTTATCGGCCGGAAAACGTACAGCTGAAAGTCAGGCGTGCGCCATCGCGCACGACAACCGGACTTGCATCACGACTTAAAGTGATTCATGCGGCGGATCGGAAGGGCACGCCGGTCTTCGTCGCCAGTTCCGCTTCGGTAACGCCCTCGGCCTTTTCCACCAGCACCAGTCCCTCGGGCGTCACGTCAAAAACCGCCAGGTCCGTGATGATCCTGTCCACCACACCAACACCCGTCAGCGGCAGGTCGCATTGCGGCAGGATCTTGTGGCTTCCGTCCTTGGCCACGTGCTCCATCAGCACGACGATGCGCTTGACGCCCGCCACCAGGTCCATGGCGCCGCCCATGCCCTTGACCATCTTGCCCGGGACCATCCAGTTGGCCAGGTCGCCTTTGTCGGTGACCTGCATGGCGCCCAGCACCGCCAAGTCGATGTGGCCGCCACGGATCATCGCGAAGGAGTCGTGGCTGCCGAAGTAGCTGGCTCCCGCTCGGGCGGTGACAGTCTGCTTGCCGGCATTGATCAGGTCGGCATCCACCTCGTCCTCGGTCGGGAAAGGGCCGATGCCGAGCAGGCCGTTCTCGGACTGCAGCCAGACGTCCATGCCGGCGGGGATGTGGTTGGCGACCAGGGTCGGCAGGCCGATGCCCAGGTTCACGTAGGCGCCATCGGTCAGTTCGCGGGCGGCGCGCTGTGCCATTTCATCGCGGGTCCAGGGCATCACTTGTCTCCTTGGCGGACGGTGCGCTGCTCGATGCGCTTCTCGGGGGTCGGGTTGTGGACGATGCGGTCCACGTAGATGCCTGGCAGGTGGACGTGGTCGGGATCGATGGCGCCGATCTCCACCACTTCCTCGACCTCCGCGATGCAGACCTTTCCAGCCATGGCGCAGGCCGGGTTGAAGTTGCGCGCGGTCTTGCGGAACACGAGGTTGCCGGACTTGTCGGCCTTCCACGCCTTGACCAGCGCCACGTCGGCCATCAGGGCGGTCTCCATCACGTACCAGTGCTCGCCGAACTGGCGGGTTTCCTTGCCCTCGGCGACGACCGTGCCGTAGCCCGTCCGGGTGAAGAAGGCCGGGATGCCCGCGCCGCCGGCACGCAGGCGCTCGGCCAGCGTGCCCTGCGGGTTGAACTCCAGCTCCAACTCGCCCGAGAGGAACTGGCGCTCGAACTCCTTGTTCTCGCCCACGTACGAGGAAATCATCTTCTTGATCTGCCGGGTCTCCAGCAGCAGGCCCAAGCCGAAGCCGTCCACACCCGCATTGTTGGAGATGGCCGTCAGCCCCTTCACGCCACTGTCTCGCAGAGCGCCGATCAGCGCCTCCGGGATGCCACACAGGCCGAACCCGCCGACCGCCAGTGTCTGACCATCCGCCACGACGCCGTCCAGCGCGGCCGCTGCACTGGGATAGAGCTTCTGCTTGCCTCCGGAGCCGGGGTTACCCGCCATGGCGCGATCCATTCGATGAGGAAAGCCCGCATTCTACCCAGCCCCTCATCCCGGACACAGGTACTTTCGGGCAATGGGAATCCCGTACGGGGCGTGCGCGTACACTGGTGCGCATGATGAACCTCGCTCTCGTCACGGCCGTGGCCGCCACCGGCCACGACGACGATCTGATGCCATTGCTCGATGCCTGCGCAGACGCCGGCGTGCATGCCCGTGCCGTGGCCTGGGACGACCCGACCGTTAGCTGGGGTCGCTTCGACGCGGCCCTGCTGCGTTCGCCATGGGATTACACCGAGCGACTGTCCGACTTCCTGGCCTGGTGCGAGCACACGGATCGGGTGACGCGCCTACTCAACCCGCTGAACGTCGTGCGCTGGAATACCGACAAACACTATCTTGCGGATCTGGCCACCATCGGCATACCCGTCGTCCCGACCCGGTTCGTCGAGCCCGATGCCGAGCCCATGGAGGCGCTGGCGGGGTTCCTGGACGAATTCGACGCGCAGGAGTTTGTCGTCAAGCCAACGGTAAGTGCTGGCGCCCGAGACACCCAGCGGTACGCCCGTGACCAGCAGTTCGTGGCCGGCAACCACATCGGCCGCTTGCTGGAGCAAGAGCGCAGCGTGATGCTGCAGCCCTATCTGGCTTCGGTCGACCAACATGGCGAAACCGCGCTGCTGTACTTCGATGGCCGGTTCAGCCACGCCGCCCGGAAAAGCGCCCAGCTGCCTCCCGGCGAAGCGGCGAGGCAAGCGCCGATGGCTCTCGGCGAGATCGTGGCGACCACGGCCACCCCCGCCGAGCAGGCACTGGCCGAGCGGGTCCTCAGCGCCACCGCGCGCCTGAGGCAGCTCGAGACGCCCCTTCCCTACGCGCGCATCGACCTGTTGACCGGCACCGACGGGCAACCGCAGCTGCTGGAACTGGAGCTCACGGAACCATCTCTGTTTTTCGCCCAAGCCCCCGGCAGCGCGGCACGTTTTGCAGGTGTTCTGGCGGAACAGCTGGCGGATGGCACCGTACGGGCTCGCATGGCCCCCGCCTGACCGCTAAAATCCCACGTCTGCCCTCGGCCAGCCGCCGCGGCCGGGCCTCACCGTCGCATACAGGAATTCCCGCAGGATGAAGATTCTCGTCGCCTACAAGCGCGTGGTGGACTACAACGTCCGCATCCAGGTCAAGCCGGACGGCTCCGGCGTGGTCACCGACGGCGTCAAGCTGTCCCCCAATCCCTTCGACGAGATCGCGCTGGAAGAAGCCCTCCGCTTGCGCGACAAGGGCATCGCCACCGAAGTCGTGGTCGCCACCATCGCCCCCGCAGACGCCCAGGCCCACCTGCGCAACGGCCTGGCCATGGGCGCCAACCGCGCCATCCACGTGGTCACCGATCAGGCCATCCAGCCGCTGACCGCCGCCCGTACCCTGCTGAAGCTGGTCGAGAAGGAGTCGCCGGACCTGGTGATCCTTGGCAAGCAGGCCATCGACGACGACGCCAACCAGGCCGGCCAGATGCTGGCCACGCTGTGGGGCCGCCCGCAGGCGACGTTCGCGGGCAAGCTCGACATCGCCGACGGCAAGGCCACGGTGGTGCGCGAAGTCGACGCCGGCCTGGAAACGCTGGAGGTCGACCTGCCTGCGGTCGTCACCACCGACCTGCGCCTCAACGAGCCGCGCTTCATCAAGCTGCCCGACATCATGAAGGCCAAGAGCAAGCCGCTGGAAACGCTTCAGCTTGCCGACCTCGGGGTGGAAGCCGCCGACACCCACAAGACCACGCACTACGCCCCGCCAGCCAAGCGCAGCAAGGGCGTCATGGTGAAGGACGCGGCCGAACTGGTCGCCGCACTCAAGCAGAAGGGGTTGCTGTAATGGCCAAGGTTCTTGTCATCGCCGAACACCTGGACGGCAAGCTCAACGCCTCCACCGCCAAGACCGTCAGCGCCGCCGCGGCGGTGAAGGCCGACGCCATCGACGTCGTCGTGCTGGCCGCCGACCCGACGGCCGTCGCCGCCGACGCCGCGCAGATCGCCGGCGTCGCCAAGGTGCTGACCGTCGCCCATGCCGCCAACGCGAATGCCATCGCGCAGGTACTGGCACCGCAGATCGCCAAGCTCGCCGCCGGCTACACGCACGTGTTCGCGCCGTCGACCACGTTCGGCAAGGACCTGCTGCCCTGCGTGGCCGCCCTGCTCGGCGTCAACCAGGTCTCCGACCTGATGGCCGTGGAAAGCCCGCACACCTTCAAGCGTCCCATCTACGCCGGCAACGCGATCATCACCGTCGAAACCCCGGCCGACCAGACCGTCGTCGCCACCGTACGCACCGCGTCCTGGCCGGAAGCCGCCAAGGGCGGCAGCGCGACGATCAAAGCGGCCAGCGTGGATGCCACCCTGCCGACGCACACCCGCTATGTCGGCTTGGCCGCCGGCAAGTCCGACCGCCCCGACCTGCAGAGCGCCAAGCGCGTCGTCTCCGGCGGCCGCGGCGTAGGCTCGGCCGAGAACTTCAAGGTGATCTACGCCCTGGCCGACAAACTGGGCGCCGCCGTCGGTGCTTCGCGCGCCGCCGTGGACGCCGGCTACGTGCCGAACGAACTGCAGGTCGGCCAGACCGGCAAGATCATCGCCCCCGAGCTGTACGTGGCCGTCGGCATCTCCGGCGCCATCCAGCACCTGACCGGCATCAAGGACGCAGGCACGATCGTCGCCATCAATAAGGACGGCGAAGCGCCGATCTTCGAGATTGCGGATATCGGGTTGGTGGGGGATCTGTTCCAGTTGTTGCCTGAACTTGAGTCACAGCTCTGAACTCAACCGCCACGAGCTTCGCGAGCGTCGTCGTGGCCCAACTTATCGAGGACACCTCACCTATGAGTCGAAAACTATTCCCCGCCGTCACGCTCATCGCGATCGCGCTCAGCGGTTGCAACGACAAAACACCCGAGTACCAAGAACCCATGGCTGCCACCCCGACGGTGCCTGCCGACGCCTCGACTGGAACCGAACAGCCGCCTACGACTCAGTTCTCCGAGTTCACGGCCGATCTCGAGTCGCTTGGGAAAGTTGAGCTTTGCGCGCTGGATGCAATCAACGGAAACTCGCCACAGGAAGGCGTGTTCAAGGTGGCTGGCGCGGGCGCGGTCGCATTTGAGGGGTGGGCAGCCACGACCAGCCTCACGAATCCTGGCAACGTGACCGTTGTTCTTTCCAAGCCTGGAAATGCCTTCTCGATCTCGGGCCCGGCGGGCATCAAACGGGATGACGTTGCGACCGCATACAAAGCTGAGGCACTGACCAATGCAGGCTTCAAGCTGGAGCTCGCCACGCTGCAGGTTCCGGCAGGCGAATATACGGTGTCCATTCTCCACGATGAATCGGGCGCGCAAGTTTCATGTGCGAGCCCACTCAAGATGATCGTCGAGTAATAGACCATCCAACAGTTCGCCGGCGAGCATGCTGCGCCGGCGGACCCGCATACCCGGCTCAGTCCTTGCGCAGGATCCAGACCCGGATGTCAGCCGGCAGTATCGCTAGCGCCGGTATGAGTGCGCCAAGAATGGCAGTGAGCAATCCTGCCTTCACTGCCGACACGGACTTGTCGTACCTGACACGCGAATAAAGGCCATCATGGCTTGCGGTGGGAAGGGCGAACGTGTCGGCCACGGAAAAACCTGCATTGCGTGCCAAACGCTGCATGGCCGGAGTATCGAAGTAGTGCAGGTGCGGCGATGGGAAACCAACCTGCCACATGCGGTCGAACGACCTGCTCAAGCCGACACGAGCCATCGCCTTCGACAGGCGATAGAGGAATCCCGTGCGGTCAGGCGCATTGACGATGACGTGCCCGCCGGCATTGAGGTGCGCATGGCACGCGGCCAAGGTGCCAGCGACGTCGGGGATGTGCTCCAGCACGTCGTTGAACGCAATGAGGTCATACGTTTCCGCCCCTACAACGTCTGGGAAGAAACCACTCTTCACATCGAAGCCACGGCTACGTGCGACGTCGGCAATCAACGGATCCGGTTCGATCCCCGCGACATCATACTCGCCGCTCATGCGCTGGAGAAACCAACCGTGCGCGCAACCGACATCCAGCAAGCGCGGGGACCCTTGGGAACCGGCCGGGAGCAACAGGGCGACGCGCTTCGCGAGGAGGTCGAAATTGGCGATGCGTAGCGTCCGCAGCGCATCCTCGCGCGCATGCTCGTCCAAGTCGTTGCCGGCCTTCTGATCGAGAATCCTCGGCTTCAGACTGCTACCTTCGTAGGAGCACTCGGTGCACTTGAGATGCCAGGGCGCAACTCCCAGGGTGAGCGTTGCCCCACATGCCGGACACTCACTCATGCAATCTTCCCCCAACTCGTTACGAAAACCCCGAACATGATGATGCCACCTCCAAGCAAGGTCTGGTAGCCGATCTTCTCGCCAATCAGGAAGTGGGCGAGCAATGGCACCAGCAAGAACGTCAGCCCATAGAACGGAAAGGCAAGCGACAAAGGCAGCCTCTTGAGCACCAGAATCCACATTATCGTGGCCAAGCCGTAAACGAACAGGCCGGACAATAGGCTCGGGGACAACAGGCTGCGGGGATCTCCGAACGAGACGCCCTTCGATGCCCACTTGAACAGGATCTGCCCTAGGCTAAGCAGCAGGAGCGTCGCCGCGAGCAGAAGCGCGGTCCCCCACCCCATCCGGATCGGATCATTCATCCGAAGACCTCACCGCGAGCGCTGCCAAACGTTGCTCCAGAAGGGTGTGCATGACGCGCCGGGGCACGTTCGCGATATCGTACGAAAGGAACGCCAGGACGAGTTGTATGCCCACCAACAGGGACATCGTAGGAATCATCACAGTCCCGGTGCTAGCACCCACATTGGTGGACGCTGATATCCACCAATGCCAGCACCCGAAGATCAGGCCGAATGCCAGGAGGCCCAGCCCCACGAACAACTGGAGCGAAGCGAGGGGCAAGTCCCGCAACATGTAATTGTACGCGATCCGCTTGAAGAGATTCCGCGCGTGCTTGGCCGCGAATTCGCCGACGATCCGCTTGATCTTCAAGCCGCTTTCTTCATCGCCATAACTGGCATCCATCGGGACGTCCACCACCACGGCGCGCAATATGCTCAGTCTGAAAAGCATGTCGGTCTCGAAGAAGTAACGCTTGCTGATCTTCTCCCGCGGCACGAACCTCGCCGCATTCGCATGGATCGCTGTGTATCCGTTGGTCGGATCGAAAAGATCCCAGTACCCGGTCGAGAGTTTAGTAAACAGGGAGAGGATCGCATTGCCGAAGATACGGACCTTTGGCATCTCGTGGATACGCTTGAGGTCAAAGAAGCGATTGCCCTTGGTGTAGTCAGCCTCACCACGCAGGATGGGGTTAACGAACGCCATCAGCAGTCGCGGATCCATTTGCCCATCGCCATCGATCTTGACTATCACGGAAGCTCCGTCGGCCACCGCCTGGTCATACCCTGTCAGGACCGCGCCTCCGACGCCCTGGTTCTCTGCGTGCCTGAGGATGCGTAGACGCCGGTCGACGCAATGCCGCTCTATGAAGTCCGCACTACCGTCCGGGCAAGCATCATCGACGCAGTAGATTAGGTCAACCTCAGCCCCAATCTTGGAAAGGACGCCCATGATGTGCCGCGTGACCCGGTAGCATGGGATGACGACGGCGATGCAAGAAGTCCCCGGCCGGCTCTCAACAGCATCCGGAACAGCAGGCTCATTCATGGTTCCATCCTCGCCTCGGACTCACGGGCCAGCACCTTCGCTGCCAAGTGGAGCGCTGGTGGCGCAAAGACGACAGCGAAGGGGAACAAGAAGTAGTAGTAGCGGAAATCGTTGGCCATCGCCGTCATGAACGGAAGCGCGATCTGTGCGATGAAGAACACCGCCACCAGCCAGAGGGGGGAGAACGCCCGTCCAAACGAGAGCATGGCGGCCAGCAAGAATAGGGCTGGCAGAAGATTCCAGAAAACGGCGCGAACCAGTGGATTCCGTGTCTCCACCAAACCCGACTGAACTTTCCTCTGGACATCCAACGCCCAGGCTGGCTTCTCGGAGGTCTCAAATCGGTCGAGGACTTTGCATTGCGCCTCGACCATCCCGAAAACTTGCCCGCAGTCCTCGAACGTCCCCAGGTCGTAGAACGTCATGCCACCGAACGAAGTCGACGGCTGGAGTGTGCCCAGGAACATCTGGACTCTCGATGAGACGCATAGCGAGAAATTGTTAGCGCATAGCCTGGGGGTGCGTTTTAGGATCGCCCGGTACACGTGATCAAGCTCGCCTTCCGAGATGGGCGCTGGATTGTTCCGAAAGTAGTCTGGTGAGAACTCTTTCTCGTAGTCGGCACCGAACGCCTGCACTGCGAGCCTACGATCGTACTCATGGTCGTCCGAATTGTAGCCATTCTTGTTCGTGACTATGGCCAAGAAGGGCTGCGAAACTGCAGAGACCTTCAATCGCAGCATGTGTGCGTTGTCATTGCTCACAAGCTTGCTCGCGCCAATCGCCTGAAGCCCGGCAAAGCCAACTATCGCGAAAACAATTGGCAACCAGAGCCTGCGTTGCGCAAAGACACTGCGCCAGCCGAGCAAGAGAGGCACCAATACCGCGTTGAAGATCATTCCGTGGCGCATGCCAAGGCAGAAGAACAGCGAAAGGCCCAACAAGAAGCCATCCATCCCGGTTGCCCGATACCCTGGCTCGGCCCTCATCCTGTAAGCGAGTGCCGCCATGAACACCAGGCCATATGCGATCGGCACATCTTTCCAAACGACGCCGAGGTAGAGCAGCGTATGGAGTGATGCAGCCCAAGCGACCACGGCGACACACCCAAGAAGCCGGGTGCCTTGGCGATGGAGGGAGTGACGTAAGGATTGGTACAGCAGCATGCAGCACCAGGCAATCTGCAAGCTGGTGTAGAGCCAGTAGGAATCCAGCGGAACCGCGAGAAACCTGACGAGCAACGCATTCAGGAGAGGATGATAAGTCGTGTACTCACCCCCGAGAGCCTCTCGGGTTATGAATAGCGAGTCATGCGTCGCGAATCCTGGCCAAGAGTAGAACCTGGCGACGACACCTGTCAGCACGATCACCCCAAGGATGAAGGGCAGCGTCCGTCCGGCTTCCTTTCGTAGATGACTCATACTCTGCTCAATCCTCGATCAATGGCGTCCATACGCAACCTCACGGCATCACCAAACACTCGCTCTCCAATCAGGCTCGTCGCGCTCGACAAGACTCTGGAGGTCAAAGCTTCGTCCGCGCAAGCTCGCTCGATGCTGGTCGCCCACGCCAACGCGCTATTGTCTGACTTCATGCAATCCATGTCGACGCGAAGCGACGAATACGCCGGCACGTCCGAAACCAAGGCGGGCATGCCAAGCGCGGCGTAGTCCAACACCTTGATATTGCTCTTGCTGTCATTGAATCGCGAACGCAGCAAAGGAGCTACCCCCAGCCTTCGAGCCCCTTGCAGGCAAAGCCAGTGCACGAAGGCCGGGTAAGACGCACCTATGTGCGAGGGAATGGCTAGCACCTCGAGCCATGGGAATTCACCATAGTGTGAGGACACGCCGACGACGTCCAACTTGTACCTGCCCGGCGCACGCCGCTCAAGCAGGGCCATCGCTTCGTTGAGCAGGTCGAGATCTGCAGCGTGAGTCCGAGTTCCCATGTAGAGCAGCCTCGACACAGGACCACTTACCAAGGCCGGGCCACCGGCCGTTACCCACAGGCCTGGATCCAACGCATTCGTCATCAACAATGGAGGCGATCTGGAAATGCCAGCCGAATTTCCGGCCAAGTTGGGTGTAGAGCACCAAACCTGGTCCGCGGCCTGCAACGACGCTCGGACTGCTTCGAGCTTCCCGGCGTACACGCGCCGCTCGAACTGATCATCCAGCTCGAACAGGTTGTCGTCCAGATCGTAGATCATGGTCGCGCCGACTGCCTTCGCGACCTTCACAACCGCAGCGACATCATCCGATGTCGGCAGCGCCACACGCTGCCATACGATGACATGAGGTTGAAATGCCTCGACTTCCTCTGCGACGAGGTAACGGACCTCCCAACGACCATGTGTCGCATCGCGAATCGCATCGAAGAACGTTGACAGTCGAATCGTTCCACAGGGCGACAGAACGCCTCCCAGCCTCTCGGGAATGACGGCTATCCGCATGATCATGCTCGTCGCCCCCGTGGGATCGACAGCAGGAGATCAGCAAGCGATCCGGCCGAGATCGTCGGAGGAACCGTCCTGTGGAGGTCATTCCCCGCCAATCGTTCTATGAACGCACCCAGATGGGTTGCAACGATCGGGACACCGGAGCGAAGAGCCGTCGTCAGGGTGTATGAATAGGTCTCCGGCGCCTGCGACGCAAAAAGGATGATGTCAGGCTGTGCCTCGACAACTAGATCATCAAGCTTCGAATCATCGTACCTGCCGGAACTCGAGAACACCGGCGACAGTCTTTTCGGAACCTCGCCTTGAGGATCACCGATGAGGTGGATTTCAAGCGGCAATGATCTTCTCAGCACCTCTTCGGCCAATGCGAGTACCAGCTTCCTGCCCTTGTGGGGTGCGAGGGCGCCGAACAGCACGACCCGACGCTTCGTCCTCCCACCGACAGGTACGTCAAAGGTACCCAGCGACCTCAGGTCTTCGTGCGGCACGACTTGGAAGGCGCGTTGGAAATAGCGCTGCATCCGTGACGCGCAATCTCCACTTGGTGCTGCGAGAGCACTCGCACCGAGCACCAGCCACTCATTGTGAATCCGCCAGTTCCGGATGTCGCTCGAAGCATGGCTGGGCCGCGTGCTTATGCACTCGTCGCAACCTTTGAGTGCAGGCTCGCCACAGTAATTCCCCGACGCATCGGTCAACGTTACCTGCGGGCAAATAGCGAAGTAGTCATGGGCCACGAAGTCAAACGGAAGACCCGAGATCGCGATCGCCTTGCGTAGCACCTCGGTGAACCCTAGTACATGGTGGATCTGGATGCGTCCGGCACCCATCGCCAGCAGCAACGCGGAGAGCTCTTGGGCGTTCTCCACATCCACCTCTACAGCGAATCCGTCCGTCGCATGGGGGCACTCGACCCTCACTCTCCGTGCATAACCTTTCACGGGGCGGATCACGATCGTCCTGCTGCCGGATGGAGTCGCGCGCGCCACGTCCTGCACGTGGCGCTCGGTCCCCCCCCCCAAGGCATGGGTGAACAGGACGCGTACATCAATGGCCAGGGTGCGCCATCGAGCAAACGTCAGCCTGATCCGTGCATGCAGGCCAGGGTCACCGCGCACGAAATTGGTGACATCGCCTGCATATTCGGGATAGCGCCCGCGAATGATCTCCTCGCCAATCAGTTTGCTCGGCTTGCTTGAGGTGGTGAAGCTGACTTCCCCGGCATGCTTGACGTATACATCGAGCGCAAGCAAATTCTTCATGCCATTGCGCATCGCACGCTGGCAGAAGTCGACTTCCTCACCGTAGCCCTTGCCGAAAGCCTCCTCATCGAACAAGCCGATCTTGCGCAAAGCCTCAGCCGTGATCAACATGCAGAATCCAACGCCCGTCGGCAGCTCAACACTGAGCCCGGCATTGGTGGCCGCCGCCAGCGAATCGATACTTCCCGCCGTCTCCCCCTCGGGGACAGCATTGGGGCCCAGCTGCGGATAGCTGCAGATGGTTGCGTTGTTTGACATAGCTGTCACGGTGGCGACATCGCTGTTCGCGTCCACATGGCCCCGGAGTCTCGCAACCCAGTCACCTGAAACTTCCGTGTCGCTGTTCAGCAAGATGACACTGTCAAAGTCCGGGAAAAGCAAGGCGGACTTCATCGCCTTGTTGACTGTCCTTACGAAACCGAGGTTCTCATCGTTTTCTACATAGATCAGTCGATCATTCTCGGCCGCCAACACACGCAAGAATTCCGTGATCTCAGGCTCAGGCGATGCATCGTTGTAGAGATGCAGGCGAAGCCTGTTCTTGGGCATATTCTCCAGCACTGATTCAATGCAGGCTCGGGTCTCTTCCAGCCCGCGATAGACGGGAACGATGACATCGACCGGTGCGTGCGGACGTCGTTTCGCAACGCCATCCACCTGGCCTGTCAACCGGCCCACGCTTAAGTCTCGCTTCAGATGCTGGATGCCTGCTGGTCTTCCAACGACCAGATAATGGGAGAGAGGATCCCACCCGCCAAGCGATGAACGCCCCACGTCGACGACATACCCGAAGGAGTCGAAATCCGGTCCCGGGCTACGGCCCTCAGCAGCTCCGTAAAGGCCGAAGTGCAACGATGGCGCCATGCCGGAACTCGCCACATCGGGATTGGCGGACCTGTACCACGCGGGATCAAAGTACTCGTTCGGTCGGCGACCTTCCTGTTCACCGTACAGCACGAAATGAATGAGCGGGTTGAATCCCCCCTCCCTCACATCATCGTTATGCGCCAGATAGAACGCCTGATCGAAAAGTGCATGTGGAGCATTGAATTCCCTCCAGTTGGACAGGTATTGCGCCAGGACGGCCTTGAGGGTTGGCCGCCGCCGCGCGCTTGAAAGGCGCGCAGCTACTGGATCAAACCATGGATGGGGTCTGAGTCCGATGTAGTCTCCAACAAGCCAGTAGTGGATGAGTGCCTCACCTGCCGTGGCATCCAGGCCATAGCGTGACCTGTACCAATCCAAGCCCAGCAATGGCGAAGCCAGTGACAGCGAATCACCAACCAAGGCCTCCGCAAGCTCCCGTCGCCCTCCCTGAAATCCCGCTACTTCGCCAACCCACTCAGGGTCCAGCAGCGGGCTGGAGGCAATGAGGCGAATCTTCAAAGCGTTAGGCAGTACGCGCCAAGGGTTACTCAACGCCAAGCCGCGGAGCACGTTGCGGAACCGGCTTTTCTTGAGGCGATCGATGATCATGCTTGGCCCTTCTTGGCCCGCTTGGCCAAGTACTTCTGCCTCCAGGTCATTTCCGAGACGCGCTTCATTTCATCTATGCTTGCGTTCGCCTTCCCTAACGCTTCCGCCTGATCCCCCAACTCCTTCTTCAGAAGATCCTGGGCCTCAAGCAACAACGCCAACCTCCCCTCGATCCTCGCTGCCATGTCGGCCAGCCTACCGGCCTGGCTCGCTTGAACTTCTGCCAGGGGCTCGAAAAAGCGACACATCTTCTCTACCGAAGCCGACAGATCGTTCAGACGAACTGACTGGTCATGGTTGCTTTCGAGAAACTCAGCCCGGGTCTGCGCTATTTGGCTCGAGCTATGCTGCAATCGCGACGAGAGCTCGTCGATGTCCCGATGGAGCTCGTCGCGCATAGAAGTCTCGCCCGCTTGGCGGACTTGGCCAAGGATGCCCTCCCTGATCCTGAAAAGCTCATGTGCGATCGCGGAATCCGCACTCTGGTGAGAGAGGGCGAACTCCAGGACGCCGTGTCCTGGGCTAGCGCGGGCGGCGGCGGAAGACCACAGATCGTCAACCGAGAACTCGAAGTAGACCTCACCGCCGTCGTTGAGCAGCGACATCGCTTCGCCGTCACGGAAATGTGCGCAACTCGCTGAGATCAGGCGAAGATGGGTATCGAAGAGTGGGGACAACTCCGCGCGCGCGTCACCACCCCAGCCCCAGCGCATCGCGCGCAAAGTGTTGCAACCAGCGAGTGCTGGCGCACTGATGCGGACGACTTCGGGGCGAGCTCCGGACGGCAATACGAATTTCACAACACTGGCCGCGCCATCGCTCACCAGGCTGGAGGGCCGAACCGACAAGTCATCTGCATACCCATCATCGGCTCGTGCCCGATAGCAAAGCAGCCATCCATCTTGGGGACCTCCAACCGCTTCTGCCCCGGCATCCGCCCGCGCACTCTCGATCCGCAGCCTCGCCATATGGCGAAGCGCTCCGCGCACATCGACCTTAGCACCGCCCGAATCCTGCTCCAGCCCATGACCCCGGAGGTGCATGGCAGCGATCTCCTCCTCCGCTGGTTTACCCAAACGGAAGCGGATGTAATCGGCCGAGAATACCTGCGAGTAGGGAACCAGATAGCCCAATAGAAAGTAGGCCAACTTGCGCCCACGCTGTTGGGGGTCCTTTTCGCGGACGACGAATCCATAGGATGCATCCCCCTCGACATCAACTTCGAGCTCCAGCATGAGGGCTTCGAGGCCAACGCTGGAGTTCACGCAAACCACCTTGTTGCACTGCGCAAGGAAGTCCAGGACGGTAGCCGAAGAGTCGTGCTCCGCCATCCCCTGCCTGACTTGAAATCTACTGCCAGGATGACTCCGTATGAGCGGCAACTCGGGCGGGTTCTCCAGCAACGCCTTCGCAATCAGGCTTGCATTGTCGAAGCCATTACTGAAAGAAATCAGGTTCGAATCATCCTCGACCTGCAGTACCACGCCCAAGCGATTCCCGGGACCGCGCTTCTCGCACTCCATCGATGAGAATGCGCGACGAAGCTCAGGAACATCGAACTCTTGCGCCCAGACGCCTGGATCACTCTCGTAGCGCCGCGCGGCTTCCGTGTTCCCGTTCACCCCGGAAAAATCGAAGTAAGCCGTCGGCCGATACTGGGGCTCGCGAAGGGGACCCACTTCCAGGTGAACTACCGGGATTCCACGTGCCGCGGCGACTGCGCTTAGAGATGGACAGTTACTCCAGCTAAGAATTACCTCGATGTCATCCGGAAGCGAAGACAGGCCAGTCTCGAGCGCTTGCCTTACCTCCGGAACATCTTCGCTCAAGAAAGCCTTAAAGAAAGCCAAAGGATTGCCACCGAAACGTGGCAGCAGCCGCGTCATCAGCTCTGGATCAAGCAGCGAGAAACGATGCCGCTCGAGAGTCGTCGCGTCCGGCAGACCATAACCATGCTCAATCTGACGATGCTGCCCAAGCTCGACCCTGCCTTTCATCGCGGCGCTATCGCACGGCTCCAGGTAATCGGCCGAAAGAAGGAACGCCATGGGTTCTTCAATGGACGACAGCAGCTTGTAGAAAACCCACAAGTATGGCGCGCTTATCCCTCGGAAAGCGTATGGCGACAAGAATGCTGCGATCATAGCCTGCCAGCCTTTGCGGACACGGGTGCGAAAACGACGCCGACTTGCTCGCGAGGAGACCAGAACTTTATGGACTGGATGGGCCGTCGCTGATCAAGCTCTTCGCGCACCCCATTGGCAATTCGCGCGAGGCCACAGTGGATCAGATACTCGCCAGCGCTGATTGGTAGCTTCGCCGAAAACTCTACGACTTGCCGCCCGCGCTCGAGAATGATGGGGAAACCTGCGCGGATATTGTTGTCTCCCCAGATATCCCCCCCTTGTGTCTTGGTGATCGAGACACCGAGGGCAATGTCATCGAGCATCTCGGACGATGCGATCGTGAATCTGAAGGTCAGCTCTTCCCCAGACCTGACGACTGGGCTTTGGTCGAAACTGCTGCCATCGCGCCGAACGATGTCCATTTTTTCGATTATCGCGCGCGCGGTCCCGAATCGCTTCTCGGATATATCGTCGTTTACGCTCCGGCGTTGGGCTGCCGCCAAGTACTCGGCGGTCACTTCCATACGTTCCGGGCAACTGTCGGAGGCCTGCCCGGGCCTGGCCGCAATCATTCCTTTCTCGTAAGTGAGTACAGCCGCCAACACATCGTTGGTGTCGATCTGTATGCTGCCAGCATCCATCACGATGCATCGATCGGCGTACTCGAGGATGCTGCCAGTGGAATGGGTCACCATCAGAATGGTCACGCCCCTCCTACGCAGCTCTTCCATCCTCCTGAAGCATTTGTACTGGAAGCCTATGTCACCAACGGAAAGCGCTTCGTCGACGATTAGTATCTCCGGGTCCACGCAGGCTTGGACCGCGAATGCAAGCCTCACGTACATGCCACTTGAATAGGTCTTGATCGGCTGGTCGATGAAGTCGCCGATGCCAGCGAATTCCTCGATCTCGGGCAATCGCCGCTCCATCTCGCGACGGGACAACCCGAGCAATTCACCGTTCAGGATGACGTTCTCACGGCCAGTGAATTCAGGATTGAAACCTGCGCCCAGTTCGAGCAACGCAGCGATACGCCCCCTGACATCCACGCTACCCTCGGAAGCCGCGAGGGTCCCGCAGATAATTTGAAGGAGGGTTGATTTTCCTGCGCCGTTACGGCCGATGATGCCAATGGTCTCCCCTTTCATCATCTTGAAGGAGACGCCAGAGAGCGCCTTGAACTCTCGGTAGTAGTTCTTCGAAGCAAGACCGAACAGCCTCCTCAAGCGCGGCAGCAGGAACTGCTTCAGCCGATCACGCGGAGTCTCGTAGATCGCGAATGACTTACTGACGTTGTCGACCGAGATCGCGACTTCAGAGGACATCTGCAAACCCCTTCCGCGTCCTCTGGAACCAGGCGAATCCAGCCCACGAAACCACGATGGCCACCGTGAGGCGAAGGACATACGTGCCTCCATGTGGAAACCGCCCTTCGACTAGAACGCCTCGCACGTCCTCGATGATCGATGTCAGAGGATTGAAGTGCATGACCTGCTGTATGTCTGCAGGCAACGCGGATACAGGATAGAAGATTGGCGACAGGAACAGCAGCGCCGTGGTCACCAGAAGTATCACTTGGCTGACGTCGCGCAGGTAAACGCCCAAGGATGCGAGGAACCAACTCAGCCCAAGGGTCAGGAAGAGCATCGGAAGTATCACGACGGGGAAAAGCCATGCGGTGGCTGGAGGCACACCGAAAAAGACGAGACAGAAAAGCACCCAGACCAGCAGACTGACCGCCCCATGAAAAAGAGAGCATCCCAGTGAAACCAGAGGCAGTATCTCCAACGGAAAGACAACCTTCTTAACGTAATTGACGTTCATCAACACCAGCGTCGGCGCCCGGTTGAGGCACTCCGAGAGTATGTTGAACACCAAGAGCCCCGAAAACAGGATCATCGCGAACTCAACCTTGGAGTCGGAGCCCCCACTCCAGCGCGCCTTGAATACAACGCTGAATACGAAGGTATAGATGACCAGCATCATCAACGGATTGAAGAAAGACCAGAGTGTGCCGAACATGGAGCCCCGGTAGCGACCGAGTACTTCCCGTTTTACGAGGGCCCATATCAGCGAACGATGCATCATGAGCGTGGCGGGCATCGACGCGGGACTGATTGGAAATTCCTTCATCACTCGTCTCGCGTGCGGTTGCCAACACGTGGACAAGGGCCCGCGATCATCCGCTTACTGTTCAAGAGCAAGCCCCCTGCGCATGTCCGCAAGCAGGTCTTCGATCGCCTCCGCCCCGACACTCAACCGCACCAGCCCGGCGGTGATCCCCAGCGCGTCGCGCCGCTCCACGGGGACCGAGGCATGCGTCATCACCGCGGGGTGGTTGACCAAGCTTTCGACGCCGCCGAGCGATTCGGCCAGGGTGAACAGCCGGGTATTTTCGCAGAACCGGCGGGCGGCATCGAAACCTCCCTGGATAACGATGGAAATGATGCCGCCGAAGCCTTGCATCTGCCGGCTCGCGAGCGCGTGCTGCGGGTGCGATGCCAGGCCGGGGTAGATGACTTTCTGGATCGCGGGATGCGTTTCCAGCCACTGCGCCAAAGCCATTGCATTCTCGCAATGCGCCTTCATCCGCAGATGTAGCGTCTTCAGTCCACGCAGCGCGAGGAAACTGTCGAACGGCCCCTGCACCGCGCCGATGGAGTTCTGCAGGAACGCCATCTGCTCTGCAAGCTCCGCATCGTCACCCACGACCACCATGCCGCCGACCATGTCGGAGTGACCATTGAGATATTTGGTAGCGGAATGCATCACGATGTCCGCGCCGAGTTGCAGCGGACGCTGCAGGATCGGCGAGGCGAAAGTGTTGTCGACGACCACGCGCAGGCCGCGCTTGTGCGCGATATCGCTGATGGCGGCGATGTCGACGATCTTCAGCATGGGGTTGGTGGGCGTCTCCACCCACACCAGTCGCGTTTCCGGGCGAATGGAGGACTCGAACGCCGCCAGGTCGGTCATGTCGACGAAGCTGAAGTCCAGCCCCGCCGTGCGTCGGCGCACGCGTTCGAACAGGCGGTAGCTGCCGCCGTACAGGTCGTCCATCGCCACGACGTGGCTGCCGCTGTCCAGCAGTTCCAGAATCGTCGAGGTGGCCGCCATGCCGGAGGCGAATGCGAAGCCGCGGGTGCCGCCTTCGAGCGCGGCGACGCAGCGTTCGTAGGCGAACCGGGTGGGATTGTGGGTGCGCGAGTACTCGAAGCCCTGGTGCACGCCCGGACTGCTCTGCGCGTACGTGGACGTAGCGTAGATCGGCGGCATGACGGCGCCGGTGCTGGGGTCGGGCGACTGGCCGCCGTGGATGGCCAGCGTGCCCAGCGCCAGCCCGTTCGGCTCTGCGCTATCGGAAGTGGAGTGTTGCGCCATGTTCTTGTTCCTTGAAACAGCCGGGCATTCTACCAGCCTGGTCTTAACGTAACGTCCCTGCCACGCCGCCGCCCGCGGGGTCCGCGGACGTCCTTCCTTTACTGTGCGCGGCGTCGCAGGTAGTTCAGCAGGTCGATGCGGGTGATCAGGCCCAGGAAGGCGTCGCCGTCGGTAATGATGGCTACCTGTCCCCGGTCGAAGACCGGCAGCAGCGCCTCGATGGGCGACCGTACGTCCAGCCGGTCCAGCTTGCTGACCATCGCGGTGGAGACGGGGTCGCGGAAACGCGCTTCGTCGCCATACACATGCAGCAGTACGTCGCTTTCGTCGACGATGCCGACCAGCCTGTCGCCTTCCATCACCGGCAGCTGCGAGACGTCGTACAGCTTCATGCGCTGGTAGGCGGTCGTCAGCAGGTCCGTCGGGCTCACCACGACCGTGTCACGCTGGCTGTACGGACGCAGGATCAGGTCGCGCAGGTCTCCGTACTGGGGCCGGTCGATGAACCCGTTGTCCAGCATCCAGTAGTCGTTGTACATCTTGGACAGGTACTTGTTGCCCGTGTCGCAGACGAACACAAGCACCTTCTTCGGCCCGGTCTGCTCCCGGCAGTACTTCAGCGCTGCGGCCAGCAGGGTGCCGGTGGACGATCCGCCCAGGATGCCCTCTTTCGCCAGCAGCTCGCGCGCGGTCAGGAAGCTCTCGCGGTCGCTGATCGCATAGGCCTTCTTGACCCGGGTGAAGTCCGAGATCTGGGGCAGGAAGTCCTCGCCGATGCCCTCCACCAGCCAGCTGCCGGACTTGGTGCTCAGCGTGCCTTCGTTGATGTACTGGGTGAGGATGGAACCGACCGGGTCGGCCAGCACCATCTCCGTCTGCGGCGAATGCTCGGCGAAGCAGCGCGACAGGCCGGTCATGGTGCCGGAGCTGCCGCAGCCGAACACGATGGCATCCAACTGGCCGTCCATCTGGCGCAGGATCTCCGGGCCGGTACCGAATTCGTGCGCCGCCGGATTGTCCGGATTACCGAACTGGTTGATGAAATAGGCACCCGGCGTTTCGCGGGCGATGCGCTCGGCCAGGTCCTGGTAATACTCGGGGTGACCCTTGGCCACGTCGGAGCGGGTCAGGATGACCTCGGCGCCCATGGCCTTCAGGTTGAAGATCTTCTCCCGGCTCATCTTGTCCGGGACCACCAGCATCAGTTTGTAGCCCTTCTGCTGGGCCACCAGGGCCAGGCCGATGCCGGTGTTGCCGGCCGTACCTTCCACCAGGGTCGCGCCGGGCTTCAGGTCGCCGCGCTTCTCGGCGGCCTCGATCATCGACATGCCGATGCGGTCCTTGATGGAGCCGCCGGGGTTGGCGCTTTCGAGCTTCAGGTAGAGCGTGCAGAGCCCGGTGTCGAGGCGCTTGGCCTGGACGATCGGCGTGTCGCCGATCAGTTCGAGTACGGAAGAGTGGATCGCCATGCGGCCGTGCATCCGGTGCGGTACAGGCCGGGATTATCGCATTTGGGTGGCGCGGACGGCGACGGCCGACGAGGAGGCCGTCGCCGCCCGCGACAAGAAAGTGGCGGGGCAGGCGTCAGTGCGGCTTGGCGTCGTAGATCCGGAGCAATCGCTCCTTGGCGTGCAGCTTCTCGCGCTTCATCTGCCCGAGGCGGTTGTCGTCGATGGGCAGCACGCCCAGTTCGGCGTCGGTGACCTTCTTGTCCAGCTCGCGATGGCGCTGGTAAAGCTGCTTGAACTCCGGATCGGCCTTGATGAGTGCATCGATTTCGGCCTGCGGTTGACCTTCGAACATGATCGTTACCTCCTTCAGCGGAAATACGAACGCCCCGGCCTTTGCAGGCGCGGGGCGTTGGCTTGGGAGCGGAGCATCTTGCCGGCACCGCGGGCACCTCCCACCGGAATGCCCGCTGCAGCCTGGCTGCCGGCGGGGGTCTCCTGCGGAATCGGTACGGGCGTCATCGGGTCGATTCTCCGGTGAGCCAAGCGACAGGGATCGCTTGGGTATACGACCCTACTCCTCACTGCCGGGCTCGACAAGACCCGTCGCAAGTGGTTGATTCGAAAGGATTCCGCCCGTAAGCGGAGCATTCAGGCCCGCCTCGCAGCCGCCTTGCGGATTCGTACAACCCCATGATTTACATGGGGATATCAATGCGTGATGACGACCTCCAGCGCGCGCGCCTTGCTGCCGGTGCCCTTGCCCGCGCTCTGCAGGCGCGACTTGGGTACGCCGGCCGCCATCAGGGCATCGCGCAGCGCATCGGCGCGGCGCTGTCCGGGGGTCTGCTTGTCCCCGAACCCGTCGATGCGGGCACGGGCTTTCGGATTGGCCTGCAGGTACGCGGCGAGCGCGCTGGCGCTGGACGCGCCGCCGGCGGACAGCTTCGCCGAACTGGCGGTGAAAACATCCGCCCCCAAGGTGAAAACCTCACCACGAGTGTCGAACTTCGAAGCGGGCAGCTTGGCGCCCGAGACCAGTTCCGCCTCCTCGCGCGCCAGCTTCAGCTCGCGCTGACGGGCCGCACTCAACCGGTTCGCCTGCTGGCCCGCGACGGTATCCAGCGTGGTTTCCGCTTCCTGGCGCGCCAACGCCTCGGCTTCTGCGGCCATGCGGAGACGTTCGGTTTCCTCGGCCTGGATCTGCGCCTGCACTCGCAGGCGTTCCGCCTCACGGCGCGCGCGCTCGGCTTCGCGACGGCTCGCCTCCACCAGCAATTCGCTGCGGGTGCGGTCCAGCCTGTCGGCTTCGCGGCGGGCGGCCTGCGTACGTGCGGCGATCTCCGCGATCTCCACCCGGCGTTCCGCTACGTACTGGGCGGTCTCGCGCTGGCTGCGACGCGCCTTGTCGAAGGCGGTGATGGCCTGTTGTGCCCGCAACTTCTCATAGGCCGCCAGTTCCCCCAGCGCCGGATCGGCATGCAGGGCCGACAACCGCTGGTTGAGCTGCAGGACCACCGGATTGTCGGCTGCTGACACGGTGACGGAACTCAGCGCCAGCATCAGCCCCAGCGCACCGGTCCGGATCACCTTGCTGGACGCCCTCATCGCTCGCCCTCCGCGCCGATCTGGCGTTGCAGGTCGGCGATCTCCGTCTTCCGCTGCGCCACTTCGGCCGTCGCCACCGCCTCCAGGCTGCGGGCGCGCGCAAGATCCGCGTCCGCCGAGGCCCGCAGGGCCAGATCCAGCGCGTCCTTCTTGTCGCGTGCCGCATGCGCAGCCTGCGCCTGCGCCAAGGCCTGTCTCGCGGCCTCCAGCGGCTGCGGGGCGTACTGGTCCGCATCGGCCTGGTCTGCGCGCTGCACTGCCTGCACAGCGGCTTCCAGTTCAGGGGGCAATGCGCTCTGGGCCAATGCAGGCCCGCCGGCCACGGCCAGTGCTGCTACTGCGGCCGCCATCACATGCAGGGGCCGGCGGAAGTGTGAGAAGCTAACTGTCATTGGGGTGCCGTGACGTTGAGGGGTGCGCGCGGCCATTGTCGGAAGCCTTTGGCGCCGTTGCAACGTCGCGCCGCGCATCTTGGGAGCTTTGCACATGGACATCGGCTATTTCCTGAAGCTGATGACCGAGAAGAACGCCTCGGACATGTTTCTCACCACCGGGGCGCCGGTGTACATCAAGATCGAGGGCAAGCTCTATCCCTTGGGCAATACCGGCCTGCCGCCGGGCATGGTGAAGAAGATCGCCTATTCGCTGATGGACGAGGGCCAGGTGCCCGTGTTCGAGCGCGAACTGGAGCTCAACATGGCCATCGCCCTGCAGGACGCAGGGCGCTTCCGCGTCAACGTCTTCAAGCAGCGCGGTGAGGTGGGCATGGTGATCCGCGCGATCCGCAGCGTGATCCCCAGCATCGAAGAGCTGAACCTGCCGCCGGTGCTGAAGGACATCATCATGACCCCGCGCGGGCTGGTGCTGATTGTGGGCTCCACCGGATCGGGCAAGTCGACCTCGCTCGCCTCGATGATCGACTATCGCAACACCACCAGCACCGGCCATATCCTCACCATCGAGGATCCGATCGAGTACCTGCACAGGCATAAGCAGTCGATCGTCAACCAGCGCGAAGTGGGCCTGGACACGCATGCGTTCCACAACGCACTGAAGAATGCGATGCGCGAGGCGCCGGACGTCATCCTGATCGGCGAGATCCTGGACGCCACCACGATGGAGGCCGCCATCGCCTTCGCCGAAACCGGCCATCTGTGCCTGGCGACACTGCACTCGAACAACGCCGACCAGACCATCGAGCGCATCCTCAACTTCTTCCCGGAAAGCGCGCACAAGAACGTATTGATGAACCTGGCGCTCAACCTGCGCGCCGTCGTATCCCAACGCCTGGTGAAGGGTACCGACGGGCGTCGCATGCCGGCGGCGGAAGTGTTGATCAACACGCCGATGATCCGCGACCTGCTGCGCCGCGGGCAGGTGCACGAGATCAAGGCCGCCATGGAGGAATCGCTGGAGGAAGGCATGGAGACCTTCGACCAATGCCTGTTCCGCATGGTCAAGGAGGGCCAGATCGAGCAGGAGGAAGCGCTGCGCGCAGCGGACTCGCGCGACGGCCTGGCACTGAAGTTCCGCCTGTCCGAAGGCAGCAAGGGCGAACACGACCCTTACGCCGACTACGACACCGGCAGCAGCAGTTCGCCGCGCATCACGCACGGCTTCGGCTGACTGCACCACGGCGGCAGTGAGCAAAAAGGGCGGAGAACTCCGCCCTTTTTCATTCAGGCATTTGCGTCAGGCTGGTTTTCCGGGCGCGCCTGATCGAAGGCCGGCAGAGCCAGGCAGGCCTGCTCGATGCGGACGATGGCCGGGAATGCCGCCAGGTCCACGCCAAAGCGACGCGCATTGAACACCTGCGGCACCAGGCAGCAATCCGCCAGCCCCGGCGTCTGCCCGTGGCAGAACAACGCGCCCGTTGCGGCGTCTTCGGCGAGCAGCGACTCGATCGCCTCGAATCCTTCGACGATCCAGTGCTTGACCCACTCGTCGCGCTCGGACTGCGGCACGTTCCAGGTACCGTCGAAATACTGCAGCACGCGCAGGTTGTTGAGCGGATGGATGTCGCAGGCGACCATCTGCGCTAGTGCACGCACGCGCGCACGGTCGCGCGCCGTCATCGGCAGCAGCCGGGGGGAAGGCCAGGCTTCGTCGAGGTACTCGAGGATCGCCATCGACTGTCGGATCACGCGCACGCCATGTTGCAGCGTGGGCACCATGTGCTGGGGATTCTTGGCGACGTAGTCCGGATTGTGCTGCTGCCCGCCTTCACGGACCAGATGCACGGGCACCGTTTCGTATGGCAGCCCTTTCAGGTTCAGGCCGATGCGCACGCGATAGGCGGCACTGGAGCGCCAATAGGAATACAGCCGCAGTTGCTCAGCCATGCAAGCCGCCTCCCGCGGTTTGCCCCTTCGATTGCCTGGAATACGCGTCCATGTCCGCCTCGAGCCTTCCTTTGTTCACACTGGCCCCGCGCGCGCCATCAAGGCAAGGGCTGCGGCTCCATCCTTTGCTCGATCACACCAAAAATGGAACGGCCGTCACGGTCTTTCATTTCGATGTGGACGACATCGCCGAACTTCATGAACGGCGTCGAGGGCTTGCCGTCACGCAGGGTTTCCACCGTGCGCTGTTCGGCAAAACACGAGGCGCCCTTGGACGTGTCCTCGTTGGCAATGGTGCCGGAGCCGACAATCGTGCCCGCCGACAGCGGCCGGGTCTTGGCCGCATGCGCGACCAACTGGGCGAAATCGAACTGCATGTCCACTCCTGCCTCGGGTGCGCCGAACCAGGCGCCATTGATGTGCGTCACCAGCGGCAGATGAACCTTGTTGTCGCGCCAAGCGTCGCCCAGTTCATCCGGGGTGACGAACACCGGCGACAACGCCGAACGCGGTTTGGACTGCAGGAAGCCGAAACCTTTCGCCAGTTCGCCCGGGATCAGGTTGCGCAGGGACACATCGTTCACCAGACCTATCAGCTGGATGTGGCCCGCGGCCTGCGTCGCCGTGACCGCCATGGGCACATCGTCGGTGATGACGACGATCTCCGCTTCCAGATCGATGCCATAGTCTTCGCTGACCACTTTCACCGGATCGCGCGGGCCATGAAAGGCGGCGCTGGTGGCCTGGTACATCAGCGGATCCGTGTAGAAGCTCGCCGGGACCTCCGCGTTGCGGGCGCGGCGGACGCGCTCCACGTGCGGCAGGTAGGCGCTGCCATCGACGAACTCGTAGGCCCGCGGCAGCGGCGCGGCCAGCGCCTGCATGTCGATGTCGAACGCGCCGTCGGCGTCGCCGGAATTCAATGATTCGTACAGCGCGTTGAGACGCGGCGCGGTGTTGCTCCAATCCTCCAGCGCACGCTGCAACGTCGGTGCGATGCCGGTGGCGCGCACGCCGCGGGCCAGATCACGCGATACGACGATGAGCGTGCCGTCACGACCGCCTTCCTTCAGGGAACCCAGCTTCATCGGAACTCCAGATGCCGGCGCCCACGCGCCATGGTTTCAATTGTAACGAAATGCGCGCCACAGTCAGCCGGCGCCCGGATCACCTTGGAAGCCGTCCCGACGGAATGTCAGCACCAAGGTATCGCGATGACCCCGTCCATCCAGCGGCTGGATCGGGGTGGACTCATGAATCACGCGCTCGTCATCCAGGAACAGCAACGACCATGGCGCTTCCAGCGTAAAGCGCTGGCCGTCCGGGCCCGCAGCAGCGAACACCCGGGTCTCGCCGCCCTTGATGCCCATGCGCGCCAGCAACAGCACCGCGACGAAATCCACCCCATCCCGATGCGCGCCTTCGGGCGTGGGACGCCCGATACCATCCGTCGTGTCGATGCGGAACTGGTGGGCCTCCACGAACCACGGCCGTTCGCCCTTCAGCGTCGAGCACCATCGCCCTAGTCCGGACAACAACTGTCGCCATGCGGCGTTCCCACTGACGGCAGGCTCTATCGGTTCGAACCAGCGCTGCATGCCGCCATGGAGGGCGTTGTAGTCCAACGACTGCCAGTGCGCACGATGCGGAGCCTGCGCCATGCTGTCCGCGTCGACGATGAAGCAGGAATGCCGACGGCGCCGGTAACGTCCACCGTCCTTCAGGTACTCGTCCACTTCCAGCCGCTCCCAGCTTGGCAGCAGCGGGTCCAGGGCGTCCAGGCCGACGCCGGTCGCGTCGGCCATGGCGCGCGGCTCCAGCACCACGTAACCGCGCTCCTGCATGCGGCGCAGGGCCTCATCCGGCGGACAGAACGGGGGTTGGAACATGGCGACCATCGGCGATATCCCTCAACGCAAAAACCCGCCAGAGGCGGGCTTTTGCGGATGTCCAGTGGACTTCAAGTTGGCAGCCCCGGATGGATTCGAACCACCGAATGCCTGAGTCAGAGTCAGGTGCCTTACCGCTTGGCGACGGGGCTGTATAACCAGTGACGCGTAGTGTAACGCGTCTGTTAGCGCTTGGAGAACTGGGTGGCGCGGCGCGCCTTGTGCAGGCCGACCTTCTTGCGCTCGACTTCGCGCGCATCACGGGTCATGAAGCCCGCCTTGCGCAGCTCGTTCTTCAGGGTTTCGTCGTACTCCACCAGCGCGCGGGCGATGCCCAGGCGGATGGCGCCGGCCTGGCCGGTGGTGCCGCCGCCGGTCGTGGTGACCTTGATGTCGAAGCTTTCGGTGTTCTTGGTCAGCTCCAGCGGCTGGCGCACGATCATGCGCGCGGTTTCACGGCCGAAGAACTCGTCCAGCGGACGGTCGTTGACGGTGATGGTGCCGGTGCCCTTGCGCAGGAACACGCGGGCGGTGGAGGACTTGCGACGGCCGGTGCCGTAGTTCTGAGTGATAGCCATGATTAGATGTCCAGGACCTGCGGCTGCTGAGCGGCGTGCGGATGATTCGGGCCGGCGTAGACCTTGAGCTTGCGATACATGTCGCGGCCCAGCGGGCCCTTCGGCAGCATGCCCTTCACGGCGGTTTCGATGACGCGCTCCGGGTGGCGCTCCAGCGCCTGCGCCAGGGTCTCGGTCTTCAGATTGCCGATATAGCCCGTGAAGCGGTGGTACTTCTTGTCGGCCAGCTTGTTGCCGGTGACGTGGATCTTCTCGGCGTTGATGACGACCAGGTAGTCGCCGGTATCAACGTGAGGGGTATAGACGGGCTTGTGCTTGCCGCGGAGGCGGCGGGCCAGCTCGGTGGACAGGCGACCGAGGGTCTTGCCTGCTGCGTCGACGACGTACCAGTCGCGCTGGACTGTCTCGGACTTGGCGGTAAAGGTGCTCATGTGGATCTCATGTGTCTGGTCGGGCGGATTCCGCGGTTGCACCGGCGGAACTTTGCCACGCGTTGTGAAGGGTGAAACGGAAGAGGCGGGATTGTACGGGGCGAGGGCGCCGCGTGCAAGTCGCCGGAGCGCCCCTGCCCCCATGCCGGTTGACCGGCAGACGCCCATGCGGCGAGCCGGCACAATGGCGGCATGAACACACGGACCTTCTCCCTCCTGGACCACTGGCTCGTGGAAGCCCAGCGCGGCCTGGACACGGTCTTCGGCAATCCGCCGGCCAACCGCCCCAACCCGGCCGGAGATACCCCGGAGGTCGCGCTCGATGCCGCCGAGCAGCATCATGCCGCCGGACTGATGCGCATCAACCACGTGGGCGAGGTATGCGCACAGGGCCTCTATTTTGGCCAGGCCGCCGTTGCACGCGACCCCGCGACCCGCGCCCACCTGATGGAAGCCGCCCAGGAGGAAACCGACCATCTGGCGTGGTGCGCCGACCGGCTGCGGGAGCTGGACAGTCGCCCCAGCGTATTCAACCCGCTCTGGTACGCCGGCAGTTACGCACTCGGAGCCTTGGCGGGCCTGCGCGGGGACGGCTGGAGCCTGGGCTTCGTGGTCGAAACCGAGCGCCAGGTGGAAGCCCACCTGGACGAACATCTGGAAACCCTGCCCCCTGCCGATCTGCGTAGCCGGGAGATCCTGACCGTCATGAAGGCCGACGAAGCCCGCCACGCCGACCACGCGGAACAGGCCGGCGCACGCACTCTGCCCGCCCCCATCCCGACGCTGATGGCCGGCGCCTCCAAGCTCATGAAGGCCGTCGCCTACAGGCTGTAGAGCGGAGCTGGCGCCACTGCCTTTCGGCCGGGACACCATGCGCCGACCCCCATGTGGAGCCGAGCAGGCTCGGCTCTATGTCTCGTGCATCTGCAGACGACGGGCGGCGATGGGCGCATCCAGTCGTGCGCGGGGCGCGCGCTACGACGCCAGCTTCAGGCCGATGATGCCCGCCACGATCAGGCCTATGCAGACCAGTCGCGCCGCCGTGGCGGGCTCCTGGAACAGCCACATGCCGACGAACGCCGTGCCCACGGCGCCGATGCCCACCCAGATGACATAGCCCGTGCCGAGCGGGATGTGCTTCAGCGCCACCGCCAGCAACCAGAAGCTGGCGGCCGCCGCCACCGCGGTGATCACACTGGGCACCAGGCGAGTGAAGCCCTCGGAATACTTCAGTCCCACCGCCCACGCCACTTCCAGCAATCCCGCCAGCACCAGATACACCCACGCCATACGTCACCTCCTCAGGTGGATTGCCCGGGCCATAACGCAGAACGGCCCGGAACTCGCGTTCCGGACCGCCGTCGGTCCTGATGCGCGGCTCGCGCCGCGGGCGGGTCGTCCCGCCGTTTGTGTGGGCAGACTAGCGCAGGCCATCCGAACCGGATGTAACCCGCACCCGTCGCCAACCCGTCATTCCGACAGATTGCGCCCGTGGTACAGCTCTTCGATCTCCCGCTTCAGGCGCGCCTCGATCTTCATGCGCTCCTTGAACGACAGGTTCTTGGCCTTTTCCTCGAACAGGTAGTTGTCGAGGTCGAACTCCTTCAGGTGCATCTTCGTGTGGAAGATGTTCTCCTGGTAGACGTTCACGTCGAGCATCTCGTAGCGCGACTTGATGTTCTTGGCCAGGAAGTCCTGGATCGAATTGATCTTGTGGTCGATGTAGTGCTTCTTGCCCTTCACGTCGCGGGTAAAGCCGCGCACCCGGTAGTCCATGATGACGATGTCGGACTCGAGGCTTTCGATCAGGTAGTTCAGTGCCTTCAGCGGCGAGATCACGCCGCAGGTGGCCACGTCGATGTCCGCGCGGAACGTCGCGATGCCGTTGTCCGGATGGGTTTCCGGATACGTGTGCACCGTGATGTGGGACTTGTCCATGTGGGCAACCACCGCGTCGGAGATGATCTCCTTGCCCGCATCCTTCTTGTCGATCACCGGCTCCTCGGAGATGAGGATCGTCACCGACGCGCCCTGCGGATCGTAGTCCTGGCGGGCCACGTTCAGGATGTTGGCGCCGATGATCTCCGCCACATCCGTCAGGATCTGGGTCAGGCGATCGGCGTTGTATTCCTCGTCGATGTACTCGATGTACCGGCGGCGCTCGTCCTCGGACGAGGCATAGCACACGTCGTAGATGTTGAAGCTCAGCGCCTTGGTGAGGTTGTTGAAGCCTTGCAGCCGCAGGCGAGGCAGGGGTTTTACCACGGCGGTGGTCCCTCTCTGGGGGGTGTCGGATGAGGGGGCGGATTATGCGCCATATGGGATGACAGCGGAATGTCCGCGGCCGCGCGTCGGCGGGCCGCCGCAGGACTGGCCCAGCCCTTGCATGGCCTGCGTTTGCCGTGGGCCACGTATTCGGACTAAGCTTCCTGAATTACAAGCCGTGACCACCATGAGCCCAGGCATCCCCCTTTCAGCCCCCGCTCGCCCCGCCGCCAGCCCCCTGACGCCGGACAACGCCACGCTTGAGCGCTTCCTGGCCCACAGCCATCGGCGCCGCTACCCGGCCCGCGCCGACGTCTTCCGCCCCGGCGACCCGGCGGGCACGCTGTATTACGTGGTCAGCGGCTCGGTCAGCATCATCACCGAGGAAGACGACGACCGTGAGCTGGTGCTCGGCTACTTCGGTTCCGGCGAGTTCGTCGGCGAGATGGGGCTGTTCATCGAGTCGGACCGCCGGGAAGTGATCCTGCGCACCCGCACCCAATGCGAACTGGCCGAAATCAGCTACGAACGCCTGCACCAGCTGTTCATGGGCACGCTGTCGGCTGATGCCCCCAAGCTGCTCTATGCCATCGGCGCGCAGCTCTCGCGGCGCCTGCTGGACACCAGCCGCAAGGCCAGCCGCCTCGCGTTCCTCGACGTGACCGACCGGATCGTGCGCACCCTGCACGACCTGGCCCGCGAGCCGGAGGCGATGAGCCATCCGCAGGGCACCCAGTTGCGCGTCTCGCGCCAGGAATTGGCCCGCCTGGTGGGCTGCTCGCGCGAGATGGCAGGCCGTGTGCTCAAGAAGCTGCAGGCCGATGGCTCCCTGCATGCGCGCGGCAAGACTGTCGTGCTGTACGGTACCCGCTGACCGCAACCATCCAAGCAGGCCACCGAATGGTCGCCTGCCCACCGACCGCCATGTCGTGCGTTCCGGGCATTTCGCACGGCCATTCACCCGAAGCTGAACCCTCTTCGTCCCTGTGCCCCTCCGCGCGTGAGCCGGGCTGACCGTCCGCATCCGCACATGCCGCAGCCGTCCGGCATCAAACGCCTGGACAGGCGCGCGCGGCGGCGATCCGCGCGCACCCGGCCTGCTGCTCCCTCACCGCAGGAATTCTTCAGCGGAAGATATCTTGCGGCGCCTGCGTCCGTTGCTCCATGGCCGGACCTGCGACGCGTTGCTGCGCGTCCAGCGCCTGCTGGTGCGCGTCGACGCGGGCATACCATGCCTGACCGACAGCGGATGCCTGCAGGCCCTGTTGCGCCGTCTGCAGCGCCGCAGGGCTTCCTTCGCGTGCTGCCGCCAGCAGACGTTCGATCTCCGGGCTCGGCTGCCACGCAGCAGGAGCGCCTGACGTGACCGATGGGGCAGGCGTCGCCTGCGGTGTGCCGGTCTGACGGCGCACCTCCTGCGCTGCCGGCTCGCCCGGGGCCATCGGCCCCCGAACGCGATCGATGCCGTCGAGCACCAGGCCCAACGGACCGCGCGCCGCGACCGTGACGCCGCGACGCAGATCGCCTACATCGTTCCGATAGTCCGCGATGATGCCGCGGTGATCCTCCGCGAGCCGCCGCGCCTGCGGATCGGCCAGCGCGGAGCGATCGGCTCGCCCTTCGTCATCCACCGGCAGGAAGTTGTGCATGCTGTGCGAGTCGGCGGACACCACCGACGCGGCCAACGGCATGTCCCGCTGCAGCAGGTCCCGCAGCATGTTGCTGTGATAACCGGTGCGGTGGAGGGTCTCGATCTCCTGCGCAGTTGCGTAGACGCGCATCTGCCCGTAATGGGGACTGGCAGAGCTGACCGCGTCGACCGCCATCACGTGGTTGGTCACGCGGTCGCCACCTTCCGGAATGCGCCGGTCCAGGCTGGCCGCGCCATAGGCGTTGAACGTCTCGCCCCGCAAGTCGAAGTGGTGGGCGGACACTTGGGCCAGCGTGCCGCCGAGGGAGTGTCCGGTCACGGTCACTTCGGGCACCGCTCTGCCCGGCTCGCGTCCCTGCCGTTCCGCGTACTCGACCGCGCGACGGGTCAGTTCCACCGCATCCGCGGCCTGGCTGTTGGTGCGCGCGAACACCATGCCGCCGTCGGCGACCACGCCGTCGCGGAAAGCCTCCCGCCCGAACTCGGTGCCGCGATGGGCGGCGACCACCGCGCCACTCGCCTCATGCTGATAGACGGTGCCCTGGTAACCGGTGCGCGGATTGTCCGCATGGTCGATCACGCGGTAGCGCTCGCCGCCGATGACGACGTCCTTGTTGAGCAGGCCCTGCATCTGCCCGCCACGGTCGTAGCTGTGGTCCGCAAGGTAGGCATACTGCTGCGAGGTGAGTCCCATGGTCAGGCCTCCTTCGCGGTCAAAACGATGCCGAAGAACGCGTCACGCTGGTCGGCCGGCACCTTCTGCAGGTCCGGCTGACCGTAGTCGCGGTAACTGTCCGTGTCCGGCTCGCGCGGATAGCGCGCCTTCCAGTAATGGATCGCCTTGGGCGTGCCCTGCGGCAGTTCGTCGCCATTGAGCTTGGCCACGAAGCGCGTGCCCCCCTCGGCACCCGGTGCCTGAAGCTGCACCTGGGCCTGGATCAGCTGCCAGCGGCACACGCCGCGCCCGTGGTAGTCGGCATCGACCATTCCGTCGGCATGGAAGACACCGGCGTACTCGTTGTCGGAGACGCGCTGCAGGCGCACTGGGATGTCGTGGGTCGGCACGGCCGAGGTATGGCCTCCCGGATTGTCCTTCGGTGGCGGCAGGCATTCGGGATTGACGACGTCGTACTGCGCCGCGCTGGAGACGACCTCCAGGGGACCGGGAGCTCCCTCGATGCGCAGCGTCAGACGATAGGTCTGGCGCGGAGCGGGATTCTCGGTGAATGTCGGGGGGCTGTTCTGACTGTCCATGGCACCGCTGCAGGCTGTGGGGGAAACAAGAAGGAGAAGGAAGGCCGTCGTCAACGCCTTACTTCGCCCATCCGGTAAGTGATCCATCTTCATTCTCCTCGACTCGCATCGGCGACTGACGCCGTCCTCGGGATTCCGGCTGTACGGAGGCACGGCACAAGAACCGGGACCCGCGCACACCTTGACGATTGACGATCGCGTTGAACGACGGGCGCAGAGCCACGCTGGCCGGCGCCCCACGCGACTCAACGGGCCGGACCCGTCGGGTCGCGGCCCATGACGGACGGTTCGATCGTTGGCGATTCCTTCCGCCACGAATCGCCCGCGGGCGTCTTGAGGTAGTCTTCCAGCGCCTGGCGCATGGCCCGGTCATCACCCCCGTGCATCGCGGAGAACATGCGATCCACGAACGAACGCTGCGCATCCTCACTGCGTGGATTCTGCGGTGTAGTTTCGGTGGGCTTGGGGTCGCGGTTGGCCGCCGCCAGTGCTTCACGCGAACGCTCCCCGAAGATCCCGTCCACCTTCAGCCCACGATCTTCCTGGAACGCGCGCAAGGCATGCTCGGTCTGTGGGCCGAACTTGCCCGACACCGTTTCCAATGGGCGACCATCGGCGCCCCGATACCCCAGCTGGTTGAGTTGCTGCTGCAACTCGCGCACCGGGGCTCCCGATGCGCCGTCCCGCAACACCTCAGGCGTTGCAGTGCGGGCCGGCACCGCCGCATCCCGCTCGGCACCGCGCAGAGGGGGCAACGGATCGACCTGACGGCCGTCGCGCCACATTTCGAAGTGCAGGTGGGTATCTCCCTGCGCCGGCGTGTTGCCGGTACGCCCCATGGTGCCGATCTGTTGCCCGGCCTCCACCCGCTGGCCGTTGCGCACGCTGAACTCATCCAGGTGGAAGTACTTGGTGAGCGAGCCATCGTCATGCCGCACGTGCACCGTATTGCCTGCCGCGCCATTGTTCGGGCGCACTACCACCGTCCCACCGGCCACCGCCACCACCGGATCGCCGACATCGCCCTGGATGTCGATGCCGCCATGCCGCCGACCACCACTGCGCGGCGTACCGAATTCGCCCCGGCCTTCGCGCGGCTTGTCGGCCTCGTTGATGTCGCGATTGCCCGGCGTCGGCCACGCGAGTCCGCCTTCGCGCGGCTGCGCTTCCTCAGGCTGGGCGCGGTTGCGCTGCTGTTCGGGCAACGCGAGCTGCTGCGCGATGGCGTCGCGCGTGCGCGCGTCGGCGTTGCCGGTGGCTTCCAGCTGATTTGCTGTCTGGAACGCACGCACCGCTTCCTGCGTCCTGCCGCCATAGATGCCCGAGCGCGTTTCCAGCTCCGCTCCCTGGCCATCGCGGAACCCAAGCTGGTTCAACGACGCCTGCAAGGCGCGCACCTCTTCGCCCCGCTCGCCGTTCTGCAGCACGTCATCGGCCAGCGGCGAAGCACGCTCGCGCACGGCCGCATCGGCCTGGCTGGCCTGGATGCCGCGATCGGGGATGCTGATGGCCGCGTACTTGGTGTTCCAGTACTGCGAGAACGTCGTCGCCAGTTCGCGATCATCGAGTCCGCGAAGTTCTGCAGGCTTGCGCCCTGTCAGTCTCTCGACATCACTGGCACTGATGTTCCCCAATATATTCCGGCGGGTACTCGTGAGCGCGAACTCTCCTGTCGCGATGGCGCTTTGCACAGACTCATAGCCAGCAGCCCCCTGCTGGTGAGCAAGATAAAGATCGAGCCCGCTTGGCGTCGTGTTTCCGGACAGAAAATCGTGGCCGTTACGCTGCTGTCTGCGGCTGATGTCCGCAAGATTGTCCTGGTACAGCGCTGCGGCCGCACGCGTACTCTGCACGGGATCGAATTCCTGGCCCGTTATGCCGTAATCCTCCGCCGTGCGCGGCATGAACTGAAACAACCCCTTCGCACCACTGGGGTTGCTTGCATCGGGGTTGAAGCGGCCGCCCGTCTCGATGTAGGCGAACCGCAGGAAGTCCTCGCGGGGAATGCCGCTCGCCTGTGCCTGGCGTTCGACGATATCGAGGATCTGTTCACGGGTGTAGTCACTGGCCATCACTGGCTCCTCTTGCTGATGTTCGCGACCGTGGGTCGCAGGACGTCAACCGGGCTCGATCCGTGAGCCTTCTACAGGACGGTCAACTCGAAAGGTTCAGGGCGTGTAGCGCTCTGCATTCGCGTCGAAGCGGTAGGTTACCGCATCCGCGGGCCCGAGCGTACGTACCTTGCCGGAGCCGGAGTTCGTGTTTCCCGAGGGGGTGACTTTCAATGCAGGCAGTCCTCCGTCCGACGCCGGCTCGAAGGCCAGTTCGCCGGTGCTGGCCGTGCAGGGCATCACCTGACCGTCACTGCAGGCAGCTTGATTGTCCCCGCCAACGCGCACGCTGCCAATGTATCCCCACTGACGGAACGACAATGCGTCCTTGCCATTGGGATCGAAGAGGAACATGGCGAACGACTGCACCTCCTCGCCATTCATGAAATCTCGCGTGGGAACAGCCAGCACGTAGCGACCATCGGCCGTTGCGTACCCTTGCGCCTTGCGCGACGTATCGATCTCGTCCGCGCGCCCCAATCGTCCGAACTCACCGACGTAGCCATCGGTATCCGGCTTCGACCACTCCACCTTGCCATCCTTCTCGACGCGCGTGAACGTCGCCTGCGAGATGGCGACATGCTCGGGATCATCCATCATCCCGTTCTCGCCCTCTGGACCTTCGCCCTCGCTTTTGCTGCCGAAACCGGTGAAGTAATGCTTCCCGTTCAGATCGAACGCATGGCCGTACCAGTAGCTGACGGTGGCGCCGCCGTCGACTTTGTAGCTGACCGCACCATCGCCGTCGCGCTGGTAGATGAAATACAACACGCTATCGGCGGAGGGCGGCTTCAGCTCTGACATGTCGTGTTCCTTCTTTTCTGGGCGAACTTCCTGATTGGCCGTATCCGCGACGCGTGCGGTCTGCGCATCGCAACCGCTGCCGAGCAGCACCATCACGACCAGGAAAAAATGGAGGGCGTAGTTCATGGATTGCGACCTCGTATGCGATGCCTCAGCATCGGTAGCTGAACTGACCACACTCAAACCGCCACCATGTTCGTGTCTAGCAGGAGCGCGTCAGCTTTCCCTAGAAGCGAGCTAGCATGCGGCATCCCATTTCGGATGACACAGCAGCAACCGATCAGCTGCTCCTCGTCCGCATTGGCCACCGTAACTCGACTCGTATTGGCGCATCCGAACAAGCAACCAACCGTAGGGATGCCACTAGAGCACGACGCATGATTTGTCCGCATAACCGTTGAGCCCATGGTGCAATCTAAAACAAGCAAGCCTGCCGGCGATGTCAACCCATCCGTATCACTCGTAGATCAGGATAGGAGCCGTACAGTTCGTATATTTCACTTGACACACACGCCCTCCATTTTTACTTGAGCAACCATCAATAGCCAGCTTGGAGGCGGACTCAATGGTCGGTGCGCTCTGATAGGTCGGCATCATCGGCGCCTTGAGATCATCGACCACTTCAGCCACTACGGCGCAACTGTTCTTGTAGGTGAAGACGAACTTGCACTCCCAGCCTCCCATGGCCTTGCACTTTGCGACTGCCTCTCGACGTGCGTCTCTGCGACTGAAATGACCTGTGGATGTGCCGACGTTTCCGGAATCCGTGTCCTCTGCCAAAGCTCCCCATGTCGCCTTCCAACGCGTGTAGACCTTTCCTGCAGGAAGATCCCACCGCCCCCCGCCCCTCCACCGGGGCCGCAAGCAGGGGCTGCCTGGCGCCACACCCTGGGGGGGGGCTGTTTGCGCGTAAGAAGCCATCGAGAACATAAGCAAGACTACAAAGACCGTCGTGCGCATCATGAATGATCCATCCTTAGCTGTACCGTCTATGTGTTGGATAAGAAGGAGCATTGCCATGCGCTTGCGTAGGCGCCGGTGACTGCTCGCCACTGCTTACACCGGCTGACCCGGTGCGCCGGGCTGTTGCGACGGCCGAAAAGCACTGTAAGGCGTCAAGTTGCAAGCACTCCCTCGAACAACATCGCGGCCATAGAAGGAGCCTTTACGATGAGCGTGGTCAGAATGAGTTCCAACCAGCCCAGCCGCATCGCTGTGCCGACGACATTTTCGCTGCCGAGTAGGGACGGCCGGTTGCAATTCCCTTTATCGGTAGTCCAACACGGGAGCTGTACAGTTGGAGTAAACGATCTTGCACTTGTGACCATTGTTATCACGAGCGCAAGCTTCAAGCACAGGCCTGCTTGCCTCCTCTACGCTGGGACCGCTCCCTTGAACTGAGGCGATCGGCTGGAGGTCCTCGACAGTCTCGGCAACTACGGCACATTGATTCTCATACGTCAGCGTGACCTTGCAGTTTCTCCCGCCCAAAGCGGCACATTTAGCCATCGCCGCCTTGCTGGCGGCTCGGCGACTGAACTGACCTGTTGAAGTTCCAATCACAGACTGCGCATCATCTGATGCAAATGCACCCCATGTCAGTTTCCAGCGCTGTCTCGGCATCGACGGAGGAGGCGGTGGAAGCCACCCTCCACCACTCGGACCGCAAGCAGGGCTACCTGGCGCCACACCCTGGGGGCAGGCTGTTTGCGCATTGGCTGCTGATGCCCCGCCAAGTAGAAGAAACAACAGTACTTCTTTCGATTCCATGGCAAACCTCACAGAGCTAGGCGATAGCACTTCTATGGCTATGAACGGTCATTGGAGTCTGCTGGACAGAGCTATTCGCTGCTGGCGCCGGCGCGTATGAGGGCTCCACATCGATCACTCGTGGATCAGAACCGGGGCAGTGCAGTTCCTGTAGTTCACTTGGCAGGTGCCTCCTCCATTCTTACTTGAGCAAATCTCAAGGGCCCGCCTGGAAGCGTCCTCAATGGTCGGCGCAGCCTGAACTACAGACATTGGCGAGTTGACAGCATCGACCGGATCAGCCACCGCCGCACAACTATTCTTGTAAGTGAAGATCAACTTACATTCCGAGCCACCGATAGCCTTGCACTTTCCCACCGCTTCGCGGCGAGCGTCCCCGCGACTGAAATGACCCGTTGATGTGCCAACTTTCCCGGCAGCGGTATCCTCTGCCAAAGCCCCCCATGTCGTCTTCCAACGCGTATAGACCTTTCCTGCAGGAAGATCCCACCCGCCTCCTACGCCCCCACCCGGACCGCAACGTGGATCCCCAGGTCCTACGCCCTGTGGACACGCGGTCTGCGCATAAGAAGGGATCGAGAACATCAGCAGGAGCAACGAAATCGTTGTGCGCATCATCGACGGCCACCTTAGTTGTATTGCTTGTTCATTGCATGCGAGGAAGGATAGGTGGTATGCGATGGCGAGGTAACCTGCGCCGAGGATTGTCCCCCGCTGCTTACTCCGCTATAGCCCGGCTGACCTGGCGCACCTGGCTGCTGCAATGGCTGGAAAGCACTGTAGGGCGTAAATTGACCAAGCGTTCCCTGAAACAGCATCGCCGCCATCGGCGGGGCGCTTACGATGAGCGCGGTCAAGATCAAACCGAGCCCACCTTGCTGCATGGCCATGTTGGTAACGTTCTCTCCGCCAAAGCCCAACGCACTGGTAATCCAGAATGCGGTTCCGACGGCAATAACCATGTCCAAGGCAAGCGTGACCATCACGGTCAGCAATGCCATCGAGAACAACGTCCCTATTCCGTACATGAGCCACTTCTGGAAAAGTGATTTGGTTTGCTCGAACAGAAGGCAGAGAATGAAGACCGGCCCCATGGCGATAACCAGGCCGATCGCAACTTTGTTCAGCATCATCGCCACTGCCGCCATGATGGCAGGCGCTCCCAACCCTACGCCCGTGAAAAGCAGCGCCCTTTCTTTCTGCTTCTCGGTCACCATGTCGTGATTGCTGTCTACCGTATCGATGGCGGACAGCGCAACCTGCATGATGGCCAGCGTTCGGTCGATGTCTCCATATGCACCGCCTTCATCCGGTTCGCCCGTCATCGTTTCATTGATGGTCTTCGTCAGCCCGTCCGTCAGCGACTCATAGATCGGACCCCAGGAAACGGCGGCGCCCAGTGCGATGCCCACGATGAATGTTGCCCGAAGCGAGCTGACTACCAGGGCCAGCATGGATTCCCGAGACTGCCCGGTAACGATCCGATATCCCTGGATCATGATCCACAGCGTAAGGAGTATCGTCCCGATACCACCCACGACTCGCATGACTCTTCGGCCAAGATTTGGCAGGTATTCATTGATAAGCTCGTCATCGATGAAATCGTTGATCTCATGGAAGAAGACCATGTTGGGTAATGACGCATGCAGGGGCAGCCATCCTGCTGCCGCCTCCATGATCGAGAGCGCTCCGACGTCCATTTATGTGAGGGCCTGTGCTTGATGGTTGATCACGATCCAGCTTGTCATGGTGACGCAGACGCTATCGCTCTCGACTGCGCGCAACCTGCAGGGCACCCTTCAGGGCGCCGTACTGGACGACGTCACCCAGCAAGCCACGTCCCTTGCCGTTGAACGCGGCCTGACCCAGCCACACCTGCTCGGTGTTCAAGGCTTTCAGACTTGCGTCATAGGCATCCAACAGGGTATTCGCGTTCTGGATGTCAAGAGCAACGTACGCCTCCAGTTGGGCGATGTTGGCTTTCACTCGTTCCAGCGCGCCCGGTTGATCCGCGGGTACGGCAGCAGCCTGCTTTTTAAGTTCCTCCATTTGCCTATCCCTGACATCAAGATTCTTCAGCACTCTCACCATCACGTTGTAGCGCGTGTTCTCTGTCTGGATGATCGCGACACAGTTCTTGAACTGACGCTCGGCAATACTCTTGAGCTGTGCTGGACCTGTGCGCAGGCCACTGCCAGTGCCGCAGCGCTCTGCCACATAGTCGTTCAGACCACGCTCCGACAATGTCTCGCGATAGCCCAATCCACCATTGAAAGATGGTCCGTTCACATACTTCTGCTCAAGCTCGCGGATCTGCGTGCGGTACTGCTCCATCTGCCTCTGCAGCTCTTGATACATCTGCCTGTACTGCTCGATCCACGCGAACTTGTTGATGCCGATGTGCGCGCCATCGATCACGGGAACTCCCGACGCTTGCGTGGCGCCCCACGGTACGAGCAGGATCAACGCCATGACAGAAGCGAGGCGACGCTTCGGCGCGGAGTGGCAGTGGGCTGAGTTGACGTGAGACATAGACCATCTCTCCTTGTGCCGAGCGGGTCACGGCGACCTCGCCTGCCGGCATGCTTGACAGTTGACTTACTAGGTATAGGCGCGCCTACTGCTCCCGCTTTTTTCCTGAGGCGATCGGGAGGAGGCCATACGGCCCGAGCCCTTCCGCTCCTCCTGGAAGCGCGGCAGCCACTGCTCGGGCAGCAGATCGGCCTTGTCGATCTCAAGGCGCTGCGCTTCTTCGTCGACGATCCGGTGCATGATCTCGATGTTGTCGGTACTGGCCGAGATCACCGCCAGCGCATCATCCATGCCGCGCAGGTTGAGTTGACAGACCGTCGACGCATGTCCCTGCTTGACGAGGAAGCAGCGCGAGCGTTCGTCCAGGCTCTTGATGACCTGGAACTCGGCATCGGTCAGCTTCAGGCCATCGATGTAGTCGTCGCGGGACGCATTGGGATTAGGCAACAGGATCAGCGTGGCGGTCTGCTCGATCAGCGCGGCGGAAATGTCGCTCGCCAGCGCATCTTCCGGACTCTGCGTGGCGAAGATGCCCAGGCCATTCTGCTTCCGGATCGTCTTCTGCTTGTTCTTGGCGAAATCCTTGAGCGCGCCACCACCGTCGAGGATCTTCCAGAACTCGTCCATCACGTAGATGAGCGGACGCCCGTCGATCAGCTCCTCCAGCCGGTGCAGCAGGTAATTGATCACCGGCACGCGGATCTCGGCATTCTCGATGACGTCGGTGTAATCGAAGCCGATGATGCTAGCCCGGTCGAGGTCGATGGTATCCACCGGATTGTCGAAGACCCAGCCCAACGCGTTGCCGGCTGTCCACTTGCGCAGGCGCGCGTACAGGCCGTCGTCGCCCATGTTGGGCAGGCTCTTCTGGAAATTGGTCATCGAGCGCAGGTGGAATGGCATGTCGAGCATCGCCTCAACCGCCCGGAACACGTCCTCGTCCTCACGGGCGGTGTAATGCGTCTTGGCCGCCAGCACCTTGATCAACCCGGCGAGGAACTGCACGTTGGCATCCGTTCGCTCGCACTGGAACGGATTGAAGCCGGTCGGCTGGCCATTCTCCAGCGCCAGGTAGTTGCCGCCGCAGGCGCGTACGAAGATCTCCGCGCCACGATCCTTGTCGAAGAAGAAGATGGTCGGCACCGGATCGAACTTCTGGACCTGGCTCAGCAGGAAGTTGATCAGTGCCGTCTTGCCGGTGCCCGACTTGCCGATGACCATGGTGTTGGCGATCGCTTTCTCCCCCAACGAATTCTCGGCAGGATGGGTAGCGTGGAAGTTGAAGTAATAGGGCTGGCCATTGGTGGTCTGCAGTACGGTGACGCATTCGCCCCAGGGGTTATTGTCCCGCTTGCCGGTGGCGAAGTTGTGCAAGGGCGACAGGCCCAGGAAGTTCAGCGAGCTGACATTCGCCAGCCGTGTCCGGTAGCGCCAGTTGCCGGGCAGCTGGGAGTAGAAGGACGAGCACACCGCCAGGTCCTCCTTGGTAGAAACGAAACCGGCATTGGACAGCTCGGCCCGGGCCACCGCGACGTTCTGTGAGAGGCGTGCCTGATCCTCCGCATACAGGGTCATGATGAAGTGATACTCGCCCAGCACGAAGTTGCCCGAGGCGACCTGATCCATGGCACCGTCCAGTTCCGCGATCTGGCTGACCGCCTTGTCGCCGGACGAGATCATCATTCCCTTGGTGCGGTCCAGCACCTTCAGCGCGTCCTGTCGCCCCATCGGACTGAACGAATGGGTGATGACGTACTCGAAGTCGAGGTACTTCAGTCCGTTGAGAATGCCGGGCCAGGTGCCGTCCGTGTACTCCTTTATGTTGAGGATCGCGCCGAAATGGTTCTGCCCGTCAGGCGTACTGACCACGAAGTCGCCGGTCTTCGACGAGAACATGTGCCGGCTGACTGCGAGGTAGTCGTAGAGTGGCGCCCGCAGTACCGGGACAGGCTCCGAGATGCGGTTGAGCACGAAGCCGAAGAACTCCAGCGTCTCGGAGAAAACGCCACCCGTGTCGGACTCGTACATGCCCAGCCTGACCGGCGCGTAGTCCTTCAGCACCGCCTCCACATTGCCTGCCAGTTCCATCAGCTTGGACACGGCCTGCTCCTGCTCGGCCTGCAGGCGAGGGATATTCGCGGACTTCTCGACGAACTTCTTGCCCATCACGATAGGTCGGAAGATCATCGTGAGGTACAGTTCGTTCCGCATGATCTTCTGCGCAGACAGTGCGTCGAAGTAGCCGTCGGAAAGCGTCTGATTGAACGTCTGGCCGAAGCGCGCACCGGAGCGGACGCGTCCGCGGCGCCGCAGGTCATGTACCCAGAACGCAACGTTGACGAAGTCGGGGGCCCGCAACGTCTGCAGCATCCGGTTGAACGTGTTGTGTCGATGCTCCAGCTCCCATTCCTCACGCCCTACGAAGGGAAGCCCATCCATCCGCCAGGTCAGCAGGAAATCGCCACCCGTGGTCTTGACCACGTGCGGCGACACATGGGCGGACAGGGGGATGAACTCGGCGATGGACAGGTCGGGCGCGAGCATGGGTTCAGTCCGGGATCGATTCGTCGAAACGCTTGCGGTACGCATTGGGCGTGAAAACCCACATACCTTCATGGTGACGGAGGTTCCGGACCTTGGTCCGGAACTGCCACCGCAGCCCGAGCAGCCGGAAGATCATCTCGTCGCGGCGCGCCATCTGCCGCATGATGAAGATGACCACCGGCAGCAGGGCCAGGAAGAACATGTTGAAGTAGAACGTGAGCAGCAGGCAGCCGCCCGCCCCGATCGTGAAAGGCACGTAAGGCACCCCCATGAACATGGGCGGGCGTGTGCAGCCCCTGAACAGCACGTTCTTATGCATGCTGCAGCAGCATCTGGCCGACCACCATGGCCGTGGAGGTCACGTCGTCCGGCAGCAGCATCTTCGCGATCTGCGCCGCAGCACCGATCAGGAAACCGCCGACCAGCACCGGCGCCACGTCACCGATACGCTTCTGATTGAATGCGATCTGGTACCCCGCGAAGATCACGGCGATGGTGACGATGGCGATGGATGCAACGTTCAGCAGGGAATTTATGTTGGTGAAGAAACTGGTAACGCGCCCCTGTGCACCCGTGGCGTCCTGGGCAAGCGCGAGTTCGGGAAATGCCAGTGCGACGGCAGAGGCCATCATCACGACCAGGGCGGTGGATGCCTGCTTGGCTTGAGTAACGTGCGTGTTGTTCATATGTCGACCCCAAATGGTGGTTGCAATGGTGGGTGGCACTTTCGCGTGCCGTTGAGCCATCCGTGGCGGGTACTGCTAGAAGACGAAAGCGTCATCCCTCCCGGATACCTGCACGACCTGCGGCGCCGGTGGCGTCGCGGTTGTGTTCTGGTGATAGGCCTGCACCAGCACGGGTGCGTCGGCCGACGGTTGCGCAATCACCGGCGCAGCGTTTGTCGCAGGCGCGGATGCGGGCGGTGCCTGGAGCGCCCCCGCCACGGACATGGCGGATGCGGGCATGGCGCTTCGATTGGACCGCGCTTCCTCAATGCGACGCGCCACGCGCGACGAAGGTACGCTTGCGGCGTTCGTGCGAGCAGCCGCGCTTCGCCGCGTCCCCGTCGTGCGATCGATCACCGGGATGGCCGGCGCGGTGTCGTCGCCAGGCTGGCGTTGCCAGGATGCCAACACCTTCTGCACGTAGCCATGCCGGTATCCGGTGACGAAATTTCCGGAGTAGTAGCAGCTGAAGGATTTCCCCCAATCCTGGCCGGATCGTGCATAGCATTCAGCCAGGATCCGCGAGCCCGCACGAAGGTTCGGGCAGACATCGAACGCCTTCTCGTAACTGTCCAGGCCTTGCTGCGCCAGGTTGTAGCGATTGACCTGCGCCAGCCCCAGCGAGAAGTTGTAGCCGCGCGCCTCGAGCATCCTCGCGGTAGACACGGCTTCCGGCAGATTGCGCGGCTGCCGCGCCAGGCGGCCACCCACTACGCCGATGGCGTAGCGATTGAATGAAGATTCGACCTTCACCACGTGGTGCATGACCGTGGCGGGGACCGCCAGGTCGGTGCATCCCATCAGCTCCATGCCAGGCAACATCGCCTCACCCTCCTCCCTGCGTGCGGGCAGGGCCGACACATCGCCGGATACCGCCCGCGTCCTTCTGCGACGACGCGTGCCATTCTCCTCGCACGGACGCCTCCAATGCGGACATCAACGGGTTCGGGCGCAGTGAATCCATGCAGGGCTCCAGTCAGGAAAGCGCGCGGGCGGGATCAAAATCGATGCCGGTGATGTAGCGGCGCCCGGCGTGGGCCTTGATGTGCACGACGATGTCGATCGTCATCTTCAACAGACGCTTGATCACCTCGAACTCCAGGCCGGCACCTTCGGAAGACGCTTTCACCATCAGCGCCAGTTGATCCCATGTCTGCGCCGTGCTGCCCGCGTGACAACTGGTAATGGACCCGGGATGGCCGGAGGCGCAGTTCCGGATGAAATAGAACGACTCGTCGCCGCGCAGCTCCGCCAGGATGATGCGATCAGGCTTCATGCGCAGGCAGGCCTCCATGCAGTTCTTGGCAGTGACGTTGCTGGCGCTCTGCCCCCCCTTGGAGTAGAGCAGGTGCACGACATTCGGTTGCCGGATGAACAGTTCGCGCGCGTCCTCGATCGTCACCAACCGCTCCTGGTCGGGGATGTGGTTCACCAGCGATTTCATGAAGGTCGTCTTGCCGCTGCCGGTCGCGCCTGCCACGACGATGTTCTTGTGGTAGTGCACCGCCTTGCGGAAGAACTCGGCGTAGTTGCGGCTGCGCCGCAGTTCCAGCAGCTCCTGGTCGTGGTCGCCCAGCGATTGCTGCTGCTCCAGGATCTCGTCGAAGAAACCATCCTGCTCGTACTGCTCAAGGGTCTTGCTGAACTTTGCCGGCAGGCGGATGGTGATCGACACCTTGCCGGCATCGCAAGCCGGCGGAATCACGAACTGGGCGCGCTGGCCGGTCGGGAAGGTCAGCGACACCATCGGATCGATGTCCGTGATGCGCTGGCCCGTGTTGCTCTCGTTGACCACCGACGTGCAGAACTGCCGCGCCCGCTCGAACGTCAACGTCGGTACGTCGGCCTTCAGCCAGCCGGCGCGCGCCGTTTCGAGGTAGATCTCCCCCGGGCGATTGATGCAGATCTCGGTGACATCCGAGGAATGCATGTGCTCGCCGATCCCGAGCACCTGGTACTGGTAGTCCAGGAACTCGTTCGAAACGCGGGCGAGAGGTTCGTTCTGCGTGTCCATCGTGCCGCCTGTCAGCGCATCACTGCCGAGAAGTCGACATCACGGGCCACATAGACGTTGACGATGGTGCCCTGGTTGATCGTCACTGTCGGCGGGCGCGCCATGTTGCGGTCCAGCGCCATGTTGGCCAGGCGCTCCATGGTCCTGGCGGTATTGCTCTCGTAAGGGTTCTGGACAATGGCGCCGTTGACGATCGAGGTTTCCTGGGGACCATGCTTGGCGCCGGCGTACTTGAAGGCGTCACTCAGCATGCTGATCAGCAGCGCGGAAGAGATGCGCTGTGCCCAGTGCGCGGAATAATGGCCGGGATTTCCGGCGGCGCCCAGCATGTCGGTACCCGGGCTGCGCATGTTGACGTCCATGCCCGTGGGCGTGGTGATGCGGTCCCAGACGATGGCCGCGCGCTCGCCGATGATGGCATCGGAGTTGTAGCTGCCCATGACCTTCGAGCCACGCGGCAACAGCAGGCGCTTGCCGTTGACGGAGTACACCGGCTCGGTCACTACGCAGGACGTGTAGCCCGGGACGTCCGTGATGACGCGCGATTCGAGCACGCAGCGGATGTAGGTGCCACGGATCAGCAGGGTGTTGGGGTTGTAGAGCGGCTTGGCGCTGGTCACGTCTTCCGCTTTTACCGACGGAGTCGCCTCCGGCGCCGTACCAGCTTGCATCATTAGGCGCGCATATTCGTCGGGCGACATCACGCCAGCCATCGCCCCGGATTGGCCCGACGCTCCGCCGCCCATCCCTGATCCGTCCATGATGCGTCGGTCCCGCAGGGTCAACTCATTCGATCCTCCGATAGCGGGGCCCTGAAGGCTCAGACTACTTGGCGGGGGTGGTGAATCATCGATGACGGGCAATGGCGGCAGACTAGGCTCAGCGACCATGACAGGTTGCTCGGGCGGCAGCTCCGGCAGGTCCTTGGGTGCTGCTGGAATTACGACCTGTTCGCCAGGCAATTTCCTAGAGGCGTCACCATCGGGATCAGACACGACGCTACTGAATATCCAGAATGCAGCCAGCAGCAACAGCAACACGATACCACCCAGGAACAGCAGCGCCTTGCGGTTGAGCCGTTGCACATCGGCCGAGCGCAGGTAGGGGGCGCCGGCATCCAGGTCGGGATCAACCGCGGGACGCGCTGTCTGGTAAGGATTCTGCGGCGCCGGGCGTTCAGCGCCCATGTCCGGTTGGTCGTGCGGCGTCTGGTTCATCGTTCCGGGCTCCTGCGCAGGCCGACCACGTTGTCGCCGTGGCGGATGACCAAGTAGGGGTATGTCCCATGCACGACGATGGTGTCGTCCTGCACCGTCGAGTTGACGACGAACTCTTCACCCCCCTCGCTGTCCCGCGCGAACACCACGGGGAAATTGCCGCTGGGGAAGCGCGTGCGGTCCCCCATCCGGATGTACGTGAAACGGCGATCGTCATAGACCGTCGTCGGCACCAGCCACGTGGGCCCGCGCTTGCGCTGGGCGTAGTCGTAGTTGAAGTGATAGGCGCGGTCCGGCTCGACGTCGGTACTGAGCTCCGGCGCGACTTCCTGCGGCTTGTTGGTGGCACCGGCGAAGCTGGTGTCACCGGGGTAGGCGAACTTGATGCGATATTGCACGCCTGCCGCGCGCGCCTGGTCCAGCACGCGCCAGTCCGTGGCCACCACCTTGAGCTCGAAGATGTAGGAGTGGGCCGCCGTGCGTACCAGCAGGTTGGTATCCACGTCGACATTCTTCGGCTTCAGATAGAACACATTGCCGCGGCGGGTGATGTCCCATCCCCCGCTGAAGCCGGTGCTGAAGTCCAGGATCTCCTCGTGTGGAGAGAGCTCGATCTGGGTCGTGATGCCGAGGCCGGTACGCACCGGGTAGACCTTGTCCGGTGCGTAGGTGTACTCCTCGATCACCTGCGCCATCGCCGGCAATGTCGTGAGCAACAGGCCAATGACGGCCAAACGCAGCGCGTCCTTCCACCTCATCGTTGGGGCACTCCGGGTCCGGTCTGGGTTTCCGACTGCTCCGCAGGCTGCGGCACTGTCGATACGTCGTTCTCGCTGGGTGCGGCGACGGCTCCGTCGACCCCGGCGGTAGCAGGATCCGCGGCGGGTGCCACAACCGGCTGCGAAGGTGGCGCCGGCGCGGCGGGCGGCGCAGGAAACTCCCGCTCCGGTACGGTCGCCGCAGCGAAGTCGTCATCCACGCGATAGTTGGTGACGCGGAATCCAAGGGGATTCAGCAGCCGGTCCTCTTCGCCCAGGCGGAGGTCGGGGTTGTAGGTGAACTCCAGCGTCGCGATCCGGCTATCCAGCGGCTGTACCTGGCCACGTCCCTTGTCGTACAGGCTGCGCTGGAACCGCACCGTCGCACCCGTGGGCCGGGTACCCGCGCCACCCCCGATCAGGACGATGCTGAGGATCCGCGCGCGCACGGAACTGGACGCGCCATACAGGCGGAACGGACGCTCGGGGTTGCTCTCCGAATGCAGCGCGATGTACGCCGGTGCGACCGCGGGTCCCGCCATCGACAGTGTCGTGCGCCAGTTGCGCTGACCTATCAGACCGGAATCGTAGGACTCGCGGGCGAGGACGAACTGCGCCACATTGCTCTTGTTGATCGCTTCCTCGGTGGTGACGTCGCGATCCTGGAAATTCCCCGACAGCCGCGCCACGCTGGCCGTACCGGTATACGGGTCGGCCATCACCAGGTACGGCACTTTCTCCTTGAGCGGCAGGAACAGGAAGTATCCACCCGCCAGGATCAGCGACATCACGATGGCCGACCACGCCACCAGCCATGCGCGACGCTCGCTCTTGCGCGCACGCTCCGCCAGCGTCAACTCGAAACTGACGCCCTGCGCTACAGCGCGGTCGATATCAGGGGACGATGTCTTCTTCCTGGAGAACATACTTGCGGCCCGTAACCCTATTCGTCCATGGCCGCGGCCGGCGCGGGATCCGTTGCGACCTGCGAGGCCTGGCTCACGATGATCCGCGGGCGCTCGACCACTACCCGGACGCCTTGCGACGCATAGGCCGCGGACAGTTGCGCCGCCGCATCCTCGAGACTGCCCGTGCTGATCTGCGCCACGGGCGCGTACAGTGTGTAGTCATTCGGATGCAGGTACGCCAGCGTGAGGCGTGCATCCTTCGCCCAGCGACCGAGCATGCTCTTCAATGTTCCATCGACGGGCGACGCCTGGTACACGTAGCCCTGCTGCAGGGGAATGGCCTGCGGCGCTTCCGCGAAGCGGTTGACGGGCCTCCAGCGGCCACCTATATCCGCCGCCCTGGGTGCGGCGCATCCAGCCACAATCAAAGGCACCATCAACATCGACGACAACATCACACCGCGAATAACGACGTTCCGGCTCACGCATCCACCATCCTGCAATCGTCGGCAACACACACCCGATGCGCGCTCCCTGGGGAGTGCGTCACGGCACTGATGAATGTCTCCGGGTGGCAAAGCGCGCCACAACGCGCCCGGGGCCGCAGATCTTCCGCGGTCGTCGCCGTGCACGGAACATGCGCCCGTGCATTACCCCCTGTAATGGCATCCATGCTCTTCCGCTCCTTTGGTCTTCATGCACGCGTTGATGCGCGTTGCACATCAGATCCGGTACTGCATCACGACCTTCGCGCCGAACATAGCCACGAGATTTTGTGTCGTCAACCAACATTGGAAGTAAATCTGTTTACAGAAATCACATTGACCATATGTCGATGAGCGTAAAGCCCATAAAACAAGCCATTTATTGCAGGACGATGAAGTCGAAGATATTTGTTCGATCACGAATGTGAAGATGCGCGTTAAAGGTTCGATCTGGTCACAGAGTCACGTGAAGCGCATCTTCACCGCGATGAATGAGTGTGACTTTCACATTTCCAGCCGTCTTCGTGCGCATACGTCACACGAACTACATGAGCACTCACACCCGCTTGAAACACGGATGCGTATCGCGTCATTCTTCCGCCGTGATATGCGACGGGATGCAGGGAGCATTATGGAATCGGCGAAGATGGAAGAATTCATTGCCAACGCGGCACTGCTGGCAGCGCACCTCACGCAACAATGCGAAAAAGCCTCCGCCGCACAGCATGCGTCCGCTCAGGAACTGCAGGGTTCCGCCATCGTCGTGAGGAACACCATCGAGGAAGGCAAACGCGAGATGTCGGAGCAGGCACGCATTGCGGTACGCGACGCCCTGTCGCAGGAAATTCCGCGTGCCACGCAGGATATCGGCGACACCGCTACCCGCCTGAAGCAGGTCGCCGACCATCTGCAGCGAGAACAGGCGGCGCTATCCCGGCGCGTAGGCTTCCTGGGATGGAAGTCGTTGGGGATCCTGTCTGCGGGCTGCCTTCTGCTCGTCGCCGGCACCGGTTACGCAGCCTGGCACAACATCGGCCGCGCCGAGCGCGCGCATGTGGATGCCGAGGTGCTCGAAGCGCTGCAACAGGTGACCATCACATCTTGCGGCGGCACGCCCTGCCTGAAGCTTCAGGAAGGACTGCCACGCTGGAAGAAGAACGATCAGTACGTGTTGATCGACACCGGGGAAAGCCGGATGGATGGCAAGCATGAGGACGGCGGCCGCTGAGGCACGCCACGAAGCAGGCAATCGCGTCCAACTGTCATGACGCGGTTTCAAAGGGGGATGTTTGGGCAATGTTCGCGTTCTGACCGCACTGGTCCTGGCGGTACTGGCCGCCACGGCGGCGGTCTATCTTTCCGGCTACCTGGCGCTGCTGTTCCTCGGCATGGACGGCGACCTGCTGCGCTTCGGTACCTATTTCGACTATCTGAAGCATCTCGACCACCCCCGCGTGCAGCCTTACGCATGGCGGATCAAGGCAGCGGGCGGCATCGGCGGCGGATTGATGCTGCTGGCATGGGCAGCACTGGTGGTGATGCTGTTCAAGCTGCGCAGCCATCGCAACCTGCATGGCCGCGCCCGTTTCGCCGGCATGGTCGACGTGGCGAGGAAAGGCTTCCTCGGAAACCGGGACGACGGCATCGTTGTCGGCCAGTTGAACGGCAAGCTGCTGAGGCTTCCGGGACAGCAGTTCGTGATCCTCGCGGCGCCCACCCGTTCGGGCAAGGGTGTCGGCGTAGTGATCCCCAACCTGCTGGACTATCGCGAGTCGGCCGTGGTGCTGGACATCAAGCAGGAAAACTTCGACCTGACCTCCGGCTGGCGACAGTCGATCGGCCATGAGGTGTACCTGTTCAATCCGTTCGCGGAGGACAGGCGCACGCATCGCTGGAATCCGATGACGTATGTCTCGCCGGATCCCGCGTTCCGGGTATCGGACCTGCAGAGCATCGCGGCGATGCTCTACCCCGATGCCGACGACAAGGACAAGTTCTGGGTCAGCCAGGCGCGCAATGCGTTCCTGGCCTTCTCGCTGTATCTGTTCGAACGGCACGACCATGACCGCAGCGCGGAGCCGCCGACGCTGGGCGCCGTGCTGCGCCTGGCCTCGGGAGACGGCGGCGAACTCAAACCCTACCTGCAGAAGCTGGTACAGGCGCCCTTCCTCAGCAGCCACGCGCAGACCGCGTTCGCTGGATTGCTCTCACAGGCCGACGTCACCTTCGCCTCCATCATCGGCTCGTTCCGCGAGCCACTGAATCCCTGGCTCAATCCTGTGCTTGACGCCGCCACCAGCGCCGATGATTTCCGCCTCGACGATGTGCGCAGGCGCCGGATGACGATCTATGTCGGCATCCAACCCAACAAGCTGGCGGAGAGCCGGCTCATCGTGAACCTGTTCTTCAGCCAACTGATCAACGTCAACACGAAGGTGTTGCCCCAGAACGATGCTTCGCTCAAGCACCAGTGCCTGCTGCTGATGGATGAGTTCACCGCGATAGGCAAGGTGGACATCATCGCTAAGGCGGTCGCGTACATGGCGGGCTACAACCTTCGCCTGCTGCCGATCATCCAGTCGATGGCGCAGCTGGATGCCGTCTACGGTAAAGAGGTCTCGCGCACCATCATCACCAATCACGCGCTGCAAATCATCTATGCGCCGCGCGAACAACAGGACGCGAACGACTACTCGGAGATGCTCGGCTACACCACCATCCGGCGGCGTGCTCGCACGCGCTCGCATGGCCAGGGGCGCAACGTATCCGACAACGAGGTGCTGGAGAAGCGCGCCCTGATGCTGCCACAGGAACTCAAGGCGATGGGACCGGAAAAGGAGATCGTGCTGTACGAAGGCCTCGCCCACCCCATCCTGTGCCGCAAGGTGCGCTACTACCAGGACAGCTATTTCACCAGGCGGCTGATGTCGAAGGTCGACGTCGAGCCCCTACGGCTCTGAGCGTCCGCAGGCGGTGGCAGGCCAGGAAGGCCGCGGTAGAATCCCGCGACCCGACCCGGCCGAGATGACACCCATGCAATGCCCCAAGTGCCAAGGCACGATGGAACTGATCACCATCCCCCAAGCCAACGTCCATCGCTGCACGCAGTGCAAGGGCCTGTGGTTCGAAATGGTGGATCACGAGACGCTGAAGGACCGCGCGGAAGAGATCGACATCGGCGATCCGGCGCAGGGGGAGCAGTACAATCGGATCGACCGGATCACCTGCCCCGCCTGCATCGGCGAACGCCCATTGATCCGCATGGTCGATCCGCTGCAGCCGCATATCTGGTTCGAGAGCTGCAAGGGTTGCTACGGCCGCTTCTACGATGCAGGCGAATACCAGGACTTCGCCGAAATCGAGTTCGCCGACCTGATCAAGGACTGGAAGGCACCCGAACGGATCTGACCCGGCATCCGCGGGTCAGGTTGCCACAGCACCACCACGGTCCTTGCAACCCCAGTTGAGGATGGGGGTCCCCGGCGGCAGCACGCGGCGGAACATCGCCACGCGCGCGGGCTTCGGGTTCACCACCACCGGGGCACGCGCGGCTTTCAGCAGCGGGAGGTCGGCACTGCTGTCCGAATACGCGACGGCAACCTCGCCATAGCCGCGCTCGCGCAGCATGCGCATCTTCTCTTCGTTGTGGCAGTGGCGCGTGGCCACTACCGCGCCCAGGCGCGGGCCGACGGCGGTGCCGATGACCGGCACGCCCTCGTGGGCGACGAAACTCAGGATCGCCCGCGCCAGTTCCGGCGGCGCGCCGGTGGCCACCACCACGTTGTCGCCACGGGCACGGTGGTCGCGGAACACCTCGAGGGCATGCGGCAGCAGCCTTTGCTGCACGTCATCGCGATGACCCGCCACGTATTGGTCGATCAATGCATCGAAGCTGCGCCGACCGTGCAGGCCGAACGTACCGATCCAGATGTAGCCGGAGATCCCGCGCCGTCGCGTGGGCAGGAACGCCACCATCGGCCCCAGTACGACGGATGCGGCCAGCGCAACGATTGCGCGCAGCGGATTGCGCTGGATCAGCCATTTGACCAGATGGCCACCGGAATCGCCGTCGTACAACGTGTGATCGAAATCGAAAACGACGACCGGGGCGTCCGGGCGTGGCAGCGGATAGGAAGCGTCGGTCATGCCGCGAAGAATAGCTGACGCAGCGCCTCACCCGGCTCCTCGGCGCGCATGAACGTCTCGCCCACCAGGAACGCATTGACACCGGCTGCACGCATCGTGGCCACATCGTCCGGCACCAGGATGCCGCTTTCGGTCACCAGCAGGCGGTCCTTCGGCACCGCATCCTTCATCGCCAGCGTCGTTTGCAGCGATACTTCGAACGTGCGCAGGTTGCGGTTGTTGATGCCCACCAGCGGCACGGGCACCTGCAGGGCACGCTCCAGTTCGTCGATGTCGTGCACTTCCACCAGCACATCCATGCCCAGCTGCATGGCCAGGCCGGACAGGTCGACCAGTTGCCCGTCGTCCAGTGCCGCCACGATCAGCAGGATGCAGTCGGCACCCAGTACGCGCGCCTCGTACACCTGATAGGGGTCGACCGTGAAGTCCTTGCGCAGCACGGGCAGCGTGCACGCCTCGCGCGCCTGCTTCAGGTAGTCGTCGGCGCCCTGGAAGAAGTCGACGTCGGTCAGCACCGACAGGCAGGCCGCGCCTCCGAATTCATAGCTGACCGCGATGTCGGCCGGACGGAAGTCCGGACGGATCACGCCCTTGGACGGGCTGGCCTTCTTCACCTCGGCGATCACCGCCGGATCGCCCTGCGCGATCATCGCGTTCAGCGCGTCGGCGAAGCCGCGCGTCGGCGGCGCATCGGCGATGCGCGCGCGCAGGTCGGCCAACGATACGCGGGCGCTGCGCTCGGCGATCTCGTCCGCCTTGCGGGCGAGGATGGTGGTGAGGATGTCGCTCATTGATTTTCTGGTCCGGTCCCGTGGCAGCGCACGGCAAGTTGCATTGTCGCATCCATGCCGCGTCATGTAAGAGGTGCTTCAGCTCCAACCGGATTCACTACGACGGCCACCCGGCAGCCGGCCGTTCCCCATACGGTCGTGCTGCGGCGCATTCGGCATTTTGGGGGAGGAAAGGCTGTCGCGGCGCGGGCTGAAGCCCCTCCTACACACCTTCCGCCCGGTCCCACCCGTACGCCCGCTCGACCTTGGCCACGCGCAGCTCGAAGTGGTCGTACCAGTCCCGCCGCCCCTGCTCGCGCGCCGCGGTGTGTTCGGCGTGCTGCCGCCAGGCGTGGATGGCCGCCTCGCTGTCCCAGTAGGCGACGGTGATGCCGAAACCGTCCGCGCCGCGCGTGGACTCCACGCCGAGGAAGCCGGGTTGCTGCTGCGCCAGTTCGACCATGCGCTCGGCCATGGCGCCGTAGCCGGCCTCATCTTGGCTATTGCGCAGCGATGAGAAGATCACCGCGTAATACGGCGGTTTGGGCAGGCTGGCGAATCCGCTGGCGGCCATGTCATGCCTCCGTGTGCGGCAGGCCCAGGGCCTGCGTGGTCGCGACGAACTGGTGCAGGCGCTCCAACGCCTTGCCGCTGGCGATGGCATCCCGTGAACGGACGATGCCGTCCTCGATGCTCTCCGCCACGCCGGCCACGTACAGCGCCGCACCCGCGTTCAGCACCACGATCTCGCGGGCGGGACCGGGCTTGTTGTCCAGCACGCCCAGCAACATCGCCTTCGATTCCGCGGCGTCGGCCACGCGCAGGTTGCGGCTGGCGGCCATCGCGATGCCGAAGTCTTCCGGGTGGAGTTCGTATTCCCGCACTTCGCCGTCGCGCAACTCGCCGACCAGCGTGCCAGCGCCCAGGGACAGTTCATCCATGCCGTCGCGACCCCAGACCACCAGTGCGCGCTCGGCCCCCAGCTCCTGCAGCACGCGTGCCTGGATGCCGACAAGGTCCGGATGGAAGACCCCCATCAGGATGCTGGGCGCGCCCGCAGGATTGGTCAGCGGTCCCAGGATGTTGAAGATGGTGCGCACGCCCATTTCGCGCCGCACCGGTGCCACGACTTTCATCGCGGGATGGTGCACCGGCGCGAACATGAAGCCGATGCCGGCTCTCGCGATGGACTGCGCCACCTGCTCCGGCTGCAGTTCGATGTCGACGCCCAGCGCTTCCAGCACGTCGGCGCTGCCCGACTTCGACGACACGCTGCGGTTGCCATGCTTGGCGATGCGCGCACCGGCGGCGGCCGCGACGAACATCGAGCAGGTGGAGATGTTGAACGTATGCGAGCCATCGCCGCCGGTTCCGACGATGTCGACAAGATGCGTCCGGTCGGCGACATCCACGGTGCGCGAGAACTCGCGCATCACCGTGGCGGCGCCGGCGATCTCGCCGACGGTTTCCTTCTTCACGCGCAAGCCGGTCAGGATGGCGGCGGTCATGGTCGGCGACACGTCGCCGCGCATGATCTGGCGCATGAGGTCGACCATCTCGTCGTGGAAGATTTCGCGATGCTCGATGGTGCGCTGCAGGGCTTCTTGAGGTGTCAGTGGCATGGGGGCTCCGTAGGGTGGGCCCTGGCCCACCGGCATGGCGATGGCGGGCCCGGGCCCGCCCTACATCATCGTTCGAGGAAGTTCTTCAGCAGGGCATGCCCATGCTCGGTCAGGATCGACTCGGGGTGGAACTGCACGCCTTCCACGGGGTACTTGCGGTGGCGCAGGCCCATGATCTCCTCGATGCTGCCGTCGTCGTTCTCGGTCCACGCGGTGATTTCCAGCGCATCCGGCAAGCTGCCGCGCTCCACCACCAGCGAGTGGTAGCGCGTGGCCTCGTAGGCGTCCGGCAGACCGGCGAACACGCCCTTGCCTTCATGGCGGATGCGCGAGGTCTTGCCGTGCATGATGCGGCCCGCGCGGATGACGTTGCCTCCATAGGCCTGGCCGATGCTCTGGTGACCGAGGCAGACACCGAGGATGGGTGTGTTCGCACCCAGCCGCTCGATGATCTCCAGCGAGACTCCGGCTTCGTTCGGCGTGCAGGGGCCGGGCGAAATGACGATGCGCTCGGGCGCGAGCTTCGCGATCTCGTCGACCGTCATCGCATCGTTGCGCACCACCTTCACCTCGGCACCCAGAGATTGCAGGTACTGCACGAGGTTGTAGGTGAAGCTGTCGTAGTTGTCGATCATCAAAAGCATAGAGAATCCTTCAACCTTTCATCATCGCCGTGGACGACGCCAGGGTTTCGATCACTTCGTGCGCAATCTGCCTCATGCAGGCAGGCACAGGGTTCGGCATCGGCGTGGGGTCGCCCCCATTAATGGAAAACACCCAACCCAGCGCGTTGGCCCGGCTTAGGCTGAAGTACTCGGACTCCAACCCAGCGTCGACATGCGCCCCTCCATCCGTATCCGCGACACTGAGCACCAAATCCCTGCGCGAAAAATCCTTTACTTTGGGGATTCGAACAACAGGGTGACCCCACCAGTCAGAGAATACAGTCTTCTTAAAACCCGCTTCCGGTACAAATCCAGAGATGCAACGAGGGACGAAACTGACGTCGCCCGTATCAAACCTCATCGATACCAGCAATGATTGCGGCGCGAGATTACTCGCACTGATTGGACCAGCTGTATCGATGTAGCGCAGCCCAGACCGTAGCTGGAGTTGTTCAAGCAGAGACCTTTGTCTTTTCGTCTCATGTAGAAGAACTCTCAGCGACGTTGACATCGGCTTTGCCATCGAAGTCTTTCCTTGATCGAAAGCCGCCGAGTATTCAGAAAGAAGTTCAATCTGCTCCGACAATGCAGCCTGCAGCTCCGACCTACTTTTCTTAATACGACCAGTCAAGTTCACAACCCCTTCGCCGCTTCCGCCACCGCGCGAAACAGCGCGCGGCCCTTGTTCATCGTCTCGTCCCACTCCTTCTCGGGATCGGAGTCGTAGACGATGCCGGCGCCGGCCTGCACGTGCAGGCGGCCATCCTTGATGACGGCGGTGCGGATGGCGATGGCGGTGTCGGCATCGCCGTGCCAGCCGATGTAGCCGATGCTGCCGGCGTAGACGTTGCGCTTGATCGGCTCGAGTTCGCGGATCACTTCCAGCGCGCGGATCTTGGGCGCGCCACTGACCGTGCCGGCCGGGAACGTCGCGCGCAGCACATCGGCGTAGCTGAGGCCCGGCAACAGCTTGCCGGTGACCTCGCTGACGATGTGCATGACGTGGCTGTAGCGTTCGATGACGAACTGCTCGCCCACCTGCACCGTTCCCGCTTCCGACACGCGACCGGTGTCGTTGCGGCCCAGGTCGATCAGCATCAGGTGCTCGGCGCGCTCCTTGGGGTCGGCCAGCAACTCGGCTTCCAGCGCGAGATCCTCCTCGTGCGTCTTCCCGCGCGGACGCGTGCCGGCGATGGGCCGCACGGTGACTTCGCCCTGTTCCAATCTCACCAGGATTTCCGGCGAGGAACCCACCACCTGCACGTCGCCGACATCGAGGAAGTACATGTAGGGCGACGGGTTCAGCGCACGCAGGGCGCGGTAGACATCCACCGGCCGCGCATTGAATGGCACGCTCAGGCGCTGGCTCAGCACCACCTGGAAGATGTCGCCGGCGCGGATGTATTCCTTGGATTTTTCCACCGCAGCGATGAAACCGTCGTGGGTGAAGCCGGACACGAAGTGGCTTTCATCCAGCACGTCGCGGGTGATCGGCGTGGGATACGAGCCGGGCTGCCGGAGCTTGGTGGTCAGCGCATCCAGCCGTGCCTGCGCGGCGTCCCATGCGCCCGCCTCGCGTGGATCGGCGTGCACGATCAGATAGAGACGGCCCTTGAGGTTGTCGAAGACCGCGACTTCTTCCGACAGCATCAGCAGGATGTCGGGGGTGTCGAGTTCGTCGGGCTTGTCGCCCGTCGCCAGTCGAGGCTCGATGTAGCCGATGCACTCGAATCCGAACCAGCCCACCAGTCCGCCGGTGAACCCGGGCAGGCCTTCCAGTTTGGGTACCGCATAGGCGGCGCGCAGCGCTTCGACTTCGGCGAAGGGATCGTCCACATCGCGCGCCTCGACCAGCTGGCCATGATCGCGGATTTCCAGGCGATGGCCGTGGAAGGTGACCACGCGCCGCACCGGCAGACCGATGATGGAATAGCGGCCGAAGCGTTCGCCGCCCTCCACCGATTCGAACAGGTAGGTGTGCGGCGCGTCGGCGAGTTTCAGGTAGACCGAGAGCGGCGTGTCCAGGTCGGACAGCACTTCACGGACGACGGGGATGCGGTTGAAACCTTCAGCAGCGTACTGCTGGAACTGGTCGTGCGAGATCAAGCGGGCTTTCCTTCCGGGACGCGGTGGCGGTATGGGCGACGGCTACGGGCCACCATCGCCAGCCAGGGCGTGCGGAATCTTTGGAAAGCGGGAGCGCGGGATGGGACACGGCCCTACTTTACCCGACGCGCGGACCCGCCGGCCACTGGGCATCCGGTTGCATGCGCAACGGACAGTCCGCCGGCAGGTGCATGCGGGCGCGGCCGGGGACGCATTCGATGCGGAAGCGCCGGGACTGGACGGGCTCGCCATCCAGGTTGAGGGTGATCGGCTGCTCGGCCTCCAGTTCGACCCATGGCAATCGGGCACGGGTGGCCACGCGCTCCAGCGCGGCATGCTTGCCGTCCTTCACCAGTGTTCCCACGGTGGCGGCCACCTCGCCGGACAACTCCGGCACGATGGTCAGGTCCAGCGCGCCATCATCGACCAGCGCATCCGGACACAGTGCCTGCCCGCCTCCCGCCTGGCGTCCGTTGCCGATGCCTACGGCGATGAACTCACCCTGCCAGTCGAAGTCCGGGCCGTGCACGCGCGCGGTCACCGGCTCGATGCGGCCCAGCTTGGCGATCCCGGTGACCAGATAGGCCAGGCCGCCGAGCATTTTCTTGAGGCCTTCGTCGGTCTCCACGGTGACCTCGGTACCGAAGCCGCCACTGGCGAGATTGGCGCACCAGTGCTCGCCGTCTTCGGCATCGATGCGCAGCAGGTCGATCGATACAGCCGCGATGTCCCGGACCAACCGCAGTGCGGGCAGTGCTTCATCCGGAATGCCGGCCGCCATGGCGAAATCGTTCGCAGTGCCCAGCGGCACCAGCCCGAGCGACGGCAACGCATCGGCGGCCTCGTCGCGATGCGCGAGCGTGGTCGCCACTTCGCTCAGCGTGCCATCGCCACCGGCGGCGATGACGGTATCCACGCCGTCGGCGATGGCCTCGGCGACGTAACGCTCGGCATCGCCGTCTTCCCAGGTCACCCGCACGTCGAGTGCGATGCCTTCTTCGCGCATCGAACCCACGGCGTCGCGCAGGTCGTCGTCGCCGGCGGATTTTCCGTTGAGGATCAGGCGCCAGCGAGGTGCGGTCATGGGAAGTTCCTTGGGGGACGCGCGAGCATAGCCGCTCTCCTGTAGGAGCGACGTGAGTCGCGACCGTACGCCGTCGCGACCAGCGAACCTGTCGACCAGAGAGCCCTGGAACTGATGATCCGCGGTCGCGACTCACGTCGCTCCTACAACATCCCAGCCATCGTCATCTTCCCGTCACAGACCATCCGTAGCGTGGGAGGCCATAGCAGGGACGACGGGCGGAGGCAGGATCAGCCTCCAATTCTTCCGGGGCGGTGGCGAAGGCCACCGCCCTTTTCCGTGTAGAGCGGAGCTTGCTCCGCTTCGGCAGATCCCCCGGGAAAGCGGAGCAAGCTCCGCTCTACGCGCCGATCAGGCGCGCGCGTCGGCCACCGCGGCGCGCATGCGATCGATCACATCCTTGTAGTCAGGCGCATTGAAGATCGCCGAGCCGGCAACGAAGGCATCCGCGCCCGCCGCCGCGATCTGGCCGATGTTGTCCGCCTTCACGCCGCCGTCGATCTCCAGGCGGATGTCCTTGCCGGTCTTGTCGATCATCGCGCGCACGGCGCGCAGCTTGTCCAGCGCCGACGGGATGAAGGCCTGCCCGCCGAAGCCCGGGTTCACCGACATCAGCAGCACCAGGTCGAGTTCCGGCAGCACCCAGTCCAGCACGTCCACCGACGTACCCGGATTGAGCACCAGGCCGGCCTTGCAGCCCAGGGACTTGATCAGCTGGATCGTACGGTGCACGTGCTTCGAGGCTTCCGGGTGGAAGCTGATGATGCTGGCGCCTGCCTCGGCGAAGTCCGGCACGATCCTGTCCACCGGCTCCACCATCAGATGCACGTCGATCGGTGCGGTGACGCCATGCTTGCGCAGCGCGCTGCACACCAGCGGGCCGATGGTCAGGTTGGGCACGTAATGGTTGTCCATCACGTCGAAGTGCACCCAGTCGGCGCCGGCCTTCAGCACGTTGTCGACTTCCTCGCCCAGGCGGGCGAAGTCGGCGGACAGGATGGACGGGGCGATGATGCAGTTCGACATGGAGGGGCTCACTTGCGCTTGCGCAGGGTCTTGATGCGGTCGTAGGCGGCGTTGATCTCGCCGGCTTTGTGTTCGGCCTGGCGACGCAGCTCTTCCGCGGCGCCGGCCATCTTGTCGGGGTGGTATTGGGAGATGAGCCGGCGGTAGGCCTGGTCGATCTCGGCATCGTCCGCGTCGCTGGTCAGGCCGAGTACGCGGTATGGGTTGTCGCGGCTGAGCTTGAACCAGTCCTCGTCGAAGGCGTGGCCGATGATCAGGCCCACCAGGCCGCCCAGGGGATGGCGCATCAGCAGCCAACCCGCCACGAATCCCAGCAGTTTCCCGTACCAGCGCTTCATCCAGCCCGCCTTCTTCAGCAAGTGGGCCATTTTACGGCACACACGGCCCCCAAGCGCCGTACACTACGCGGCCCGGTCCGGTACCTGGCCCCGCAGCAGCGGGTGATGGGCCACCCCGGGGCACGGGCGCACGGCCTGCCGCACGCCCCCACGACGCTGTACGCCTCGCTGGTTTCCGGAACTCCCCAAGGAGTGTTTGTGCCCACGACGTTGCTTCAATCCGATCTGCCCGGCCTCACCCTGCGCCACCGCGGCAAGGTCCGCGACGTGTTCGACCTGCCCCGCGACCGCCTGCCCGCCGATGCGCCCGACGGCGATTGCCTCCTGATGGTGGCCACCGACCGCCTGTCCGCGTTCGACGTGGTGCTGCCCGACCCCATTCCCGGCAAGGGCGAGATGCTCTGCCAGATCTCCAACTTCTGGTTCGCCAAGACCGCGCACCTGATGCCGAACCACCTGACCGGCATCGATGTCGCCAGCGTGCTGCCGGCCGGCGTGGACGCCTCGCTGTACGCCAGGCGCGCGGTGGTGACGAAGAAGCTCAAGCCGGTGCCGGTGGAAGCCATCGCACGCGGCTACCTGATCGGCAGCGGCTGGAAGGATTACCAGCGCACCGGCAAGGTCAGCGGCATCGAACTGCCCGACGGCCTGCGCCAGGCCGAGAAGCTGGCCGAACCCATCTTCACCCCGTCGACGAAAGCCGCCGTCGGCGACCACGACGAGAACATCGATTTCGACGCGATGGTGAAGACCGTGGGCGCCGAACTGGCCGAGCGCGTGCGCGACGCCACCCTGCGCATCTACCGCTTCGCTGCCGATTTCGCCGCCGAGCGCGGCATCCTGCTGGCCGACACCAAGTTCGAGTTCGGCACGGACGAGGACGGCCGCCTGTACATCATGGACGAGATGCTGACGCCGGATTCCTCGCGCTACTGGCCTGCGGACCAGTACGAAGTCGGCACCAGCCCGCCCAGCTACGACAAGCAGTTCGTGCGCGATTATCTGGAAACGCTGGACTGGAACAAGACAGCCCCCGGACCATCGCTGCCGGCCGAGGTCATCGAGCGCACGCGCGCCAAGTACGCCGAAGCGCTGCAGAAGCTGGCCGGCATCGTGGTCGAGTAGGCGATTCGCGCTCTGTGGGAGCGACGTCAGTCGCGATGAGGCATCACCGATAACCGCCATCGCGACTGACGTCGCTCCCACAGGTCAGAATGGCGGCTTCCGCATTGGAGACCGCCATGAATGCAGGCTTCCTGTACCTGAGCATCGCCATCGCCGCCGAGGTCATCGCCACCAGCGCACTGAAAGCCTCCGAAGGCTTCACCCGACCGGGTCCTTCGCTGCTGGTCGCCGCGGGTTACGGCATCGCGTTCTACTTCCTGTCGCTCACGCTGAAGACGGTGCCGGTCGGCGTGGCCTACGCGATCTGGTCCGGCGCCGGCATCGTGCTGATCGCCCTGATCGGATGGGTGGTACTGAAGCAGCCGCTGGACCTGCCCGCCATGCTGGGCATGGGCCTGATCGTGGCCGGCGTGGCGGTGATCCAGCTGTTTTCGAAGGCCGCCGCGCACTGATCGGCCGGGACCGACCACCGGCCCGGCAACCCTGGCCGGGCTGGGGTATGCTCCATACCCTGCCGCATTGCCATCCTCGGGAGGGATGAATGAACGCAACCGCGCAACGCCCGGTGGACCGCTGGTTCGCCAGCTATTCCGGCGACCACCAGAACGACACCAACCAGCTGATCCACGTCTTCGCCGTGCCCATGATCCTGTGGACCGTGGTCGCGCTGCTGTGGTGCATCCCGGTGTTCGGCACCTGGATCAAGTCCGGCGCGTGGGCCGCGTTGGCGATGTTCGGTGCGTGGATGTACTACTACAAGCTCTCGCGCCCGCTGGGCTTCGGCATGCTGGCGATCTTCATCGCCATGGCCTGGCTGACGCGCTGGCTGGAAAGCCTGCTGGGGCTGCAGAATCTGTTCTTCCTCGCGCTCGGCGTGTTCGTGGTCGCGTGGATCGCGCAGTTCGTCGGCCACAAGATCGAAGGCAAGAAGCCCAGCTTCCTGACCGACCTCACCTACCTGCTGATCGGGCCGGTGTGGGTGCTCAGCAAGTTCTACCGGAAGATGGGCTGGAAGTACTGACGTGGAGCCGGGCTTGCCCGGCTGATGCCGAGGCTGGCATCGCATCGACTTCTCCAGGAGCAGCGGAGCAAGCTCCGCTCTACGCACCCACCGCACGCGCGTCCATGATGAAGGAGCGCGGCGCATAGCCGAAATCACGCTCTGCCGGCGAAGCATCGAACACCAGGTCATCGCGCATCCGCGAGACCGCATCGTCGGTAAGCGCCCGCATCATGCCGGCACTGCGCGCCAGCGACAGCGCCACCTTGAACATCGGCACCGGCACTTCCCACAGTCTCGCCGGCGGATCCAGCGCCACCAGCGTGCGCGCGATCATCTCGCGATATGCCAGCGTCTCGCCCCCCGGCAATGCATACGCCCGCCCATGCGTGGCGGACGCATCCACGACTGCGAGCGCTGCCGTCGCCAGGTCGTCGACATGCACGGGCTGGCGCCTCCCGGTGGCGCCCCGCGGCAACACGAAGCATCCCACGCGCCGCGCCATCGCCGCGATCCGCGCCAGCGTCTGGTCGCGGCCTGCGCCATAGACCAGGGTCGGACGCAGCACCGTCGCTGCCGCGCCGTTCGCTCCAGCCGTGTCGAAGACGAGCCGCTCCGCGGCCTGCAGACGCGCAACGATGTCACGTTCGTAGGCATCGCCCGATGCCTGCTTGGTATCCAGGCTGGTGGATCCGAACGCGATCACGCGCGGCGCCGCGACCAGGCCGCGTGCATACCATTGGGCGAATCCATCCAGCGGGCCCGTGCTGAAGATCACGTCGACCGCCGCCGGCAATCCGGCGACGGCGGCGAACTCACCCGTCAACCAGCGGATACTCGACGAAGCCGCCCTGGGTGTCCGCGATACCGCGAACACCTGCCACGCCGCACCTTCGAGGCGCGCCAGCAACGCTTCGCCGATCTGCCCGCTGGCGCCGAAGACGAGGGCCGTGCGCATCCGGCGTCAGGCGTCCCGGCCGGCGGCATCGTCGACGGCATCGACAGGCTGCGGAGGCTCGCCGCCCGGCATCGGCGGACGCTCGGCCATGTGCAGCGACAGCGCCGCCTTCGCCATCAGGTGTGCGCTGATCGGCGCGGTGATGAACAGGAACGCGGTGATCAGCAGTTCGCGCGGCTGCGGATCGGTGCCACCCAGGGCGTGGTACCCGACCGAGGCGATCAGCACGCAGCCGACACCCAGCGTGCTGGCCTTGGTCGGTCCATGCAGGCGCTTGAAGAAGTCCGACAGCTTCACCAGGCTGAAGGAGCCGACGAGGATGAAAAAACTGCCGATGGCCAGCAGCAGCACCAGCAGGATGGCGAAGACCCAGCTCATTCGACGACATCCCGGCGCAGCACGTACTTGCTCAACACCACCGTACCCACAAAGCCCAGCATGGCGATGATCAGCGCGGCCTCGAAATAGACCGCCGTGCCTAGGTACATGCCGAACAGCATGAGCTGCGCGATCGCGCAGACGTACAAGGTATCGAGTGCGAGGATGCGGTCCGGCACGCTCGGTCCACGGACCAGCCGATACAGCGCCAGCAGCATGGCGACACCGACGACATGCATCGAGGCGATCACGGCGTATACCACCAGGGTCTGCGGCATCATGGGAATATCTCCATCAGCGGCGCCTCGTAGCGCGTCTTGATCTGCCGGACCACTTCGTCGGCATCGTCCAGGTTCAGCACGTGCACCAGCAGGTGGCGGCGATCCTCCGACAGCGCAGACGACACCGTACCCGGCGTCAGCGTGATGATGCTGGTCAACGCCGCGATGCCGTGGATGTTGTCGATATCCAGCGGCACCCAGATGAAGCCGGGATGGATCTTCCGCTCCGGGCCCAGCACCTGCAATGCCACGGTGATGTTGGCCTGCACGATATCCCGCAGCAGCACCCCGAGCATGCGCGGCACGCTGCGCAGCCGGCCGATGCGCGCGAACTCGCGGTCCAGCCGTGCCGCGAACGGCGGGATCAGGAGCGCCAGCACCAATGCCATCACCACCTGGCCCGCGCTGATCTCGTCGTTCATCAGCAGCCAGAAGCAGAATACCGTCACGCTCAGCGGCAACGACGGCAACCAGCGCTTGCGCCATGTCGCGACCATGCTCAGGGCTCCCTCAGGGTTGGCGTGGCGGCGCGCATGTGGTCGACGTAATCGGCCGGCGCCTGCAGTTGCGTCGCGGTGGCGCGCGTGTAGTCCAGCACCGGCGCGGCAGCCAGCACCAGCACCAGGCCATAGGCCAGCAACAGCACGATGGCCGCCGTTTCCAGTGGACGCGATGGCGCGTGCACCGCCTCGTGTGCGGGCGTGTAGGCCTCCAGCGTGTGCTGCCCGGCATCGGGCCAGGGCTCGACACGCCAGAACAACCGCGTGCCCGCACGTGCCAGCCCGACCAGCATCATGAAGCTGGTGCCCAGCACCAGCGTCCAGATCCAGAACGTATGCGGCCCCGGCGGTACGGCTTCCAGCAGCAGCAGCTTGCCGATGAAGCCCGACAGCGGCGGCAGGCCTGCCAGCGAGACCGCCGCCACCAGGAAAAGCAGACCCGGCACGGTCTTGTCCGGCAGCGCGGCGATCACGTCCTTGCGGTCGCTGGCGCGGCCGCGACGACGGCGGATCAGGTCGGCGAGCAGGAACAGCGCCGCACCGGCGAAACTGCTGTGCACCAGGTAGTACAGCCCCGCGCCGACCGTGCCTGCGGAATGCAGCGAGAATGCGACGAACAGGGTCGCCGCCGAACCGAGCACCAGGTACGCCGCCAGCGCGCGAAGACGCTGCGCGGCCAGCACGCCCAGCGAAGCCAACACCAGCGTGGCCGCCCCCAGCGCCAGCAGCGCCGGCCATGCGAACCCATCCAGCGGCCCCGCCGCACCGAAGCTCAGCGTGCCCAGCCGCAGCACCGCGTAAAGCCCCACTTTGGTCATGATGGCGAACAGGCCGGCGACCGCAGCAGGCGCATGCATGTAGGTATCGGGCAGCCAGAAGTACATCGGCAGCAGCGCGGCTTTCGCGCAGAACACCACGAACAACAGGCCTGCCGCCGCCCGCACCAGCGCCAGGTCGCCTGGCGGCAGCTGCGCCACGCGCACCGATATCTCGGCCATGTTCAACGAACCGAGCAGGCCGTACAGCAGGCCGAGCGCGATCAGGAACAGCGTCGATGCCGCGATGTTGAAGCTGACGTAATGCAGGCCCGCACGCATGCGCTCGCCACGCCCGCCGCTGAGCATCAGGCCGTAGGACGAGATCAGCAGCACCTCGAAGAACACGAACAGGTTGAAGATGTCGCCGGTCAGGAAGGCCCCGTTCAAACCCATCAGCTGGAACTGGAAGAACGCATGGAAATGCGGCGCGCGCCGGTCCCAGCCGGCGCACGCGTGCAGCAGGCAGGCGGCCGCGAGCAGCAGGCCGACCAGCAGCATCAGCGCCGACAGGCGATCCACCATCAGCACGATGCCCAGGCGTGCGGGCCAGTCGCCGAGCAGATAGACCGAGACCTCGCCGGACGCCGCCGGGGCGACCAGCATGCAGGCCACGGCCAGCATCGCCGCGATCGAGGTCCACGCGACGATGCGCTGCGGCACCATGCCGAACCGGCGGTGTTCGAAGAACAACACGATCGAAGCGGCGAACAGCGGGATCAGGATCGGCAGTACCGGCAGGTGGTTCATGCGCGCGGCTCCGCCTCGTCGGCCTTGGCGGCGACGCGGGCTTCTTCATGCCGGCGCTGTTCGCTGGCGAGGAATTCGTGTTCGGCCTTGCGGCCATCCACATGGTCGCTGTCGTTGTCGCCGCGGCTGCGGATGGCCAGCACCACGGTCACCGCCGTCATCGCGAAGGCGATCACGATGGCCGTCAACACCAGCGCCTGCGGCAGCGGATCGGTGTAGTTCGCCAGCGTCGGCGTCACGCCGTCGCGCAACACCGCCGGCTTGCCGGGCACCAGCCGCCCGCCGGCGAAGATCAGCAGGTTGGTCGCGTACGACAGCAGCGTCAGCCCGAGGATGATGTCGAAACTGCGCGCCCTCAGCAGCAGGTACACGCCCGCGGCGGTGAGGATGCCGATCGCGCTCGCCATGGCCAGCTCCATTACCGTGCACCTCCCATCAGCGCAGTTCCCCCGTGCGGGTGGAGCGCTCACCCGGTTCCATCACGCCCAGGTGCGACACGCGCGTGCGCGACGGCTTGATGGTGCCCATCATCGACAGGATGAGCATCGCGCCGCCGAACACCACCAGATAGACGCCCGTATCGAATCCGATCGCGCTGGCCAGCGGCACCTTGCCGATGACCGGCAGGTCGAGGTCCAGGTGGCCACTGGTCAGGAACGGCAGGCCGAAGCCCATCGACGCCACGCCGCTGACGCCGGCGACGAGCAGGCCCACGCCGATGCAACGGACATAGTCGAAGCCGAAGCGCGATTCCACCGAAGCCGCGCCCTGGATGACGTACTGCACCAGCAGCGGCACCGCCAGCACCAGGCCGGCGATGAAACCGCCACCCGGCGCGTTGTGTCCGCGCAGGAACAGGAAGACGGACACCGTCAACGTCAGCGGGAACATGATCTGCGCCAGGTCGGCCGGCACCGGCAACGCGATCGGAGGTCCCGACATGATCTTCTCCGGCGCCATCCGCGCGCGGCGCAGCAGCGCATGCACGATCAACGCCGCGATGCCGAACACCGTGATCTCGCCGAAGGTATCGAAGCCACGGAAGTCCACCAGGATCACGTTCACCACGTTGCTGCCATAGGCCTCCGGCAACGAACGCGCCAGCAGTTCGCCGCTGATCGTGTCGCCCGGCCGGGTCATCACGAGATAGGCCAGCGTACCGGTGCCAAGGCCCGCCGCCAGTGCCACGGCAATGTCGCGCACGCGGCGGCGCGGCTCGCGCTCGGGCGGCGAGCGCGGCGGCAGGTAGTGCAGGCCCAGCAACAGCAGGACCAGGCTGACCATCTCCACCATCAGCTGGGTCAGCGCCAGATCGGGCGCGGACAGGAACACGAACGCCAGGCTGACCATCAGCCCCGCGCCGCCCAGCACGATGACCGCCAGCAGCCGTTGCCGGTACAGCCGGATCGTCCACACTGCGCAGCCCACCAGCACCAGCCACAACAGCCAGCCCAGCAGCGGCATGGGCTGTGAACCGCGCCACTGCAGCGGTGCCGCGTCGCCACCCACGAACGGCGCCGCGCCCGCCGCGAGGGCGGCCAGCAGCAGGAACAACAGGCTGCGCTGCAGGCTGCCGTTGGCGATCCGGTCGGTGAAACGGCCGGCCAGTCCGTAGAGGGCTTCCATGTTCCAGCGGAACACACTGCGTCCCAGTGACCGCCGCACGATGGCATGCAGGTCGAACAGGCGGCGCAACCCGAAGTACAGGGCGATGCCGCCCGCGATGCCGGCAAGGCTCATCAGCAGCGGCTTGTTGATGCCGTGCCAGACCGCCAGGCTGTACTCGGGCATCGCGTCGCCGAGGATCGCGCCGGCGCCGGCGTGCAGCACGGGTGCGATGGTCCACGCCGGGACCATGCCCACTGCCACGCACAGCACCACCAGCACTTCCACCGGGATCTTCATCCAGCGCGGCGGCTCGTGCGGGGTGACATCCAGCGCGCGCGGACCCTCCCCGAAGAACGTTTCGTAGACGAAGCGCAGGCTGTAGGCCACACCGAATACGCCATACAGCAGCGCCGCCACGGTGATGATGTCGCGCATCGCGCGATGGCCGCCGATGTCCAGCGCTTCGGCGAAGAACATTTCCTTCGACAGGAAGCCATTGAGCAGCGGAATGCCCGCCATGGCCAGCGAGGCGATGATCGCCAATGCGCTGGTCCATGGCAGGTAGCGCCTCAGGTTGCCCAGCCGCCGCATATCGCGCGTGCCGGTCTCGTGGTCGATGATGCCCGCCGCCATGAACAGCGAGGCCTTGAACGTGGCGTGGTTGAGGATGTGGAACACGCCGGCCACCACCGCCATCGGCGTGGAGATGCCGAACAGCAGCGTGATCAGGCCGAGGTGCGAGATGGTGGAGTACGCCAGCAGGCCCTTCAGATCGTGCTGGAAGATGGCGCACCACGCGCCGATCAGCAGCGTCAGCGCACCGACGCTGGTCACCACGTAGAAGAACAGGTCGGTGCCCGCAAGCGCAGGATGCAGGCGCGCCAGCAGGAACACGCCGGCCTTCACCATCGTCGCCGAATGCAGGTAGGCCGACACCGGCGTCGGTGCCGCCATCGCGTGCGGCAACCAGAAATGCAGGGGGAACTGCGCGCTCTTGGTGAACACCCCCGCCAGCACCAGCGCCAGCGCCCATGGATACAGTGCACTGCCGCGGATCAGGTCGCCCGAGACGAGCACCACATCAAGGTCGTAGCTGCCGACGATGCGCCCGATCAGCAGCACGCCGCCGAGCAGCGCGAGTCCACCGGCACCGGTGATCGCCAGCGCCATGCGCGCGCCTTCCCGCGCATCCTGGCGATGCGACCAGAACCCGATCAGCAGGAACGAACTGATGCTGGTCAGTTCCCAGAACACCACCAGCAGCAACAGGTTGCCCGCCAGCACCACGCCCAGCATCGATCCCATGAACAGCAGCAGGCATGCGAAGAAGCGTGGCGCGCTGTCCTTCGCGCTGAGGTAGTAGTGCGCGTACATCACCACCAGCGAACCGATCGCCAGCACCAAGCCCGCGAACATCCACGCCAGACCATCCAGACGCAGCGTGAAGGACATGCCGATCTGTGGAATCCACGCGTAGTCGGCACGCACGTTCCAGCCCTGCAGGACGCTCGGCGTCATCCACGCCAGCAGCACCAGGCCCAGCAGCGGCGCCAGCCCGGCCAGCCATGCCGTCGCGCCGCGCGGAAGGCCGCGCGCCAGCGCCACCACCAGCGCCAGCACGAAGGGCAGCGCCAGCAGGATTTCGAGGAAAGGGATCATCAACCGCCTTGCGTTGCAGGGAATGCGTCATTCGCGAGCAATCGCCCGAGTTTAACAAACCCGTTCACGTCTGCCTGAGCCTGCGTTCAGATCAGGCGAGCAACGCGACTTCCAGCACCACCCAGCCCACGAACGCGGCGAGCAGCAGCCCGCCCTCCAGGCGGCTGATGCGCAGGTCCCCGCGCAACATCGGGTACAGCACCAGCACGAACGCGATGGCCGCCGGCAGTTCGAGCCGCACGAACGACGCGGGCAGGGGCATCGGACGGAACGCCGCCATGCCGCCGACCACGACCAGCAGATTGAACAGGCTGGAGCCGATGACGTGGCCGGCCACCATGTCGCCCTGCCCGCGCCTGGCGGCCATCACGGCGGCGGCGACTTCCGGCAGCGCCGTGCCGATCGCCACGGGCAGCAGGCCCGTCAGCAACGGCGAAAGACCCCACTGCGCACCGATCATCGGTGCTCCCTGCAGCACGAAGCGGGCCCCGTAGTACAGCAGCGCGGCGGCCACCGCGAAGCGCAGCAGATTCATCCACAGCACGGTGTGCGTGACGGCGAACGCCTCCACGTCGGTACGCACCCGCGCATCCTCGCGCGACGCACGCGCCAGCAGGAACGCCAGTACGGCGGCGAAGCCCAGCAGCAGCACCATGCCCTCCACCCGGCTGACCACGCCATCCAGGCCGAACACGATCAGCGCCAGAGAAGCCAGCCCCAGCAGCACCAGCAGTGGAGACAGCATGCGCATCCGGATCACGACCGGCGCGACCAGCGCCGCGATGCCCAGCGTCAGGCCCAGGTTGACGATGTTGCTGCCCACCGCGTTGCCGAGCGCGAGTTCCTGCGCACCCACCCACACGGCACGCGCGTTGACTGCCAGTTCCGGCAGCGACGTGCCGAAGGCGATCAGCAGCAGGCCCGCGACGAAGGGGGACGCGCCGAAGCGCTGCGCCAGACCCGAAGCACCCTTGACGATCGAATCGCCGCCGAGCGCCAGCAACACCAGCCCCAGCACGAAGTATCCCCAGGCTTCCATCATCGCCGACCCCTTCCCGTGTGGTGTCCGGCGATTCTATGCCTGCCCGCGACGGCAGGGCCAGCGATGGCCCGCTGGCGACGGACGCGCTGACTCAGGAGCAGCCTTCCACGTAATCGACCTGCGGCGACAGGCCCACGCGCCACGCGGTGACCTTGCCCGCCGCATCCGCCTCGAACACCAGCCGGGTCGGCGCCACGTCACCGGCATCCATCGCCAGGTACTGGCCACCCTGCGTGTACTTGTGCGGCGACGCCTTCAGCGCGCCGCCGTACAGCTTCTGCAGCTCATCGACGCCCATGCCGACCTTGCCACCACCCGGCGCGGTTTCCTTGTCGGTGCCGACGTCGTATCGCACGAACCTGCCTTCTTCCATCATGAAGGCGAAGTCGGCGGGCCGACTGATCCACTTCGGCCACACGTAGTGGCAGGTCGTGCCCTCCGTCGGAGCGCCGTTGAGCTCGCCGCCCCACGCGGCGCGCGCTTCATCGACCGTGCTGCCGAGCTTCATGTCGCCATAGCCGAGGAAGCTCGCCTGGCTGACCGGACCGGCCGGTGCCGCCGTGTCGTCCACCGCGGGAGCAGGTGCTGGCGCATCGGCCATCGGCGTGCTGGTCGCCGTCGTGGTCGGTCCGGCCTCGGCGGAGGCGGGCGCCTCCGGGCGCTGGCAGGCGGACAACAGGGTGACCACCATCACGATCAGCAACAACGACTTCATAGGCTCTCTCCAGTGCGCAAACCTGCAGACTAGCGTCATCGCGTTAAGTCGCCGCGAACGCACGACTGTCATGGGCACTTCATCGCGCACGACTAGGCTGCGTGCGGGTTCCCTCTCCACTCGCCATGCGCCCGTCCAAGACCGACCTTGCCCGCCAGACGTTGCAGGCCCACACGGGAACGCTCGGCATGCGCGAGCGACGTGCGCTGATCCTCTGCGATGGACAGCGCGACCTGGCCGAACTGGTGCGCCTGCTGGGCCAGGATGCGCCCCTGCTGATACAGCGCCTCGTGCAGGCGGGCTACCTGACGGCCGCGGACACGACAACGATGCCCATGGCCACGACAGGCACCACCCGCGTGCCGACCAACATCACTCCGGCCGGACCGCGCCGATCGCTGGTCGCGGCCAAGGTCTACCTGTCCGGCATGCTGGAGTTGCAGCGCGACGACGGCGCACGCCACCACCGCGAACGCCTGCTGGCGAGACTGGACGATGACGCGATGCTGGAAGCATTGGCCGGCGCATTGCGGTTCCTCGAAGCGCGCATGGCGACGACACTTGCGGGCCGCATCCGCGAACGCCTGCTGGAGGCCCTGCCGCACGAAGCCGCACAGCGCCTGCAGCACCTGTCCGACACACAGGCGGAAAGCGCGGCTACCTGAGCGCGCCTCAACCCTTCGGCGCGAAATGCTTGCGCAGGCCGGCCCAGCACGCCTGGTAGTCGCGCTGGCGGTGCACGGCTTCGACCGCCTGCCGCGTGGGACGGATCACAGCGCGCGTCTCGAACATGAAAGCCATCGTGCCGGTGATGACATCCGGCTTCGACAGGTCCGCGTTCGATGCCTTCTCGAACGTGGCCGCATCCGGCCCGTGGCCCGTCATGCAGTTGTGCAGCGACGCACCACCCGGCGCAAAGCCTTCGGCCTTGGCGTCGTACACGCCATGGATCAGGCCCATGAACTCGCTGGCGATGTTGCGGTGGAACCACGGCGGACGGAATGTGTCCTGCGCCACCAGCCAGCGCGGCGGGAAGATCACGAAATCCATGTTGCCCACGCCCGGCGTATCGCTCGGCGAGGTCAGCACCAGGAAGATCGACGGATCCGGATGGTCGTAGCTGATCGAACCGATGGTGTTGAAGCGGCGCAGGTCGTAGCGGTACGGCGCGTAGTTGCCATGCCAGCCGACCACGTCCAGCGGCGAGTGGCCGATGTCCGCACGCCACAGGTGGCCCTGGAACTTGGCGATGAGCTCGAACTCGCCCTCGACATCTTCGTACGCCGCCACCGGCGTCTCGAAATCGCGCGGATTGGCCAACCCGTTGGAACCGATCGGACCCAGGTCGGGCAAGCGCAGCGCGGCGCCGAAGTTCTCGCACACGTAACCGCGCGCCTCGCCATCGGGCAATTCAACGAGGAAGCGCACGCCGCGCGGGATCACCGCGATCTGCTGCGGTTCGACCTCGATCACGCCGAACTCGGTGGCAATGCGCAGGCTGCCCTGCTGCGGGACGATCAGCAGTTCCCCGTCCGCATCGTAGAAATAGCGGCCCTGCATCGACCGGTTGGCAGCGTACAGGTGGATACCGACGCCATGCATCACGTCCGGCGCCCCGTTGCCCGCCATCGTGTACAGGCCATCGACGAAATCGGTCGGGGTTTCCGGCATCGGCAGCGGCGACCAGCGCATCTGGTCCGGCGACACCGGTCCGGCGCTGAAGTCGCTGTGCAGGTGGTGCTGCGCATACGGCACGAACGGACCATGCATCGCCGCCGGGCGGATGCGGTACAACCAACTGCGCCGGTTCTCCGCGCGCGGCGCAGTGAAGGCCGTGCCGCTCAACTGTTCCGCGTACAGGCCGTGCGCGACGCGCTGCGGCGAGTTGCGGCCCTCCGGCAACGTGCCGGGGATCGCTTCGGTGGCGAAGTGGTTGGCGAAGCCGGCCATGTAGCCGCAGTCTGTGGAGGTCTTCATTCTCGATGCCTTTAAAGCCCCTCTCCCGACGGGAGAGGGGTTGGGGTGAGGGGCGATGGTGAGACGGTCCGGCAGATCGCCTCGACCACCGCTTCAATCTGCATCAGCACGTCGTTGTCCCAGAAGCGCAGGACAGTGAAACCCTTCGACTCAAGAAACCGGGTCCGCGCGCGATCGGATTCTTCCGCGTGTTGCGATCCGTCGACTTCAACCACCAGATCGGCCGACAAGCAGCAGAAGTCGACCGTGTAGGGCGGGATGGGATGCTGTCGGCGGAATTTCAGCCCGTCGATGTTGCCCCCACGCAGGACAGACCACAGCTTGCGCTCCGCATCCGTCGAACCGCCGCGCAGTTCCCGCGCACGCTCGAGGGATCGGGTCGCCATGGGAGGTCTGCGGCGGTTCGTCATCGTGATCCTCCTGCCCCTCACCCCAACCCCTCTCCCGGCGGGAGAGGGGCTTCAGGCACGAGCCTACAGCACCCCGCGCTTCATCTGGTCCCGCTCGATGCTCTCGAACAGCGCCTGGAAGTTGCCTTCGCCGAAGCCTTCGTTGCCCTTGCGCTGGATGATCTCGAAGAAGATCGGACCCAAAGCGTTCTGGGTGAAGATCTGCAGCAGCTTGCGCTGCTTGGTCTCCACGTCGGCGTCGATCAGGATGCCGTTCTTCGCCAGCCGCGCGACATCCTCGCCGTGGTCCGGGATGCGCTGGTCGATCACCTCGAAATAGGTCGCGGGCGTGTCGAGGAATGCGACGCCGGCTTCACGCATCTTTTCCACCGTGGTGTAGATGTCGTCGGTGAAGCAGGCGATGTGCTGGATGCCTTCGCCCTTGTAGGCGTCGAGGTACTCGTTGATCTGCGACTTCGGGTCGCTGGACTCGTTGAGCGGGATACGCACCATGCCATCCGGCGCCGTCATCGCCTTGGAGAGCAGTCCGGTCTTCGCACCCTTGATGTCGAAGTAGCGGATCTCGCGGAAGTTGAACAGCCGCTCGTAGTAATCCGCCCACTTGGCCATGTTGCCGTGGTACAGGTTGTGGGTCAGATGGTCGATGAAGGTCAGGCCGAAACCTTTCGGCAGCAGGTCCACACCGGGCAGGTATTCGTAATCCGGATCGTGGATGGTGCCCTTGTCGTCGTAGCGGTCGACGATGTAGAGCATGCAGTCGCCGATGCCCTTGATGACCGGCGCGGCGACCGCCTTGGTGAGTTCGTCGGCGGCATCGAACGACTCGGCGCCGTTCTTGAGCGCCTGCACGCGCGCCCATTCGGCCAGCTTCCTGACCCGGATCGCGAAGCCGCAGGCGCTGGGGCCGTGTTCGGCGGCGAAGCGCGCGGCGAAGGAATCCGGGTCTTCGTTGATCAGGAAGGTGCAGTCGCCCTGGCGATAGGTGCTGATGGCGCGTGTCTTGTGGCGCGCGACCTGCACGAAGCCGAGCTTGCGGAAGTAGTCGTGCAGGTGGTGGGCCTGGCCCTGCGGCGCGGCGAACTCGACGAACTCGAAACCATCGATGCCCATCGGGTTGTCGAACGTCGTGGGCTGGATACCCAGGTTGGGTTGTGCGTTCATGGGGCGCCTCGCTAGGCTTGCCGGGTCAGGCCCCATTTTATAGTTTCAGCTGAAACCAACCACAAGTAGCAGCGCAACATGAGCCAGCCCGCCAACCCCGTCGTCCACGCCGATTTCGACCTCGACCGCCTGTTTTCCTACCGGTTGAGCGTGCTGTCCAACCGGATCAGCAGCGCGATCTCCCGCGAATACCATCGCCGTTTCGGCCTGGCGATCACCGAATGGCGGGTGATGGCGGTGCTGGGGCGCTTCCCCGGCCTGTCGGCCGGCGAGGTCGCCAACCGTACCGCGATGGACAAGGTGGCGGTCAGCCGGGCGGTGGCCCGCCTGCTGGAGCGGGCGCTGATCCAGCGCGAGATCCACGGCGACGACCGTCGCCGCTCGGTGCTGGCGCTGACCGACGAAGGTTTCCGGGTTTACGACGAAGTTGCGCCGATGGTCATCGAATACCACCAGCGCATGCTGGAACCGCTGACCGACGAGGAGCGCGCGATGCTGGACCAGCTGATCGACAAGCTGGCCGGGGAAGGCGTCAAGCGCATCGAGGGCTGAGGCCTTCCAGATCCGGAAACGAAAAACGGCGGCCGATGGCCGCCGTTTTTCTATGGATCCCCGCTTTCGCGGGGATGACGCATCGGCAAAGGCGCGCCCGTGGGGGGCGCGCCGATGCGTCACTTCACGCCATGCATCAGCTTCTGGATCAGCGGCGCGATCACGAACAGCAGCACGCCAGAACCCACCAGCGCCCAGAAACCGAACGTGTACCCCGCGTGCGCGGACTGCACGGTCATGCCGCCTTCGCCGCTGACCTTGCCGGCGAAGATGCCCGCCATGTTGTTGCCGATGGCGATGGACAGGAACCAGCAACCCATCGCCATGCCGGCCAGGCGCGACGGTGCCAGCTTGGTCGTCATCGACAGACCGATGGGCGACAGGCAGAGCTCGCCGACCGACTGGATCACGTAGACCATGAAGAGCGTCCAGAACGGGATCTTGCCGTTGGCATCCACCATCCCCGACAGCGCCATCATCAGCAGCAGGAACGCCAGGCCGTTGAAGATCAGGCCCAGGCCGAACTTGCGCGGGATGATGGGGTTGTTCTTGCCCATCTTCACCCACAGCCAGGCCAGTACCGGCGCCAGCGCGATGATCGCCACAGAGTTGACCGACTGGAACCACGAGACCGGGAAATCGCTGGTGCCGGCGAACATCTGGAAGAAGCCTTCCATGCCGATGTTGCGGTCGACGATGCGGTCGGCCAGGAAGTTGAACGAGCTGCCCGCCTGCTCGAAGAACATCCAGAACAGCACGTTGAACACGAAGATCACCAGCATCGCGACGACCTTGTCGCGCGCCACCTTGCCCTCGCGCAGGCCCTCGACCACCAGCATTACCGCCGGGATCACGAACAGTGCCATCAGGATGGCCTGCAGCAGGTTGGCGTTGATCGTCAGCAGCGCATAGAACATCGGGATGCCGATCACCGCACCAAAGAGCACGACCAGGCTGACATTGCGCAGGCCGGTCTGGTGCTCTGCCGGCAGACCGATGCCTTCCAGTTGCTTGCGGCCGAACCAGAACCACACAAGGCTCAGCAACATGCCGACGCCGGCCGCGATGAAGACCACCTTGTACGCGGGCATGTCCTCGATGCCGAACACCTTCTTCGCCAGGTACTGGGTGACGATCGGCGCCAGCAGCGCACCGATGTTGATGCCCATGTAGAAGATGGTGAACCCCGAGTCGCGGCGCGCATCGCCCTGGGCGTACAGCTTGCCCACCATGGTGGAGATGATCGGCTTGAACAGGCCGTTGCCCACGATGATCGTGGCCAGGCCCAGCTTGAACATCGCCTCGCTGGGCAGGGCCAGCAGGAACAGGCCCGCCGACATGAAGATCGCGCCGAGCAGGATGGAGCGCTGGAAGCCGATCAGCTTGTCGGCCACGTAGCCGCCGAAGATGGCGCCCGCGTAGACCAGGGCCAGGTAAGCACCGTACAGCTCGCTGGCCGGCTTTTCACCGGAGGCGTCGCCACCATGGAACTGCGCCACGATGTAGAGCACCATCGCCCAGCGGATGCCGTAGAACGCGAAGCGCTCCCAGAATTCGGACATGAACAGCATCCACAGCGGACGCGGATGCCCCAGGACTTGCTTGAATTCCGGTATCCGTTCCGGCGTTGATGACTCGACGGCTCCGCTCATGCGGGCTCCCCCTAGAAATAAAGTGGTTCAGGATTTCGGTTTCCCGTGCAACGAGCACGGGACGGGCGAGGATTACCGACGTGGCCGGGGGCCGTCAAATCGCTGAAATACAGGCGCGGCAACGGCCATTTGGCCTGTTCAGCCATTCAATTCGCTGATTTCCAAGGGATTTTTTGCGGAAATGGGGCCGATCCCGGCTTCAACGACCCGGACCGATCGAGGTCCGCACATCGAACAGTTCCGGGAAGAACGTCAGTTCCAGCGCCTGGCGAAGGAAGCCCACGCCGCTGGAGCCGCCGGTGCCGCGCTTGAAGCCGATGATCCGCATCACCGTGCGCATGTGACGGAAACGCCACAGCTGGAACTGGCTTTCCAGGTCCACCAGGTCCTCGCACAGCGAGTACTCGCGCCAGTAGCGGTCGGTGTCTTCGTAGATCGCCTCGAACACCGGCAGCAGGGCGGCGTCGGCGGCGTGCGACTGGCGCCAGTCCCGCTGCAGGTGCTGGGCGGGGATCGCATGGCCCCAGCGCGCGAGGTACATCAGGAACTCGTCGTACAGGCTGGGCGCATCCAGCACCGTCTCCAGCCCGGCATGGCCTTCCGGATCGTGCGCGAACACCTTCAGCATCGCCGCGTTCTTGTTGCCCAGCAGGAACTCGATGGTGCGGTACTGCAACGACTGGAAGCCCGACGACGGGCCCAGCAGATCGCGGAAGCCCATGTACTCGGACGGGGTCAGCGTCTCCAGCACCGACCACTGCTCGGTCAGCTGGCGCAGCACCTGCTTGGCGCGCGCCATCACCTTGCGGCACTGCCAGACCTGGTCGCGCTGGAGGAAGCCGATGGCCGCCTGCAGCTCGTGGATCATCAGCTTCATCCACAGCTCCGAGACCTGGTGCTGCACGATGAACAGCATCTCGTCGTGGTGCTGCGGGTCGGAAACCGGGTGCTGCGCCGACAGCAGGCGGTCCAGCTGCAGGTAGCCGCCGTAGCTCATCCGGCCCGAGAGGTCGGTGTGGATGCCTGCTTCCAGCGGGCGCTCGTTCTTTTCTACGGCCATCCGTCGATCAACCGGGAGCCACCCGGGGGGCGGCGGGGGCGCCAGCGTAACCGAAGACGGCAGCGGACTCCGGCAAAGCGACGGAAAACCGGCACTGATGTCATGCCCATGCAATGCGCGTACCACAGGCTTGGGCTACATTGCGTCGGCCGGGGGCCGATCCGCCTCCGACGGGGGCGGCGTCCAATCCACTGAGGGAGATTCCGTAACATGGAAATGCCACGGGGCCGCCTTGCGGCCGTGTTAGCGTCTTTCGCCTTGCTGTTCGCCGCTTCGTCGGCGCAGGCACAGGTGGTCATCAGCCAGGTCTACGGCGGCGGCGGCAACAGCGGCGCCACGCTGAAGAACGACTTCATCGAGCTGCGCAACAACGGACCCACTGCGGTCGACCTGACCGGCTGGAGCGTCCAGTACGCCTCCTCCACCGGCACCACCTGGAATGGCCGCACCAACCTCAGCGGCAGCATCCCGGCCGGCGGCTTCTACCTGATCCAGCAGGCGCAGGGCGCCGGCGGCACGGTGGACCTGCCCACGCCGGATGCTGTCGGCACCATCGCCATGGCCGGCACCGCCGGCAAGGTGGCCCTGAGCCGCAGCACCACGGCACTGACCGGCGCGTGCCCGACCGCAGATGCCAACGTGGCCGACTTCGTCGGCTTCGGCAGCGCGGCCAACTGCTTCGAAGGCAGCGCGCCGACCGGCACGCTCAGCAACACCACCGCCGCGCTGCGCGGTGGCGATGGCAGCATCGACACCAACAACAACGGCGCCGACTTCGCCGTCGGTGCGCCCAATCCGCGGAACAGCGGTGCCGAGCCGCCGGAACCGCCGGACCCGCCGCTGGCGCTGACCATCGCGCAGATCCAGGGCAATGGCCTGCTGTCGCCGCACGACGGCAAGCGCGTGGTGACAGAAGGCATCGTCACTGCGCTGAAGTTCAACAACGGCTTCTTCCTGCAGGCCGCCAACGACGACGGCGACCCGGCCACCTCCGACGCCGTGTTCGTCTTCACCAGCAGCGCACCGCCCGCCACCGCCGCGGTCGGCAACCGCGTCCGCGTGACCGGCACGGTCGAGGAATACACCCCCTCGTCCAATCCGCACCAGCTGGCCATCACCGAAATCGTCACGCCGACGGTCGAAGTGCTGGAGACCGGCGTCGCCCTGCCCGCCGCGATCGAACTGACCGCAGCCGAGCTCGGCCCCGACGCCCTGCCCGGCACGCTGGAGCGCGTGGAAGGCATGCGCGTCAGCGTGGCGCAGTCGGTGGCGATCGCCCCGTCCGGCGGCAGCCTGGACGAGAACGACGCGCTGTCCTTCAGCGACGGCGTGTTCCACGTCGCCCTGCCCGGCGTGGCGCGTCCGTTCCGCGAACCCGGCATCGCCGTGATGGATGCCATCACCCTGCCGGCCGGCAAGAATCCGCCACGCTTCGACACCAACCAGGAACGCCTGATGGTGCGCAGCCGCGGCCAGGTCGGCGCGCAGCCGCTGTCGGTCGACACCGGGGCGGAGGTCGCCGGCCTGCTCGGCGTGCTGGACTACTTCGCCGGCACCTGGGCGCTGCTGCCCGACGTGGCCACGCCGCCTACCGTCAGCGGTGGGCACCTGCCGGAAGCCGTCAACGACGCGAGCTACGACGAAGTCACCGTCGGCAGCTTCAACCTGCTGCGCCTGTTCGACGAGGTCAACGACAGCAACGGCGCGGTGACGCTGACGCCGGAAGCGCTGGACAAGCGCCTGGCCAAGGCGGCGCTGGCGATCTGCGACTACCTGAAGACCCCGGACATCCTGGGCGCGGTGGAAGTGGAGAACGTCCGCGTGCTGCAGCTGCTGTCCGAGCGCATCGACGCCACCTGCGCCGCGCGCCCGGGCTACGTGCCGTACCTGCAGCCGGGCAACGACGTGGGCGGCATCAACGTCGGCTTCCTGGTCAGCTCGCGCCTGACCGCCGACGGCGTGGCCCGCGTCGAGGTGCTGGACGTGGCGCAGTTCGGCAAGGAGACCACCATCGCCAACCCGAACGGCACCACCAGCCTGCTCAACGACCGTCCGCCGCTGCGCCTGCGCGCCCGCGTGCACCAGGACGCCGCGTCGAGCTATCCGCTGACGGTGATCGTCAACCACCTGCGTTCGCTCAACGACATCAACGACACCCTGCCCGGCAGCAGCGGCTGGGCCACCGGCGGCGAACGCGTGCGGGTGAAGCGCGGCGCGCAGGCGGTCTACCTGGCCCAACTGGTGCAGGAAATGCAGCAGGCGAACCCCGACGAGAAGATCGTGCTGGTCGGCGACTTCAACGCCTTCGAGTTCAACGACGGCTACGTCGACGTGATGGGCATCCTCAAGGGCGAAGCCGCACCGGAAGACCAGGTGCTGACGTACATGCCCAGCCCGCTGAGCGTGCCGCTGATCGACGGATCGCAGCTGATCGCCGATCCGGCGCACCGCTACTCGTACGTCTTCGAGGGCAATGCGCAGACGTTGGACCACGTGCTGGTCAACGAATCGCTGGTGATGGACGCCGCGCTGCGCGTGGACCACGCGCGGATCAACGCGGACTTCGGCGTGGACAACTTCGGCGACGCCACGCTGGCCGTGCGCTCGTCCGACCACGATCCCGTGCGCCTGAGCATCCGCGTGCCGTCCTTCGCCCGCGCCGACCTGTCGGCCACAGTGTCGGCCGACCGGGCCACCGCCAGCGTCGGCGAGACCGTGCGCTACACCGCCACCGTCCGCAACGCCGGCCCGGGCGCGGCATCGCCGGCGGCGTTCGCCTTCGTGTTCTCGGCCGAACTGTCGCCGTCGTTGACCACGCTGCCGGCCGGCTGGAGCTGCGACGCAGCCGAGGTGACTGCCGGCACCACCCGCGTGGCCTGCACCACGTCGTCGCTGGCGATGGGTGCCGAAGCGACGTTCGCGATCGACGCCATCGTGCCGGCCAGCGCCGCGGGCACCACGCTCGGCCTGGGCGTGTCGGCCAACTCGACCGTGCTCGATCCGGCCAACGGCGACAACACCGCGTCCGTCTCGGTCGCTGTGGCTGCGCTGCCGCAGACCCGCGCCGACCTGTCGGTGCGGCTGCTGGGCGCTGCCCTGCCGCTGCGTCGCGGCACCATCGCCACGCTGCTGGTGCCGGTGCGCAACGCCGGTCCGGATGCGGCCGAGCAGGTCACCGTGCGCCTGACAAGCAACGTGGAAGCCCGCTACGCCGCCGTGGCCGCCCCCAGCGGCTGGAGCTGCACGCGCGTGCAGGACACCACCGAAGGCGCCGCCGCCGATTGCACCCGTCGTGGCGCCATGGCGCGCGGCGTGCAGACGCTGGCGTTCGCGCTGGTGGTGCCCGGCAAGCCCAAGCGCGGTACCGAACTGGAGTTCGACGCCACCGTCAGCAGCACGACGACGGACCCGAACCCCGCCAACAACCACGACCGGCTGGTCCAGCGCATCCGCTGAACTTTCGCGCCATCGTGGGGTCGACAGGGGCGCGGGCAACCGCGCCCCTTGTCGTTTGCGCAGCCCGCGACGCGCATCACGTCCGACCCACGCCGGCCGCAGGCGGACTGACACCGAACGACAGCGCGGCAAGCGCCTGTTTCCGCACCGGTTTCTTCCAGGAGCCGCGCGCCATTCACCCCCGTCTTGCTGCATTGCACGACAGCTGCCCGGCCCACAGCTCCTAAAATTACATTTGAAACCAATTCCGCCACTGACGAGAACACCGTCCAGATGAGCATCGCCGCAAGCTTCGAGATCGAATACCTCCAGTACCTGGGCCCCGACGGCACCCTGGTGCGCAACGACCTGCCCGAGGCCGGGCGCGACATCGCCCGCCTGCGCGAGCTGTTCAAGCAGATGCTGTTCGTGCGCACCTTCGACACCAAGGCCATCGCCCTGCAGCGCACCGGCAAGCTGGGCACGTACGCCAGTTGCCTGGGCCACGAGGCCACCCACGTCGGCATCGGCGCGTCGATGCGTACTGGCGACGTCTATGCGCCCAGTTACCGCGAGTACGGCGCCATGTTCATGCGCGGGGTGAAGCCGCGCGATGTGCTGATGTACTGGGGCGGCGATGAACGTGGCAGCGATTACGACCGCGGCAGCGATGCACGCAACGACTTCCCGTTCTGCGTGCCGATCTCCACGCAGTGCCTGCACGCCGCCGGCGCGGCGCTGTCGTTCAAGCTGCGCAGGCAGCCGCACATCGCGGTGAGCACCTGCGGCGACGGCGGCTCGTCGAAGACCGACTTCTATGCCGCACTGAATTCCGCCGGCGCCTATGAACTGCCGCTGGTACTGGGCGTGATCAACAACGGCTGGGCGATCTCGGTGCCGCGCAGCGCGCAGACCGGCGCGCAGACGCTGGCGCAGAAGGGCCTGGCCGGCGGCCTGCACTGCCTGCAGGTGGACGGCAACGACCTGATCGCCGTGCTCGAAGGCATGCGCCGCGCCAGCGAGCGCGCCCGCAAGGGCCAGGGCGGCACGGTGATCGAATTCGTCACCTACCGCCTGTCCGACCACACCACCGCCGACGACGCGCGCCGCTACCGCGACGACGCCGAGGTGAAAGCGGGCTGGGAGCGCGAACCGATGACCCGCCTGCGCACCTGGCTGACCGCGCAGGGCGCCTGGAGCGAGGCCGACGAGGCCGCATGGAAGGAAGACTGCGGCGCGCGCGTGGACGAAGAGGTCAACGCCTACCTCAACACGCCGGTGCAGCCGGTCGAGGCGATGTTCGACTACCTGTACGCCGACCCGCCGCCGGAACTGCTGCAGCAACGCGCCGCCGCCATCGCTGCGGAGAACCGCCCGTGAGCACCGTGATGAAGCCCGAAAACAAGACTGTGGGAGCGACGTCAGTCGCGAAACCGGACGCCGTGGCGACCCCGACCGCGATCACCCTGATCGAAGCCATCACCCAGGCGTTGGCCTGGGAGATCGCGCACGACGAATCCGTGCTGGTGCTGGGCGAGGACGTGGGCGTGAACGGTGGCGTGTTCCGCGCCACCGCGGGCCTGCAGCAGAAGTTCGGCCCCGAGCGCGTGCTCGACACGCCGCTCGACGAGACCACCATCGCCGGCCTCACCGTCGGCCTGGCCGCGCAGGGCATGAAGCCGGTCGCCGAAGCGCAGTTCGACGGCTTCGTCTATCCGATGGTCGATCATCTGATCTGCCACGCTGCACGCCTGCGTACCCGCACGCGCGGCCGCCTGCACTGCCCGATGGTGCTGCGCGTGCCGTGGGGCGGCGGCATCCGCGCGCCGGAGCATCACAGCGAGGCCAATGAAGCCATCTTCACCAACGTGCCCGGCCTGCGCGTGGTCATGCCGTCCTCGCCTCAGCGCGCCTACGGCCTGCTGCTGGCCGCGATCCGCGATCCGGATCCGGTCATCTACATGGAACCCAAGCGCATCTACCGCCAGTACAAGGAAGTGGTCGCCGACGACGGCGAAGCGCTGCCGCTGGACGTGTGCTTCGTACTGCGCGACGGCACCGACGTGACCCTGGTGACCTGGGGCGCGCAGGTGAAGGAAGCGCTGGAAGCGGCCGACAAGCTGGCCGGTGAAGGCATCAGCGCCGAGGTCATCGACGTGGCCACGCTGCGCCCGCTCGACTTCGACACCATCGCCGAATCGGTGGCCAAGACCGGCCGCTGCGTGATCGTGCACGAAGCCCCGCGCACCGCCGGCTTCGGCGCGGAGATCGGCGCGCGCCTGGCCGAGCACTCGATGTACGACCTGCTGGCCCCGGTCGAGCGCGTCACCGGTTACGACACCCACATCCCGCTGTTCCGCCTGGAAATGAAGTACCTGCCCAGCGTCGACAAGATCGTCGCAGCGGCGAAGCGGGCGATGGCGAACGGCTGATGCACGCCCGCGCCGTCCGCGACTACCGCACGCAGTACGCGAACCCCATCCGGTTCGCGCGCGGCGACGTGGTCGCGCTCGGCGCACGCGACACCGAGTGGCCGGCCTTCGCCTGGACCACCACCGCCGACGGCAATGCCGGCTGGGCGCCGGTGGACTGGCTGCAACCGCGCGACGACGGTCACGCCGTCGCGTTGCGCGACTATTCCGCACAGGAACTCGACGTGCAGGCCGGTGACACCGTCGCCCTGCTGCACGAACTGGGTGACTGGTGGTGGTGTACGCATGCGGACGGCCGCAGCGGCTGGCTGCCCGCGCGCGACCTGGACCTGATCAACGAAACGACTTCCGAAGAGACATCCGAATGAGCGAGAGCAAGACCTTCCACCTTCCCGACCTGGGCGAAGGCCTCCCGGACGCGACCATCGTCGAATGGTTCGTCAAGGAAGGCGACGTGATCCGGCTGGACGAACCGCTGGTCTCGATGGAGACCGCGAAGGCCGTGGTCGAAGTGCCCTCGCCGGTGTCCGGCAAGGTGATGAAGCTGGCCGGCGCGGCAGGCGATGTCGTCGTCACCGGCAGCATGCTGGCCGTGTTCGAGCCCGACGCCAGCCTGCCCCAGCGCGCGGAAGGCCAGGACACCGGCCATCACCATGGTCCGCCCAAGCCCGCTGTCGTGGGAGCGACGCCAGTCGCGAGTCCCGCCACCGACACATCGCCCGTCGCGACTGACGCCGCTCCCACAGAGACCGACGCCGGCACCGTGGTCGGCGCCATGCAGTCGTCCAATGCGGTGCACACCGAACAGGCGATCGCCGTGGGCGGCGTCAAGGCCATGCCCGCCGTGCGCGCGATGGCGAAGAAGCTGGGCGTGGACCTGACCCGCGTGCGCGCGACGGGCGGCGACGGCGCGGTGACGATGCAGGACGTGAAGCAGGCGGCTGCCGATGGCACTGCTCCTGTAGGAGGGGCTTCAGCCCCGACGCTTTCCCACCGTGCGGTCGGGGCTGAAGCCCCTCCTGCAGCGGCACCTCCCGCGCAGCGCACCGCGCTGTCTGCCAGCGGCAAGCCGATGCGCACGCAGCCACCGGGCGTGTCGGTCAGCGGCCAGCCCGAGCAGCTCAAGGGCGTGCGCCGCAACATGGCGCGCGTGATGGCCGATGCGCATGCCAAGGTCGTGCCGACCACGCTGAGCGACGATGCCGACGTGCATGCGTGGACGCCCGGCAACGACATGACCGGCCGCCTGGTCCGCGCCATCGTGCGCGCCTGCAAGACGGTGCCGGCGATGAACGCGTGGTTCGACGGAGACAAGCTCACCCGCACGCTGCACCCGCATGTGGACATCGGCATCGCCGTGGATACCGACGACGGCCTGTTCGTGCCGGCGCTCCGCAACGCCGACCTGCTGGAAGCCGGTGGCGTGCGCGAGAGCATCAACCGCCTGCGCGCGCAGGTGGAAGGCCGCAGCATTCCACCGTCCGAACTGACCGGCTACACGATCTCGCTGAGCAACTTCGGCATGTTCGCCGGCCGCTATGCCACGCCGGTCGTGGTGCCGCCGTGCGTCGCCATCGTCGCCGCGGGCCGCGCCCGCCACCAGGTCACGCCGGTGATGGGTGGCTTCGAATCACACAAGGTCATCCCGCTGTCGGTGACCTTCGACCATCGCGCCTGCACCGGTGGCGAAGCGGCACGGTTCCTGAAGGCGCTGATCGACGACCTCGCCCTGCCGTACTGAAGGGCCGGAATGATAGCGGAGGAGCGAGCGGCAGGAAGGCTCGCCCTTCCTCCCTCGCCTCTCTGCGCTCCGGTTCCAGCGCCTGCGGACGACACCTGACCGCGGAGTCTGGCAGGATGCCGCCGTCATACCACCGCAGGAGTCGCCATGACCCATCGCAGTCGCCTCGCCGGTTTCATCATCGATTGCCAGGGTGGCGACCATGACGCTGCCGCCACGTTCTGGAGCCGCGCGCTCGGGCTCCCGGTCACGGAAACCTACGAAGAAGGCCAGGCGCGCTACGCCGAACTCGGCGAGGCGCCCGGTGGCCTGCACGTGGAAGTGCAGCGCGTGGATCACGCGTCGCGTGTGCACCTGGACATCGAGAGCGATGACATCGATGCCGAAGCGGACCGCCTGGAAGCACTTGGCGCCAAACGCATCGGCTTCGTCAAACGCTGGTGGGTGATGGAAGCCCCGACCGGGCACCGCTTCTGCATCGTCCGTCTGCGCGACCGCGCCGGCGCGGTCGAACCGAACACCTGGGACTGAAGGAGCGCGCCACCATGGCACACCGCAGCCGCCTCGCCGGTTTCATCATCGACAGCCAGGTCGACGACCTGCCCGCTGCATCCGCGTTCTGGAGCTCGGCGCTGGGACTGGAAGTCACCCATCCCGATGATGGCGACCTGGGCATCTACGACAAGTTCGAACCCGGGCCCGGGGGCCTGCATATCGAGGTGCAGAAGGTGAAGCACGAAGCCCGCGTGCACCTGGATATCGAGACCGACGACATCGAAGCGGAAGTCACACGGTTGGAAGCACTTGGCGCCAAGCGCGTGCAGCACGTGCGCAACCGCTGGTGGGTGATGGAAGCGCCCACCGGCCACCGTTTCTGCGTGGTGCCGATGGATGAAGGCAGCACGCGCGGCGCGCCGAACCGCTGGCCCTGAGGGCAGCGGGTCACCGCACCCGGGCTACCTGGTCGTTCCAGAAGGACAGCAGGTGCTTCAGGCCGGGAGACGATGCGATCTCGTCCTCCAGCCATGGCAGGTCGCGCTGCCATTGCGCCTGGCTGAGCTGCTGGACCAGGCTCTGTGGCGCCTCCGCGAACCCCATGTGCCAGCGCTGCAGGCGGCGCGCATCAAGGCTCCCGTGCTCCAGGATCTCCAACTCGCGGTGCTGGCGCGCACGGGCAATCCGCGCGTAGATCTGCTCGACATCGGCACGGGCGCCTTCGAGGTACTGCACGAAGCGTTGCCCACCGTAGATCAGGGTGCCGGTGACGTTGGCCAACTGGTTGTTGACGCGTGCATCGAGCAGCAGGGCATCGAGGTCGGCGGTCTCCAGCGGGCGCGCGGCCTGGCTCTGGTAGACCAGCGCATGCAGTGGAGCCATCGGATGCCCGGGGCGGCGCGGAAAGGACACGGAGCATACCGCGCCACCCGCCCCACGCAACGTGCGCGGGCGCCGCTATTTGCGTTCAGTCTCCGAACGTTCGCGCGTGGCCTTGAACTCCGAACCTTCCCGCCAGTACGGCCACCCTTCGCTGTCGGCGATCCCGCGCCCCATCGCGTACAGCAGCTCGACATCCTGCGCCTGCCCCACCGCTTCCCAGTTCGACGTCCATGCATCGCAGGGCTGGTGGTAGCACTTGGCGAAGTACGCATCGCGCAGCGCCTTTCCGCTGGAAACACCGCCCTCCACACGATCCAGTCCGGCGCCGATGGTGATCGCCGGCACGCCCGCACGGGCGAAAGCGAAGTGGTCGGCGCGGTAGAAGAAGCCCGCTTCGAGGTTCGGGTCCGGCGAATAGGTGCGCCCATGCGCTTGGGCCACGCGTTTCAGATCGTCTTCCAGCGAAACGCGCCCGTTGCCCCAGGAGGCGATGTCGCGATTCGGCCCGTCCGGACTGAGCATCTCGATATTGAGCACCGCGGCCGTCTTTTCCAGCGACGCCACGGGGTTGGCCGCATAGAACATCGCGCCTTGCAGCCCCTTTTCCTCCGCCGTCAACGCCATGAACAACAGGCTGCGCTGCGGACGCGGACCGGCGGCGAACACGCGCGCCAGTTCGATGACGGCCGCTACCCCCGTGGCATTGTCGACGGCGCCATGCCGGATCGCATCACCGCCGGCGTCGGGTTCGCCGATGCCATAGGCGTCCCAGTGCGCCGAATAGACCACGGTTTCGTCCGGGCGCTGGGCGCCTTCCAGTCGGCCGATGACGTTGCGCGTGATCACCTGATCGCGCGCCACCCTGAAGTCGGCCGACATGGTGGCCCCGCCCAGCGCCACCGGCGTGAAGCCGGCCGTCTGCGCACGCCGCTTCTCCGCGGAGAAATCCAGACCCGCGCGCTGGAACAGCGACACCGCCAGGTCGCGCTGCATCCAGCCACGGAACAGCGTGTGGTACTTCGCCGCATCCGCGCGCGGGATGTCGAACACCGGAGAAAGACCCGACGCACGGACCGTGCTCCAGCCGTAAGCCGCCGGCGCGGTCTCATGGACGATCAAGACACCCACGGCGCCCTGCCGCGCCAGCTCTTCGTACTTGTAGGTCCAGCGTCCGTAGTAGGTGACCGCCGTTCCGTCGAACGCGCCGGGCTGCGCCGTCTCGTAGTCCGGATCGTTGATCAGCGCGACCGCAACTTTCCCGTGCAGGTCCGCGCCCTTGTAGTCATCCCAGTTCCGCTCAGGGGCGCTCACGCCGTAGCCGACGAACACCAGGGGCGCATCGACGACATGCACGCGTTCAACCGGACTCAGGCTCTGCACGACGACATCGTCGCCATTGACCAGGGCCTGTGTGTCACCATCGATCTTCAATACCGCGTCCACCGCACCGTCCACCCGTGCGCGCACCAGCGGGACGTCCTGGGTCCAACCGCCGCGCTCGCCTCCCGGCTGCACGCCTGCCTTCTGGAGTTCGTCGACGACGTAGGCGATCGTCTTCGTCTCGCCCGGCGTCGCAGGTGCACGGCCTTCGAACTCGTCCGATGCGAGGACGCGGACATGACGCGAAAGGTTGTCGGCGCTGATGCCGCCGCCGGGAACATCAGCGGCGAGTGCGGGAGTCGCGCCAACCGACAACAGCAGCACGGGGAGGAAGTGCTTCATGGGAATCCTGACCTCAGTCGACAGACGTCGCGAGTCTAAATGATCCATGTGGGAGCGACGTAAGTCGCGAACAGCATTTGCGCGCGCGATCGCGACTCGCGCCGCTCCCACTGGCTCGGGATCAGCGGAGCGCCGACTTGTTCATGGCCGCCCGCGATCCAGCCAAACGCCCAGGCCCTGCGCATTCAATTCGATATCCATCGCGAGGACGCGTTCTACCTCCTCGTCGGCCAGCGGCGCCCGCAGTGCGTGCGCACGCTCCAGATACAGCGCTGCGAGACCGGCCACGATGCAGCGATGGCGATCCGCACGCCCATCGCAGGCGTCGGCGATGGCGACCATCGCGTCGATCTGCTCGTACAGCGCCTGCGCCAGGCGCGGCACGTCGTCGATGCGGCCGTAATGGGTCAGGTACATCGCATCCGGCGCATAGGCCACCATCCGCGCGATGCTCGCCTTCAATGCCGCGGGCTCGAACTGGACCGGTGTGGTCGTCGGCAGGATGAAGGCGCCCTGTGGGCCATCCAGTTCGCGATAGGACAACCCGAACGTATCGCCGGTGAACCAGCTGCGGCTGCGCGCGTCCCAGATGCAATGATGGTGGCGCGCATGGCCAGGGGTGTCGATGAACTGCAACGGGCGCCCCGAGAGCATCACCGTCTCGCCATCCTCCACCACGCGTACCCGCGCGTCGGGGACCGGCATGAGGGTGCCGTAGCTGCGCTGCATTTCCTCCTCGCCGTAGACCGCCGTCGCACCCGCGATCAGCTTCGCCGGATCGATCAGATGCGATGCTGCGCGGGGATGCGCGACAAGGGTCGCGTTCGGCAGCTGTTGCATCAGCAGCCCTGCGCCGCCTGCGTGGTCCAGATGCACGTGGGTGACGATGAGGAAGTCCACCGCATCGGGCTCCAGTCCAGCGGACTGCAGTGCGTCCAGCAGGCGCGGCACGGAATGGTTCGTCCCGCAATCGATGAAGGCGCCGCGCCCTTCCTCGACGATGAGGTAGGCGGCGTCGAAGTGCTCACGCTGGAACGCGGTGTCGATGGTGTGGATGCCGTGGAGGCTCATCCGCGGGCCTGTGTGGGAACGGATGACCCGATTCTAGTCCCCGCCCCGCATCTGCACGACCCGCCTTTGGTGGAACGATCCGTCCGCGCGCGGCTCAGCCGCGCGACAACCACCAGCCGCGCAGCGGTACCGCCAGTGTCAGCACGAACAGGAACGCGCCGTAGGCCACCAGCGTGGCCAGCACCTGCTTCCAGATGGCGCCGGTGCCTGCATCAGCGGCACCCAACGCGTAGCCCCATTGCATGCCGATGAAGCTCAGCACGAACGCCACAGCCAGTACCGCGAGATCGAAGCCCGTGCGGCGCGCATTTCGCGGCTGACGCGGAAACAGCCAGTACAGCGAGCCCAGCAGCAGGAACCAGGGCAGGAACAGGATCACCGCAAGATACGGCATGGACTCAGGCCTCCGCGGCGCGCAGCGCGGCCAGCGCCGCCAGCACGTCGCCGACGGGCACCTGCAACACGATCTCCGGCGTTTCCATCGCGTCCGCCTGCTCGGCCTGCTTCAGCACGCCGATCAGCTTGCCGGCGTCCTTCGGAGAATCGAAACCGTTGCTCTGCACCAGCACATTGCCGTCGGCATCGGCCAGCTTGAAGTAGAAGCGGCCATCGGTGTCGCGGTACTGCTTGAACACCGGCAATGCCGCCTTCGATGCCATGGCCCTGCTCTCCACCACCGGCTGCTGCGACAGGTCGCGCAGGCCTACCGCGTGGCGCAGCTCGGCCAGCAGCGGTGTGGCATAGCGTTCGCGCAGGCGGCGGGCGCCATCGCGCAGGATGGTTTCGATGTCGCCTGGCTTCGCCATCAGCGCTTCGTACTTCTCGCGCAGCGGGGCGATCTCGGCATCGATGCGCTCGAACAGCTGCTGCTTCGCATCGCCCCAGCCGATGCCGTCGGCGAACCGCTGCGCGAACGCGCGCGTTTCCTCGGCGGTGCCGAAGGCCTGGTACAGCTGGAACAGCGCCGAGCCTTCCGTGTCCTTCGGCTCGCCGGGGCCGCGCGAGTCGGTCAGGATGGAGAACACCAGCTTCTTCAGCTCCTCGCGCGGCGCGAACAGCGGGATGGTGTTGTTGTAGCTCTTGCTCATCTTGCGGCCATCGAGACCGGGCAGCGTGGCCACGTTGTCGTCGATCAACGCTTCCGGCAGGGTGAAGTACTCCTTGCCGTACACATGGTTGAAGCGCTGGCCGAAGTCGCGCGCCATCTCGATGTGCTGGATCTGGTCGCGGCCCACCGGCACCCGATGCGCATTGAAGATCAGGATATCGGCGGCCATCAGTACCGGGTACATGAAGAGGCCCGCGCTGACTCCGGCATCCGGGTCTTCGCCCTCGGCGTTGTTCTTGTCCACGGCCGCCTTGTAGGCATGCGCGCGGTTGAGGATGCCCTTGCCCGCAACGCAGGTCAGGAACCACGTGAGCTCGGTGATCTCCGGCACGTCGCTCTGGCGATAGAACCACACCTTGTCCGGCTCCAGGCCGCAAGCCAGCCACGTCGCCGCGATCTCCAGCGTGGAACGCTGGGTACGCGCCGGATCCTGCGCCTTGATCAGGCTGTGCAGGTCGGCCAGGAAGTAGAAGCTCTCCGTGTCCGCCGCACGGCTGGCGGCCACGGCGGGGCGCACGGCACCGACGTAGTTGCCCAAGTGGGGCGTGCCCGAGGTGGTGATGCCGGTGAGGACGCGCGTGGTCATAAGCGAAGCGGGGGAATGCGGGAAAGCAGCCAGTTTACCGGCTGGGGCCGGATACTGCCGGCAGCGCGCCTGCGACACAGGGTCGCAGTGGTTCAGCCCGCCCGTGGCTTGACCGGGCGGCACACCGCGCCGACCGGCAACCCCACTGCCGGTGGTGGTCCGTTTCCAGCAGCGTCCCCACCTGGAGAACGGACATGCTGCACCGGATCCTTGTTTCCCTGGCAACCCTTGCCCTGCTGGTTGCCTGTGTACCCACCCACGCCCGCCCGCTGGTCGATGTCGGCGTGATCGACCGCGACACCGGCGAATGGCTTGCCCAGCATCCCCATCGGGGCGATGCGTGGGTCGCCGGCACCCCCGGCCACCGCTACAGCGTGCGCCTCACCAACACCACGGGCGAACGCGTCCTGGTCGTGCTGTCCGTGGATGGCGTCAATGCGATCACTGGCCAGACCGCGCATCCTTCCCAGGCCGGCTATGTACTGGAACCCTGGCAAACCACCGAGATCAACGGTTGGCGCAAGTCGATGGACGACGTGGCGCAGTTCGTGTTCACTGATCTGGGCGACAGTTACGCCGCACGTACAGGCCGGCCCCGGAATGTGGGCGTGATCGGAGTGGCCGCATTCCGGGAAGCGCGCAGTTACCGGTATCCGCAATACGCTCCGCCCCCCATCGCCCGGCCCCCGATTGGGACGCGAAAAGAAGCGGAAGCTGCGGCACCGGCATCGTCATCGCGTGCGATCGCGGCGGACAACGTCGCCCGGGAGCAGAGCATCGGCACGGGCCATGGCGGACGCGAGTGGGCGCCGACTTCGCGCACTGGGTTCGACCGCGCGACCCGCCAACCCGAACAGGTAAGCCAAGTGCGTTACGACGAGCGCCGTCGCCTGGTTGCGATGGGCGTCCTGCCGCGTCGCCACGGTCCCATCTGGCGCGATGAAGCTCCGCGAGCTTTCCCGGACGGCTTCGTGGCGGATCCGCCACGCCATCGTTGAACATGCAAAAGCAAACGGGCCGCATGAAGCGGCCCGTTCTGTCCCGGTCCTGCGGACGCGATCATGTCAGTGCTTGAAGGTCTTGTCGGAACGCAGCGTGCGCTGGAAATCCTCGACTTCCGTATGGGCCCGATCCCGGTCGTAGCCATAGCGCTCCTGCAGCCTGCCTTCGAGGTATTCCGCATTACCCTGCGCGACCTTGAAATCGTCATCGGTCAGATCGCCCCACTTCGCCTGGATCTTGCCCTTCAGCTGCTTCCAGTTGCCGGCGATGATGTCCTGATTCATGGTGTTTCCTCGCTTGGTTGAGCGGCAGGGGGCGCCGCGGAAACAGCATCGCAGCCCGCGTGTTCCCATCCGATCAACTGCGCGTCAACACGCCATTAGGATTGACTGAACAGTTCAGTCGCATGATGGCGCGCTCGCACGGAGGAATGCACTCGACGGGGCGTATTCCTGATCGTCGCGGCCCATGCACTGCAGATACCGACAAAAGAAACGGGCCGCGATACGCGGCCCGTCTCCTGGTCTCCAGACCCAATGGCTTATTTGCCCGAGGAATCCTCGACCTTCTCGCCCACCTTCTGCACGTCCTTGCCGAACCCCTTGACGGTGTTGCAGCCGGACAGCACGGCGATGGAGAACAGGGACAACAGCAGCAACGCGACGATACGCTTCATAAGCGACTCCTGTGGACGGTATTCACGGTCTGGAGCGCGCAACGTCCGGAACACGCCGGCCATGCCGCCCCACCCGTGCAGTCTGATTTAAGCACGCTGGCTGGCGGCTGACCAAACCCTGGCCGGCAACGCGGAAGGGCCGGTTTCCCGGCCCTTCCTTCGGTTCGCATCCGGAGGATGCGGTCAGCCGACAGCGCGCATCAGCACTTGCCGTCCTTGCAGTCCTGGGCCTTGTCTTCGACCTTCTCGCCAACCTTCTGCACGTCCTTGCCGGCACCGGCCATGGTGTTGCAGCCCGACAGGACCGCCATCGAGAACATCGCCGTCAGCAGCAGCATCATTGCACGCTTCATGTGTCATCTCCTGGGTGGAAAGGGTGCCATTGCGGGTGCGTCCCACACCGCAGCGGCGTGTGGTGCACCTTCGACGCCGCGGCGTATAGGCCGCGTGAAACCATGGGCCACCCGTTCAGTCGCAGTTTCCCCGATATCCCTGCACCCCTAGTCGCGCATCAGCGTGGACTTGCCGAACAGGCTCTCCACCAGGTCCACCGTCAGCTTGGCGGTGCGGTTGCGACGGTCCAGCACCGGGTTCAGTTCCACGATGTCCAACGAACCCATCAACCGCGTGTCCGCGATCATCTCCATCACCAGTTGCGCTTCACGATAGTTGGGACCGCCCGGCACGGTGGTGCCCACGCCGGGCGCGATGCTCGGGTCCAGGAAGTCCACGTCGAAGCTCACGTGCAGGTGGGTGTCGGCATCCAGGCCGTCCAGCGCAGCCTCCATCGTGCGCTTCATGCCCACCTCGTCGATGTAGCGCATGTCGTACACGTCCACCTTGTGGTCCTTGATCAGCCGCTTCTCCTCCGGATCGACCGAACGGATGCCGATCTGCCGGACCATCGACGGCGTGATCGCGGGCGCCTCGCCCCCCAGCCTGGTCAGCGCATCCGGACCGATGCCGCACAGGCACGCCACGGGCATGCCGTGGATGTTGCCGGAAGGCGTGACCTCGCTGGTGTTGAAGTCCGAATGCGCATCCAGCCACAGCACCCGCAGTTTCTTGCCGACCCTGCGGCAGTGTTGCGCGACCGCGGTGATGGAACCCATGGCCAGGCAATGGTCGCCGCCCAGCATGATGGGCAACCGCTGCTGGGCCAGTTCGGTAGCGGTGGCATCCATCACCGCGCGGTTCCACGTCACGACTTCATCGAGATGCCGGTAGCCGTGGACGGGGCCGGTCCAGGGATTGGCGGGACCCTGCACGTTGCCGGTGTCGATCACGTCCACGCCCCGTGCCGCCAGCGCTTCGGCGAGACCCGCGATGCGCAGCGCATCGGGCCCCATGCGCGCGCCACGATGGCCGGCGCCGACGTCGGTAGGCACGCCGATCAGGGACACGGGAGGAAAAGCTCGACTCATGGGTACGTCCTGCGGAAAACAGACGCACAGTCTATGCCGTCGGCGATGACGGGCCTGTGGCATCGCAGCACGCGAATGGGCGTTGCGCCAACAGGAAATGGTGCCGCTTATCCGAATCGAACGGATGACCTACCGCTTACAAGGCGGTTGCTCTACCAGCTGAGCTAAAGCGGCGCGGGCGGCAATTCTAGCGCAGTGCCGTGCATTCGAGGGGTTGCGGCGTACCGCTGGACGCGGCACGGGCAAGCACGACGGGGTCGACCCCCTCCACGACGCCGGCATCCAGCCACCACAGACTGGGTCCCGCGCGGCCGACGGGCTGCATCTGTGCGGTGAACCCCGCAGCCTGCAACTGCGATACGCGGCGCTCGGCGGCTTCACGGCTGCGATACCGGCCCAGTGCGATCCCGTTGGCCTGTTCCCCCTGGCGCACGACGAGGAAGTCGTCGAATCCCGCCGCCCCGATGCGGCCGGCGATTGCCTGTGCCTCTTCCAGCGATGGCGCGGGAGGCATGATCACTTCGTAGCCGCTGGCGCTGAGGCCCGGCACTTCCCGCAGGCGCGCCCGCAGGAGCTGGCCCTTGACGGCCTCCTGGGCGAGGTTCGCCGCCGTCTGGCTGGTAAAGGGTCCGAGACTGAAGCACGCGGCCAGGATGTCCGGCGTCGTACGGGCGGCAGTGGCCGGCGGCGGCACGGTGGCCACAGGCATCTCATCGACGAGCTGCAGGCGCGCAACGCCGGCAGGCAAGGGCGGCGGCGGCACCGGCTCGATGGCGGGACGGGTGAGCCACCACGCGGCAGCGCCCAGGTTCAGGACGATCAACAGGACGATCAGGGCACGGATCAGCATGCTGCGATTCTAGCCGTGCTCAGGCGGCGGTACCGAGCTGCGCCCATACAGCCAGCCCTTCGAGCACCAGCGCCGGCGCCAACTCACCATCGCGCAGCGAACGCGCGAGCTCGGTGGCACCCCCGCCATGCAGAAGCAAGGCGGGGCGCTCGCCCAGGAGGTCATGCGCGTATTGCAGGCTGCGCTCGATCAATCCCAGGGCAGCGCCGCCACAGCCCGATGCCAGCGCGTCGAGGGTGTCGGTGGCGAATTCGACGTACCCGCCGCCTTGCGAAGGCAACTGCACGGCCGCTTGCTGGAGTGCTTCACGCATCAGGCGGGGCGAGGGCGCGATGCGTCCGCCGCGATGCCGCCCGTCCGCGTCCAGCAGATCGACGGTCACCGCCGTGCCAACGCCCACCACCAGCCACGGCTGCGCGGCGCGCGCGCGCGCCGCCAGCAGGGCCAGGAAGCGATCCACGCCCAGCCGTCCGGGGTCGGCATAGGCGATGTGCACGCTGGCCAGTGCTGGCTGTGTGCGCGCAATGGAGATGCACCCGAAACGGGTGGTCAGCCAGTCGACCACCGCGGCGGTACGTACGGGTGACGCGACGCTGGCAAGCACCGCGGACGACCATCCATGCGTGTCGATCGCCGGAACGGCGGCGTCGAGCGCGGCGATGAAGTCGCCGTCGTATCCGATCGCCCGCACTTCGCCCAATGTCCCGTCTGCCCTCAACGGCGCACCCTTCAGGCGCGAATTCCCCAGATCGAACACCCACTGCGTCATGTCGCCCTCACGCTGACATCGCCGGCATGCACCTGCCGCTGTAGCTCGCCCACGCGCACCTGCAACGCACCGTCATCGCCGATGCCTTCCGCCACACCATGTTCGTCGCCCTGTAGACCATGCACGATGACCTCGCGCCCCACCAGCACGTCCAGCGCAGCGTACCTCGCACGGAACGGCGACAGGCCTTCGCGATCGAACAGTTCGAGCGCGGGCAGCAGGGTGTCCAGCAGGCGGGACGCCACACCGTTCCGCGAAGGCGGGACGCCGCCCAGTGTGGCCAGGTCCGTCCACGCCTGGCCGATCATTGCCGCGGCAGGCGCCGGCATGCGCACGTTCACACCGATCCCGATCACGGCGCGCACAGGGCCACCATGCTCACCGCCGCCTTCCACCAGGATGCCGCCCAGTTTGCGGCCCTGCGCCAGCAGATCGTTGGGCCACTTCACGCCAACGGTTTCGTAGCCGGCCTGCCGCAGGGCTTCCGCGACCGCCACGCCGACCACCAGGCTCAGACCCCCCAGGCGCGCGAGTCCGCCCGAGAACTGACGCGAGAGCGACAGATACAGGTTGGCCGCAATCGGTGACGCCCACTGTCGCCCGCGCCGGCCACGGCCACCGGTCTGCTGCTCCGCCAGCAACACGGCAGTCCCATGTTCGGGCGTCTTGCGGCGGAGCAGCTCGCTGTTCGTGGAATCCAGCGACCATGCGATCTCAAGCGATGCCAGACACGAAGCTGTCGGGGCCTGCAACTGTGCGCGTATCCGATGGGCGTCCAGCAGCTCGACCGGTTCCGCCAGCGAATAACCGCGACCCGGCTGCGCACCGATATGCAGGCCGCCCGCACGCAGCGTTTCGATCCGCTTCCACATGGCGGCGCGGGTGACCTTGGCGTCGCGCGCGAGTACGTCGCCGGAGACGGGGCCCTCGATCAGACGCTGCAGCAGTTCGCGTTCGCCGGTCATGCGCGGCGGCGCCAGATGCGCACGCGTTCGAAGCGCGACTCGGTTCCGGCATGCAGTCGCCGCAGGTTGGCGCGATGGGTGAACAGCACCAGCGTCGCGGCGGCGACAGCGAACAACTGCACAGCGCGGTCCGCGTGCATCCACCATGCCAGCGGCACCAGGCAGGCGGTGGCGATGATCGACGCCAGGCCCACGTACCCGGTCGCAACCAGCACGCCCAGCCAGACCAGGAACAGCGGCAACAAGGCCAGCGGCCAGAGCACGGCGACGCCCCCCAGCAACGTGCCCACGCCCTTGCCGCCGCGGAACCCGTGCCAGATCGGCCATACATGTCCCGCCGTCGCAGCCAGCGTCGCCAGGAAACCCAGCGCGCGTGGCGACAGCGGGCCCTCCATCGGCGCGAACCGCAGTGCCAGCCACGCGGCCAGTGCACCCTTGCCGATGTCCACCAGCACTACACCGAGTGCGAACTTCGCTCCCTGCGTGCGGAAGGCGTTGGTGCCGCCCGCGTTTCCACTGCCCTGCGTGCGGATGTCCACGCCCCGCAGCCGGCCCAGCATGAGGCTGCCCGACACGGAACCGAGCAGGTAGGCCAGCAGCAACAAGGTGAAGACGATCAGCATGGCGCCATTATGGGCCACGCCCCTCCTCGCTCAGGCATCAGGTGCCGGCTGCACGGCCACGATCAGGGCGCCCTGGCCGGCATGCGCGCCGATGGCCGCCCCCGTTTCCACCAGTCGGTCCTCGCTGATCCGCAGCCGCGCGCGCAGCGCGGCGAGCAATCGCTCGCCCTGCGGACGCGCATCGCAGTGCCCCACGATCACCCGCCAGCACTGCCCGGATTCCAACTGGCGTGCGACCCGCCGCGCGAAGGCTTCCGGCGCGCGCTCACGCGTCAGCAGGATGCCGGCGACCGTCATGCGGCCTTCGGCACTCATCTTCGCGATCGGGGTCAGCGCGCTCAGCTTCGCGATCGGCGCAGCCCAGCGCGGGATACGACCACCGCGCACGGCATGGGAGATGTCGGGTGCGATGGCCCACATCCGCGTCAGCGGGCGCAGGCGCTCCAGCTCGGCCACCACGTCCGCTTCGCTGCGGCCTTCCGCCGCGAGTTCGGCGGCACGCCACACAAGCAGCGCCTGGCCACAGGCCGCATTGACCGTATCGAACACCCTTACGCGCCCGGAGGGATCACGCGCGGCGGCATGCTCCCCCGATTGCAGCGTGCCCGACAGCGCGCGCGACAGGCCGACATAGAGCACCCGCGCATGGTGGGCCAGCGACAGCTCGAACTGCCGGCGGAAGTCGCCCGGCGGCGGCTGGCTGGTGCGCGGCAACTGGCGCGAGACCGCCATGCGCCGGTAGAACTCGCCCGTCGACAGGCCCACCTTGTCCAGGTAATCGCGGCCATCCAGGTCCACCCGCGCCGGCACCACACCGATGGCATGACGTTCGGCAATGTCTTCCGGCAGATCGGCGGCGCTGTCGGTGACCACCACCAGCGATTGCGTGGCGGCGGCGACCGCGTTCTGGCGGACCATGTCGTCCGCCTTCATGCCTTCGACGTGGCCCTGCGCCGCGCACGCGTCGAAGAGTACCTGCGGCGATCCGATGTGCGCGTGCACGCGAAGACGTGACGCGCCACCCGCGATGACGATGGAGTCCGCGCCGCCGGCCTCCAGCGCGGCACGCAGGCGATCGCGGTCCAGCGCCTCGCCCAGCAGCAGGCATTCGGTGCACCAGCGGCGCGCCGGGTCGATGGCATGGTCGTGGACCATCGGACCGGCGGCATCGTTGGCCGCGCCCGGCGCGCTGGCGCGCACGCGCACCGCGCGTGGTCCGCCCTCGACGAACTCGGCGATGCCCTCCAGCAGATCGACAAACCCTTGCGCACCGGCATCGACCACGCCCGCACGCTGCAGCAAGGCCATCTGGCGCGGCGTGTCGGCGAGCGCGCGACGCGCGCGGACGAGCGCACGGACGAAGCCGCTGCGTGCGTCGGACTGGTTGCCCTCGCCGGCCGCGGCATCCAGTTCCTCGGCGAACGCGGCGATCACGCTCAGGATCGTCCCCTCGACCGGCTGCGCCAGTGCCTGGCGTGCACTCTGCGCGCCCTGACGGACGGCTGCGGCCAGCGAACGGGCATCCAGTTCCGGCAGGTTGCGCACGCGCTCGGCCACGCCATGCAGGAACTGCGCGAGGATGGCGCCGGAATTGCCGCGCGCACCATCGATCGCGTCGTTGCCTACACGGCTCAGCAGATCGCCGACATGCTGGCTGGGCTGGCTGAGCGCACCATGCAGCACGCTGCCGAGCGTCGATGCGAGATTGTTGCCGGTATCGCCGTCGGCGACCGGGAATACATTGATGCGGTTCAACGCGTCACGCCCGGCAATCACCCGGCGGGCCCCCGCGATCAGCGCCAGGCGCAGGGCAGGAGCGGTCAGCGGGCGGGAGTCGGGTGCGGGCATCGCGGCAGTCTGACGCAACCGCTTCCGCACTCCTGCTGCGACGCAACAGGCCGGGGCCCGTTTCCCTCGATCCATCGCCGTGGGAAGGCATTTCGTCGCAGGGCCGGCCGCATTCATGCCGGCCGGAGCCATTCCCGCTATAGTCGGCGGCGTCATCTGGCCGCTGTACCCCGACCGACAGGAGTCCCTCCGATGTTACGCGCCAGCCTTGCCCTGCTGCTTCTCGGCGCCTCTGCGGCGGTATTCGCCCAGAACGGGCGCAGCATCGCCAATGGCAATGCCACCACCTGCCAGGATGTCGCCGACCGTGCCGTCGCCGACCGCCCGGGTGATGCCGTGCCGACCACTCCGGACGCACGTCGTGCGCGCGCCACCGCCGTGCGCAACAAGTACGCCGCACCCACGGGATTGACGCCCTCCACGTCGCGGGGCGGCGGCGATGACGACGATACCCCGCTGCCGCGCAACCGCGGCTCCAAGTGGCACAGCTTCCTGCCCGGCATGTTCCGCTGACGCGGACGGCCTCACCCGGTGATTGGCCTGTTGCGCCGCCTGCGGCGCCCCTCCCCGTCCATCCAGGACGACCTCTGGCGGACCGTAGCCACTGACACGCCCTGGGTGTCGGCACTGGATGACGTACGTTCGGACAGATTGCGTGGATTGTCGGCGCGCTTCCTTCGCCAGAAGACCATCACGCCGCTCGCCGGCCTGAGCCTGGACGAAGCGCAACGCGTGCAGCTGGCGGCGCTGTGCTGTCTGCCATTGCTGGAGTTCGGCGAAGGCGGCTTGCGCGGCTGGTCACAGCTGATCGTCTATCCGGACGCGTTCCGCGTGCAACGCACGCATACCGATGCGGCCGGCGTGTTGCACGAGTGGGAAGACGACCTGGCCGGCGAAGCCTGGGACCAGGGTCCGCTGATCCTGTCGTGGGCCGACGTGCAAGCCGACCTGGCCGAACCCGACGCCGGCTTCTGTGTGGCCGTGCACGAGATGGCGCACAAACTGGATGCGCTGGATGGGGAACTCGATGGCACCCCGCCACTGCCGGACGAATGGCATGGCCGCTGGGCGCGCGACTTCCAGCGCACGTACGACGACTTCTGCATGCAGGTGGACCTGGGTCGCGAGACGGCGATCGATCCGTACGCCGCCGAGGCACCGGAAGAATTCTTCGCCGTCGCCACTGAGTACCACTTCTCTGCGCCGGGCGTGCTGGCCGACGCGATGCCGGAGGTGGCCGCGCACCTGCGACGATTCTACGGTCCGTCGCCGTTGGCGACGACGTAACGGTCACAGGCCTGGCGGCAACCTTACCTCGAAGCGTGCCCCACCCAGTTCCTCCGAGCGCAGCACCTGCAGTTCGCCGCGATAGTCGCGGATCAGGTCCTGCACGATCGACAGTCCGATACCGTGTCCCTGCACGCGCTCATCGCCGCGCACGCCCCGCTGCAACACCTTGGACACGTCCTCCTCGGCGATGCCCGGGCCATCGTCATCCACGGCCAGGAACAGCCCGGGCCTGCGCTGCGGTGCCGTCGCGCCCACCTTCACCGTCAGCAGCACGCGCGAACGCGCCCACTTGAAGGCGTTCTCCAGCAGGTTGCCCATCAGTTCCTGCAGATCGCCCATCTCGCCATGGAAGCGTGCGCGCGGATCGATCTCGAATTCGCAGATGACGCCCTTCGACGCATAGACCTTTTCCAGCCCCCGCACGATCTCTTCGGCGTTCGGCTCGATGGCGATCGCCGCAGAGAACAGCTTGTGACCGCTCGAAGCCGCACGCGCGAGCTGGTAGGAAACGAGGTTGTTCATGCGCTTGAGCTGCACGTCCAGTTCCTCGCGCAGCGATTGCGGATCGCCGTTGTCGTCCAGCTGCGTACGCAATACCGCGATGGGCGTTTTCAGGCTGTGCGCCAGATCGGCCAGCGTATTGCGCTGACGCTCCAGGTTCTCGCGCTCGCTTTCGATGAAGGCATTGATGCTGTCGGTCAATGGCTCGAGTTCGCGAGGATGGCTCTCCGTCATGCCCGACAACTCACCGCGCTGCACCCTGCTGAGTTCGAAGATCACCCGCCGCAACGGACGCAGGCTCCAGCGCAGCACCAGCATCTGCAGCAGCAGCAGGATCACGCCGGCACCACCCAGATAGACCCACAGGGAGCCTCGGAACACGCGGATCTGCGTGCTCAGCGCCTGCGCGTCCTCCAGGATGTAGATGCTGTAGGGAATCTCGGCGTGCTGGTGGGTTGCTGGCCAGGCATAGCCAACGCCATAGCGATAAGCCTCGCCGTCACTCCCGTCCGCGCGGCGTATCGGCAGCGGCCCCTCGAATGTCTCTTCCAGCGCGCCCAGTCTCCGGGGTACCGGCAATTCGGGGCCCAGCGTCGAGTTGGAGCCCCAGGGCGGCACGTTCTGCAACACCACCTGTGCATACATGCCGCTGTCGGGCATGTCGAAGCGGGGATCGGGTGTGTTGTAAGGCGGGATCAGCGTGCCGTTGCGACCGAATTCCACCTTGTCGGTGTAATACAGGGCATAGCTCTTCAACCGCTGCCGAAGATTGTCCTCGGCCGTATCGACGAACGCACGATCCAGCGCGTAGCCGGCCAGCGCGAGAAAGGCGAGCAGCGCAAGGCTGGCCGCCAGCAACTGGCGCGCGCGCAACGAGCGCGGCCGCCACCCGTCGAACCGGTGGCGGCCGACGTGGGCGGGCGGTACAGCGCCGGAAGGTGGCGCGGGCATCAAATGCTGGCGATGCCGGCGCGGTCCATCAGCCTTCGCCGGTGCGCGGGATGGCGAAGCGGTAGCCGCGGCCGCGTACGGTCTCGATCGGCTTCAGCTCGCCTTCGGGGTCCAGCTTCTTGCGCAGGCGACCGATGAAGACTTCCAACACGTTGGAGTCGCGGTCGAAATCCTGCTGGTAGATGTGCTCGGTCAGGTCGGCCTTCGAGACCAGTTCGCCCGCGTGCATCATCAGGTACTCGAGCACCTTGTACTCGTAGCTGGTGAGGTCGACGTTGCTGCCATTGACGCTGACCGTCTGCGCGGCCAGATCCAGTGCGACCGGACCACATTCCAGCGTGGGCTTGCTCCAGCCGGCAGCGCGGCGCAGCAGTGCGTTGACGCGGGCCAGCAGCTCTTCCACGTGAAAAGGCTTGACCAGATAGTCGTCGGCGCCCTGCTTCAGGCCTTCCACCTTGTCCTGCCAGCTGGAACGCGCGGTCAGGATCAGCACCGGGAACTTCTTGCCCTCGTCGCGCAGGGCCTTGATCAGCTCCATGCCGGACATCTTGGGCAGGCCGAGATCGATGATGCCGACATCGAACGGCACCTCGCGCCCCATGTACAGGCCTTCTTCGCCATCCTGGGCCGCGTCCACCGCAAAGCCTTCGCGCTTCAGGCGCGCGGCGAGGGTTTCACGCAGGGGGGCTTCGTCTTCGACCAGCAGGATACGCATGGACTCTCCTTGGGAATGCGGCGCGGCCGAGGGACCGCGCGGGCGTGCTCGTGATGAGCCGTGATTCTACGTAAGACTACGGGCGGGAGGGGTTATCGCCGCGTGGAGGCTGCGTCATTTCGCGCCGGGGCCGCACCGGCGCATCGATGCCGCGACGCGAGCCGCCCGCATCATCCATGGTGCGCACCCGGCCACGGTCGTCGACGTACTTCACGCGATTGATCTCGCGTCCTTCGTACTGCATGCGCTCGACGCTCAGCACCTGTCCGCCGGTCTCATTGCGCACGCGGCGCACCGCATCGGACATCGATGACCGGTGCCTCGTCATCTCCGCACGCGACGGGCCACGCTCACGCGCAGGCGGTGCTTCGTCACGGCCACGCTCGTCCTGCGCGTGCACAGCGTGGGTACCCGTGAGGGTGGCGAGCACCGCCACGGTAATGGCAGCCAGGAGGGAGGTACGAAAGCGCATAACGGAATCGTAACGGAACTGGGGTCGCGAAACTGAACGGAACCCGAAACCGCCTCGGGGGGAATGGAAACGAAGTCTTGGCCCGCGGCGGTGAATCCGTTCTGAATTTATCCACAGGGCAATACCCCGCATTCAGCCTGCTGAACGGTCAGAAAACCTCGGCCACACAACATCTTAGCGAACCGCCGCCGGCTTCGATGGCATCCAGCGATACGTTGTGCACGGCAAAGCCGGCCGCTTCAAGCTTCGCCACTGCGGCTGGCCGCAGGGCCGCGTGGGCGCGCCGGCTCATCCAGACCGACGCCGGCGACAGTGAGATGGCATTACCGGCGAAGGCCGCCTGCTCGGCTCCGGTCAGTTCGATCACGCCCGCGGGATACAGCGCCTCCAGCGCAGGCACCAGGTCTGCCCCCAGCCCGTCCGGATATACCACCGCAGCACGCCCGGCCAGCACCGCCAGCAGCACATTGGTGTGGTACTCGCCCGGGGCGAGATCGAACATCAACGTCGCGCGCAGGCCGAACGCCTCGTGCATCCGCGCCGCGCCGATCTCGTCGCAGCGCTCGGACAGCCCACAGAAGCCGATGCCGCGTGCCCGATCGATGACCAGCGCCCCGGTGAGTTCGCAGGGATGCGGCTGGGTAGACAGGTCGACTTCCGCGTATCCCAGCGTGTCGCGGAAAAAACCCCGGATATCGGACCGTTCCGCCTCGCGCTGGCGTACCGGGTGGCGCATGCGGCCGATGACCAGCCGCGGCTCGCCACCGACCCGCGCGGTGGCGAAGACGTTGTTGGGGAACACCGCATCCGGTGTCGCTTCGCGGCCCGGGAAGCAGAACACCGGCACCTCCTCCGACAGCGCGCGATGCAGCGCGTGGTGTTCGCGCAGTGCCGCGCCGGTGTCGAAAACGCCAGCATCGGCCATGTAGCGGTTGTCCTGGGCCGACTGCTCGGCGCGCATGAACCCGTACGGCGACACCAGGAACGCCGCGCGCGCGGTCGCCGGGCCAAAGTCGGACGCCAGCGTCCGCGCATGGGCGATGAAGGCATCGATGTCGCGCGTGATCACGGCTCAGGCCGCCGGCCGCAGTTCGCGCGTGGTCGCCGCCAACGCCTGTTCCACCAGCAACCAGTCAGCGCCGGGCCTGTGCGCGCCTTCGCTGAGGATCTGCCGGAATGCGCGTCCACCCGGCTGCGCATGGAACAGCCCCAGCACGTGCCGGGTCAGGTGCTTCAGCGCCACACCCTTCGCCAGTTGCGTTTCGACGTAGGGACGCCACGCGCGCAGCAGGTCCGTGCGCGACGCGATCCCGCCGCCGAACAGTGCCGCCTGCATTTCGTGCAGCACGTAGGGCTCGTGGTACGCCGCGCGGCCGATCATCACGCCATCGCTGTGCTGCAGGTGCTCGTGCACCTGCGCCGTCGTAGTGATACCGCCATTGATCGCCACCGTCAGTTCCGGCCGCTCGCGCTTGAGCCGGTAGGCCCAGTCGTAGCGCAGGGGCGGGATCTCGCGGTTCTCCTTCGGCGACAGTCCTTGCAGCCAAGCCTTGCGCGCATGCACGAAGAAGACATTGCAGCCGGTCGCCGCCACGGTATCGATGAAGGTGCGGAAAAGGTCGTAGTCCTCCTGCTCGTCCACGCCCAGCCGGCATTTCACGGTCACGGGAACATCGACTGCATCGATCATCGCCGCCACGCAGTCGGCGACCAGCGCAGGCTCCTTCATCAGGCAGGCACCGAAGCGCCCCGCCTGCACGCGGTCCGACGGGCAGCCGACGTTGAGGTTCACCTCGTCGTAGCCCCAGTCCTGCGCGATGCGCGCCGCCTGCGCCAGGTGAGCCGGCTCGCTGCCGCCGAGCTGCACCGCCACCGGATGCTCGACGGCATCGAATCCCAGCAAGCGATCGCGGTCGCCATGGATCACCGCCTGCGCATGCACCATCTCGGTATACAGCCGTGCCTGCGGCGCCAGCAGCCGGTGGAACACGCGGCAATGCGTGTCCGTCCAGTCCATCATGGGCGCCGTCGACAGGCGGAACCGGTTCTGATCGGTGGTGTGCATGGGCGCATTTTACCTAGGGCCCTGCAGTACGTCGCGCTTGGACCCGGATGACCCGAGCCCTCGCGCACCGGCTCACACGGGTGCGGCCGGAAGCACGACCGTGAACGTGGTCCCGACGCCCATCTGGCTCTGTGCCGTTATCGCACCGCCTGCCCGTGTCACCAGATCGCGAATGACGGACAGGCCAAGGCCGGTGCCCTCGCCCGCCGGCTTGGTGGTGAAGAAGGGGTCGAAGACACGCGCCAGCACCTCTTCCCCCATGCCGGCGCCGGTATCGGCGAACTCCAGCACGCTGCCACCGTCACCACCTTGCGCGACGCCGATGGAGAAGACGCCGCCATGGGGCATCGCATGATCCGCGTTGGCCGCGATATTGAGGACCATGAGCTCGAACCGGTCCCTGTCCATCCGGATCGGTGACGGGGCATCGCCCAGGGCGAAACGCAATTCCACCTCGGGCTTGAGCAACTGGCGCAGCATGGTCTGGATGTCCACCAGAGCGCCGGCGGCATCGAAAGTCTCTTCCGCGTAGTCGTCCTGGCGCGCAAACGTCATCAGCTTGTGGGTCAGCAGCGTCGCCCGGCGCGCGGCCGCCTCGATGCCTTCGAACGATGTCCTGCCGTCTTCGACCTGGCCCGCCCTGAGGCCCTTGCGCGCGTAACCGCTGATCACGGCCATGATGTTGCCGAAATCGTGCGCCACGCCTCCCGCCAGTCGACCCACCGCCTCGACCTTGCGGGCGTGGATGAGTTGCTCCTGCGCGAGCTCACGCTCATTGATCTCCTGCAGCAGGCGCTGGTTCGCCGCCGCGAGCTGGTTGCCGCGCTCCGTGGCTTCGCCCAGGCTCTGGCGCAACGCGGCCGAACTGCGGTCCAGCACGATGGCGATCATCAGGAACATGGCGGCACTGAAGGCGGCGTCGCCGTACAACGCGGCGGCATCGCCCTTGCGGGATACATCCACCGAGATGCCCAGGAAGAACGCGGCCACGATGCACGCGAACATCAGCCAGAGCGCTCCCCTGCCCACCACCAGCCCCGCGATCGCCATCCAGATGACCAGCACCGGCTGTTCGAAGCGTTGCGCACCGAACCCGGTGGTCAGGTAGGCGGGCACCACCGAAGCGGCGAACACGACCAGCAGGAGCCGCGAGGCCCACACGAAGCGCCCATGCCGGATCAGCACGAAGCTGATGGCGGCAGCGGCACACACCGACAGGCTCAGCGTCATGCTGGTCAGCTCGCCCGGCCGCCACGGGATATCGACCGCAAAGGCGCGATACGCCCACGCGAGCGCAGGCAGCACCGCCAGCAGCAACGAGATCAGCTGCAGCATCGGCGCATTGCGCCTGTCGACCGGATCGGCGATGGGAACATCGCGCCACCAGGCCATCGGCGCGCGCCACAGGCGGGCCAGACGCGACCCTGGAATACCCTGGCGCCCGCGGGCGACGAGGATGTCGCCCTCACTCATGAATCCGCTCTCCGGACGTCCGGACGACGCGCAGGTTCCCCATCACTCCACTCCATCCATCCACGAAGACAGGTGAAGTATAGGCGTTACTGTGAGTCGACCCGGGCGGACTGGACGAGCAACCGCACTTCGACGCGGCGATTGGGGATCAGGCATTCGCGCAGGGCCGCCTGGGGCTTCACACCGTCGCACTGCTGGACCTGCTCCGCGTCACCCTTGAAGGTGTACCCGATCATGGCCGGTTCGATGCCGCGCTCCATGAGCAACGCCTGCACGGTCTGGGCACGCCGTTCGGAGAGCGCCTGGTTGTAGTCGAATCCGCGCCCCTGCAGACGGTCGGCGTGGCCGACCAGTTCGACGCCTGTCAGCGTCAGTCCTTCCTTGGGCAGGCGGGCCAGTTCGCGGTCCAGGCTCCACAGCGAATAGACACGGATGTCGTCGCGACCGGAGCGGTCGAACTCGAACAGCACGTTGACGGTCAGCGCGGTTCCGGCGGGCACCACGGCGGGCGCGTCGGGCGCGGCGCCGCACTGGCGCGCCATGGCTTCGGCGTCGCCGACCCAGTCCTCGGCGATCTGGATGTAAGGCTTGGCGTGGCGCCACTGCTGCTGGTTGAACTCGTTGCCCGCGTGCACCAGCTCCACTTCGCCGCAGGCCACGGCCTGTTGCGCGCAGCTGAAGCCCTGCGTGCCGTGGATGGCACGCAGGCGTTGCCACAGATCCTCGCGCACGCGTGCGGCACCGTTCACCAGCGGGGTGTCGGTCGGCAGCGGCGACACGCCCTGCTCCATGCCGACGATGAGCTTCTCCGATTCGGTCAGCGCTGCCTGCGGAAAGTCGCTGCGGTCGTTGCGGCTGTATTCGTGGAAGGACACGTCCAGCCAGCACTGCGCCTTGGACAGGTGGTAGTCGCGCACGGGGCGGCCGGCATCGTTGAGCGCCTTGATGCGCCCCTGCGTGTGCTCGTAGCCGGACAGGTCGGCGTGGATGGCCTCGTCGGTGATCCGGTCGCGTTGCGGGGTGAGCACGGTCTGCTGCGCGCTGGCGCCGATGGCCAGGGTGGCGAGGACGGCGGCGGCGAGAAGGGTGGGCTTGGTGATGGTCATGTCGTGTTTCCTCAGCGCACCGGGTCGCGGTAGCGGACGTCGTCTCTACGGAAAAGGTCTTCGTCGAACTTGAAGCGCAGGCGGATGAACGCGCCCTGCTGCGTGTACTCGTAACCGGTCAGGTCCTCGTCGCCGCGGAAGCCGGTGGCGTTGTAGCCCGCCGACAGCCAGAGGTTCTGCCGCAGCAGGCGCCCTACTTCCACGCCGAACGCATACTGGTTGGCGCCGTCCTGGCCGCGGAACGCGGAACCCAGCACGCCGATGTCCCAGTTCTCGGTGATGTCGTAGACCACGCGGCCGGACACCAGCACCGCGTTGAAATCGTCATCGACGCGCCCGGTGTCGGCATAGAAGAAGCTGTCCTGCTGCCACTTCGCGGCCACGCGGCCGGTCAGCCACCACGGCCGCGACGGATGCCAGTCGGCATGCGCCGAGACGATGTGCGCGCTGGTGCGGATGTCCTGGCCCGTGTCCGAACCGAAGCCCGAACCGTCCATGCCGCTCTCGTCCTTCTCCAGCTTGTACTCGTAGCGGGCCAGCGCGTTGACGCGATTGGTGTCCGTGTCGCGGTACGCCGCGCCGATCTGGAAGCGGTCCTGCAGCACGTCGCCGCGCGCGTCGTACTCGGTGCGCAGCAGGTAGTTGCGGGCCAGCAGCGTCCAGTCGCGGCTCAGCTTGCGGGCCGCCAGGAACTGCAGCAGCGTGGTGTTGTAGCCCTCGTTGGTCGGCGTGCCGGCCACGTCGTCGGAGATGCGGTGCTCCACGCGCATGCTGCCGCGCCACATCGGATTGGCCGTGTAGTCCATTGCGACGCCGATGCCGGTCGAATCGCCGACGTTGCCGGAGATCACGTTGGTATGTTCCAACGACGTATCCAAGCGCAGGCCCTCGCGCAGGTCCCAGCGGTTGCGGATGCCCGACGCGGCCTGGATGTCGCGGCCCGCGATGGCATCACGCAGCCGGTACTCCGAGAACAGCTGCGTATCCTTGATGAAGCTGGTATCCACGCCCAGCGCGAGCGTGTCCGCCTCGCGGCCATCCTGGGTCAGACCATTCACGCCGCTGATGCCGGTCTGTTTTTCGTAGCGGCCATACACGCGGCTGCGTTCGCGCAGCTGGTAGTCCATACCGAGCGCCACACGGTTGCGGTCCTCGCCATGGATGTCCTGCTCCACTTCGCCACCCAGGCTGAAACGGTCGCTGGCGCGATAGCCCACGCCGATGCGCAGCATGTCCGAGGACAGTTCGGTGCCCACCGGCAGGCCGCTGGCCACGTCGTTCGGATTGCCGCTGCTGATGATCGGCAGGCCGGTCAACGGATCCAACGGTTGCTGGCCATAGCCGAGCGCACCACCGCCCGACCCCGTGGCGTAGCCGCCCGACAGTCCGCCGATGTTGCCGTAGCCGCTGCTGGTGGCCCACGTGTAATAGGCGCCGACCGTCTCGCGGATTGCGCGGTAGCCGAAGTCCAGCGTCAGCTTGTCGGTCAGCTTCACCCGCGTGCCCGCACTCGCGGCGTTGCGTTCGCCGCCGTCGGGATTGCGGTCTTCGCTGCGCAGCCCTTCGGCATACAGCTCGAACCGGTCGTTGAGACGCCAGCGCGTGGTCAGGCTGTACTCGCCGCGGCCGCCGTACAGCGGCGAAGCGGGATTGTTGAACTCCGGATCGGACTGGCCGGCGAACAGCTTCAGGTCCACGTCCTCGCTGGCGTGTCCCAGCTCCACCCGCCACGCGTTGCCCTCCACCAGCCCGCTGAGGCCCTGCAGCGCGGGCGTGCCGTACTGGTTGACCGAGTTGGTATTCACTTCGCTGCGCGTGCGCGCGGCTTCGGCCACCAGCCACGTGTTCGCGCCCAGGCGGTAGCCGATGTTTGCGCTGCCCATCTCGAAGGCGGCGAAGGGGTTGCGATCGTCGACGTAGGAGCCGCCGATTTCGCCCTTCTCGCCCACGCGCAGCTGCGCATCCGCGCCCAGCACCAGGAACTTCTCGGTTCCCTGGTCCAGTTCGTAGGTGATCCGCAGCGAAACCGGGTTGAGGTCGCTGTCGAACGACGGCAGGAAGCTGTTGAGCAGGATGCGGCCGGAGAACGGCTCGAAGCTGTAGTCCACCAGCCGCCCCAGCGGACGCACCGAGACGATGCGCGAAGGCTGGTTGCGGTCGCGCACGACCACTTCCACGCGCTCGCTGCCTTCCAGTACCGCATTGTTGCGCAGGCCGTAAGGACCGCTGCCGGAGGCGGGCAGTTCCTCGATCACCTGGCGCAGCGAATCCTCGATGGCGAAGACATTGCCGCGCACGCGTGCATTCTCGAAGTGCCAGCCCAGGCCGGTGGCGGTGCGGTTGTAGGTGCCCAGCACGCGCGGCGCTGCGCGGGTGCCGGCATCAACACCGGTCTGCGTCGCGAGGTTGTCGCCGGTCTGGAAATCGCCATACAGCAGGTAGCTGCGGCCCTTGTCCACGCGCACGTACAGGCGTTCGGCCGAACGCGCATCGAAGCCGCGCAGCGAGGCGTCGCCGTATACGGGGTAGAACTCTTCCGGCTGGATGTCGCGCAGCAGGCGGGCACGCACTTCCTTGTCGGAATCGTAGGCCGCGGTGAGCAGGTATTCACCCTTGATGGTGCCCTTGGCGAAGAACGCCGCGCGCGCCGCGCCATTCGCCTTGCCGCTGTTGAACTGCTTTTCCCAGCGACGGATCTCGCGCTCGAAGCCGTCGCCGCGCTGCGTCCCGTTGATCAGCCCGTCACCGTTGCGACGGAAGTTGATCACGCCTTCGATCAGGCCCGTGGCGATCATCTCGCGCATTTCCGGCACGAAGCCGACCACGCCCTCGGCGCTGTGCGCGCCCGACGTCACCCGAAGCAGCACGTCCTGCGGATCGTGCGGCGCGAGCAGTTCGAATTCGGCCCTGCCGTCGCGCACGGGAAGCTGCACACCGGGCGTGACCTTGTCGGCATCGAGCCGGCCGGGGCCGAGTTCGTCGGTGCGTCCGTCCGGCAGCTTGATGCGCCCACCGGTGTGCTCGATGGTGGCGAACGCGTCGCCCGCCATCGGCTTGCCGTCGGCATCGAACAGCTGCACCACCACGCGCACCGGCGACTGGCCGTCGGCCGGGACGCCGTCGCGGTCGACCTCGACCACCACGCGGTCGACGCCCGCGTTGACGCGGTAGTCCACATTGCCCGGCTGCGCGTACAGCGGTTGCGACGCGGTGTCCTGCAGCTGCGGGGATTGCGGGAACAGCGGCGTGCCCTGCCCCAGCACGGGCGTGAAGCGCTGGTCCCCGGACACGGTCTGCGCTGTCGCCAGCGTGGGCACGATGGCCAGCGCGAGGGCGAGCGCCAGCGGATGATGGGAGTGACGCGTGACACGCATGGGCTTGGCTTCCGACAGGGATAAGGGGCGGGAGGGAATGCGGCTCATGGCTGCACCTCCTTGCCTTCATCCCCATCCGTGGCGGTCGGCCTCGGCGCGACGATCGGCTGCTGGTTGGCCGAATCGGTGGCCTGCTGCGGCGCGCGCGCCGGCTTGCTGTCGAAGCGCAGCGGTTGCTGGTTGCGTTCGGTCTCCGGCGCGCGGATCTCGCCCTGCGTGCGGCGCGCCTTCACCTGTTCCATCACCGGGTTGGAGCAGCTGCCCTCGATGAAGTCCGCGCGGTGCAGCTCACCGTTCTTCAGGTCGATGAAGAGGCTGTCCGCATCGCCCAGGTTGCGGTTGCTGCTGGTGGTCAGGCGCGAGCCGACCGGCAGCGTCGACGCATCGACCTTCAGGGTGTGGCTCTTCGGCGGCAGGCCGCAATAGCTGTACTTGCCCTCCGAGTCGCTGACCATCCAGGTGCCGTCCTCGAAGTACATGCGTACGCCGGGGATGCCGATCTCTTCGCGGTCCTGCACGTGGTTGACGTTGCAGTCCACGAAGATCTTGCCCAGCACGCAGCCTTCGTCGGTGAACACGCCACCGCTGACGATCACGCGGTACTCGGCCGGATTGGACGGCACCACGCCGCCGTTCGGGTACGGCGCCAGCGTGGTCGGATCCACGCAGCCGCCGTCGATCGAGCAGCCGTAGGCACGCGCACGGTTGATGCCATCGCCCTGCATGCTGCCCACGCCGACGCGCACGCGGTAGCTGAGCGTCTTCTGCGCGCCGACGGCGAGCGGACCGACATCGAACACCAGCGTCGGGCCGGGCTTGCCCAGCGGATTGGCGATGCCCGCACCATCGACACGCGCGGTGCCGTCGATGAAGGTGAACCCGTGCGGCAGGCGGTCGACCACGTTGACCGTGCCCATCGACGCACCCGCCGTCTGGCGGATGGTGATGGTGTAGACCAGGCTGTCGCCCACTTCCACCGTCTTGCGGTCGCCGGTCTTGGTGATGACCAGGCCCGGTGCGACCTGCGGGTCGAGCGGGATGTGGTTGTGCACCGGCGTGGCCACGCCCGAGCCCAGCGTCAGGTCCAGGTAGTAGTGGGTTGCGGTGCCCACCGGCGCCGTCGGCGCGGTGGCGTTGGTCTGCACCGGATACCCCACGCCCGGCGTGGACGGCGGCGACAGCGGCGCGGTTTCCGCCGGGATCATGCCGGACTCGAACGCGTAGCCGGCCGGCGGCTCCACCTCCAGATGGAAGCGGCACGAGGCAGGCGCATCCGGACCCAGCAGGAACTGGTAGAAGCCTTCCACACCGACCGTCATCGACACCGACGTGCCCTGCACGGTGTAACCGCCCAGCGCGGCGTTCAGCACGTGCTGTTCCGGCGTGTAACCCGCGCAGGTGCCTACCGGCGTCAGCGTCACGCGTGAGCCGGGCACCGGCGTGCGCGTGGTCGCGTCGTACACCACGCCACCAGGGTTCAGCGGCAGGCTCTGCTGCGGCAGGTTGGCACCCGGTGCCAGCACCACCGCCAGATGCGTTGAGCCGTTGTCGCTGCTGCGGCACGAACTGGCCGTGCCGTTGGCGACGGCACTGCCCGCATCGCACGGCACCGGCGGACCGGTGACGGTTTCGCCACTGACCGGCAGGCCCCAGACCACGCCCGTCGCCGGGTCGCGGAAACGGATGGCCAGCGGGATGCCCGGCACCTGGTCGGCGATCGAGTACGTACCGTCCGCGCCCGTGGTCGCCGTGCCGACCACCTGGCCGCTGTCGTTCACCACTTCCACCACCCAGCCGGACAGGCGACGGTCGCCGCCGTCGATCAGGCCGAACTCGCTGCCCTGGTCGAACCACACCGTGCCCGACACCGACGCGGACAACTGCACGGCGGTGGGCAGGCGGCACGCGTTCTGCGTGATCGCCGGATCGCACACCGGCAGATCGGCCGGATTGCTTTCGAAGTCGGCGCGCTCATCGGTGGTCGGCGTGCGGAACTCGTTCTCGCCGCCGCCTTCCACCAGCACGGCGTTGTTGACCGGCGAACCGGTCGCCGCCGACGCATCCACGCGGACCTGCGCGACGATGGTATCGGCCAGCGTGGCACCCGCCGCGATTACCGCACTGCTGCTGCAGCGGAAGCGGTTGTCGCCGGACGCGCCGGTGCAGGTCCAGCCATTGCCGGTCGGCGTGGCCGCCAGCGTGAGGCCGGCCGGCAGGCGGTCTTCCACCACGTATTCACCCGCGCTCGGCTGCTGGCCGATGTTGCGCACACGGATGGTGTAGCTGCCCGGGTTGTTGACGGTGAACGTGGTGGGCGTGGCGGTCTTGCTGACCACCAGGTCCGGCGAATCGCCGATCTCGCCGAAGTTGTTGTCGATGGAATCGCCGCCCGGCGGCAGCACGATGCCGCTGATGGCCGACGGCGTGGTGCTCACCGGCGTGGCGACGCCCACCGACGTGCCATCGAGGGTGCCCGGCGTGGTGATGCCGTTGAGGGTCTCCGCCGGCTGGGTGGGCTCGGTCACCGTGTAGGTGCCCGGACGCAGGTCGTCGAAGCGGTAGCGGCCTTCGCTGTCGGTCGTGACGGTGACGTCGACCGTTTCGCCCAGCTCATTGGTGCCGGTCAGCACGACCTGCACGTTGGGGAAGCCGCCTTCGCCGGCATCGATCACGCCGTTGTTGTTGCCGTCGTTGTAGACGCGGCCGGCGATGCTGCCGGAAGGCACTTCACCGAAGTTGTTGCCGCTGGCTTCCTCGCCCACGCCCAGCACGACAGCGCTGATCACCGACGGTGTATTGGTCGGCGGCGTGGCGGTGCCGCCCCCCGTGCCGGGCACGGTGGTGCCGTTGAGCGTGCCGGCCGGCTGGTCGGGCTCGGTGAGGGTGTACGTGCCCGGCGGCAACTCGGTGAAGGCATAACTGCCATCCGGCTGCGTGGTCACGTCGCGGGTGATGGTGTTGCCGGCCAGGTCGATGCCGGTCAGGCGCACGACCACGTTGCCGATGCCCTGCTCGGACGGGTCGATGACGCCGTCGTTGTCGGTGTCTTCCCACACGCGCCCGCTGATCGCGCTGTTCAACGGAATCTCGCCGAACAGGTTGTCGACCGATGCGCTGCCCGGCGTGGTCAGGTCGATGGCGCTGATCGCGCTGGGCACGGTGGTGATCGGTGTGGCGGTGCCGGTCGACGTGCCGCCGACGGTGCCCGCGACGGTCTGGCCGTTGCTGGTGCCGGTGGGCTGCTGCGGCTCGGTCACCGTGTAGGTGCCAGGACGCAGGCCGTCGAAGGCATAGTCGCCGTTCGCATCGGTGGTCGTGGTCACCGACACCGACGCGCCGGTGTCATCGGTGCCGGTCAGGGTGAGGGTCACACCGTCGATGCCGGTTTCGGCCGCGCCCGACTGCACGCCGTCGTTGTCGGCATCGAAGAACACGCGCCCGGACAGCGACACGCCCAGCGTTTCACCGAAGTCGTTCTGCACCGAATCGCCGCCCGCGGGCAGGACGATGCCTGTGATGGCGCTGGGCAGGGTCGCCACGGGCGTGGCGGTGCCGCTGCTGCTGCCGCCGACATTGCCGGCCACCGTGATGCCATTGAGCGTGGTGACACCGCCCACGACAGGCTGCGCCGCCTGCTCGGTCACCGCATAGGTGCCGGCCAGCAGATCCCCGAAGCGGTACGCGCCATTGGCGTCGGTCACGGCGGCGGCGACGGCATTGCCCAGCGCATCCAGCGTGCCGGCAGGCAGGCCGACGCTGACCCCGGCGATGCCGTTCTCACCCGCGTCACGCACGCCGTTGTTGTTGGCATCCAGCCACACACTGCCGGACAGCGATGCGGCCAGTTCGCCGAAGTCGTTGCCGCTGGAACCGGCGGCCGGCAGGTTGGTCAGCGTGATGGTGTTGGACGAGTTCTCCTGCCCATCGGCCAGCCCGGTGGGCTGCGTCTCGACGATGCGGTAGTTCTGGCCCGTGATCGCACCGCCGTAGCTGTAGCCACCGTTCGCATCGGTGGTCAGCGTGACCGGCGGCAGATCGTCGCCGGTGCCGAACACGCCATCCGGGCCGGCGCCTTCGATGACCACGGTGACGCCGGGGATGCCGGGTTCGCCACCGTCCTGGTCGCCGTTGTCGTTGCGGTCCAGATAGACCGTGCCGCTGATGACGGCATTGGCGAGTTCGCCGAACAGGTAACCGGTGGCCGCCTGACCTGCATTGATCGCGATGCCGTCGATCACGTTGGACGTGGTGGCACTGCCCGGCGTGGCGGCGTTGCCCGGCGTGTGCCGGCCATCGATGTAGCCGGTGGGCTGCGTCTCGGTGATCGTGTACGTGGTGCCGGCCTGCGGCGGCAGCAGGTCACGGAACACGTACGCACCGGCCGCGTCGGTCTGCGCGGCGACATTGACCGCATTGCCCAGCACATCGGTGCCGGTCAGCGTCACGGTGACGTTGGCGATCGGATTCTCGCCACCGTCGAAGGCGCCGTTGTTGTTGTTGGCGGCAGTGGTCGAGAAATCCTCGAACACCACGCCGGCGAGCGAACCCAACGTCTCGCCGAAGTCGTTGCCGGCGGAACCGGCCGGAGGCAGGTTGGCGATGTCGATGGCGTTGGTGGGATTTTCGGTGCCGTCGGCATAGCCGGCGGGCTGCGTTTCGCTGACGCGGTAGTCCTGCCCGACCACCAGATCGGTGAACTGGTAGGCGCCGGTGGCATCGGTCTGCACCGTCACCGGTGCCGGATCATCGCCATTGCCGAAAATGCCGTCGGCGCCCGCACCGGTCAGCGTGACGCTGACGCCCTGCAGCCCGCCGTTCGGGCGCGAGTTGACCGTGCCGGCGTCACCGCCGTCGAAGTCGCCGTTGCCATTGCGGTCCACGTAGACGCTGCCGGAAATACCGGCCACGGCGTCTTCGCCGAAGTTGAACACGGAGCCATCGGTACCCGCACCCAGGTCGATGCCGCTGATGCGGTCGGTGGTGGCGGCATCACCCGCCACACCGGTGCCCGGCGTACAGCCTGTGGCGCACGGCGCGCCGCCAACCTGGCCGGGATTCACCGCCGTCGGACGGTTCTGGTAGCTGCCGGTCGGCAGCACTTCGCGCAGCGTGTAGACGATCAGCGGATCCAGATTGCTGAAGCTGTAGGCACCGCTGCCATCCGTCGTGGTCGTCGCGACGACGGCACCACTGCCGGCGTCGAGCAGTTCGACCGTGGCACCGCTGATGGGCGCATCGCCCCCGTCGCGGACGTCGTTGAAGTTGCCGTCGATGTAGACGAAGCCCGACAGCGCCGGGCGGCGCACTTCGGGGAAGTCGTAGCGCACGCCGGCCTGGTCGGCGCCGACCGGGATGGCGGCGATGACCGAGTCGGGCGAACCGGCGCTGTAGGTGCCGCCCAGCGAAGGCTCCGCGCCACCGCTGGTGGGCAGGGCCACGGGACTGTTGACGAAACCGGCAGGCTGCGTCTGCGTCAACGTATAGCCGGCGGCATCGGCCGGCGACAGATCGGTGAAGCTGTAACTGCCATCGGCCGCCGTGACCGTGTTGCGATTGACGGCGTTGCCGTACGCATCGACGCCGGTCAGGGTGATGGTCACACCCGCGATGGCGGGCTCGGTGGCGGCGCCCTGATGGGTGCCTCCGTTGGCGCCGGCGCGGTCACGATCTTCGAACACCACGCCCGCCAGGCTGGAACGCGTGACGCCCAGTGGCACGGTGGTCGTGTTGTTGCCCGGGACCGGATCGACCTGTTCGGTCGCGATGGTCGCGGTGTTGTTGGTGGTACCTCCGGCGGGATACGCATCCCAGCGCGCGGGCACGATGATACGTGCGCGACCGGTGACCGTCATGTCGCCCAGGGTGCAGGTGACGGTGTTGCCCGCCTGGCTGCAGGTGCCCGTACCGACGGGTTGCTCGTCGCCACCCGGATCGGGACCGTCTTTCCGCCAGGTGATCGGGCCGGTGACGATGAGGTTCGCCGGCAGCGTGTCGGTCACCACCGTGCCGGTGCCATTGAGCGGACTGGTACCGGTGCGATCGCGCGAGAGACTCGCGCCCGGACCGTTGTTGACCCCGCCGATCACGTAATAGAACGGTTGCCGCAGCGACACCGAAGCGATGGTCGGCGGCAGCGCCACGGCGGGATCGGGATCCGGTGCCAGCGCGACCATCGTCTTGGTGACGGCCAGATCGGCGCGCGAACGGATCGTCGTGTCCTGGTCCGCGGTGTTGTTGGCGAGGTTGGTGTCGGTCTCCGCCGAGCTGGCGGTGGCCGAGTTCAGCAGCGTATCGCCGGAGGCGCCGGGCGGCGTCTCGTAGGCATAACGCAGGTAGAGCGTGCTGGTCTGGCCGGACGCCACCACACCCGGCAGGTTGGTGGAAAAGCCGATGCCCGGCATCACGCAATCCAGCACCAGCGGCGCACCCGCCGTGGGGTTGCTGCCTGCGGTCACGCTGCAATCCGTGTCGACGAACGGTCCCGTCGTCGACGCGGACACGCCCAGGAAGCGCACGGTACGGCCCGCGAGCGGCGTCAGCGTATCGCTGATGCGCACGTTCGTCGCCACCGACGGTCCGTTGTTGCGCACGGTCACGCGGTACGTGATGGCGTTGTTGGCCGGTGTCAGGGCGTCGTAGCCCAGCGGGTCCACGCCGCCGGTGAAGCCGGTATCCACCTTGTTGGTGATCAGGTCCACGCTGCCGCTGTTGAACGGCAGGCTGGCGCTGCGCTGGTCGTCGCCGGCCGTGGCGTCGGTATTGAAATCGAAGCTGCCGTTGGCATCCGAACCGCTGGCCGGGTCGGGCGTGCCGTCGTTGTTGCGGTCGAAGAAGAAGTCCGCCACGTTGGTGAACACGCGTCCGGTGTTGCCGACGTTGACGTTCGGACGGATCACCACGGTCAGGCTTTCGGTCTGGCCATTGGCCAGCGACAGCGGCGCGCAGGTCAGCGTGACCTGCGCGGTGCCCGCCGTCGGATTGGCATACGACACGCCACCTGCGGCAGGCGCCGTGGTGATGCCGGGACCGGGCGTGGCCGTGCACGCGGCGGTGCCGCCCCCGGTGCGCGTGGCCGACATCAGCACGAAGCCGGCATCGTCAGCGGGCAGCGTGAACACATCGCGGAACACCACGCCCGGCACCGTCGACGGCCCTTGGTTGCGGAACGACATCACGTAGGTCGTGTTGACGCCGGCCTGGCCGGTCGCGCCCGAGGTGATGCTCTTCGCCGTGGTCTGCACGTTGGCCACGCGGTCGATCTGCAGCCAGTCCGACGCGCTGTTGTTGGCCGCGTCGATCTCGCCGACCGACCCCGCCACGGCGGCATCGATGCCCACCCCGGCGGTATTGCAGAACGCATTGGTCGTGGGCACGCCACCACAGGTGCCCGCGCCCAGACCGGCGCTGTCGAACAGCGCGCGCTGCACCGTCAGTACGATGACGGCGCTGGCGCCATTGGCCAGGGCGGTGGTGCCGGAACGGCACACGACCGACGCGCCGGTCGTGCAGGTCCAGCCCGCGGGTGCATTCGCGCTGACGGTGGTGCGGCCGGCCACGAAACCCGGGATCGCATCGTTCACCACGATGCCGGTGGTGCTGTCCGGGCCATCGTTGGTGACGGTGAGCGTGTAGGTCACCGTGTCCTGCGCGGCAGTCAGCACGTTGTCCACATCGCCCGGACCATTGGTCTGCTTGGCGATGCGCAGGTCGGCGCGCTCGTCGGTGGTGCGGGTGCCGGCGCCGCTGCAGTCGTTGCCGGTTTCCGGGTCCTGGTCGATGCCACCGGCCGTCAGCGGTTCGACCGAACCGTTGGAGCCGCCGGTGCACGCGGTGTTGGTCAACGCGCCCGCGGCACGCGCACGGCTGATGATCTGCAGTTGCGGCGAGTTGGTGTTCACCGCCAACGGAAGCGAGCCGGCATTCAGGTCGCAGGTCACGCGCTGCCGCGCGGGCGGCACGGCGTATGGATTGTCGACCGCGCAGGTCCATGGACCCGACGCGGACACGAACTCTTCACCCGCTGCGAGTTCGTCGACCACCTGCACCTGTCCGCTGGCGGCACGCGGCCCCAGGTTGCGCACACGGATCAGCGAGGTCATGCGGCTGTCGGTGTCGGGGCCGATGCCGTCCCACACCGCCACCAGGGCCGGCGACTTGGTCTTGGTCATCGACAGGTCGGCACCGTCGGCCAGCACGGTGAAGGTGACGCTGCCATCGTTGTTGTTCACGCCCAGGACGGGACCGTTCGGATCCGGCGTGGTGGAGGTGATCGTCGCCGTGTTGGTGACGTCGCCGCTGCTGTTGACGCCCGTGGAGGGCACGGTGGCGACGATGGTCAGTGTTTCCACCGCGCCGACCGGCATGGCCGCTGCGCGCGTGCACGTCCGCGTGCCGTTGGCGCCATCGTTGCTGCAGGTCCAGCCACCCGGCTGGGTGCCGCCGGTGATCACGAAGCCCGCCGGCAGCGCGTCGGTGAGGCTGACGTTCTGCGCCACGCTCGGGCCCAGGTTGCGCGCGGTCAGGGTGAAGGTGACGGACTGGCCCGCGATCGCGGGCGCGGGTGCCGCGGACTTGCTCAGGGCCAGGTCGGCACCTGCCGTGATGCTGGTGGTGACGTTGGCATCGTTGTTGCTGGGGTCCGCATCCGGCGTGCCGATGGCTTCCACCGTCGCCGCGTTGATGATGTTGCCGCTGCCGGCGTTCACGCGGGCACGGAAGGTGAAGCTGCTGCTCGATCCCACCGCCAGCGTGCCGGCGTGGGTCGCGGTCATGGTGCCGCTGTTGAACGTCCAGCCAGCGCCATTGAAGCTGCTGGCCACGTACGTCGTCGCCGCCGGCAGCGTGTCAACCACGCGGAAGTGGGTGGATGCGCTCGGGCCGTCGTTGAAGACGGTCAGCGTGTAGGTGATTTCGCTACCGCCCACCACGGGATCCGGCGTGGCGCTCTTGAGCAGGCGCAGGTCGCCAGCGGTGGTCAGCGTGGTGGCTTCGTTGCGCTGGTTGTTGGCGGTGTTGGTGTCGCTGGCGAAGAACGCGTCGCCCGGCGTGAGCGCGGTGATCGGCGTGCCCGCCGGCGGTACCGCGGAACCGAATCCGATGGCGCCCCGCATCGTCACCGTGCCCGGCGCCTGGCCGCCCGTATCGACGCCGAGTTGGAAACTGACGGGCGCGCCCTGCGCCGTCTGCGTGCCCACCAGTTCGCCCACGGCGCACACCACGCGTGCGGGCACGCCGGCATCGGCGCTGCAGAACGCCGGCAGCGTGCCAGCCACGGTGCCGGCAGGCAGGTCGAAGATGACCACGGCGTTGGGCACCGTATCGGCGGCGCCGTTCTCGACCGTGACGTTGTAGACCACCTCGCCACCGGCCGGCGTCGGATCGTAGCCCGTGTCGGAGAGGTCCGTGATCTGCAGATCGGCCGCCAGTGCGGCAGGTGCCAGCAGCCATGTCGCCAGGGTCATCCAGCGCCACGCCCGGCTGCGATTCCGCAGCGACCCCCCTGTCGAACCCGCGCGCGCGCGCGCGCATCCGCCGATCAACGTCGGCTCACCCTGCTTGTTCACTGACTTTCCCCTGTTCCACCTGGCCGGATCGAACCCGGCAAGCCATCAGGACGGCGTTGCCCGCGCCGCGGCGGAAACCGTGACGGGGGGTCGACCCTCGGGATGGCGAGAAGACATCACCGCTCGTGCGGTGCGGCTCCGGTACCGATGCCGGTATCGGAAGTGCGCGAAGTCTCTAGTGCATGGGGACGTGCATCAATGACGGCGGTTCACCAAAACTCACCGATCCTCACGGAGGAGAGCCTCAGGGTGCGAATACGTAGCCGACGCCACGCACGGCACGCAGCGGCAGGGGCTGCGAAAAACGGCTGCTGACCTTGCCGCGGAGACGATGGACCAGAACGTCCAGCCGATGGGGATCGAAATCCCAGGGTTGATCGGTCAGCATCTCGATCAGGGCCGTTCTCGATACGGGTGTGCCAGGCTGCTCCAGAAGCCGTGCGAGGATCGTGCGTTCCGCCTCGCTGAGCGCCAGCGTCCTGGCATCGGGTCCATGCAACGTCCAGCCCGCGTCGGACAATGACCAGGTGGGCGCATCCTGGTCATCCAGTGCCGGGCCATTCATCGCAGGTGCCAGCCGACGATGAAGATTGGCGACCGCCACGGCCAGCACGTCGTAATCGACGGGCTTGGTCAGGAAGAGATCGGCGCCTTCTTCAAAGCTCTGTGCCATGAGCTTCTTGCCGCCGCGGCCGGTCAGCACGATGATGCCCACCGAGGCAAGCTGCCGCAGGTGCGACGCAACCCCAAGCCCGCTTTCGCCAGGCAGGCCGATGTCCAGGACGACGATGTCGAGCGCCTGGACACTCATGTGGCGGTACAGGGCTTCTGCACTCGCCAGACCTACAACGTCGTAGCCACGCTCGCCCAGTTCCTCAACGATCAGGCCCCGCAGTTCGTCTTCATCCTCGACAACGGCAACGCGTGGAGACGGCAGATCGTGTTGGCTCATGGAAAGAGGAAGTCGACGGCTCAAATGTAGCGTAACTCACATTTCGCGTCTTATGTCCACGTGCGCGCGGGAAAACATCGCACCCGGCAGCTTCCCCCCATGGAGGACCCGGCCGAACACAGCGCCCGGCCACCTGGTTGTCCAGATGCTGACGTGCATGCCTGGCGGCGGATGCGTCAATGTCGCGTGCCTCTTCCGCAATGCCCGCAACGAGCTCTGCGCGGCATCGCCCTCCCCACGAGGCACGCGTTCGTCAGACACGTGGAGTTTCCACACAGCCTCGGGTACAGGCGGGCATGGATCACCGAGGCAACTCGACGAGACCCTTTGCCGTCAGACTCAGGCGTCGGGTGGGATTGACGGATTCCACGAAGTCGGTGTCATGGCTTACAACCACCATCGCGCCTTCGTAGTTCTGCAGCACCTGTTCAAGCTGCAGGACAGCTTGCAGATCGAGGTTGTTCGTAGGTTCGTCCAGCAACAGCAGCTGGGGAGCATCGTCCGCATGCAGCACACAGGTCAGTGTTGCCCGCAGGAGTTCTCCACCGGACAGCGCGCTGACCGGCAATTTCATGCGGTCGCCCCGGAATCCAAGCCGGGCCAGTACGTCAGCGCGTTCCTGCGGTGAAAGACGGGCCGCTGTGTCCGCAAGATTCTCGGCTAGCGACTTCGCGGGTACCAACTGGTGCAGGCGCTGGCTGAGATAGGCTACGCGGGTGGCGCCGACGCGACGCTCTCCAGCCGTGGCGTTCATGTCGCCCGCAAGAATCCGCAGGAACGTGGTTTTTCCCACGCCGTTGTCCCCCATCAGTGCAATACGCTCTGGCCCGCGGATCGTCAGCGTCATGCCGCGCGCATCCCACAGGGGCCCGTCTTGGCCGAGCGCTTGCACGCTCTCCACGGTCAGCACGTGTTGCGTGGGGCCTACACGCGTGGCCGGCAGTGAGAAGCGGGGCATGGCAGATGAGGATGCGCCCTCCTCGGCGCTTTGCAGCGCATTCCGCATCTGGTCCACGCGTTCGCCATGCACGCCCGCGGCCCTACCGGCGGACACTTCGGCTCGGCGTGCCAGCGTACCTGCGACGATTCTGGGCAACCCTGCGTTGGGGGCCTTGCGCGCGGCATCGGATGCGCGCCGGTCCGCGCGCTCGCGAGCCTGTTGCATCTCGTGCTTCTCGCGTCGCAATTCCTTGCGCAGATGCTGCACCTGCTGCTCGGCAGCGGACTGCTCGCGATCTGCTACAGACCGGTAGGCGCTGTAGCCGCCTCCGACCATGCGAAGGCGCGTGGGTTGCAGTTCCGCGATTTCCTGCATGTCTTCCAGCAAACCTCGATCATGGCTTGCCACCAGGAGGCATCCACGGAACGACTCCAGCACGGTGCGCAGGCGTTGGCGTGCTTTCCGGTCAAGGTGATTGGTGGGTTCATCCAGCAGCAGGACATCGGGCGCGCGCAGCAGCTGGCCCGCCAGCGCCACGGCCATCACCTCACCCCCGCTGAAACTGGAGATGCGCCGCTGCAGGCAGACCTCATGCAGGCCGAATGCCGCCAGCTGCGAGGCGATGCGCTCGCGCAGGTCCCAGTGGCCGTCGGCCCGCTCCAGCTGGGTGACATCGGCTGCGCCGGCGAGCACCGCATCCACCGCTTCCAGCGCATCCGTGACGCCCAGCAGCTCAGCGACAGTGGCGTGGGCGGTGCTGTTCCAGCGTTGCGGCAGATAGCCGCGCCGACCGGCGATGTCGACTGCGCCGGCCTGCGTTGCAAGCTCGCCTGCCAACAGGCGTAGCAACGTTGTCTTGCCCGCCCCATTGGGCGCGACAAGACCGATCCGGGACGGGCCAAGGACGAATGACAAATCGGCGAAGACAGGCGTGCCGTCTGGCCAGGAAAAAGAGAGATGGGAGACGCGGATGCGTGCGCCGGACATGGGTTCCTCCTAAGGTCGCCCAACGTAGGACGATCGAAGCCGAAGCACCCGACAGTGCCGGGTTGCTCATGCGTTTCAGGGGAACGGGGCTATCACACGTCAGGCGGACTCCTGGATCACGTCGATGGCAGGCATTGTGTCAGCGAGCGGCGCCCTGGTGCTGAACGGTTGACGAAGGCGTGGAGCGCAACTCGATCGTCGCCTGTAGACCGCCACCCTCCCGATTCGACAGTCGCAGTGCGCCGCCGAGTGCCTGGGTGAGTTGCTGGGCGATGGCCAACCCAAGGCCTGTGCCGCCCGTGCCGCGGCACCGCGATGGTTCGAGCCGTTGAAAGGGTTTCACTACATTCTCCAACTGCTCGGGCGGAATACCGGGTCCGCGATCAAGCACATCGATACATATCCGTCCCGCTTCTTCCATACGGAGTCTGGTCTCGACGTCGCCGGCATAGTTGAGCGCGTTGTCGACCAGGTTCTGCAGGATTCGACGCAACACCTGCGGATGGGTGTCATGAGACGCAGAGTCGCCGGCAGAGAGCACCACTGCGCGTCCGGCGTCCTGATAGTCGGCCACGACACTTTCCAGGAAGGCCGTCATATCCAGGCGAACCGCCGGACCCAACGTGACCGACGCGCCGCGGGCGTAGCTCAGGCCTTCGCGCACCAACAGGCTGATGTGGTCGATATCGCCCAGCAGCTTCTCCTGCTCAGCGCTGGCGTCCATCGCCTCCACCCGCAGCCTCAAGCGAGTGATCGGAGTCTGCAGATCATGTGAGATTGCCGCGAGGATCTGCGTGCGCTCGGAGACATGGGTCGCCACGCGGGCCTGGAGAGCATTGAGCGCGCTCGCGGCCTGGGCGACCTCCCATGGGCCATCCTGTGGCAGCTGGGTATCACCGCCTGCAAGATCCATGCGCTCCGCCGCTCTGGCGAGGTGGGCAAGAGGGCGGGTTGCCAGCCGTACGGCAACTGCTACGCACAGCAACAGCAGGATGACCTGGGCCGCAAGCACCCAAGGCAGCCATCGTGCGATCGGCATCAGTGATGGCGTCACCTCGATGGTCAGAAGCTGTCCGTCGCGGAGCGTCAGCTCTACCTCATAGCGTTCCGGTGTCGCGGAAACTGCGCGGGGCCGCAAGGCGTACCGATGCCCCAATGCATCATCGATCAACCCCGTCACCTCGTGCGATCGTGCAGTGGATAGTGGCTCGCCCGGCAGTGCTGGCCGCAGGAGATAGCGGTAGGTCCTGCGCTCGAGGCGCGGAATCCACGCGCCACGTTGATCGGCTGGCAGGCTCTCCAGCAGCGCCACGCTGACGGGAATGTCCTCATAGAGATTCCTGAGCATCATCGAGCGCGTGGCATCGGCCCGCTCTTCGAACAGCAGGCCGAATGACAGGGCGTGCGCGAGCAGCAAACCCGCGCCCAGGATCAGGATGAGGCGCGATCGAAGCGTTCTTGGCAGCCATCGCGTGGTGGCGCTGGGCTGGCCACTCATGGTTCTTCACCCTCCAGCACGACAGCCTGGCTGAATACGTAGCCTTCGCTCCGCACCGTCTTTATGTACGTCTGCTCACGCGCTCCGTCGCCCAGGCGCTGTCGCAATCGACTGACGAGAAGATCGATGGAGCGGTCAAAGACCTCCGCGTCCCTGCCCTGGGTAAGGTTCAACAGTTGGTCGCGGCTCAGTACGCGCTGCGGATGATCGATGAATACACGCAGGAGCCGGAACTCGGCGCCACTCAATGGATATGCCGTCCCCTCCTTGTCCAACAAGTGGCGCGCGGTCGTATCCAGCCGCCAGTCGCCGAACCCGATCCACCTGCTGGCCTCGGAGACCTGCAGATTGGGGGGAAGCATGCGTGCACGCCGGATCACCGCATTGATGCGTGCCAAGAGTTCCCGCGAGGAGAAGGGCTTGGTGACGTAGTCGTCGGCTCCCATCTCCAGGCCGATGATCCGGTCGGTCTCATCGTCGCGGGCCGTGAGCAATACCACGGGAACAGCGCGATGCTTTCCTGCGCGAAGGTTCCTGCAGAGCGCCAGGCCATCCTCACCCGGCATCATCACATCAAGCACGACCAGATCCACGTCGCTCGTATCAAGAACGCCGCGCATCTCGCGCCCATCAGCCGCCAGGCTCACGCGCAGGCCGTTCCGCTTCAGGTAGTCACCCACCATCTGGCGGATGTCGCGATCATCGTCGACGACGAGGATGTGATCTGTGTGGGACGACATGCGTCTGGGCTCCGGAGGTTCGACCACGCGTGACCGTGGATCTGTCGCAGCGGATGGTAGCGCCGGCAGGCCGCCGGGCAGCGGACTGGAGGCCACTTGTTTGTATCGGAATGTATCCATGGGGCGTTTTCAAGAAGAGGCCGACAAATCTCCCTGTGTTCGGACACGTCTCGGATACCGGGTGGGCGCGGAATGCGTCCACCGCCGGCGGGACCACCCGTAGGCACCTACCCGAAGGAAACGACCATGAGCAGGACCGAACTCCCCTCTCCCAAGGCTGCCCTGGTCTTTGGTGGCTCCCGCGGCATCGGTGCCGCCATTGCTCAGCGCCTGGCCCGTGAGGGCTACACCGTCGCCTTGACCTACGCCTCGCGCGCCGACAAGGCCGCCGAAGTCGTCGCGGCGATCCAGGCGGACGGCGGTCAGGCCATCGCGCTGCAGGCCGACGCGGCAGATCAGCACGCGATCACTGCCGCAGTCGCCGATGCCACGGCGAGGCTGGGCACGCTGCACGTGGCTGTCGTCAATGCGGGCATCTATCAGGGCGCTCCGCTCGACCGGTTCCCGGTCGACACGCTCGACCAGATGCTTTCGATCAACGTCCGCGGTGTCTTTCTCGCCATCCAGGCTGCCGCAGCCAGGATGGTCGATGGTGGCCGCATCGTCACCATCGGCAGCAACACGGCACAACGCAGCGGCGCCTTGGGTGGCAGCGTCTACAGCATGACCAAGGCTGCCGTGGCCACGCTGGTGCGGGAGCTGGCGCTGGACCTCGCACCGCGCCGTATCACCATCAACAACATCCAGCCCGGCCCCATCGAGACCGATATCACGGCTGGCTTCCTGGACCACCTGATCCAGCGTAATCCGCTCAAGCGCGTCGGCCGCCCGGAAGAGGTCGCGTCGCTCGCCGCATACCTGGTCAGTGCCGACGCGAGCTACATGACCGGTGCCAGCCTCACGATGGACGGCGGCTACTCCATCTGAATCCCCTTGCGGCGCACGCACGCACGCGCGCCGCACTCCCGTCCTGCTCCCTGCAACCACCCTGCTGGAGGAATCACCATGTCCACGATCACCCCATCGCCCACGTCCCCCTTCCGCCGCAGCCTGCGCGGCCTGTCCTTGCTGATGGCTTCCTGGCTGATGCTCAGCGCCACCGCTCTGGCAGAGCCGGCAGCCCGGACCGCGTCACCGGCACTGCCCCCCGAACTGGTCGCCAACAAGCACATCAATGCCGGAGACCTGCGTATCGGCTACGCCGATCTCGGTCCGGCCAAGGGTGAAGTCATCATCCTGCTGCACGGCTGGCCGTATGACATCAACAGCTATGCGGAGGTCGCGCCGCAGTTGGCGGCGCGCGGCTATCGCGTGATCGTCCCGCACTTGCGGGGCTACGGCACCACCACGTTTCTGTCTGCAGACACGCCACGCAATGGGCAACCGGCCGCGCTAGCGTCGGATGTCATTGCATTGATGGATGCTCTCGAGATCCGCCGCGCGACGCTGGCCGGCTACGACTGGGGTGCACGCTCTGCCGACATCGTGGCCGCCATATGGCCGGAGCGGGTCAAGGCCCTGGTCTCGGTCAGCGGTTACCTGATCGGCAGCCAGGAGGCGGCTCGCACGCCGTTGCCTCCGTCAGGCGAACTGCAATGGTGGTACCAGTTCTACTTCGCCACCGACCGCGGCCAGGCGGGGTACACGCAGTACACCCACGACTTCGCGAAGAAGATCTGGGAACTGGCGTCCCCGCAGTGGAAGTTCGACGACGCCACGTTCAAGCGCAGCGCCAGTGCACTGGACAATCCGGACCATGTGGCCATCGTCATCCACAACTACCGCTGGCGTTTGAGCCTGGCCGAAGGCGAGCCGAAGTACGCAGCGCTGGAACAGCGCCTGGCACAGGCGCCGGTCATCACGGTGCCGACCATCACCATCGAAGGCGATGCCAACGGCGCGCCGCACCCGAAGCCCGAGGCCTACGCGACCAAGTTCGTCGGCAAGTACGAGCATCGCACCTTCACCGGCGGCATCGGCCACAACCCGCCACAGGAGTCGCCCGCCGAGTTCGTGCAGGCCGTTGTCGACGCTACCCGCCTGTGAGCGACAGGAAGAGACGACATGAAATCCGTTCACAAACTCCTGTTTGCATCCCTGGCTGTCGGCATGGCCTTCGGACTGGTGAGCGCAGTGCAGGCATACGACAGTCCACGCCCCACCGCACCGATCTACGGCGTGCAGCTTCCCGACGGTTATCGCGATTGGTCCTTTATCGCGCCGGCACAGGAAGCCGCTCCGCTGGACGAGCTGCGCGTCGTTGTCGGAAATCCCAAAGCCATGCGGGCATACCGCGAGAGCCAGCGCCCGTTTCCCGATGGAACGGTGCTGGTGAAGCTGGCCTGGAAACACGAGCAGTCGCCGGACTTCGCACCGGCCTCTGTTCCCGGTGCCGCCACCACGGTGCAAGTGATGGTCAAGGACTCACGCAAGTACGCCAGTACGGGTGGGTGGGGCTACGGACGCTTCATCGACGGGAAGCCCGTGGATGAGGCCCAACACAAGACCTGCCATGCATGTCACGCGGCCCGTGTGAAGGACCGCGACTACGTCTTCACCCGGTACGCCCGCTAGACCAGACCTCTCTCAACTTCTTTCGACTGGAGACATCCCATGAACGCACTCGATACCGTGTTGTACACAGCAAAGACTCACACCATTGGCGGCCGTGAAGGTCATGCCCGCAGCGACGATGGTCAGCTTGACGTTGCCCTCTCGCCTCCCGGTAGCCGACGTCCTGGCACCAATCCCGAACAGTTGTTCGCGGCGGGCTGGTCGGCCTGCTTCGAGGGCGCAATGGGTATTGCTGCGCGCAAACTCGGCGTCGCCCTGCCATCCGGAACCGCCATCGATGCGGAAGTGGATCTCGGCAAGGTTGGCGAGGAGTACCAACTCCAGGCGCGCCTGGCCATCTCGCTGCCTGGAGTTCCGCCGGCCCAGGCCCAGGCCATCGTCGATGAAGCGCACCGCACCTGCCCGTACTCCAAGCTTTCACGCGGCAACATCGAAGTCCGGATCCGCTTGGTCTGATGAGGTTGTAACCGAGCTTGTCCAAAGAGGTATCAGGGCGACCCGGATACAAAGGGCCGGGTCGCCGGACACAGTGCGCTGACACACGCGCGATGGAATGAGCACCTCCATCGCGCTGCGGAATTTCCCATGATCGAATTTGCATTGGCCGCCCTGGCGGGCATGGCCACCATCCTATCTCCCTGCATCCTCCCGATCCTTCCGATCATCCTGGCAACAGGGGCCGGTCGCGATCGTGGGACACCCTTGTGGATCATCGCTGGCTTCGTCGGCAGCTTTGCCGCCAGTGGCATTCTCCTTGGCGTTCTGGCTGCCTCATCGGGCGAACTGCAGGCGAGCATCCGTACCAGCTCGATCGTGGTGCTGATGTTGGCGGGCCTGACATGCTTCTGGCCGGTGCCCTTCGAGCGCTCGATGGCATGGGTGCAGTCGCAATGGCGTCGGGTGAAGCCCGCTGCCCCGACCCTGGCACACGCCAGCGGTCGACCGGGTGCACTGCTGCTGGGTGCCTCGCTCGGGTTGGCATGGACGCCTTGCGCCGGTCCGGTCCTGGCTTCGGTGCTGGCGCTGGCCGCCAGCTCGCAGGCGCCGGCCAAGGCGAGCGCATTGCTCGGTGTGTACGCGCTGGGCGCAGGCATCCCCATGTTGCTGATTGCCTATGGAGGCCGCTGGATCAATTCGCGCCTCTCGTTCCTGCAGAGACATGCCGGTCTGTTGCGAAAGAGCTTTGGCCTCATCGCCTTCGGTGTCGCCGTCCTCCAGTTGCTGCAGTACGACGTCTTTGTATCCGCTTGGGCCACCCAGTGGCTCCCTCCCCTCTCCCAAGGACTCTGAAACCATGAAGAACCTCGCATCTCTCGCGACCATGCTCGCTGCATGCGTCTTTGCCGCCGCCTGCTCGCCGAATGTGCAGGCCGACCCCGTCCAACCCACACACACCGCGCCCGCACCCATGGCGCCCGACTTCAAGGGCATCAACGCCTGGATCAACTCGCCGCCCCAGAGCGTGCATGACCTGCGCGGGAAGGTGGTGCTGGTGGAGTTCTGGACGTACTCCTGCATCAACTGCGTCCGGGTGATGCCGTACGTCAAGCAGTGGCATGCGAAGTACAAGGACCAGGGACTGGTCGTGATCGGCGTGCATACGCCTGAATACGGCCACGAGAAGAGGCTGGGCAATCTGCGCGCCGCGACGCAGCGTTTCGGCATCACATACCCCGTTGCCCAGGACAACGACTATGAGACCTGGAACGCCTACGGCAACCGGTACTGGCCCGCGATGTACCTGATCGACCAGCAGGGTCGCGTCGTGTATCAGCACTTCGGGGAAGGTCAATACAAGGAGACCGAGGCGAAGATTCGTGCGCTGTTGAGCGCTGGAGCCGACCCACAGCGTTCGGCTGGCGCGAGATAGGAGCTCTGGTCATGAGCGTCCTGCATCTTCCCCCTCTGCGGGCTCGTTGGCGCCACGTTCCGAAGGTACGGACGCTCGAATCCTGGAATCCTGTGAGAAGAACATGAAAAAACGTTGGCTTATAACCGGAGGTTCGCGTGGTCTTGGCTTGGCACTCGCTGAGGCTGTCCTGGCAGCGGGTGATCGCGCCGTGGTGACGGCTCGCGACCCATCACGACTTCACCGCCTGGTCGACCGGCATGGCTCTGCGATCCGCACGGCCAGGCTGGACGTGACCGACTCCGTGGCGGCGGCATGTGCCGTGCAGGTCGCAAAGGATGCTTTCGGCGGCCTCGATGTGCTGGTGAACAATGCCGGCTACGGGGACGTCGCCTCGGTCGAAGACGCAACGCTGGATGACTTCCGGCGCCAGATCGAGACCAACCTTTTCGGCACGATCATCATGACGAAGGCCGCAATACCGGCCATGAGAGCGCAACGGAGCGGCCATATCATCCAGCTCTCTTCCGTGGGAGGGCGAATCGGTGCGCCGGGCCGCGCGGCTTACTCCGCGGCAAAGTGGGGCGTGGAGGGCTTCTCCGAGTCGCTCGCTCTCGAGATGGCGCTCGTGGGGGTCAAGGTCACCCTCGTGGAGCCAGGCGGGTTCCGGACGGACTTCGCCGGCGCTTCGACATCGCTGAAAGAGGGTCGCCCGGAATACGACCAGGTCGTGGGCGCCACCGTCAGGAAGCAACGTGCGTACGATGGCAACCAGCCTGGAGACCCGGCGCGTGCGGCCCAGGCGATCATCCGCATCGCCAGCCTGGAGTCGCCACCGTTGAGGATCGCGCTTGGCACTGATGCGTTTGCCGCAATCGAGCATGCCGACAGAACCCGTCTCGAAGAACGCACAAGATGGCGATCGCTAAGTACGTCGACCGACTATCGTTGAGACCGGCTTCCGGTCGATAGCGATCGTCACTGGATGTCAAAGGCACGGCGTCGTGCAGAATCGGCGGCGACGTCGTGCCGCCATTGTCGTGTTCGCTCCCGTGGGCTCAGGGTGCAGGCACGAAGCGCAACCCCACCCCCGGCTCCGTCGCGATGTAGCGCGGTGCGGTGGCATCGTCGTGCAGCTTCTGCCGCAGCTTGCCCACCAGGATGCGCAGGTAGTGGGTGTCGTGCTGGTGGCTGGGGCCCCACAGCTCGCGCAGGATCTGCGGTTGCGTCACCACGCGGCCCGCATGTTGCAGCAGCAGGGCGAGCAGGGCGAACTCCTTGCGGCTCAGCACCACCGGTTCGCCGTCGAGCGTCACTTCGCGGCGGCCCAGGTCCACGTGCAGGTGGCCATCGTCGAACAGCGGCATCGCCGCATCCGCCGGGGCGATGCGTGCGCGTAGCAGGCCGCGGATGCGCGCCATCAGTTCCTGCACGCCGAACGGTTTGGTGACGTAGTCGTTGGCACCGCCATCCAGCGCGGCGACCTTCTCGCCCTCGCCGCTGCGCACGGTCAGCATGATCACCGGCACCTGCGACCACTGCCGCAGCTCGCGCAGCACCTCATGGCCATCCAGATCGGGCAGGCCGATGTCCAGCACCACCAGGTCGGCGCCGTGCGCGGCCAGTTCCGCCAGCCCGGCGTGTCCACTGTCGGCCAGCGCTACCCGGTAGCCCTGCGCGCGCAGGCTGATGTCGAGGAACCGGCGGATCTGCGGTTCGTCGTCGATGACCAGCACGCGCGCCGGCGGCGCGGAGGCAGGGGGCTGTGGTGCGGTGTAGGTCAAACCGGTTCCTGCGGCGTGGGCGTCAGCAGCGGCAGGGTAATCCGGATCACCGTGCCGCGGCCATCCGGCCCCGGCAGCGCCTGCACGCTGCCGCCATGCGCGCCCACCATGCCCTGGCAGATCGCCAGGCCAAGCCCGGTGCCGTGGCGGCCGCGGTCGCCACGTTCCACGCTGTAGAACATGTCGAAGATGCGTGCGCGTTCGTCTTCCGGAATGCCCGGGCCGCGATCCCGCACATCGACGCGCAGCGCGCCATCGACGAGCTTCGCGTCGAGCTGCACCGGTTCGTCCGGCGGCGAGAACTTCGCTGCGTTCTCCAGCACGTTGAACACCGCCTGCTCGATCAGCGCCGGGTGCACCCAGATCGCCGGCACGTCCGCGGCGACCGTGGTCTGCACGCGCACGTCCGGCTGATAGCGCTGCAGGCGCGACACCGCCGACCCCAGCAGTTCGTCCACGCCGATCCAGTCGCGGTTGAGGGTGAGGCCGCTGTGGCCCAGCCGCGTCATGTCGAGCAGGTTCTGGATGTAGCGGTCCAGCCGCTCGCCTTCCTGCTGAATGGTGTCCAGCAGGGTGCGCCGGTCGTCGCCACCCATTGCGTCCCAGTAACTGGCCAGGCTGCTGGCCGAGCCGATCATCGAGGCCAATGGCGAGCGCAGGTCGTGCGAGACCGACGACAGCAGCGCCGAACGCAGCCGCTCGGTCTCGCCACCGACGCGCGCGTCTTCCAGTTCGGCCACCAGCCGCGTGCGCACCACCGCCTGGGCGATGTCTTCGGCCATCGCCTCGGCCAGGCGGCGCTGCTCCGGCAGCAGCCGCACGTCGTCGTCGAAGCGCAGCCCCAGCACCCCCAGGCTGCCACGGTCGCCCCGCAGCGGCAGGAACCAGCGCCCCGCGCCGGCCAGCGTGTCGGTATGGCGTCCGGTAGGCTGGCCATGCTGCTGCGCCCAGTCGGCGGCGGCGCGGTCGATCTCACTCAACGCGACGCCGTCCGGTTCCTCGCGCCCCTGCACGCGCAGCCACGCCTCGGCGGACAACGCGCGCGCCAGCGCCTTGCGACCGGCAGCCAGCACCTGCCCCAGGTCCGCCGCACCGGCCAGGTCGCGGGCCAGCGCCTGTAGCGCGGTGGCCTGCGCATTCGCCGCGCGCAACGCCACCACCTGCATGCGCAAGCGCGAGGCCAGGCGTCCGGCGACCAGCGCGGCCACCAGGAACAGGAACACCGTGGTCACGCCCTGGCGTGCGCCGATGTTGAAAGTGAAGCGCGGCTCGATGAAGAAGAAGTTGTAGGCCAGGAAGCTCAGCAGTGCGGCTACCACTGCGGCGGTCATGCGCGTGCGCGCCGCCACCAGCACCACCGCCACGATGAACACCATCGACAGATCGTCCAGTCCCACCCAGCGCTCTGCCACCGCCGCCACGCCGACTGCCAGCGCAGAGGCCACCACGGCGAAAGCCAGGTCGTCCCGGCCCAGCAACTCCGACAGGCGTGTCCCGCCGCGACGCGAACGCGCACGCGCACGCGCCTCCGGCGTGCTGATGATGACCAGTTCGTAGTGCGCGCCGCGTTGCAGCAGCTGCTGGGTCAGCGTGCGGTTGAACATGCGCGCCACCGGCCGCTCGCGCGTGCGTCCCAGCACCAGCGTGGAGGCGCCATTCTGGGTGGCGTGGTCGAGCAGCGCATCGGCGATGCGCGTGCCGCGCAGCACATCGGTCTCCGCCCCCAGTCGGCGCGCGAGGGCGAACGCCTGGTCGATCTCGCGCTGGCGCGCCTCGTCCACCGCATCGGACACCTGCACCGTCACCACGCTCCATGGCGCGTCGCGGCGTTCGGCAATGCGGCGCGCGGCGCGCACGAGGTACTCGGACTGGCCCAGCCCGTCGATCGCCACCAGTACGCGCCGGCGCAGCGGCATGCCCGGCAGGCCGCGGGCGGCCTGATCTTCGCGCAGGTCGGCGTCGACGCGGTCGGCCGCGGTCTGCATGGCCAGTTCGCGCAACGCGATCAGGTTGGACGGCGAGAAGAATGCCTGCAGCGCCTGCGATGCCTGTTCCGGCAGGTAGACCTTGCCCTGGTGCAGGCGTTCGATCAGCTCGCGCGGCGGCAGATCGACCAGCACGATATCGCGCAGGCGGTCGAACACGGCATCCGGCACGGTCTCGCTGACGCGCACGCCGGTGATTCGGTGCACGACATCATTGAGGCTCTCCAGGTGCTGGATGTTGATCGTGGTATGCACGTCGATGCCGGCGTCGAGCAGTTCGATCACGTCCTGCCAGCGGCGCTCGTGGCGGCTGCCGGGCGCATTGCGGTGGGCCAGCTCGTCCACCAGCGCGATCTGCGGGCGCCGCGCCAGCAGCGCATCCAGGTCCATCTCTTCCAGCCAGCGGCCCTGGTAGGCCACGCGCTTGCGCGGCAGGATGTCCAGCCCCTCGGTCAACGCCGCGGTCTCGCCCCGGCCGTGCGTCTCCACGATGCCCACCACCACGTCGCGGCCCTGGCGGCGCAGTTCGCGCGCGCGCGACAGCATGGTGTAGGTCTTGCCCACCCCCGGCGCCGCGCCCAGGAAGATCGTCAGCCGCCCGCCCTGCTCGCGCTGCAGATGGTCGATCAGGGCATCGGCCTGGCGGTGGCGGGGGTCGGTCATGGGGATAGTGTGCTCTCAACTGTTATATGAAAACGGAAACGCAGGCGGACGAGCAACGTCCGTCGCGACACGGGAACCGCCCTTGGCATCAGCGCCCTCGCCCCTTGGCCCCGGGAAATCGCCGTCGAGGAAATGTTCCTCGACATCAAAGCAATTTTCCTTGGCCGTGAGGCTTTTCTGTTCCATGAAGCACCTGCGTGCTTCGTCGTCTCACCTATCTGCCTTGGCGTCGCACCTTTCTGGTTCGGGTACGGGATGCTTTTTCCTTGTCAGCGCACCTGAAAGCGTTGCGCGGAAAGAAATATTCCTCGTCGTCTCACTTATCCGCCTCGATGCCGCACCTTTTCGGTGCGTGGGCGAGGAAATTTTCCTTGTCGCCGAGCCTTTGAACCGTGACGCCAGGGAAATTTTCTTCGTCACCTCACCTTTCTGCCTTGATGCCACACCTTTCTGGTTCGCGCGCGAGGGTTCTTCCTGTGTTGTCTCACCGAAGAAGCTCGCAAGCGGGGCGATTCTCCTCGTCGCATCACCCTTGCTCGTAGCAAGCACACCCATGCCTTCTCCCCGCCTGCGGGGAGAAGGTGCCCAACGGGCGGATGAGGGGCGAGCGGAGGCTGGGCTCTGTCCAGTCACGAAGCATCTCCACGTGCGTGCGTGTCGTTTCCCGACACTCGATCCGCCTTGCAATGCCAGCGACCGCGGCTCCGTCTGCCCCTCACCCGCCTTCGGCACCCTCTCCCCGCAAGCGGGGAGAGGGAGGCTGCCGTTGCACATCGCCTGCATACCTCCATCTCCGCGCGCGGGCCGAGGAAGCGTTACATCTCCGCATCCAGCGCAAGATTGAGCTGCAGCACGTTGACCCGCGGCGCGCCCAGTACGCCGAACTGTGGCGCCTCGGTGTGCGCGGCGACGAGGCGCTCGACGTCGGCCGCCTCGATACCGCGCGCACGCGCGACGCGGGCGATCTGGATGCGGATTGCCGTTGGCGAGAGATGCGGATCAATGCCCCCGCCGGACTGGGTCACCAGGTCGCCGGGCACCGCATCGGGCGCCACGCCCTCGCGCGCAGCGACGGCGGCGCGCGCTTCATCGATACGGCTGCGCAGATCCGGATTCGTGCGGGCCTGGTTGCTGCCGGCCAGCGCCATCACGTCGTAGCTTGCGGCGGACGGGCGCGACTGGAAGTAGCGGTCATCGGCGAACGGCTGCGCGACCAGCGATGAGCCGATCACCTGGCCGTCGCGTTCGATCAGGCTGCCGGTGGCCTGGTGGGGAAACAGCGCGCGGCCCAGGCCGGTGCCGGCCAACGAGTACAGCAGGCCGAAGCCGAGCAGCGAGACCGCGGCGAGCATGAGCGACGGGCGTAGCGGGCCGCGTGTGGAAACAGGACGGGAAGCATTCATGGCAAATCCTCAGGCGCCGAACACGGCGGCCAGCAACAGGTCGATGAGCTTGATGGCGGCGAACGGCAGCAGCACGCCGCCCACGCCGTAGACCAGCATGTTCCGGCGCAGCAGCACGGTGGCGCTGGCCGGGCGGAAGCGCACGCCGCGCAGTGCCAGCGGGATCAGCAGCGGAATGATGATGGCGTTGAAGATCAGCGCGGCGAGCACGGCGTTGGTGGGACTGGACAGCTGCATCACGTCGAGCGCGGCCATCGAAGGGATGGCGGCGGCGAACAGCGCCGGCAGGATGGCGAAGTACTTCGACACGTCGTTGGCCAGCGAGAACGTGGTCAGCGCACCGCGGGTGATCAGCTGCTGCTTGCCGACTTCCACGACCTCCAGCAGCTTGGCCGGGTCGGAATCGAGGTCGACCATGTTGCCGGCCTCCTTTGCCGCCTGCGTGCCGGAATTCATCGCCAGGCCCACGTCGGCCTGCGCCAGTGCGGGTGCGTCGTTGGTGCCGTCGCCGACCATGGCGACGAGACGACCCCCGGCCTGTTCCTGGCGGATGCGCGCCAACTTGTCTTCCGGGCGCGCCTCGGCGATGTAGTCGTCCACGCCGGCCTCCGCGGCGATGGCGGCGGCGGTCAGCGGGTTGTCGCCGGTGATCATCACCGTGCGGATGCCCATGGCGCGCATGTGGGCAAACTTCTCCTTGATGCCGTGCTTGACCACGTCGGAGAGTTCCACCACGCCGAGCACGTGGTTGCCATCGCTGACCACCAGCGGGGTGGCGCCGTTGCGGGCGACCTGCTCGACGCGTGCGGTGAGTTCGGCCGGCGCGCTGCCGCCCAATGCCTGCACGTGCTGCAGGATGGCGTCGGACGCGCCCTTGCGGATGCGGCGTGCGCGGCCGGGGCCGTCACCCGCCAGGTCCACGCCGGACATGCGGGTCTGCGCGGTGAAGGCGACGAAGTTCGCGTGCGCCGGTTCCACGAGCGTGGCGCCCTGCTCGCGCGCCAGGCGCACGATGGACTTGCCTTCCGGCGTGGGGTCGGCCAGCGAGGACAGCATGGCGGCATCGCGCAGCTGTGCGTGATCGATGCCGGCCAGCGGGTGGAACAGCGTGGCCTGTCGGTCGCCGTGGGTGATGGTGCCGGTCTTGTCGAGCAGCAGCACGTCGACATCGCCGGCCACCTCCACTGCCTTGCCGGACTTGGCCAGCACGTTGGCGGCCAGCGCACGGTTCATGCCGGCGATGCCGATGGCCGGCAGCAGGCCGCCGATGGTGGTGGGAATGAGGCAGACCAGCAGCGCGACGAGCAGCAGCGGGTCGAGCTTCGCGCCGACGAAGCCGGCGATGAAGGGCAGCGAGACGACGACGATCAGGAACGTCAGCGTCATCGTCATCAGCAGCAGGCCGAGGGCGATCTCGTTCGGCGTCTTCTGCCGGTTGGCGCCTTCCACCAGCGCGATCATGCGGTCGAGGAAGCTGTGCCCGGGCTCGGCGGTGATCTTCACCACGATCTCGTCTGACAGCACCTTGGTGCCGCCGATCACGCCGCTGCGGTCGGTGCCGGCCTCGCGCAGCACGGGGGCGGATTCGCCGGTGACGGCGGACTCGTTGATCGTCGCCAGCCCTTTGACGATCTCGCCGTCGGCGGGGATCTGTTCGCCAGCCGAGACGATGACGTAGTCGCCGGGCTTCAGGTCGGCGGCGGGCATGCGGCGTTCGGCACCGCCGAGCGGCGTATCCACGCGGCGTGCGACCAGGTCCTTGCGGGCTCGCCGCAGCGAGGCGGCCTGGCCGCGGCCGCGCGCTTCGGCAATGGCTTCGGCGAAGTTGGCGAACAGCACGGTGATCAGCAACAGGGCGGTGACCGCCCAGCCGGTGCCGGGCGTCGCCTTGCCAGCCAGCGTGAGCGCAGCGGTAAGCAGCGTGCCCAGCCAGACCACGGCCATCACCGGGTTCCTGAAGGCGTGTTGCGGAGCCAGCTTGGTGAAGGAGGCGATCACGGCAGCGCGGAAACCCGCACGGTCGAGCAGGGCCGGCGCACGGCCGGCGTGGCGTGAGGAGGAGCGGGAGTGGGTCATGTCGGTGTTCTCAGAGCGCGCTCAGGGCCAGGTGGTCGGCGATGGGGCCGAGGACCAGCACGGGCATGAACTGCAGCAGGGTCAGGATGACGACCACGGCGATCAGCGTCAGGGCGAAGGTGGGGGTTTCGATCTGCAGCGTGCCGGGGCCGTCGGGTGCGGCGCGCTTGCGCGCGAGCGAGGCGGCGATGGCCAGCGGCAGGATCAGCGCGGGATAGCGGCCCAGCGCGAGCACCAGCGACGCGGTCAGGTTCCACCAGTACGTGGCATCACCCAGGCCTTCGAAGCCCGAGCCGTTGTTGGCGAACGCGGACGTGTACTCGTAGAACACCTGGCTGATGCCATGGAACGACGGATTGGAGTTGCCGGTGAGCGAGGGCACCGCCAGCGTGAGGGCGGTCAGGCCCAGCAGCACCAGTGGCTGCAGCAGCACCAGCGCGGCCAGCAGCTTCACTTCATGCGCTTCGATCTTGCGGCCGAACAGTTCCGGCGTGCGACCGGTCATCAGGCCGGCCAGGAACACGCTGAGCAGCAGGTAGACGAGGAACTGCTGCAGGCCGCAACCGATGCCGCCCCAGATGGCATTCACCAGCATGTTGCCGAGCGTCACCAGTCCGGTCAGCGGCGCAAGCGAATCGTGCATCGAATTGACCGAGCCGTTCGATGTCTGCGTCGTGAAGGCCGCCCACAGCGCGGACGGCGCGGCGCCGAAGCGAACTTCCTTGCCCTCCATCAGCGCGATGTCGGTGGACGTGCCGGACAGGCTTTCGGACCACACGGCCGCGCCGGCGGAGACCAGCGACATCGTCAGCATGGTGCCGAACACCAGCGCGGTGAATCTGCGGCGCCCGGTGAAGCTGCCGACCATGAAGGCGATGCTGACCGGAATGAGGATGATGGCCAGCGTTTCCAGCAGGTTGGAGAACGGCGTGGGGTTTTCCAGCGGCACGGCGCTGTTGGGGCCGTACCAGCCGCCCCCATTCGTGCCCAGTTGCTTGACGGCGACCATCGGTGCGACCGGGCCGAGGGGGATCTTCTGTTCCGCCATCTGCGCCGAAGCATCGACCGGCGTGGCCACCGGACCACCCTGCAGCGTGGATGGCACGCCCTGCCAGGTCAGCAGCAGCGACCACAGCAGGCACAGCGGCAGCATCACGCGCACGGCCGGACGGAGGACGTCGGCCCAGTAGTTGCCGACGTCGGGTTCGGTTTCCGCCGCGGTGCCGACGGTGTCCTTGCCGCGCCCACCGAACAGTCCACGCAACGTCGCCACCACCAGCGCCAAGCCCATCATCGGCGTGACCACCTGCAGGCCGACGATGCCGGTCATCTGCGCCAGGTACGACAGCTGCGCCTGGCCGGAGTAGTGCTGCTGGTTGGTGTTGGTGAGGAACGACACCATGGTGTGCAGCGCCAGGTCCCAGCGCATGTTGGGCGCGTCGTTGGGATTGAGCGGCAGCCAGGCCTGGGTCATGAAGATGATCCACACCAGCAGGCCGAGCACCAGGTTGCTCAACAGGAAGGCCTTGGCATAGGCCTTCCAGCCCATGCCCTGCGCGGGATCGACACCGAGCACGCGGTAGAGCGGGCGCTCGATCCGGCCGAACAGTGCATCGCCGCGCATCGGCGCACCGCGCATCACCGCGGCCAGGTAGCGGCCCAGCGGCCAGCCCAGTGCGATGGCCAGCGCAAAGACGAGGAGGAATTCAGTCATGGGAGTCATCCATCGGCATGCGCGCACGCCGCGTGATCAGCAGGAACAGGAGGCCGGCGCCGGCGAGCACGCCCGCCAGGGCCAGCAACAGGTGGAGGAAGTCGGTGACCATGGCGGTGCTCAGAACGCGGCTTGCAGTGCTGCTTCCACGCGCGAACCGGCCTGGCCCGGGAACAGGGTCTTGGCGCTGCTGTCGGTGGCGTGCGCAGTCACCCGCAGCTCGAACGGCGCCTTGAACGCCCACACCGCGCCGAGCTGCGCATGTGCGTAACTGTCGTCGTAGACGTCGTGCAGCCAGTAGTAGCCGGCAGCAGCTTCCATACGGAGTTGATCGTTCAGCGGAAACTTCGCGCCGACCTGCGCATACGCACCGGCTTCATCGGTGGCCAATGCTTCGGTGGAGTAACCGAGTTGCGCCCAGTAGTTCTGCTTCCAGGTCAGCGTGCCGATCGCCTCGGTCCAGTCGAGGTCGACGGTGGTGGACGGATAGCGGTAGTGGGTCAGGTTGACATCGAGCGCCCAGTGGTCGGACAGCGCGCCGCCCCAGCCGACGGTGACGTCGATTTCACTGCTGGCCTTGGTTTCCGGTGCGAACTCGACATTCGAGCCCCACACCGCGCCATACAGGCCCTTGTCGGCCGCGGCCTTGAAGCCGGCCTGCACGGCCGGGTCGCCCTGGGTCTGGGTGGTGCCGCGCCAGACATAGTCGGTGGTGAGTGCGCCGGAGCCGGTGAAGGTCGCGGCCTGCACCGTGGACGCCATCGCCAGCAGCAGGCCGGCGGCGACGGTGGAAACGGCGATGCGCGCAGGCATCGGCCTGCGCAGGAGGAGCGAGGAGGAAGACATGGGTGCGATCCAGGCGGAAGACGTTCCGCCGACCGCGAAAGTCTGGTCCCGCCCTGCATAAAGCCGCCATGCGCTTCCCGCGCACCGCCGTAAATTCGGCGTAAAGCGGCGTGCCCTGGCCTCAGCCTGCGTCGCGCGCCTGCGGCGCAGGTGCACCCAGCACGTACTCCGCATCCTGGTCGAAGGTGGGCGCCGCGAATGGCGCTGGCCCGGGCGTGCGACCGAACGCGATCGGCCGGGTGACGCCGCGGTAGCTGCCGACGACGGGATGCGCGATCTCCGCCACCATGTCTTCGGCCAGCACCTGCGGATGTTCGAACATGTCCTCGACGCGACGCGCGGCCGCACAGGGCACCTCGTCGCCGAAGTGCGCTTCCCACTCCATCGCGCTGCGCGCCTGCAACGCCGCATGCAGCTGCGGCACGATCCCGGCGGCGTGCTGGGCACGCTTGCGCACGGTGTCGTAGCGTGGATCGTCCGCCAGTGCATCCAGCCCGGTCAGCCGGCACAGCGCCTTCCAGAAACGCTGCGTGTTCGCGGACAGGTACAGGTAACCCTCGCGGGCGGGATGGATGCCGGTGACGCCGCCGGACCGCATGTCGCGGCCGATGTCCAGGGCCTCGCCTTCGGCCCAGATCATGCGCGCCGACTGCATGGTCAACGCGCTGCGCAGCAGCGACACGCCGACGAACTGGCCAAGCCCACTGCGTTCGCGTTCGTACAGCGCCGACGACACGCCGGCGGCGAGCAGCGCGGCCGCATAGTAGTCCACCACGGAACCGTAGATGATTTCGGGGGCGCCGCCGCGCTTGCCCTGCAGCGTGCACATGCCGGTCATGGTCTGCAGCACCTGGTCGTAGCCGGCCTTGTCCTTCATCGGCCCGTGCTCGCCATAGCCGGTGACCGCGCAGTAGATCAGGCGCGGATTGATCACCGACAGACGGTCGAAGTCGATCCCGAGCCGCTTCGGCACGCTGGGACGGAAGTTGTGCACCAGCACGTCGGCTTCGCGCACCAGCCGCAGCAGCGCGGCGTGCCCGGCGGGCTGCTTCAGGTCCAGCACCACGCCCTGCTTGCTGCGGTTCACGCCGAGGAATGCCCGGCTCTCCTTCTCCAGGGTGGACGGGTACTGGCGCAGGTTGTCGCCGTCCGGCGGCTCCACCTTGATGACGTCGGCGCCCTGGTCGGCCAGCAGCGTGCAGCCGTAGGGGCCGGCGATGTAGGCGCTCAGGTCGAGCACCTTCACGCCGCTGAGCGGCCCCGCCGGACCCTGGCGAAGACGCGAACGGAAGGGAGACGCGTTGTCCATGGAAGAAGCCTCCTTCAGCCGCCGCCGCGACGGCAACGACAAGTCTGTGCCACGCGGCGGGCCGGATACAGCCAGCCGCCATATTTTCTTCTGCCACAAATTATTGCGAGCGCCGGTGTCTTCATGCCGGTGGCAACGCCAGCCAGGTGAGGCGCCATGCACCATCCTCGCGGCCGCCCGCGCGGTAGTAGGGCCAGAACAGCAGGGGCGCGCGATACCCCAGTTGCATGGCGATGCCCGCGCCATCTTCGCCGTCGCTGACGGGCAGCACCTGCAGCCAATCGTCCTGGGGGCCATCCGGCAGCCGGATGGTCTCCTCGGTCTTGAAGCCATCGATCAGTTCGGTGGCGTAGACCAGCGCACCGCGCGTCAGGCCGACGTAGCGCAGGTCCAGCACCTGCTGCCTGACCTCACCCCCGTCCGGCGCGCGCGACTCCTGCACGTTGCGCAGCGCGTGGTGGTGCAGGACCGGCCGCAGCGGGAACACGATGGTCAGCAGGTCGCCCGCGCTCCAGCGCCGTGTCACGCTGGCGAAGGTGCCGGGCACCACGTCCGCGTCCACCGCCTCGCCATTCACGCTGACGGTGGCGCCCTGTGCCCATGAGGGCACGCGCAGGCGCACTTCGAAGCTGGCGTCATGCTCCGGCTCGACGTGCAGCGACACGGTACCGTCGAATGGATACGTGGTGTGCTGGCGCAGCCGCAATGCGCCCGCGCGCGGATGCACCAGACTCGCTTCGCCCGGCCCGTACAGATTGAGGCTCACCGCATTGCCGGCCTGCGTATACGCGATGGACGGCAGTTCTTCCAACGCCATCGCGCCGCTGGACTTGCAGCAACGCCAGTAAGTGGTATGCACGCGCCGTCCGTTCGGGAACGAGTAGTAGCACCAGTCCTCGCCATTGGGCGCGTGGGCACCGAGCAGATCGTTGTAGGCGGTGCGCTCGATCTCTTCGGCGAAGCGCGCCTCGCCGGTGAGTTGCAGCAGTTCGCGGTTGAACTGGGTCCACGACAGCAGCGAGCAGGTTTCCACGTAGGCATTCGGGCTGAAGCTGCCGCGCGCGTTGAACACTTCGCGTGAACGATGGGCGACGCCGCCCCAGGGCCCGCCGCCGAGGGTCAGGTGGTGTTCGCGGATGTTCTGCCAGATGCGCTCCAGCACGTCGCGCAAGCCGGCATCGCCCGTGGCGCGGCACAGCTTGACCAGCGCGACCAGGTTCCACAGCAACTGGTAGGCCTTGCCGGTGGCGATCTCGGAGGCGTCGGCGCCAGCTTCCAGCGCAGGCAGCAGGCGCAGCGCCGGGTGCGCGTTCGCCTGCTCCAGCACCTGGCGCGCCAGCGCGAGGAAGCGTGGGTCGCCGGTCTCTTCGTGCAGTTCCAGGGCCGCGTCCATCAGCACGGTGGCCGACATGCCGTGATGGTTGCCGAGGGTGGTGATGTCGATGCCGGAGGCCAGTGCCTGCGCGCAGAGGTCGGCGATGCGTTCGGCGGCCCGCGTGTAGCGCGGGTCGTGCAACGCGCGCGCGGTTTCGACCAGGCCGAGGATCAGGTAGGCATGCACCCAGATGTCCCAGGTGCGCAGCGCCGGTGCGCCATCCCAGCTCAGCGGCTTCGGCGGCTGAGGATGGGTGAAGCGGCGTTCTTCCGCGTAGGTGCCCAGGTAGCCGTCGGCTTCCTGCACGGAGAGCAGGTAGTCGGCGACACCACGCAGGTTCTCCCCCAACGCCGCATCGCCGCTGCGGGCGTAGGCGCGGGCCGCGGCCGACAGCCATTTGCCGGCGTGCTCGCCGTACCAGTCGCCTTCGGTGTTTCGCGCGCGATGCTCGGGCGAGAACAGCACGATGGCGGGACTGTCCGGCGCGGTGATGAAGTGCGAGAGGCGGCCACGCAGGTTGGCATCGAGGGCTGCGCCGAGGATGCCGCCAAGCACGACGGAGGACGACCCGGCCGCGGTGGTGGTCGTCGTCATGCGGCATCCACCACGCAACGGAAGCCGATACGCCCGGAGCGGTCCTTGCCCGGCGCCATCAGCAGCAGCTTGCCGTGCTGGTCCAGCCGCTTGGCCTGCGGGAAGTACCAGTGCGAGGTGCGCGGCTCGTAGTCGCTGCCGCCGCGCACGATGGCGGCGCGCGTGTGCTCGTCGTGGAACTCGTCGGTCCACTGCCATACATGGCCCACCAGATCCATCACGCCGAATGGGCTGGCGCCGGCAGGATACGCACCGACGTCGGCCGGCGGCGGCAAGGTGCGGCCGCGGAATACCGGCGGTGCGGCATCGTCGCGCCAGGCATCGCCCCACGGATACAGGCGGCCGTCCGTGCCCTGCGCCGCGTACTGCCATTCCCATCCGTGCGGCAGCCGCTTGCCCGCCCACGCCGCATAGGCGCGCGCATCTTCCAGCGACACCCAAGTGACGGGCTTGTTCTCCCAGCCGGCCTGCGGCGAACCGTTGCGCCAGTCGCGCAGGAAGTGCTGTGCGTCGCGCGGCACATAACCGGTGGCGTCGATGAATACTTTGAACTGCGCATTCGTCACCAGGTGGCGGTCGATGTGGAACGCCGCGACCTGCATGCGATGGCGATGGTGGCGACGCGCGGTCGGCTCCCAAGGGAACTGCACGTCGACGCCCTCCCACACCTGTCCTTCGATCTCGATGCCCTGCACGGCGAACAGGAACTCGCCCGCCGGGACCGTCACCATGCCGTCGGGTGCGACAGCGTGCGGCTTGGTCGGCGCGATCTCCTGCAGGGTCTGCGGCAACGCGGTCCATTGCGCGGACAGCGATGCCAGCGGCGTAGCGGCATGCTTCGCCATCTGCGTCAGGAAAGCGTCCAGACTTTCTTCCTGCACGCCGTCGCGCAGCGCCAGCAGCGCGCCGAAGCCGCGGCCTTCCAGCGTCGTCTCCAGGATTGCCTGACCATCGATGATGCGCGGCGACAACGGGATACCGTTCCACAGGTCGATGTAGCGCGTGCCGTCCACATGCGGCACGGCAAGCTGTTCACCCGCGATCACGTACTCGTGGCGATTCACCAGCGTCCACAGCGTGCGGCCCTCGCCCGGGAAGCGGCTGGCGAAGATGCCGGCCTGCAGCGTGCGCTCGTAGGGGCGCCAATCCAGGCTGACCAGCAATGATGGGAAGCGGCGGTAGATCGCGGCGATCCGGCGCAGCGATTCGGCATCGCGCGAGGTCAACTGGTTCCACAGGCCCCAGACGTTCTCCCACGCGTTGTAGCCCACACCGTTGAAGAAGATGTATTGCAGGTCGTGGTTGCGGTCGCGGCCCCAGCGGTTCTCGTAGTTGATCATGTGGCGCGGTTCCAGCCACTTGAACTTCGCCACCGGCGGCACGACTTCGTTCGGCGCCTTCTTGCCCCAGCTCTGCACGTTCCAGATCAGGTGCTCCTCGGCGCTGATCGTGGATTCCGGCTGCACCACCACCGGATGGCCCAGCGCATCGCAGGCGTCGAAGAACGCGCGCGGCACGCCGTTGTAGGTATCGCCGTTGATGCCGTCCGCGCCGACCGCCTTGACGATCTTCGCGATGGCCTGCCAGTCGGGATCGCCTTCGTCGCGGGTGCCGTTGTCCCACGGCATGGTGGTGAGGAACACGCGCACGCCGCGACGGTGGAAATCGTCGATGGCGCCACGCAGCGCCTCCAGCCCGCCGGGCAGACTGCGCGCGAAATCGAACTGGTTGCGGTCATCCACGCCGATGTTGGGATACACGCACCACAACAGCACGCTGTCCAGGCCGCCGAAGCGCGCTTCCAGATCGTCCAGATAGCGATCAACGGTGTAGCGACCGGCAACAGGGTCGTAGAGATACCGATCCTCGACCATGACCTGCGCATGCACGAAGTTGCGCTGCGCCCACTGCAGCTCCGGCCGGCGGTAGTTGGCGTCGTCGTAGCCGATGCGGGTCAGGTGTTCGCGACGCCAGTCCTTCAGCTCGGCCACCCAATCGTCGGCCGAGGCGTTGGCATCGATCTTCCACTGGCCGATGTCGGCGAACGGCCAGCCCGGCGCCTTGCCGGGCGTGGGCAGGTAGCGCTGGGTGGTGACGTGGGAAAACTTGTACTCGGTCTTCACCGGCGATGGCAGCGCGTCGGCGGCGTCCGGTACGTCGGAAGGATCGGGGGACGTGGGGGAGTTCATGGGATGGGTCTTTCAATCGGAATCGGGGATGCCGCAATACGCGGCAAGGGCAGCCTTGTGGTCGGGCGCATCGACCTGCGTGGCCAGCCATGCATCGACCTGGTCGCGTGCCGGGATGCTGGCCTGCGCACCCAGGCGCGTGCATGCCAGGGCCGATGCCGCGCTGGCGAAGCGTAGCGCGTCCGCCAGCGGTGCATGCTGCGCCAGCCGGGCGGCGAGCGCACCGCAGAACGTATCACCCGCGGCCGTGGTGTCGACGGCATCGACGCGGAACGCCGGCTGCAGGAACAGTTCGCCCCCGCGCCTGGCGACACAGCCGCGGGCGCCCAGCGTGGCGACCACGCACGGCACCGGCAGGCGCGACATCTGCGCGACCAGCGTGCCGGGACCGGCAAGCGCGGCGAGTTCGCCTTCGTTGACCACCAGCAGGTCGACGTCCTGCAGCAACAAGGGCGGAAGCGCGGTGGCGGGCGCGGCGTTCAGCAGCACGTGCACGCCGGCGGCGTGCGCCACGTGCGCGAAGCTCGCCACGGCATCCAGTGGCGTTTCGAGCTGCAGCAGCAGGTGGGTGACGCCGAAGAGGGACGGCAGATGGTGCGGACGCAGGGCCGCGTTTGCGCCCGGGGCCACCGTGATCGCATTTTCCGCATCGTCGGACAGGCAGATGAAGGCGGTGCCGCTGGCCACATCAGGCACGGGGACGATGTGTGTTGCCACGCCCGCATCCGCCAGCGCCGCTTCCAGCACGGTGGCGTAGGGATCATCGCCGAGGGCCAGCAGCATGCGCGTCGCCACGCCGCCCGCGCGCGCGCAGGCCACCGCCTGGTTGGCGCCCTTGCCTCCGGGGAAGGTGGCGAAATCGCGGCCAAGCACGGTTTCGCCCGGCGCGGGCACATGCGGCGCGCGGACAACGAAATCCAGGTTGGCCGAACCGGCTACCAGTACCGGCGCCGTCATGGCGACACCGTTGAATGGACCTGCCGGTAGAACGGCGCCGCCATCTTCGGCAGCGCGGGGGCGCCATCCGTCGGCAGGTGCTGCGACATCAGCACGATCACCAGTCCGCGGCTACGGTCGATGGTGAACCAGGTGGACGCCGCGCCGGACCAGCCGAACTGCCCGTGCGAGCCGGGTCGCGTGCTCTTCGCCGTATCGGTGACCACGTAGCCGCCCAGACCGAAGCCCTCGCCCGCTTCCGGGTAGGCGACAGGCGGATCGAAGCGCGCGAGCTGGTCCTGCATCATCTGGTCCACGGTCGATGCCTGGAGCAGGCGGATGCCATCCAGTTCCCCGCCGTTGGCCAGCATGCGCGCAAAGCGCAGGTAATCGGCGGCGGTCGAGTACAGGCCGCCCGCGCCGCTGTGGTAGGCACGCAGCGGAATGCCCGGCTCACGCGCGGAAGGCGTATCCGCCAGCACGCGATGACCCTCGGCGTTGCGCGTGGTCAGCGCCATGATGCGCCCGCGCTGCGATGCCGGCACCTGGAAGCCGGTGTCGCGCATGCCGAGGGGCGCGAAGATCCGCGCCTGCAGGAATACGTCGAACGACATTCCACTGGCCACCTCGATGACCCGCGCCAGTACTTCGCTGTTGACGCCGTCGTACCGGAACCGGGTACCGGGTTCAGCGGCCAGCGGCGCGCGTGCGACACGGCGTGCGTAGCCCGCCAGATCTTCCGCGTCTTCCGGCGCCTGTTGCTGCAGCAATGCCGACGCCACCCGGATATCGTCGCCGCCCGTGGCGAAGCCTGCCGTGTGGGTCAACAGATGGCGCACGGTCAGGGGGCGAAGCACCGCCATCAGGTGCGGCTTCGCTTCGTCGCCACCCGCCACGCGCTGCAGATCGGCGAATTCGGGCAAATGACGTGCGACCGGATCATCCAGCCGCAGTCTGCCCTCTTCCACCAGCATCAACGCCGCCACCGAGGTGATGGGCTTGGTCATGGAATAGATGCGGAAGATCGCGTCTTCGCGCAGGGGTTCCTTCCCGGTCGCGTCGGCATGACCAAGCGCGCCGTGGTAGACGATGACGTCCTTCAGGGACACCATCGCCACCGCACCCAAATAGTCCTTCTCGCCGACGGCACCGGCGAGAAGGGAATCCAGCACGGCGTCGCTTCCGGAAGACGAGGCATGCAGGGGCGTTGTGCAACCTGCCGCGAATGCGACCAGAGTCAGGCCGACAGCGATTCGCACGCCACGCCGCCTCCAGATGGATGCGGCGCGGGCGGACACGGCATGGGGAAAAGCCGGCATCAGTGGATCATGGTTCAGAACGTGTACTCGTAGGTGAAAGAGTACATGCGCCCACGGCCCGCCCAATAATTGCGCCAGCCCGGCACTTGCGACCACGTCAGGATGTATTGCTTGTTGGTCAGGTTCTCGATACCCAGCGAGAAGCGACCGACATTCTGCACTCGATAGTTCATGCCCAGATCGAACAGGGTGTAACCCGTCGTATGCTCTTCATAGGAGAAGTCACGGTTGTCGTATGGCCGTGTATCGCTTCCGGAAAGATCACGCGACAGCAGCGTAGTCGACCCTAGGGTTGCGTCGCCGGCTTCCGAGAACTTCCAGCGCACGGATAGCGCGATTTTGTCCGGGTTCACGTCCAGGGCACCGATGGGCTTGTTCAGCGGACCCGCACCCCAGCGACCTTCCGGATCCTCCGTCCAGAACGACGTCTTGCCGCGGATGCGTGAGTAGACACCGCTGAGCTTCCAGGCGTCATTGACGTTCCAGTCACCGGAAAACTCGAAGCCTTTGATGCGGGTTGGGGCACGGAACAGCATGTAGTCCTCCGTGATCGGATCGATCACGTAGGAGGAGCCCAGCTTCGACCGCGAGTCGTAGTGCGAAGCACTGAACGACGTCTTCGCGCCGCGCCAGTTGATGCCGAACTCGCGGTTGTCGACCACCACGGCCTTCAGTTCCTGGAAGGTGGAGTCGACAGTGGCCAGCGGATCACCGGGGCAGCCATCGGGCTTGGTGTCATTGGGATCGTCAGGGCAGGAGATGTTACGCAGCGGGATACCGACATTGGGCAGGCCGAATCCCTCCCCATAGGCACCGAACACGGACCACTGGTCGGTGATGCGCCAGATCGCGCCCAGGTTGACCAGATTCTCCTGATAGCTCAGCTTGCCGCCTTGTACGAAGCGGCGATCACGATACCAGGTGGTCGTATAGTCGTTGACTGTCAGCTCGCCATCCTCGCGACGGAAGCCGCCGCTCAAGGTCACCGGTCCGATGTCATAGCTCAGCTGCATATAGGGTGCGACGCTTTCGTACTCCATGGGGGGCACCCACAGGCGATTGGTCAGTGCCAATCGCTGGTCGGCCTCGTCGCGCACCCAATCGACCCCGGTGCGCAGCTCCAGGCCTTCGACCCCGAATAGTTCGCCTCGCGTCCACGACGGGCGGAAGCCTACCTTGTCGGAGTTGATTTCGGACTGATCCCAGATCAGGCCATCAGGGCCGTTGGGGGGGATCAGCGGATCCTGACGATCACTGCCGTTCTCCGCCGGATAGCGCATGGCCTGGTCGGCCCAGTAGGCATTCAGACTCAGCGTGCCGCCGAAGAAATTGGCGTCGGTATACAGCACGTTGACCTGCGTGAAGTCATTGAACTCGGCCTTTGTACCGAATAGATGGCCGCGTTCAGAGGTGTTTGGGCTCGGGTTTTCACACCAACCCGGTTCGTAGCGACAACCGTCGACCTGGACGTAGTTTCCATTGCCCTCGATCTTGAAATCGCTGTAGCTGAGCTGCAGGCGCTTCTCCAGATCCTCGCCGAAGTTGATGCCCCCCTTGAAGAACAGGTTGCGCGCTTCGGAGTCGCTGACTGAACCACTCGTGTTCATCCCCAAGCGCAGGCCATTGGCGTCGTAGCCCATGCCGCGATCGATGCGCGAGACGCCGACCACCATGTCGTAGTTGTCCTGCTTGCGTGCGAAATTCATGCCAACCTTCCAGCCGGCGCTGTCGTCCTTGAACTGGGTCGAGTAGCGCGTCAGCAGACGGAACTCGTTGCCTTCCTTGGTTGGCACCGTGGAAATGTAGTTGATGATGCCTCCCGCCGCGCCAATGCCTTCGGACGCCGAGGGCCCGTTGATCACTTCAACGCGCCCAACGATGCCCATGTCGGTGAAGGTGGCGTTGCGACTTCCATCGCGCAGCGGCGAGCCCTGTGGCACACCATCGAACAGGCGCAATGCCACCCGGCCGCGCAGGGTCTCACCGCTATTGCTCATCGCTTGGGACGCCTCGGCGTAGCCCGGCACGGTGCGTGCGAGCACAGCAGTCGCGTCGTCTGTCATCAGCAGGGTGTGCGCGATCTCCTCCTTGGTCACGAGCGAAACTGCGCCAGGGATCTTGTCGACGGATTTTGCCGAACGCACACCCGTCACGATCACCTGGTCCAGGTCGACGGCATCCTTCGCCCGCTCTTCTTCGGCTGGCGCGTCCTGCGGCAGCGGGGTGTTCTGTTGGGCCTGGACGCTGGCGCTGACGGCGGCAGCCAGCAGGAAAACGCCGAATGCGGCGGGTACCTGTTTCATGGTCAGTTCTCGGAATGCTTCGGTGGACGGCACGGCGGCACAGCAGGCGACCGTTCCGTGACAGGGATGTGCGTGCAAGAAAGGCCGCCAGGGACGGCCGGCGTGCCCAGCGTTCCTCCCAGACGCTTGAACCCGACGATGCTCAAAGCCTAGGTGGACGGCCGTCACGGAAGAATCGCCCGCGGATATGTTCACAGGCTAGTTTTTGTAGCGTGCACTGCAACATCGCGCGGCGATCAGGCCTGCCCGGTGGCGACGCGGCTCTCCTGCAGCAGCACGGTGACCAGGCGGATGCGCACCGTGGAACGCGACCACACCATGCCGATCCGCCGGGGTTCACTCGCCAGCGGCAGCGGGATGCGGACCAGATCCAGGCCCTCCGGCCACGGACGCGCCCAGTCCGGCACCAGCGATACACCCAGGCCGCGGTCCACCATCACGGCGATGGCGTTCAGGCCGTTCAGTTCGAAGCGCTCGCGCGGCACGATGCCGGCGCGGCGCAGGTAGTCGTCTGCGACCCGTCCGCCCCATTGATTCCGGTCGTACCGGATCAACGGCTCCTCGCGCAGCAGGTCGTGCGGGTCCCGGCCCGTCATGCGCGCCGGCGCGATCATCACCAGCGGCTCTTCGCGCAGAAGTTGCCAATCACAGGTCTTGGGCAGGTTGTACGGCGCCTGCAATACCAGCGCCGCATCGAGTTCGCCGGTTTCCACCGCGCGGTACAGCTCGGCCGAATAGCCCGGACGGATGTAGACGTTGATCTGCGGGAACTTGTCGACCATCCGCGCCAGGATGTCCGGCAACATGCCGGCGAGCGCCGTGGGGCACGCGCCCAGGCGCAGTTCGCCGGAGACTTCGCTGTCGTTGGCGACGCTGCGCATGTCGGCCACGTCACGCAGCAGGTCGCGCGCGCGCTGCAGGATGCGCGACCCCTCTTCGGTCAGGCTGACGGTGCGGCCGGCACGCGCGATGAGCGGCGCACCGAGTTCGCGTTCGAGGGTGCGGATCTGCTGCGCCACGGCCGCCGGCGTGATGTTGAGCACGCGCGCGGCCGCGGCCATCGAACCGCGGTCGGCCACCACCACGAACGTATTCAGGAACTGGGTATCCACGCGCCTCCCCTTGTCGCCCTCAGGCTACACGAGGGCAGGCCACGCGACGATGGGACATATGGCCCATGCGCCATCAGCGCGTCGCGCCCACCGCATCCTGGCGGTGGATGGTCAGCCCGCTCAGCGACTGCGCCGGTGGGGGGAACAGCCAGCTGGCGGCATAGCCGATGACGATGCAGAGCAGGATCGAAATGCCGAGGTAGAAGTAGGGATGCACCAGGTCCATCGACCAGATCAGCAGCGTCAGCACGATGGCGCCGGCGATGCCGATCGCCACGCCCTGCGCATTGGCGCGCCGGGTGAACATGCCCAGCGTGTAGGCACCCGCGAAGCCACCGCCCAGCAGGCCCGCCAGTTCGATCGACACGTCGAACAGGGAATGGATGTCGTAGCGCGACAGCAGCAGCGCGATGCCGATGCCGAGCAGGCCGACCAGTACGCCCATGATTTCCGCGAACAGCACGCTCTTCTTCGGCGTGGGGTTCCTGGCCAATTTCTCGTAGAAGTCGACCGATGCCAGGGTGGAGACGCTGTTGATGATGCTGGACAGCGTGGACATCGCGGCGGCGAAGATGCCGGCGATGATCAGGCCGGTCACGCCCATCGGAAGCTCGGCGGCGATGAACAGGGGGAAGGTGGCGTCGAGGGGGAGCAGCGGATTCATCCGCTCCGGGTGCGACTGGTAGTACACGTACAGCGCCGTGCCGATGGCGTAGAAGAAGAATCCACCGGGCACCATGATCGCCGCAAAGGTCCAGATGGAACGCCCCGCTTCCTTGTCCGACTTGGTGGACAGCACGCGCTGCATCAGCACCTGGTCCTTCGGGAAGGTCAGCACCACGTCGAACAGGACCAGGAAGATGAAGCCCCAGACCGTGGCCTTGGTGAGGTCGAAGCTGAAATCGAACAGGCGTGTCTTGTCTTCCGCCATGGCGACCTGCACGAGCTCCGGCACGCCTCCATTGAGGTGGTAGATGATGAACCCGATGGCGAAGATCGCGCCGCCGAACATCACGAAGACCTGCACGAAGTCGGTCCAGATGACCGCCTTCATGCCGCCCAGCGTGGTGTACAGGATGGTGAACACCCCCATGATCAGGATGCTCCACACCACGTCCACGCCGGTGATGGTCGCGATGGCCAGCGCGGGCAGGAACAGGATCACGCTCATGCGGCTGCCGATCTGCATGGCGATGCAGAGCGCGCTGGCCAGCATGCGGATGGCCGGGTGGAACCGCTTCTCCAGATAGGAGAACACCGACATCAGGTCCAGCCGGCGCAGCAGCGGCACGATCCAGACCGCGACGAACATCAGGCCGAGCACCGCGATCAGGTTGTTGGTGAGGTACTGCCAGTTCGTCTCGAATGCCTTGGCCGGAATGGCGATGAAGCTGATCGAACTGGTGTTGGTGGCGTACAGGCTCACGCCCGCCGCCCAGAACGGAATGCTGCGCCCACCCACGAAGAAGTCCGCGGTGGAAGCACGTTTCTCCTGCAGGTAGAAGTACATGCCGATGCCGACCATCGCCGCCAGGTAGACCACGATCACCAGCCAGTCCAGCCACGTCAGCAGATGGCTGCGCGCAGAGACTTCCACCATCCGGATCGCGCCAAGCGATGCGTCGGCACCGGCAAAGCCGTCACCCCACGCGGTGACCGGCGCAGGCATCGTGCCGGTCGGCGCAGGCAGGTCCGCCCACGCGCGCGTGACCGTGTGGAAGGTCGCAAGGCGTGGCGCCCGTGCACCGGCCGCATCGGCCTTCAGCAGGTACAGCACGTGCGCCTGGCCTACCGCGCGCGCGCCGTCTGCCGTCAGTACCCTGCCCGGCACCGGCGGCAATGCCTGCCACCCGTGGTCCACGGACCAGCGCCACAAGGCGTCGCCGCTCTCGGCAGCAATGGTGACGACCAGTTCACCGCGCTGCGCGACCAGCGTGTCCGCGGCACCGTCGCCACCCCAGGCCGGTATGGATTGCCAGGCCGTTCCCGCTGCAGCGTCCAGCCTTCGCCGGAACACGTGATTGACGCCCAGTTCGTCCTGCCCCACGACATGCAGCACGCCAGCGCCTTCCGCCAGGCGCAGCCTTGCCAGCGGAAGCGGGAACTGCGGCAGATCACGCAATGCGAGCCGCCCGTCCGCGAAGGTCGCTTCCGCGACCACGCGCACGGCGGATTCACCCGAGGATGGGCGTACCTGGTAGAGCCGCCCGATGGCCGCGTTCTGCCAGCCAGCGGCGTCGGCATCCGGCGGTAGCGCCACGGCGCGCCACTGCTTCTCGGCGGATATCCAGTACCACGCCCCGGCATCCGAGAAGGCCACAAGGTGCGGCCCCACCGTATGCAGCGCGCGTACCTCGGCTGGCGGTGCCGGCACGGAAGACTGGCTCACGCCGGCAAGGCTTTCCGCGTGCGCCGGCAACAACGCGGTGCCGAGCATGAAGAGCGGCAACAGCGCCATCAGCCTGCCCATGCGACGCACCAGCGCCGCCACGCCGGCACCGGTGCCCGCCGCGTGCGTCACGCCCGCCCCCGTTCTGCCATGGCCAGGACCGCGCGTGCGCGCGCCAGGAACGGCGCATCGACCATGCGCCCGTCTACCGCGAAGGCGCCTTCGCCTGCATGCTCCGCAGCATCGACCGTGCGTCGGGCTGCTTCGATTTCGCCTTCGGACGGCGCGAACACGGCATTGGCCCACGCCACCTGGCGCGGATGCACGCAGCTCTTGCCCAGATAGCCGAGCGCACGTGCGCTCTCCGCTTCGGCCCGGAAGCCCGCCTCGTCGTCCAGCCCCGGAAAGGCCGCGTCATAGGCGAATACACCCGCCTCCGCCGCCGCGAGGCGCAATGCGTACTGGGTCGTGTGCACGTTGCGCAGATCATCGCGGCGGATGCCATGGGGCTCGAACAGGTCGCCCAGCCCCAGTTGCAGACCGCGCACGCGGGGATGCGCTTTCGCGATGGCCACCGCATGCCGCAGCGCTCGCGGCGTCTCGATGTTGACCAGCAACCCGACCGCCCTGCGCGAAGGCAGGCGCACCTCGATCGCTTCGATCTCGGCCACGGCCTGCCTGAGCTGTTCCGCCGATTCGATTTTCGGAAGATTGAGCAGGTCGATATCCAGCGGGAGGATCGCGCGCAGATCGGCTTCCCACGCTGCGGTGCTCCACGCATTCACGCGGACGACCACCTGCTTGCCCGCAGCGCGATGCGGCGCATCGCGGAGCAGCGCCACCACCTGCGCGCGCGCTGCCTGCTTGTCGGCCTCGGCCACTGCGTCCTCGAGGTCGAGCGACAGCATGTCGGCATCACTGGCCAGCGCCTTGGCGAACAAGGCGGGGCGGCTTCCGGGGACGAACAGTTTGCTACGCATGGACGGCGCTCATCATGGCGCGCAGTCTGCGGCAAACAGGCGGGGGGCAAACCCCGCGCCGGCATCTTCAAACGATAGTTTTTCCTGCGTCCGGGAATGTCGCAACGCAACATTCCCTGATGCTGCCGGACACTCAGCGCTTCACGTCCAGGCTGTTCTCGCCAAGGAACGCCTGCACGTCGGCGGCGCCCACAAGATTGAAGTCGCCCGGCAGCGAATGCTTCAGGCAGGCCGCCGCCACACCGAAATGCAGCGCGTCGGCGCTTGCCATGCCGGCCAGGCCACCATGCAGCACGCCGGCAGCGAATGCGTCGCCGGTCCCGATGCGATCGACGATGGGCGAGACCTCATAGGCCGGGGTGACATGCAGCGCGCCATCGCGCAACGCGGTGATGGCCGACAACGCGTGATGGTCGACGCTGCGCTGCACCCGGACCGTCGCGGCCATCTGGCGCAGATGAGGAAACGCCTTGAACGCGGCGGCGGCGCCCGCCGCGAAACGTTCCTGCGGCGTCGCCTGCGGGAAATCCAGGCCCAGCACGACCTGCAGGTCGCGGTGGCTGGCGAACAGGATGTCCGCCTCGGCCATCAGGCCACGCAGGATCGTCGGCGCATCACCGCCCCACGCTTCCCACAGCTTCGGCCTGAAGTTGCCATCGAACGAGACCTTCACGCCCGTCGCGCGCGCCGCCTTCACTGCATCAAGGACGCCATCGGCGGCCTGCTGGCCGAGGGCCGGCGTCACGCCCGACACATGCAGCCAGTCCGCACCATCGAGCAATGCAGCCCAATCATGCAGACCGCCGCCGGCGCGCGCGAACGCAGAATCGGCACGGTCATAGAGCACCTCGCTCGGCCGATGGATGGCGCCGGACGTGAGGAAGTACAGGCCCATCCGGCCCGGCGCCTGCTGCACGGCCGAGGTATCCACGCGATGCCTGCGCAGCTCGCCCAGTGCCGCCTCGCCAAGCGCGTTGTCGGCGACCAGCCCCACCATCCCTGCATCATGGCCGAACCTCGCCAGCGACACGGCCACGTTCGCCTCCGCGCCACCGACATGCACGTCGAGGACGGGCGATTGCAGCAACACCTGCCGACCCGGCGCACCCAGCCGCAACAACAGTTCTCCGAAACAGACGATCTTCCCCATCACCCTTTCCTCCCGTTGCGACGACACGCGCCACCTCATCGACAGCCTGTTCCGGCTTGTCCTCGGGACAAGATAATCCGGGTCGGTCGCCAGTTGTTGTTGCAGCGCACACTCTGTTAGCGTTCGTTTTGACCAGCGGTGTCATTTTACCAGCTGGCAGGATCTGTAAGGGAATAAACCGCTTTATTTTCGATCAAAACAGTCGCTACACGCGGCCATGGTCCCTTGAGGAGGGGAGAACATGCCAGTCAGTCATCACCGCCGGAAGACACCGGTTACCTTGCTTGCTGTCTCGATCGGCCTGGCGCTGCAGATGAGCGCAGCCGCACATGCCCAGGAAGCAGCGCAATCCACCGAATCGAGTGAAGCCGCCCCGGCCCAGGCTGATGTTTCCACTCTGGATACCGTCAGCGTCACCGGCTACCGCGCCAGCGTCGAAAAGGCGCTCGACATCAAGCGCGGCGAAGCCGGCGTGGTCGACGCGATCGTCGCCGAGGACATCGGCAAGTTCCCCGATCTCAACCTGGCCGAATCCCTGCAGCGCATCCCGGGCGTGGTCATCACCCGCGATGCCGGCGAAGGCCGCAACATCTCGGTGCGCGGCCTGGGCCCGGATTTCACCCGCGTGCGCATCAACGGCATGGAGGCGCTGACCACTGTCGGCTCCACCGATCAGAACGGCGGCTCCAACCGTGGCCGCGGTTTCGACTTCAACGTGTTCGCCTCGGATCTGTTCTCGCAGCTGATCGTGCGCAAGACGGCGCAGGCGGATGTCGAAGAAGGCTCGCTCGGCGCCACCGTCGACCTGCGCACCGCGCGTCCGTTCGACTATGACGGCTTCACGCTGGTGGCCAGCGGCCAGGCCAGCTATGCCGACATGGGCAGTACGACCGACCCGCGCGTGGCCGGCCTGATCGCCAATACGTGGGCCGACGGCAAGTTCGGCGCGCTGCTGTCGGTCGCCTACTCCGAGCGGCAGGCACTGGAAGAAGGCAGCGGCAGTGGACGCTGGGCCGGTGGCACCAGCAACAACGGCTTCAACCCGGCATCACCGTACACGCCGGCCCTAGCCGCCAACACGTATCACCCCCGCTTCCCGCGCTACACCCTGATGGAACATGACCAGAAGCGCACAGGCGTGACGGCGTCGCTCCAGTTCAAGCCGACCGACCGCACCCAATTCGCCTTCGATGCGCTCTATTCGAAGATCGATGCCGTGCGCGACGAGAAGTACATCGAGGCGATCTCGTTCAGTCGCGGCGCTTCGCAGGGCGGCAAGCCACAGACCATCGTGCGTGATGGCGCGGTGGAGAATGGCGCACTGGTCTACGGCCTGTTCGATGACGTGGACATCCGCTCGGAGAGCCGCCACGACGAATGGAACACGGTCTTCACCCAGTTGGGACTGGAAGGCGAGCACGAGTTCACCGACAACTTCAAGATCTCCGGCAAGCTCGGCACGTCGAAATCAGAGCATGAGAATCCGATCCAGACGACGATCATCATGGACAAGCTGAACGTCGACAACTACAGCTACGACTACCGCGGCGACCCCTACAAGCCGGTAATCGACTACGGCATCAGCCCGACGGACCCCACCGGCTGGACGCTGGCCGAGATCCGCATCCGCCCGCAGTACGTCGAGAATGATTTCGACGTCGCCCAGCTGGATTTCAACTGGAACATCAGCCCGGGCTTCCGCCTGAAGGGCGGCGTGCAGGCGAAGGACTACAGCTTCTCCACCCGCGAGCTGCGCCGCTCGACCGAAGGACTGACCGGCGTACCGATGTTCACGGACGGCACCCGCATCGTGCCGACCGACCTGACCGAACAGGCCAGCCTGAGTGGCGTGAGCGGATCTCCGGGTACGTGGGTGATCCCCGACTACCAGGGTATCGCCGACTTCTACGACATCTACAGCAACAGCGGTCCGTTCGCCCTCAACGAGCGCGCGGTAAACACGCGCAGCGTCGAGGAGGAAGATCGCGGCGTCTACCTGATGGGCGAGTTCTCGGCCGATCTTGGCGCGATTCCGGTGTCCGGCAACTTCGGCGTGCGTTACGTGCGCACCAAGCAGTCCTCGACGGGCATCGCGACGGCCAGCGGCACGCCGGTCGCCACGACGGTCTCGCGCGAGTACAGCGACACCCTGCCCTCGATGAACCTGGTGGCCGAGATCACGCCGGACTTCCTGATCCGACTGGGTGCGGCCAAGGTGATGACGCGTCCCGGCCTGGGCAGCCTGACGCCCGGCGTGACGGTCAACGTCAGCGGCGGTGCGCGCACCGTCAGCGGCGGCAATCCGAACCTGGATCCGATCCGCGCCAAGACGGTCGACCTGGGTTTCGAGTGGTACTTCGATGAAGGCGCGATGCTGGGCCTGGGCCTGTTCTACAAGGACATCGAGAGCTTCATCCAGACCACCCGCGTGGTGCAGCCGTACTCGTCGAGCGGCCTGCCCGCCAGCCTGCTGGACGGCACCGGCGCCGGCGTGAACGACGACTTCGTCTTCAGCGTTCCGCTCAACACCCCGGGCGGCGAACTGACCGGTTTCGAAGCCAACTACACGCAGCCCTTCACCTTCCTGCCGGGCAAGTTCGGCAATCTCGGCGTGCAGTTGAACTACACCTACGTCGATTCGCAGATCCAGTACCTGACCTCGACCGGCGCCAACTCGTTCAAGACCGACCTGACCGGCCTGTCGAAGCACTCGTGGAACGCGACGCTCTATTACGAAGGCGATCGCTTCTCCGGCCGTGTTTCGGCGACCAATCGCGACGACTTCCTGCTGCAGGTACCCGCGACCGAGGCCGGCTTCGACGTTCATGGACAGACGGGGACCACCACGGTCGACGCCTCCGTGCGCTGGAAGATCAACGACAAGCTGGAACTGAGCCTGGAAGGCATCAACCTGACCGACGAACCGCAGGAGTCGTGGGTGGCCAACTCAGGCGGCCAGCTTCCGCTGGACTACAGCGAGACCGGGCGTCAGTACCTGCTGGGATTGCGTTACAAGTTCTGATCGCGTGAGTACGCGGTGCCCCGTTGAACGGGGCGCCGTCGAAGCCCAGCCGACTCTCCCGGCTGGGCTTTTTTGTTTCCGGAGATCAGCCTCCCAGCCAGGAAAGCGACTGCATCGCCCACCCGCTGTCTACGGGACATTTCTTGTTTCCAATCAATCACTTGTTGCTGCACCGCACACTCTGTTAGCGTCTTTGACCAGCGGTGTCATCACGGCCACACCGCCATCGATCCACTGGGGAAATCACGTCGTCGTCGGCGCTCGCTGACACACAAAAACGGTTGGCCGCCCTTGGGAGGGGGATGTCATGAAGCGCAATCTGAAGAATCGGAAGACACCGGTTACCGCACTCGCATTCTCGATCGCCGTCGCACTGCATGCGCCGGCTTTCGCACAATCGCAGGAGACTTCACCAACGCCGCCCATCGCCACGGACCTTGATCGCGTCGAGGTGGTCGGCACGTTCCGTGCGAGCCTCGAGAAAGCGCTGGAAGAAAAGCGCTACAGCGCCGAACAGATCGACGCCGTCGTTGCCGAGGACATCGGCAAGTTCCCTGATCTCAATCTTGCCGAAGCGCTGCAGCGCATTCCGGGCGTGGCGATCGATCGCGATGCCGGCGAAGGCCGCTCGATCACCGTCCGCGGCCTGGGACAGGATTTCACCCGCGTACGCATCAACGGGCTGGAAGCGCTCGCCACGACGGGCGGCACGGACAGCTCGGGCGGCGCGAACCGCGGGCGCGGCTTCGACTTCAACGTGTTCGCCGCAGAACTCTTCAGCAAGCTGACGGTGCGCAAGACGCAGTCGGCCCAGATCGACGAGGGCTCGCTCGGTGCCACCGTCGATCTGCGCGCCGCGCGTCCTTTCGACTACGACGGCTTCACCAGCACGGTGACCAGCCAGATGGGCTACAACGATCTGTCTAAGCAATGGGATCCGCGCTTCTCGGCACTCATCAGCAACACCTGGGCAGACGGCAAGTTCGGCGCACTCCTCTCGGCCGCCTACAGCGAGCGACATTTGCTGGAGGAAGGCTACAGCGCAGTACGCTGGGACAACGGACCATCCGCCAACGGCTTCTGCAGCCCGGTCGGCTACACGCCGCAGAACAACACCAACAATAGCGGACGCGGCACCACCGCGTTGAACTGCTCCACCGGCAATCCGCGCCCCGCCAATACCCAGGCCAACCACGATGCGTACCGGCTGGCATCGGCGGCCACCACCTTCCATCCGCGCCTGCCACGCTACGGCCGCCTGACCCACGAGCAGGAACGGCTGGGCGTGACCGCCGCATTGCAGTTCCAGCCCAGCGACCACACGCTGCTGAACTTCGATGCGATGTACTCGAAGCTGGATGCGACGCGCCAGGAAGACTTCCTGGAGACGATCTCCTTCAGCCGTTCGAACGCGCAGGGCGGCAAGTACGAGACGCACGTCCTCCAGGCCGAGGTGGATGATCACGGGAACCTGGTCTACGGCGTGTTCGACAATGTCGACGTGCGTTCGGAATCCCGTTTCGACGAGCTTTCCACGGAGTTCAGCCAGTACAGCCTTAGCCTGGAGCAGGACATCACCGACCGCCTAAAGCTCAACGCGATGGTCGGCACGTCCACGTCGGAATTCAAGAATCCCGTGCAGACCACGGTGACGTTCGACATCCAGAACCTCGACGGCTACAGCTGGGACTATCGCGGCAACAGTCGCCTTCCCGTGATCACCTACGGCAACCTCGACGTCAACAGCCCGACATCATGGCGCTGGATCAGCAGCCCGGCGGCGAACACCACCGGCTCCGAGATCCGAATCCGCCCGCAGGGGGTCGACAACACATTCGACACCGGCAAGCTGGATCTGGACTTCGTCATCAACGAGACATTCACGCTGCGCGCCGGCATGTCTTACAAGAAGTTCGGCATGGATACGTGGGAGTTCCGCCGCAGCAGCGAAACATCGGTGCCCGCCCTGCCCGCCGGCACGACGCTCGGCGACCTTTCATCTCTGGTCACCGGCTTCGGCCGTGGCCTGGACGGGCGGGCGCCCAACGCGTGGCTGATCCCGGACCTCGATGCGATCGCGGGCCTTTTCAACATCTACTGCAACTGCAACACCGGCGTGCCGGGCGGCGACTTCACCCTGAGCAGCATCACCAACGGCAATGCGCGCGGCAACAACCGCAGCATCAACGAGGAGGACTGGGGCGGCTACCTGCAGTTGGACTTCAATGCAGACTTGGCGGGGCGCCCGCTGCGCGGCAACATGGGTGTGCGCTACGCCACCACCGACGTCGATGCCAGCGGCTATACATCGGTCGGTGGCGGCAGCCCGGTCACGGTCAGCAACGATTACAAGGACTGGCTGCCATCGTTCAACCTTGCCTGGGACGTCACCGATGATCTGGTGCTGCGCTTCGGTGCCGCCAAGGTCATGGCGAGGCCGCAGCTGGGCAACCTGTCACCCGGTGCCGGCATCACCACCACCGGGTCCCCCAACATCCGCGTGGGCAACCCGTATCTCGATCCGTTCCGTGCCAAGACCTATGATTTCAGCGCGGAGTGGTACTTCGCCGAAGACTCGGTGCTGTCGCTGGCGCTGTTCTACAAGGACATCGAGACCTACATCCAGGAACTGCGCGAGAACATCGCCTACCGCGACACCGGTCTTCCTCTGGAATGGGTGCCGTCCACGTTCTGGGACGTGCCGTTCGATGTGCGGACACCCATCAACACCCCTGGCGGTCCGCTGAAGGGCTTCGAGCTGAACTACCAGCAGCCATTCTCGTTCCTGCCGGGAGCTTTCCGTCATTTCGGCGTGCTGCTCAACTATACGCATGTGAAATCGGACATCGACTATGCGGTTCCGGGAAGTTTCCCCGTGACCTACATCGCCGATGAGCTGGTCAACCTGTCGCCGAAGTCCTACAACGCGACGCTCTACTACGACAACAACAAGTTCAGTGCGCGCATCTCCACGTCGTTCCGCGACGACTACCTGCAGCGCGTTCCGGGACAGAACAACAACGACGTGGAAGGGAAGCGCAGCGCACGCAGCGTGGATTTCTCCATGTCGTACAAGTGGGACAAGCACTTCACCCTCACCTTCGAGGGCATCAACCTGACCGACGAGTTCAACGACCAGTACGTGGATTCCGTCGGCGATCGCGCGTCCGTGTACCACCACACGGGACGTCAGTACTACGTCGGCGCGCGGTTCAACTTCTGACCGCGCTTGGCGGCCGCCCTGATCGGGGCGTCCGCCCTGCTTCCCCCCTCCGGATGCCACTTGGTGCATCCGGGTACTGTCGTGATCGACGGGTGCTCTCGTGACGTATCGGCTTGCCGACAATCCACATGCGCTGCACGCACCGCGCGCGCGGTGCCGTGAACGGAAAACCCGCCTGTCGGCGGGCTTTCCGTATGGCGCTTCGGCGCCGAGGCTTTCGCTGTCGAATGCGTCAGCGCAAGGGTTCGCCGCGGGGATAGCCGGCGATGGGTTCCATCACGTCGAGGTTCCATTCGCTCTCGACGAAGGGCTTGCGGGCTTCCTTGTATTGCGGGTAACCGCCGACCTGCTCCTGGCTGTCGATGATTTCGCCGCGTCCTTCGATGACGTCGGCGACGATGCGGCGGTCGATGAGGTCGCGGTTCCAGGGCGTGGCGCCCGCGTTCTCGATCACGGCATCCTGCACCTCGACGGACGGCAACAGCGTGACGCCGAACGGCAGCGCAGGCGCATTCTTCACGCGATTGAGCTTCACCGGCGCGGTGGTGTAACTGCCGGTCTCCTGGATGCTCTTGTTGCCCACGCGATCGACGATGAGGTTGTCCTGCGCGTACACGTCGAGATCGCCGGATCCGCCGATCATCAGGAATGCGAGCGGCTCGGTGGACTTGCCGGCGCGCATGACGTTGCCGCGCACGACCATCTCACCCTTCGAGTACGGATGGCCGAGCCACTCTTCGGCGATCAGGTTGTAGTGGATGGCGCGCTGTCCCGGGTTGTAGATCAGGTTGTTGATCACCTGGCCACGCGCGCCACCCTTGAACAGCGGGCTGCGCTCATAGTTGTGCGCGTACAGGTTGCCGACGATCAGGACCTCGTTGACGTGGTCGTGGATCAGCGAGCCCTTGGAGTGTTCGCCCTTGGCGTGGATCGAATTGGCCAATCCCTCACTGACGATATTGTTGCTGTAGGTGATGCGGCGCGATGCATTGGCCATCCATTCGGCTTCGTTTTCCCCGTGAAAGCGCGTGCTGGATGCGCTCAGGTTCTCATCCGTGGCCCAGGTGAGCGAGCAGTGGTCGACGATCACGTCATGCGCGCCGCGCACCGTGGTGATGGCATCGATGTCGCCCGAACGCTTGGGCAGGCCGCCGTCGCCGGGCCTGACGCGGATGTGGCGGATGACCACATCGTGGGTGGCGATGGTCAGGCCGCCCTTGACGAGGGTCACGCCGGGATGCGGTGCGGTCTGGCCGGCGATGGTCAGGAAGGGCTCGTTGATGCGCAATTCCTTCATGCCAAGGTCGATGACGCCACCGACCTCGAATACGACGATACGCGGCCCCTTGCCCGTCACGGCTTCCTTGAACGAGCCCGGGCCGTCGGCCGCCAGCGTGGTGACGCGGACGATCCTGCCGCCGCGCCCGCCGTGCGTGTGCGCCGCCGCGCCCTGCGCGCCAGGGAATGCAAGTGCGGGCGCGTCGGCGGCGAGGACCGGCGTCATCGTGGACGCCATCAGCAGTGCGGCCAGGCCGCAGGTCAGCCCGAAGGCCCGCGCAGGAAAACGGATATGAAGCATTGGCTCCCTCCCAGGAGTGGATCGACGCATCGTGGCATCGGGATGGGTTTTGCGGCAGTGCACATTGTCAATGACACCGGTTTACCATATACAGGCCATCAACCTGCACTGTCACTCGGCGGTGCAACAAAACACTGCGGGGAGAGCCCTCTTGAGTACTGACCACAGCGCGCCGTCCGACGCACGCATGGAAGCCCCGGAACTGGCCGCCATCGCGGACAGCTTCGTCAGCGCGAGGCGCCAGGGCCGTGCATTGCCGGGATTCCCGGGCACCATTCCCGATGACCTGGTGACTGCGTATCAGGTGCAGGACCACGCGATAGCGCAGTGGCCCGACCGCGTGGTCGGCTGGAAGGTCGGCTTCATCGCACCGGAGCGACGGGATGCATCCGGTGATGAGCGCCTGCTGGGCCCCATCTTCGCCCGCCAGGTCAAACTGACCACCGGTAGCCAGGAAAGCTTCCAGGTATTCGCCGGCGGCTTCGGCGCCGTGGAAGCCGAGTACGTCCTGCGCCTGGACGCCGATGCCCCGGCCGACAAGACGCACTGGACCCCGGAAGAAGCCGCCGCCGTTCCGTCGACGCTGTTCACCGGCATGGAAGTGGCCAGCAGTCCGCTGGCGACGATCAACCAGCTCGGCCCGCGCGTCGTCGTTTCGGACTTCGGCAACAACAATGGCCTGGTGATGGGCGTCGAGATCCCGGACTGGGCCGAACGCAGCGATGCTTCGCTGACCTGCACGACCTCGATCGACGGCCGGCAGGTTGGCAAGGGCGGCGCCACCACGCTGCCCGGCGGCCTGCGCGCGGCGTTCGCGTTCGCGCTGTCCCGCTCGGCGCGCCGCGGTCGCCCGTTGAAGGCGGGCGACCTGATCGCCACCGGCAACGCCACGGGCATCCACGACATCCTGCCGGGCCAGCAGGCCCTCATCGAGTTCGATGGCCATGGCAGCATTGCGTGTGTCGCGGCAGCCGCGACGCCGAAGGACGAAGGGGATTGGCGCGCATGATGAACCGTCGTCGTTTCCTGGGCACCAGCCTCGGCGCCGCGGTCGCCCTTCCGCTGGCGGGGAGTCGCGCCCTTGCCGACGATGGGCGGCACGTGCTGACGGCCACCGATGTGCACGTGAAGGACTATCCCACCGTCGAAGCCGTGCGCTGGATCGGCGAAACGATGGCGCGCGAGACCGGCGGCCGCGTGACGCTGCGTCAGTACCACTCGGGCCAGCTCGGCCGCGAATCCGAAGCCATCGACATGGCGCGCTTCGGCGCCATCGACATGACCCGCGTGTACGCCGGCGCGCTGAACAATGCCTTCCCGCTGACCCAGGCGCTGTGTCTGCCGTACGTATTCGATTCGGTGGCGCACATGCGCCGCGCGATGGACGAAGGCGTGGGCGAGGCGGTGCTGGAAGGCTTTTCACGCCGCGGACTGGTCGGCCTGGCGATCTACGATTCCGGGGCGCGCTGCTTCTACAACACCAAGCATGCGATCCGTACGCCGGAAGACCTGCATGGCCTGAAGGTCCGCGTGCCGGTGTCGGACATCTTCATCCGCATGCTGCGCCTGTTCGGTGCCAATCCCACGCCGCTGTCGTTGGGCGAGGTGTTCTCCGGACTGGAGACGCGGATGATCGACGGCGCGGAGAACAACATCCGCAGCTTCCATTCCAGCCGCCATTTCGAGGCGGCGCAATACTGGTCGCAGACCAACCATTCCTACGCACCGGACGTGCTGCTGGTGTCGCAGCGCACGCTGGATGGCCTGCAACCGCGCGACCGCGAGCTGCTGGTCGAGACTGCCCGCCAATCGGTGGGCGTGATGCGCTCGCTCTGGGACGCTTCGGAAGCAAAGGCGCGCGATGCCGTGTTCTCGGCGGGGGTGGAGCACAACGAGGCCGACCTGGCCGCGTTCGCGCGCGCCTCGCAGCCGCTGTTGTCCGAGTACCGCAGCGACCCGGCGATCGACGCGCTGTACCGCCGCATCCGCGACCTGGCCTGAGGACCGACGATGTCAGAAGAAACCACGCCGTCTCCCTCCACGCCCGTGCAACGCGGCATGGACCTGCTGTCCAACGCCGCCATCGCGATCGCCGTCGCCGCCCTGCTCGGGCTGGTGGTCGTGCAGGGCTGGCAGGTAATCGCCCGCTACGTCATCAACGACTCGCCCAGCTGGACCGAGCCGGTCACCGTATTGCTGCTGACCACCGCCATGAGCCTGGGGGCTGCGGCGGGCGTGCATACGAACCGCCACTTCGGCTTCTTCTTGCTGGCCGATGCGGTGGGCCCTCGCCTGAAGAAACTGCTGCACGCGGTATCCCCGCTGGTGATCGCCGCAATCGGCGCGGTGATGGCGTACTGGGGCGCGGTGCTGCTGTTCGACGGGCTGGACATCCGCATCGCCGGTGCGCCGATGCCGCAGAGCATCGGCTACCTGCCGTTGTCGCTGGGTGGCGTGCTGATGGTGGTGTTCGCCCTGTATCGACTGCTCCTGGTGCTGCGCGCGCCGCTGACCGACGAGGCCCGCTGACCCATGGCGATCACCCTGCTGTTCTCGATCTTCGCGATCCTGCTGCTGATCGGCGTGCCGGTCGCCTACGCATTGGCCGCCGCATCGCTGGCAACACTGCTCTACCTGGACCTGCCCAGCATTGTGCTGGTGCAGCAGATTTCCTCGGGCACCGGCTCGGCCTCGCTGATCGCGATTCCGCTCTTCATCTTCGCCGGCGAGATCATGCTTCGCGGCGGCATTTCCGAGCGCCTCATCAGCCTGGCGGCTTCGCTGGTGGGACGCCTTCGCGGCGGCCTGGGCCAGGTGAGCATCCTGTCTTCGCTGTTCTTCGGTGGCGTGTCGGGCTCGGCCATCGCCGACGTCTCGGCCGTCGGCGGCACGATGATCCCGCAGATGGTCAAGCGGGGTTACGACCGCGACTTCGCCGTCAATGTCAGCATCACCGCTGCGCTGGTGGCGCTGCTGGTGCCGCCGTCGCACAACCTGATCCTGTTCTCGGCCGCGGCCGGCGGCGGCCTGTCCATCGCCGATCTTTTCGCGGCCGGCATCGTGCCCGCGCTGCTGATGACGGTCGTGCTGATGTTCACGGGCTGGGCGGTGGCGTGCAGGCGCGGCTATGGCACGGAACCGTTCCCGGGCATGCGGGCGGTGCTGCTGCGGCTGGTTTCCGCGCTGCCGGGGCTGGGCCTGGTGGGCCTGATCTTCTTCGGTATCCGCGCCGGCATCTTCACGGCGGTGGAAAGCGCCGCCATCGCCGTGGTCTACGCACTGCTGGTGACCAGCGTGCTGTACCGCCAGCTGTCGCTGAAGGAATTCTTCGCAACGGTGACGCACGCCGCGCGCACCACCGGCGTGATCCTGTTCGTGATCGCCACGGCGGCGGTGTTCGGCTGGCTGCTCGCCTACCTGCAGGTGCCAGCGGCAGCCGTCGAAGCGCTGCAGTCGATCGCCCACAGCAAGTACACGGTGCTGCTGCTGATCATCCTGGTGCTGCTGGTGCTGGGCACCTTCATGGACCTGGCGCCGATGATCCTGATCTGCACGCCGATCTTCCTGCCGGTGGCGAAGGCCTACGGCATCGACCCGATCCACTTCGGGCTGGTGCTGGTGCTGACGGGCGGCATCGGCCTGGTGACGCCGCCGGTGGGGTCGGTGCTCTTCATCGGTACCGCCATCGGCAAGATCACCATCGCGCAGAGCATGCGCACGATCTGGCCGTTCTGGCTGGCTGGCCTGGCGGTGCTGCTGATCGTGGCGCTGTTCCCGGAGCTCTCGTTGTGGCTGCCGAAGGCGATCAAGTGACCAAGCGCCAGCCCGCGCGCCTGCTCTGCGCCATCCTGCTTGCGCTGGTCGGCCCTGCGGGTGCGCAGGCGCCGGCGGAAACGCCATCGCTGGCCGGTTTCGAGGACGCCATCCATCACTGGCGCAACGTGCACGGCGACAAGTATCCGCGCCATGCGCCAGATGACGTCGCGAAGATCGCCGACAACATCCTGCGCTACCAGCGCCTGGAGGGTGGCTGGATCGAGAACCAGGATCCGGCACGGATCCTGGATGATGCGGAGAAAGCGCGCTTCGATGCCGAGGCGCGAAAGTCCGGCGGCAGCTTCGACAACCGCAACATCTACACGCAGCTCGACTATCTGGCCACCGCGTATGCGCTCACCGGCGATACGCGCTATCGCGACGGCAGCCTCAAGGGCATCGCGTTCACGCTCGCCCAGCAGATCCCGTCGTGCGGCGGCTGGCCGCATACCGTGCCGGCCACGCAGTCCTACCATCCGCACATCACCATCGCCGACGACGTCACTGCCGGCGTGCTCGGCACGCTGCGCAAGGTCGTCTCGGACACGCGCCGCTATGCCTTCGTCGATGCCGCGTTGCGCGCGCGCGTGCAGGCGGCCATCGATGCCGGCGATGCCTGCCTGTTGCGCCTGCAGGTACGCCAGGGCGACACGCTGGCCGGCTGGGCGGGCCAGTACGACGCCAAGACGCTGCAGCCCGCGCAGGGCCGCAAGTTCGAGCTGCCGTCGATGGCCGCGCAGGAATCAGTCGGCGTGGTGCGTTACCTGATGTCGATCCCGCAGCCGTCGGCCGAGGTGATTGCTTCGGTGGAAGGTGCGGTCGCATGGTTGCGCAAGGTCGAGATCACCGGCTGGCGCATCGAGACGTTCGACGCGCCGGCGGAGCAGTTCCAGTACCACAGCAGCACCAAGGATCGTCGGCTGGTCGCCGATTCCGGTGCGACCGGCCTGTGGGCGCGCTTCTACGACGTGACCGACAACAGCGTGGTGCTGGCCACCCGCGACAGCCAGCGCGTGGCGCGCTACCAGGACATCCCGCGCGAACGCCGCACGGGGTACGAATGGTACGGCAGCTGGCCCAAGCGGCTGTTGGCGAAGGAATACCCACAGTGGAAGGCGCAACACGCGCCGTCGAAGTAGAGGAATCCGGATGGGAATCAAGTCATTCTTCGTGGCCGCGTTGTGGCTGCTGGCGCCCGCGATCGCACACGCAGGCGATGCGGCGGCCGTGCCGGTCTGGAAGCGCGGCGTCGAGCACCAGCGCCAGGCGGACCTGGGCGATGGCACGTTCCTCAATCCCGTGCTCGCGGGCGACCGGCCCGATCCTTCGGTGCTGAAGGACGGTGATGACTACTACCTCACGCTGTCGTCCTTCACTGCCTATCCCGGCCTGCCGCTGTGGCATTCGCGCGACCTGATCAACTGGCGGCCGGTCGGCCATGCCATCACCAAGAACGTCGGCTCGATCTGGGCGCCGGACCTGGTCAAGCACAAGGGCCGCTACTACATCTACTTTCCCGCGCGCGTGGGGGGCACGGAATCGCCGCGACGCAGCAACTTCGTGGTGTGGGCCGACGATATCCGCGGACCCTGGAGCGAGCCGGTCGACATCGGACTGCCCGGCCACATCGACCCCGGCCATGCGGTCGGCGAAGACGGCAAGCGTTACCTGTTCCTCAGCGCGGGCGACTATGTGCAACTGGCCGACGACGGGTTGAGCACCGTCGGCGAGGTGAAGCACGTCTACGACGGCTGGCGCTATCCGGAATCGTGGGACGTGGAGGGCTACGCGCAGGAAGGCCCGAAGATCACCTTCCGCAACGGCTGGTACTACATGATCACCGCCGTGGGCGGCACGGCCGGTCCGCCGACCGGCCACATGGTGATTGTCGCGCGCTCGCGTTCCATCCACGGCCCGTGGCAGAACGCGCCCAACAATCCGGTGGTGCGCACCACCTCGCGCGACCAGTACTGGTGGTCGCGCGGCCACGCCACGCTGGTGGAAGACGCCGGTGGCCAGTGGTGGATGATCTACCACGGCTATGAGCGCAACTTCTGGACGCTGGGCCGGCAGGCGCTGCTCGATCCGATCGCGTGGACCGACGACGGCTGGTTCGTCGCGAAGGGCGGCGACCTGAGCCAGCCGCTGCCCAAGCCGGCGGGCAAGGCGCTTTCGCCGCACGGCATGGCGCTGTCGGACGATTTCCGCGGCGGCAGGCTGGGCCCGCAGTGGGCGTTCTACGATCCCGCACCGGACGAAACCGCCCGACTGAGCTTCGGCGACGGCGTGATGTCGCTGCAGGGCAAGGGCACGTCGCCCCGCGACAGCTCGCCGCTGGGCATCATCGCCGGCGACCTGGCCTACCAGTTCGAGGTCGAAATGGAGGTCGAGCCCGGCGCCCAGGGCGGCGCGGTACTGTTCTACAACGATCGCCTGTATGCCGGCGTGGGCAGCAACGGCGAGCAGTTCGTCATGCACCGCTACGGGCTGGAGCGTCCCGGCAAACTCGCCCCCAGCGCGAAGGGCGGCAAGCTCTGGCTGCGGGTCAAGCACGACCGCCACATCGTCACGATCCACACCAGCACCGATGGCAGCACCTGGACCAAGTACCCGGTGCAGATGGAAGTCTCCGGCTACCACCACAACGTGGCGGGCGGGTTCCTGGCCCTCAAACCGTCGCTGTACGCCGCCGGCCAAGGCAAGGTTCACTTCCGTAATTTCCGCTACCGCGCGCTGGACTGACCCCCAGCCGCTAGAATCCCCACGACAGACGAACGGACCCGTACCCACTCCATGCCCGCGCGCAAGAAGCCCGAAAGCCCCGCCTCCCTGCCCACCGGTGGCAAGGCGGCGACCATCAACGACATCGCACGGCTTTCCGGCGTCTCGAAGAAGACCGTTTCGCGCATCATCAACCACTCCCCGCTGGTCCGTAAGGACACCCGCGAGAAGGTGGAGACCTTGATGCGGGAAGTCGGTTACGTGCCCGATCCGATGGCGCGCGGCCTGGCGTTCCGCCGCTCGTTCCTGATCGGCATGGTCTACGACAATCCGACCGCGCAGTACATCGTGAACATGCAGTACGGCGCGCTGGATGCGCTGCGCGACTCCGGCTTCGAACTGGTCGTGCATCCCTGCGACAGCCGCAGCCCCGGCTACATCGACGGCGTGCGCCGCTTCGTGCAGCAGCAGAAGCTTCACGGCGTGATGCTGGTACCGCGTGCCTCGGAAGACCAAGCGCTGGCCGACATGCTGGCCGAGATCGGCTGCCGTTACTCGCGCATCGCGTCGGTGTCGATGGACACGCCCGCGCGCATGGTGGTCACGCACGACCGTGACGGTGCGGCCGAGGCGGCCGAGTACCTGCTCTCGCTCGGCCATACCGACATCGCACTGATCACGGGTCCCAGTGCCTATCGCTCCTCGATCGAGCGCACGGACGGTTTCGTGCAGGCGCTCGCCAAGCGCGGCCTGGAGATTCCGAAGTCGCGCATCATCGAAGCCGGCTACACCTTCGAATCCGGCGTGGTCGCCGCCGAGAAGCTGCTGTCCGGCAAGAACCGGCCCACCGCCATCTTCACCGGCAACGACGAAATGGCCGCCGGCGTGTACAAGGTCGCCATGCGTGCGGGCATCAACATCCCGCGCCAACTGTCGGTGGTCGGGTTCGACGACAGCCCGCTCGCCTCGCGTCTGTGGCCCTCGCTGACCTCGGTCCGCCGCAACACCCGCGATACCGGCCGCACCGCGGCCGCCATGCTGATCCAGCCGGAAGGCACGCCCGTGCTGGCCGCGGCCAGCATCCGCCCGCACCTGATCATCCGCGACTCTTCCCAGCCCCCGGAGTAATCGGGCCGAAAGCCCAGGCCAAGTGCCGCACCGCAAAATGACACCGGTTACCAAAGTCCCGTAGAATCCGCCACACCCCCTTACCGACGCCGCCGCACGGCGCGTCCGCATCCGACGGAGCCCCGCCCATGTTCTGCAAGACCTACCACGCCACCCACCCGGACATGATGGACGGCGCCACCAACGACCAGCTGCGCGACCGTTACCTGATCGGCAACCTGTTCGTCGCGGACACGGTGCAGATGAATTACTCGCACAACGAGCGTTTCGTGATCGGCGGTGCCGCCCCGGTGTCGAAGAAGGTCGACCTGCCCCGCCAGACCGAACCCGCCTCGGCCGCCGGCAAGCCGTTCCTGGAGCGCCGCGAACTGGGCGTGATCAACGTGGGTGGCGGCGCCGGCAAGGTCACCGTCGACGGCACGACCTATGCGCTGGGCCCGAAGGACGGCCTGTACGTGGCGATGGGCAGCGCCGACGTCGCGTTCGAATCCGATGACGCGGCCAACCCCGCCAAGTTCTACCTGACCTCGACCCCGGCGCATGCGCGTTTCGAGACCAAGCAGCTGTCGATCAAGGATGCCGTCGCGCTGGAGCGCGGCGCGCTGGAAACCAGCAACGAGCGCACGATCTACCAGTTCATCGTGCCGGCGACCTGCCAGTCCTCGCAGCTGTTGCTCGGCCTGACCGTGCTGAAGACCGGCAGCGTGTGGAACACCATGCCGCCGCACCTGCACGACCGCCGCAGCGAGGTCTATTTCTACTTCGACCTGGCCGAGAACGACCGCGTCTACCACTTCATGGGCGAACCGGAAGCGCAGCGCCACATCGTCCTGCAGAACGACGAAGCCGTGGTGTCGCCGCCGTGGTCGATCCACATGGGGTCGGGCACCAGCAACTACGCCTTCATCTGGGCGATGGGCGGCGAGAACCTGGACTACACCGACATGCACGTGCTGGACATCTGCCAGCTGAAGTAGCAGACGTGCCGTAGAGCCGAGCTTGCTCGGCTCCACGCATCAGCGGAACACAGCGTCAACAGCAGCGGAGCAAGCTCCGCTCTACTCCATTCGAAGCCGATGCACCAAGCGCAGCGGAGCAAGCTCCGCTCTACCAGAAGCGCACCACACCGAGGGAATCCACGATGGCAAGCAATCCGTTCAGTCTTGAAGGCAAGATCGCGCTGGTCACCGGCGCCAACACCGGCCTGGGCCAGGGCATCGCCGTGGCGCTGGCCGAAGCCGGTGCCGACATCGCCGCGGCTGGCATCGTGGAAGCCGCGGAAACCGGCGAGAAGGTGCGCGCCCTCGGTCGCCGTTTCCTCAACCTGGAAGCCAACCTCATCAGCATCGACCCGGTCGAGCGCCTGGTGAAGGAAACCGTCGACGGCCTGGGCGGACTGGACATCCTGGTCAACAACGCGGGCCTGATCCGTCGCGCCGACGCCGTGGATTTCAGCGAGAAGGACTGGGACGATGTGATGAACGTGAACATCAAGTCCGCGTTCTTCATGTCCCAGGCCGCGGGCCGCCATTTCATCGCGCAGGGCAGCGGCAAGATCATCAACATCGCCTCGATGCTGTCGTTCCAGGGCGGCATCCGCGTGCCGTCGTACACGGCCAGCAAGTCGGGCATCGCAGGCATCACCCGCCTGCTCGCCAACGAATGGGGCGCCAAGGGCATCAACATCAACGCCATCGCGCCCGGCTACATGGCCACCGACAACACCGCGCAGCTGCGCGCGGACGAAGACCGCAACAAGGCAATCCTCGACCGCATTCCCGCCGCCCGCTGGGGCGAACCGTCGGATCTGGGTGGCACCGCGGTGTTCCTGTCGTCGCGCGCATCCGACTACGTCAACGGCGCCGTCATTCCCGTCGATGGTGGCTGGTTGGCGCGCTGACGCGTGCCTTCGCAAAGGCTTTTGTGGGAGCGACGTCAGTCGCGAAGCGGACATCCGGATGCATCATCGCGACTGACGTCGCTCCCACAAGGAACGGGCTGAGGAGATCCTCGATGTTGCGCCCGCTTGTCATCGTGATGCTTTTCACCTGTTGCGTGTCGGCCATCGCCGCCCCCCCCCGCCAGGTCTTCATCGCCGGCGACTCCACCGCAAGCCACTACGGCCCCGAGCGTGCGCCGCGCGAGGGCTGGGGCCAGCAGCTGCAGGGCTTTCTGGATGACGATGCCTACGTGGTCCGCAACCACGCCCAGAGCGGGCGGAGTTCGCGCAGCTTCGTCTCCGAAGGCTGGTTCGACGGCATGGCGAAGGCGATGCGTGCCGGCGACGTGCTGCTGATCCAGTTCGGCCACAACGACGAGAAGATCGAAGATCCCACGCGCTACAACGAACCACGGCAGGCGTTCCCCGGGTGGTTGATGCGCTACGTCGAACTGGCGCGCGAGAAGGGCGCCACGCCGATCCTGGTGACGCCGGTCGCGCGCCGCAAGTTCGATCATGGACAACTGCTGGACACGCACGGGCTGTACGCGCAGGCGGTGCGTGATCTTGCGTCGCGGGAGAACGTGGGCCTGATCGACCTGTCGGCCGCCAGCATGGACTGGCTGCGCGCGGCGGGCGACGAGGCCAGCAAGGCGTACTTCATGCATGTGCCGGCACAGGGCCAGCGGGACGACACCCATTTCCAGCAGCGGGGCGCGGTGATGGTGGCCTGCCTGGTGGTGGCAGGATGGAAACAGCTCGACCGCTCGCTCGCGGCCCACGTGAAACGCGATACCGACTGCGGTGCACCCGCGACCGCGCTCGCGGATCGCAAGGCCCAGGCGAATCCATCGCTGATCGTGCACGAGCGCGACATCGCGATGGAACAGCCGGGGCCGCACGGCGGCGCGGGCGACACGACCGCGTATCCCTTCTTCAGGGAAGCACCCGCGCTCGGCTTCGAGTTCCGCAAGCGCGTGTTGCGCCGGGACGCCGGCATCGGCCTGCACCAGCACCACAAGGACGAGATCTACTACGTGCTGAGTGGAAGCGGCATCTACGAACTGGATGGCGAGGCGCGGGAAGTACGCGCCGGTGACGCGATGCTGACCCGGCCCGGCAGCACGCACGCCATCCGCCAGCACGGCGAGGACGACCTTGTGCTGCTGATCATGTACGGGAAGAAGCAGGAGTGAGTGGAGAGGAGTGAGGAGTGAGTAAAGGCGTGCTTCGCTCACTCCTCACTCCTCTCCGCTTACTTCCCGCTTGCAGGTGCCGGCCGGTCCCAGCGGCGATACGTGGCTGCGAGCGCACTGCGCAGACGCCGGTACCGCGCGGTGCCGGGTTCGGCCTGCAGGCGGCCGGCGACCGCCTTCCACCCACCTTCGTGGTCGCGCGACCACTCGCGCACGACGGCGCGGCATGGCTGTCCCACGATCTGCGCCAGCGCGCAGGCCATGAAGATGTCGCCAGCGGTCCAGTCCGGTTGCTGCTGCATCGCTTCCACGTACGCACGCGGCACGGTGTAGTAGCGCGCCATCTCGTCGGCGAAGGACGCAGGGTAGCGGCTGGCGTAGTCGTTGATGTCCGCCAGGTGGCGATCCACCGAGGCGTCGCCGGTGGCGGGGGCGTAGGCCGTAGCCTCCTGTGCGGCGACGGGCGCGCACAGTGCGTACGACAGGCAGACCAGCAAGGCAACGGTGGGCAGCGCGCGCTTCACGGCGCCATTGTGCCCCACGACCATGGCCTTCGCTGGGCGCATTCAGGCATCCGGTACCGATTCGATCGTCGCAAGCGCATCCGACAACTGCCCGGCGTTCTCCACCACCCGCAGGCGCGGCGCATCGTGGGCCACGCCATGCTCGGCCTCGAGCGCCCACGTCACGTGGTACGGCATGTGGATGCCCCAGCCGCCGAGCCCCAGGACGGGCTCGATGTCCGACCGCAGCGAGTTGCCGACCATCGCGAACCTCGACGGCTCGACCTCCAGTTCGCGCAGCACGCGCGCATAGGTCGGCTCGTCCTTCTCGGATACCACTTCGATGCGATGGAAGAGGTCGGCCAGGCCGGATTGCGCGATCTTGGCTTCCTGGTGGAACAGGTCGCCCTTGGTGATCAGCACGATCTCGTGGTCGGCGGCGATGCGCTCGACGGCTTCGCGGATGCCCGGCAGCAGATCGACCGGATGCAGCAGCGTGGCACGCCCGATCTCGATCACGCGGTGCAGGTCGCGCGCGCTGATGCGTTCGTCGGTCAGCTGGATGGCGGTCTCCAGCATCGACAGCGTCATGCCCTTCACGCCGTAGCCGAAGATCTTCAGGTTGCGACGCTCGACGTCCAGCAGGTGCTGGTGCGTGCGTGCATCGGCGAGGTCCACATAAGTGCCGAGGATGGCCTCGAAATCGACTTCGGCCCGCCGGTAGTAATCCTCGCTCTTCCAGAGCGTGTCGTCGCCGTCGAAACCGACCCATCGGATGCGCGCCATCGGACCCCTGCCCTGCATTCCCAACGAAGGCCGCGAAGGATAGCAGCCCGCTCAGCCATCAATGAAACGGCCGCCATGCGACATGGCGGCCGTGGGGCGTTACGGGAGGACGCCGCTGCGTCGTGCACTACCCACCGCTGCTGGCGGGCGGCGTGCTGTCGTCGGCGGGCGGCGTGGTTTCCGGCGCATTGGGATTGGCCGGTGGCGGCAGGTTCGGATCGGTCTGCGGTACGGCCGGATCGGTCGGAGTGGGAGATGGCGGCACCACGTTGTCGGTGGGCGGCGTGGTTTCCACCGGCTCCGGCGCGCTGGGCGGCGGCATCTCTTCCGGCTCGGGGCCACAGGCCGTCATGAGGCCCGCGCTGAGCAGCGCAAGGCCAAGGCCCAGCGTCAATTTATGGGTCGGATTGTTCATGGGTTCCTCCATGCAGCATGGTTCATGGGATGGGCACGCGACCTCAGGGATTTCCCTGCTGCGCATAGGCCGCGTACTCCTCGGGTGTCAGGCGGCCATCAGCATCCTTGTCGAGCGTGCCGAAGACCTGCGCCAGCGGCGGGTCGACAGCGGCTTCGTCCTTGCTGATGGCACCATCCGCGTTCTGGTCCAGCTCCTGGAACGGACGCGGTGCCGGCGCCGTGGGAGGTGCCGGGCTCGCCTGCGGCGACGATCGTTCCTCGCCTCGCTGCGGGATCTCCTGCGCATATGCGAGCGGCGCAGCGATCAGCGCGATGGCTGCGGTCAGCACACCGAGGCATGACAGCGTCTTCGTGTTCATGGACCTCTCCTCGTCATCGGGTTCCCTCCGGAAGAGAAAGGGCGGCACGACAGGCCGCCCTTCCCGGCGGGTCACGCGCTGGCGTCATGGCGCCGCGATCGACCCGGTGCGACGGGCCGGCTTACTTCTGCTGGTCGCCGTAGTTCTTGCTCACGAACGCCTTGTATTCGTCGGCGGTGAGCTTGCCATCCGCGTCAGCGTCGGCCTGGTCGAAGACCTGGCTGAGGCCGGCATTGGCAGAGGCCTCCTGCTTGCTGATGGCGCCGTCGCCGTCCATATCCACGTCGGCCCAGCCCTGCTTGGCCTGCGTTGCGGACTGCGTGCTCTGGGTGGGGTCCTGGGTCGCCGCGCCGGTCGCCTGTTCGGCGGTCGGCTCGGTCTGGCCCTGCTGCGTCGCGGCGTCCTCGGTCTTTTCCTGCGCGAACGCCAGCGGCATGGCCAGCGCGGCGCTCAAGGCGACCAGTGCGATCAGCGGCTTGCGGTTGTTCTTCGTCATGTCTGTGCTCCGTTCTGTGGGAGTGCGTCCGATTGCGCACGGCCCCACCTTGCAACGCCGCTTCTGAACGAAACTGGCGCGTTGAAATGAACGTGCACGCACGCTTAACCACAGGCGGATCGGCTTCGGCTAGCCCGGTGTTAGTGAGCCGTGATCGCCTTGTCAGGCGTGCGTGGAATGCGTGACGCCGCGCATTGTTTGCCGTTAGCTATTCGTTTTCCGCGCGCTTTTTCCCGCGGTTCAATCCGGCGTTTTTTTGCTGAACCATTGCCAACCAAGGGCGACGCCACTCAACGCGCCGGCGATCTCCAGCACCACGCGCGAGCCAAGCGACTCGGGATCGTGGATGCCCTGCAAGGCCAGCCGCGCATACAGCGGAGACTCCAGTTTCGAAATGCCCAGGTAGAACATGTTCCAGCTGTCCACCCCGGCACCGATGACCACGGCCGAGACGCAGGCCCAACCGACGGTGTGCCCCATCGACCAGCGCATCCTGGTGCTCAGCCAGTTCCAGAACAGGAAGCACAGCACGCCGAGGACGAAAGCGATCAGGCCCGCTTCGATGGCGCCGAGCACACCGTAGTGCAGGGGCAGGTTCATCGCGCGCGACCTGCCGGAACGCACGATGCAGTGGCGGGAGTCTTGTGGCGGTGCATGGACGGGCATTCCCCGGCGCGAGACGGCGCCTGATGCAACAGGTTAACCGATGCGGTCCGGCACCCGCGCAGGGCTGGCATGATGGCGCCACTGCCGCAACGGGAGCCTCACATGGGTCGTCTTTTGCTGGCCGGCGCGACCGGCCTGGTCGGACAGGCCACCCTGCAGCTCGCACTGGCATCCCCTCAGGTGCATCAGGTGGTCGCGCCAACGCGAAGACCACTCCCTCCACACCCGAAACTGCTCAATCCGGTGGTGGATTTCGACACGCTGCCCCGTGATGCCGAGTGGTGGCGCGTGGATGCCGTGGCCTGCGCACTGGGCACGACGATCCGCGCTGCGGGCTCGCAGGACGCATTCCGCCGCGTGGATCACGACTATCCACTTATGATCGCACGCCACGCCCATGCACACGGTGCACAGTCCTTCGCGCTGGTGTCGGCGATGGGCGCCGATGCGGGTTCGCGGATCTTCTACTCGCGCACCAAGGGCGAGGTCGAGAATGCGCTTGCCGGGATCGGCTTCGCGTCACTCACCCTGCTGCGTCCGGGCTTGCTGGGTGGCGATCGCACGCAGCGCCGGACCGGTGAACGCTGGGCGCTGCGCGTGCTGGGCGCGCTGGATCCGGCCCTGCCGAAGCGCTACAGGATCGTGCCTGCGGAACGCGTGGCGCAGGCCCTGCTGGATGCGGCCATGGATGCGGTGCCGGGGCAGCACGTCATTCCATCGGAGCACTTGCTGGGCTGACACCCGCAGGTCAAGCGTCGGGTTCGTCCACGCGGACCTGCACGCCGTCGGCGACGATGCGGTACTCGACCTCGGCTATCGCGGTTCCTGCGCTGGTTTCTTCAGCGGTATGGTCGCGTGCCGCCGGCGACAATGTCACCCGCGACAGCACGCCGTGCACCTGCGCATCGCCCCGCACGTCCTTGGGCACGTAGAAATCGTGATCGCCCAGCAGCACGCGCGCGCCATGACCGTCGTCCTCGAGCATCACCCAGCAGCCCTTCTTCTGGCAGACATCGACGACACGCCCGCTGAAGACGCGCGCCTGGCCTTCATACGCTGCGGGCTGTGCCAGGGCCTGTGCCGATGGCACCACCGCATCGGCGGGAATGTCGGCACCGTACTTGTCCCAGACCGCATCAGACGCCACGGCGGGCGCCGCGATCACCATCGAGCAGATCATCGCCAACCAACGCTGCATGGGCTTGCCTCCGGGTGAATGACGGCATCTTACCCGCGCCGGGACCCGCAGGTTCAATGCAGGAGGCCATGGTGCACGAGCTGCAGGCGCTGGGTCCCCGTCGCGGTGATGGCCTGGCTTGCGCGTTCGAGCAGGCGTTCGTCTTCATCATCGATCACGACCAGCACCTTGCCGGCGTCGATCTCGGTGCGATAGTCGCGGCGCACCTCGCTGGGCACAGAGGAGCCGGCCAGCGCCGCCGCCCAGCCACCCACGGTCGCGCCCACCACCACGCACAGCAGCACCGCCACCCATGGAATGCCCACTGCCGGGACGGCCATGGCAAGCAAGCCGATGACCAGGCCCACGACCGCGCCCCCGACCAGCCCGCGCACTGCCGCCGGCATGAAGTCGGTCGGCGAGCCTTCCTTGTCGGCATCGGGCATCTGCGTCATCTCGATGTCGGGACGCCCGACAAGGGAGGCGTGATCGGGACGGATGCCCAGGTGCAGGGCGACATGCAGCGCGGCTTCGGCCGTATCGATGTCCGGGGCGCTGAACACGCGTCGCGTCTTCATGGCGTTCTCCTGGCCGGCGCGGAAGGGTCGGCCGTGGGGGTTACGCTAGACCGCCATGGGGAAGCAGTGAGTGAAGAATCCGAACCAGGGCTGACGCGCCGACGCGCGGTGGGCACGCGGCGGATTCAGAGCGCCGGTCGCTCCGGCGCCTGCTTGCGTCCCAACGCCCGCAGATAGAGCTCGTACAACGCGGTGACCTTGGACACGTATTCCTGCGTCTCCGCGTAGGGCGGCACGCCGCCGTAGCGCGACACGGTGCCGATGCCGGCGTTGTAGGCGGCCGCGACCAGCGTCAGGTCGCCCTTGTAACGACGCATCAGCCCACGCAGGTGGCGCGCGCCCGCGTTGATCGATTCGGTGGAGGAATACGGGTCGGCGACACCGTACTCCTTCGCCACGTCCGGCATCAGCTGCATCACGCCCATCGCGCCCTTCGGCGACAGCGCCTTCGCATCGAAATCGCTCTCGGCATGCGCCACGGCACGCAGCCAGGCATCGTCGACCCCCGTCTGGCGTGCAGCCGTCTTGAATTCGGAGGGATAGCGGTCCAGCCGCGGTTTGCCGACGCGGCCCAGGCCGGGATGGGCCGGTTCGCCCGGCGGCGTCTGCACGGTGAACTTCAGGTAAGGCGTGGAGCCCGGCAGGTTGCGGGTGGAGTACACCTTCTGGCCATCCTGATCGCGCTCGTACAGCGTGCCGCTGAAGACGCCCATCGCGCCCCACAGGTTGGGCGTGCTGACGGCGTTGTCGTCGATCTCCCTGGCCGTGCACTTCGATCCCGGCTCCGGCGCGGTGGCCAGGCTGACGGTCCCGCCCTGCACACAGCGATACACCGTGCGCGCCCCCGCCTCGGTGCTGGCCAAGGCCAGCACCGTCAGCAGGAAGCCGGCGGCGCGTCGGAGCGGGTGCATGGGCGGCGGATTCTAGGCCCGGCAAGCTGAAGGACAGCCTGAATCACGCTTTCCGCGCCGACGGCCGGCCAGCCCGGCCCGGTCCCTGCTGCGCCGCAGCAGCCAAGCGCGTAAAATGCCGGCCTCTTTCACCCCACCCCCTCGGAGCACGCAATGGGCCTGGATCTGGTCAGCGCCGGCAAGAACCCGCCGGACGAAATCAACGTCATCATCGAGATCCCCAAGGACGCCGAGCCGGTGAAGTACGAGGTGGACAAGGCCAGCGGCGCGATCTTCGTCGACCGCATCCTCTCCACGCCCATGCGCTACCCCTGCAACTACGGCTACGTGCCGCACACGCTGTGCGGCGACGGCGACCCGGCCGATGTGCTGGTCGTACTGCCGCTGCCGCTGATCCCCGGTTCGGTGATCCGCTGCCGCCCGGTCGGCGTGCTGCGCATGAGCGACGAGGCCGGCAGCGACGAGAAGCTGCTGGCCGTGCCGGTGGACAAGGTGTTCGCGGGCTACAGCCACATCAGCGACATCGACCAGGTCAGCCCGCACTGGCTGGAGCGCATCGGCCACTTCTTCGAGCACTACAAGGACCTGGAGAAGGGCAAGTGGGTCAAGCTGGACGGCTGGGGCAACGCCGCCGAAGCCAAGGCCGTGCTGGTGGACGCCATCGCCCGCCAGGCCGCGCAGCCGGAAGACGAGAAGCACAAGTTCTGAGTGCTCCCGCGCGCATCGACAAGAAAGGCCGCCCCAGGGGCGGCCTTTTTTCTTCCTGCGATCAGAGACCCGCGGCGCGTGCCGCGCGTTCGATCGTGGCCTTCCACTGCACGAGGCGCGGCTCGATGTCGGCCGCATGCCGTCGCCACTTGCCCGGATCGGGTTTCGTCAGCGTGTAGCGCGACAGGGGCAGCTGTCCGCCGAGTTCGCGGTCCCACGACCAGCCGGCCCATTCGCTCAGGCGCAGCACCTCCCGCTGTGGGTCCTGCACGAAGCATCCGTAGTCGACCGACACCCAGTCGGCAGGCGACAGCGCATCCAGATCGTCCAGCATGAGGCGCGTCGCGGTTTCCCACTGGCTCGCCACGATCTCCCCGAGCTCCTTTCCGTCCAACGCCTGCCAGCCGGGCGTCAGCAGGAACGACCATGCCGGCCCCTGCCAGCCGGGCAGGTTGTACATGCGGAACCTGCCGGACTGCCATCCGTCGATCATGCTGCCCCAGACCTGCCGCGGATCGCGATGCAGGTAGATGAACTTCGCGTCGGGGAACACCGCCTTCAGGAACGGAATGCGCAGCGCGTTCTTCGGCGTCTTCTCCAGCATCCGGATCGTCGCGCCTTCATCCGGTACGTTGCCCTCGCGATCACGCAGCGCGTCGAGGAACCGGGTACGCAACACTTGCACGACCGTCGGCGTGGCATCGACACGCCCCAACTGGTTGGAGTGGAACCCGCGTTGCGCGGGTGCCAGGCCCTCGACACCCTCGATCAGCTGATGGCTTTCATCGCCGATCGTGTATACGTCGCGCGCACCGGACAGTGTCTCGAACAGCAGCGTGGAACCGGAACGCGGCGGACTGACGATGAAAACCGGCTGATCGAGCTTCCGTGCGTTCATCCGGGTGCCGCTGCCCGCCTGCCTGTCCGTTGCCGCAGGCTTGGCGCCATGCGGATCGCGACGCGCGGACTCATCGACATCGGCAGCCAGGGCCATGCTGAAGATGTGCGCCTTCAACGCCGCCAGCAGTCCCAGTCCGTTCTGCAGCCGGACCTGTGCAACGCCCGCCTGCAGGAGCTTTTCCTGGGTGTCCTTCAGCAGCGCCCTGAAATGCGGGAGTCCCGACACCTGGTTGCCGTGGCAGGCCCACACGCCGTGCCAGTGGCGCGCGAAACGCATCAGCAGCGCATGGATCGCTGGCACCTGTGGGGTGCGCTCAGCGTCGTTGACCAGGAAGCCGATGCACTCGCGAAGCTCCCACGGCGTCATCACGTCGGATGCGTTGAACGATTCATAGTCCAGCGTCGCCTGGTGGCCCTGCATCGGTGCGATCCGTCGTGGCGCCCAACCCGGCTCGCGCCGCTCCGGGGTCCTGCCCTGCTCCAGCAGGTCCCAGAACGCGACGCCGCCCACCGTATCGGCCACCAGGTGGATGCGCGTTTCGCTGCTTTCGTTCAGGACCCGGTGGTGACGCCACGTGTCGAAGATCCAGCACTCGCCCGCCGCCATGTTCACTTCACTGTCGCCGCACTGGAAACGTACCGAGGGCGTGGTGATGATCGGCACGTGTACACGCATGTGTTCACGCCAGTAGTAATTGATGTCGACATGCCCGGTGACCTCGGACTGCCCCGAGAGACGCATGAGCCGGGAACGCCCCCACGTGGCGCCGAGCGATTCCAGTACCTGCATGAGGTATGGCAACCGCGCCAGCGAAGGCGTGGGCCGCATCCGTCCCGTGACCTGGTCGCTGTCGGGATCGCCTTCCGTGGTGATCAGCGCGAGCGCGCTGTTGCCGGGGATCCCGCCCGGATGGGACCGCCAGCATGCCTCGTCGATCGCCAGCACCTCGCGCGCCAACGCCTCGGCGTCGAAGGCAACGGGCAGCTGGATGAAGGGGGCGGGCAGCTTCATGGGGTCGTGCGGATCTCGGCAAGGCCCCGGGAACGGGACGGTGATCGGTACGCCGGATGATACCAACCGCCGCCACGCTGCCGTGCCCGCAAAGAACGACGGCCCCTTGCGGGGCCGTCGTGGTGAAGCAGACGCGTCGATCCGGAGATCAGAAGCGCTGGGTGTACTTGACGTACAGGTAACGATCGAAATCGAAGCCACCGTAGTACGCGAAGTCGCTGTGGCGGTACGCCGAGTTCGAGAACATCAGCGGACCCTTGTGGTCGAACACGTTGTTGGCGCCGATGGCGATCGTGGCATCCCACGGCGCCTTGTAGCTGACCTGCAGGTCGTGGAACGTGTTGGATCCCACGCGGCGGATCGCATCCTCTTCGCCATTGGCGATGTGGTCGGGATCCGTGCAGGGACGGGCCGGCACGCAGCTTTCCTTCATGCCCGAGTAGTAACGGGCCGTCCAGTTGACCGCGAAGTCGCCCAGCGACCAGTCCACGCCCAGGTTCGAGCGCAGGCGGAAGATACCGGAGTTGCCCACGTTGCCCACGATGATCTTCTCGCCGGCCGAGTTCTCGCTTTCCTCGTCGTAGACGCTCGTGTAGGACGAGGTCCAGTCGAACGCGATCTTGCCGAACGACTGCTCCGGCAGGGCGTACTTCACGCCCAGGTCGAAGCCTTCGGTTTCCATCGAACCCAGGTTGGCCAGGCCATAGAACAGGCTGGTGATATGGCCATCGTCCGCACGCACGATGCCTTCGCAACGGGCACTGTTGCCCAGCACGTAGCAGTCACGCAGGATGCGGTCCACGCTGTCCGAGATGATCATGTCCGTCAGCTCGTAGCGGTACCAGTCCAGCGAGATGTCCAGACCTTCCACCCAGCGCGGCGACCATACCAGGCCCATGGTCTTGCTCTTGGACGTTTCCGGCACGAGCGAAGGATTGGAGCCCGTGATGAACTGGTCCGGCGTGGCGCACGGATACGTCGTGCAGGGCACCAGGCCCTGGCCCAGCTGCACGTAGCCGAGCGGAACGCCCGCGCCTGTGCATGCCGCGTTGCCGTTGACGCTGTTCACCGCACCGACGCCGCAGGGGTCGGTGTAGTTCTCGAAGCTGGTGCCGATGCCGCCGTACAGGTTGTCGATCGTCGGCGCGCGGAAGCCCTCGGCATAGGTGCCGCGGACCAGCAGTTCGTCGATCGGACGCCAGGTGAAGCCGAACTTGCTGTTGATCGTGTCGCCGAAGTTGCTGTAGTCGGAATAGCGGCTGGCGACGTTGAAGGTCAGTTCCTTCGCGAACGCCATGTCGGCCAGCACCGGGATGTTCAGCTCGACGTAGAACTCATCGACCGAATAGTCGCCCTCGGTGGTGGTCGCACCCAGACCCGTGCTCTGGCCCGACTGCGCGAACGCGTCCGGCACGAAGCGGCCCTGCTCCTTGCGGTGCTCGACGCCCACCGCGATGCCCAGATCGCCGGCCGGCAACTCGAACAACGTACCCGCCAGGTTGGCGGTGTAGCTGGTGGTGCGGGTCAGGCCGGTATCGGTGAACCACGGGAACAGGAACTTCTGCAGGTCCGGATCGGACAGCGAGCCCGGGCCGGCGACGCCGTAAGGCAGCAGCGGGTTCCACGGACGGCAATCGGAGAGCGGGGTCGGATCGGCCGCGCTGCCGCACTGGGCGACGCCGTCGGCGTTGATGAACGACGGACCCAGCGCCTGGCGCGACGCGATCAGGCTCATGTCGCCGCGCGCGCGCTTGGTCGACTGGTTGCGGTTGATCAGCGCACCGACATCCCAATCCCAGGTCTTGCCACCCAGGTCGAAGAAGCCGGCGAAGCCACCGGCGAAGCGATAGGTTTCCAGCTCGCTGTCGGTGGTGCGCGGCATCTCCCACAGGCGACGGCGGAACGTGGTGTCGCCCGCCATCGGGTTGAACGCACTGTCGGCGGACAGCGGCGTGTCGAACGCGGCGGACTGGTACGGATAGCCGGCGATCTGCTGCTGCGTGGAGCGGTGGTTGTACAGCACGTCGGCGTTGAACGTGATGTTGTCGGTCACGTCGTAGTTCGCGTTGACGAACACCGAACGACGCTCGATGCCCGTGGACAGGAACATCTGCTGGTTGGCGTTCGCGTTGTCATCCGCCGTGTGCACACGGTAGTCGGCACGGTTGGCCGGATCGCCACCCTCGCTCAGCGTCCACCACACGGCGGATGCCGCGGGCGAGCAGGGATCGCAGAACGAGCCGTTCTGGCTGATCGGGCTCCAGCCCGAACCCGGATAGGCCGGACCCGCGTTGCCGTCCTTGGAGAACCAGCGGTCGGCGGCGGAGATCGGATCTTCCTTCGAGTACTCGACCGACAGGGTGACGCCGCCACGGTCGCTGGCCGAGCCCACGGTAAACGAGTACTGCTTGGTGTCGCCGTCGCCTTCACCGGTCTGACCGATGTAGGCCGATGCTTCGGCACCTTCGAAACGCTTGCGGGTGATGACGTTTACCACGCCGGCGATCGCGTCGGAACCGTAGATGGCGGACGCGCCGTCCTTCAGCACTTCGATGCGGTCGATCGCCGACATCGGGATCTGGCTCAGATCCTGGTAACCACCGGTGGTGGCGCCCAGGCGACGGCCGTTGACCAGCACCAGGGTACGGGTCGCGCCCAGGTTGCGGATGTCGACGTAGTAACCACCCACGTTCTCGCCCGAGGCCAGCGCTTCGGAACGCGCGATCGCGGGGGAACCGGCGGAGGTCAGGTTCTGCAGCACGTCGGCCACCGAGGTGAAGCCCTGCTTCTCGATGTCCTCACGCGCGATGGTGATGATCGGCTGCTGCGTTTCCATGTCGGCGCCGCGGATGCGGGAGCCGGTGACTTCGAGGCGATCGAGCGTGGTGGTGCTCGAGGGCGCATCGGTGGTTTCCTGCGCCATGGCGAACGCCGGGACCAGTGCGATGGCAATGCCGGCCGGCAGCAAGCCGACCCGCATCGCGCGACGCGGACTACGATGGTTCATTGAATCTCTCCTCAGGGGAACGTGTTGCGTTATGGGCGTGTTAAAACGCCTTGCAAACTTACGTTCCAGTCTTCACGGCCGCTTTGCGCACGAGGGCCGATGACTTTGCCGAGTCTGTCCTCGACGCAGTCGATGCGATGCGATACCGACTCGCCGAGGTTCCGAAGCGCGCACGGAAAGCCCGGGCGAAGCTGCAGCAATTGTCGAAACCCGATGCCGCGGCGACTTCGCCCACCATCATCGAGGTGTTGCGCAGCAGTTCGGCCGCATGCTCCAGCCGCATCCGTGCCGCGGCCGCCTGTGGGCTTTCGTCGTACAGGCTGTAGAAGGTGCGCGAGAAGTACCAGCTGGAGAAGCTAGTCAGTTCGGCCAGTTCGCTGATCCGCACCACGCGGTCGCAATTGCCTTCCAGATAGAGACGGGCGCGCTGCAGGCGACCGAAGACCTGACGCTTGCGGCTGCGTGAACGCCCCGGGCAACGCTGGATGTAGTCGGAGAACTCCTGCTGGATGGCCACCACATGCAGCAGCAAGGGACGCAGCGCGAGGAAATCCGGACCTTGCGGTGCGTGCCGGGACACTGCGCGCCACAGGCGCAGCAGCGTCAACGCATCGCGCCGGGACAACCGCCCACGGCCGGCATACAGGGGGCTGTCGGCGAATCGCGCCATCGCGCGCAGCGCGTCCGCGCTCAGCGCCACCCCCAGGCACAGGCCGTAGCGGTCGCTCTGCACCAGCGGCTTGGAATCGCGCTCCAGCGCGATCCAGTGGCCCCGGCGCAGCCGGAAACGCCCTTCCTTGGCTTCCACCCATGAGGTGCCGCGCAACTGCACCCACACGCTGAATACGTCAGCGCCCGCCTGCACGGCGCCCAGCCGCGAGACCGCGACGCAGCCGTTCGGATCCTGGCCATCGGCGGCATCGGCACGGACCACTTGTCCGCGATCCCCCCACAAGGTTTGCTCCATCGGTCGTTCCACTTTGCACAACAGGAGCAGTGGATGTGCCGGAACACGACCGATGCGGCAGGAAATTGCGCGGAAAACCCGCCGAAATCTCCACGAATCCGCTTCCGAAGAACTTGCGAAAGTGTTTTCTTTTTCCGGATCAGCGACTTACCAGAACCGCGCAGGGGGCGTCGCCGCCGTGCGCCGCAACGAAAGCAGGCCGATGTCGGACCCGTCGTTGATCGCCATTGAGACGTACGCCACACGCGTGCGCGCATGTGCGCTGAAGCCATTGATCGTGGAGAGGTGGTTCGGCTCCAGGCATCGGGGGGAGGGATGCGAACGTCCCGCGCCGATATGGCGCAGGCTGACATAGCACCCGGCCCGCTGTTCGAGGTACTCGACCTGGCCGTCCTCGGTGACCGTCCAGGTGCGGTAACGCTGGCTCACCGGGTGATTGCCATCGATCTGGCGAATGCTGCCGGGCGACAACGACAGGTCTGCCTGCCACAACCCGTCCCGACCCAGCCGGGTGAACAGCATCCGTCCCTGTGCTCCATCGGGACGCGCGAACGACACCCCCTCGATGGTGGCGACCTGTCGCCACGGCGTGCTGCTCCGGTCGAACAGCACCAGTTGCTGGCTGTCCCCGCGTCCGGCGACCACGAAGATCCGCGCCGGGTCCGGCGAATAGGCCGCAAACAGCAGGTCCTCCAGTGCCACCGGCACCGCCAGCGACTGCAGTTGCCCGCTGGCGGGGACCAGTTCGTGCAGACCATAGTGCCCGGCGCCGTCGGTCCCGACGACAAGCACCCGCTTGCCGTCCGGCGACCATGCAGGCAGGTGGCGGGACTCTGGATGGATACCCTCGATCAGGCGCAACGACGCGGGGCGTTCCATGTCGGCCCACCACAGGGCGTAGTCGCCGGAGCGGTCGGAGGTGAACACGATCTGGCGACCATCCGGCGCCACCGACGGCAGCGTGTCGCGACCGGTGGAAGGGAACAGCCGTTCCGGCACGGGCAGCTTCCCGTCCATCGCCGGCGCACTGCTGATGCGGTACACGCCGAACTGCGGCTTGCGCTGCACGAACGCCAACTGGTCCGCGCGCGCTGCGATGGCCGGCGTCTGCGCATCCTCGATGCCGAGATCCTCGATGCGGCCATCCTGCAGCGTCAGGCGATACAGGCGCGTGTGACTGTCGACACGGCGCCCGAACACGATGGCCTCGCCGTCCGGGGTCCAGTCCCAGCCGCGCAACTCCGCGCGCTGGTGGGTGAGGCGCTCTGCCCGGCCCCCTTCCGCGGGAATGCGCCACAGGTCGCCCAGCGGCGTGTTGCGGACAAAGGCGATCCACTTCCCGTCCGGCGAATAGCGCGGCGCGGTATCGACATCCTCGTCGTTCGCGCCGTAATCCAGCGCACGCCAACGCCCCGTGGCGAGCTCCAGCAGGCGCAGGCCCGGTTCGCCCGCGCCCGTCAGCGGACTGCTGAACACCAGCCCGTCCCCGCCGGGCATCCAGTCGAAACTGGGCCGGTTGTTCGGATCGCAGATCCCGAGTGTGCGCGGCTCTCCACCACTGGCCTGGACCGCCATGATCCGGCAGTCCTTGCCGGGGAAGCGGCGCAGGAAGGCGACCTCACGGCCGCTGGGCGACCACTCCGGATTGCTGTCCCATGCACCTTCAGGTGGCGATGTCAGGGCGCGCGGCTGGGCCGGCTCGGTGGTCTGCACCATGATCGCGGTGCCTGCGAGTTCCTCCGTCAGGCTGGAGAGATAGGCGACCTGCGAACCGTCCGGCGACAGCGCCGGTGACAGTTCGAATCCGGGCGCCGAGGTGATCAGGCGATACGGACGCGGTGCGGGTACCAGTGTCTGCACGCCGGACTCTGCCGGAACCGGTCCACCGCGCGTCACCATCATCCACAGCCCCCACGCTGCGACACCCAACGCCAGTACGCCCAGCCCGATACCCCAGGCCCATCGACGGAACAAGCGGGCGTCCGGGACCTGTCCTGCGCTGGCCGTGACCGTAACCGGCGCGACCGCGTGTCGGGCTGCATCATCTGGCGGCGCGACGACAGGTGCAGCGGCTGGCGCGGAAGAAGCAGGAACAGCTTCACCGGCATCGTGCGATGGAGCGTCCCCGCCCGCAGCCGGCAACCACTCCACCGACGCAAGCAGGCGATACCCGCTCTTGGCGATGGTCTCGATGTAGCGCGGGCCATCGCCGCGTTCACCGAATGCCTTGCGCAACTGGGTGATGGCCTGCGTGACCACGTCGTTGGTCGGCAGCGTGTCGGGCCAGACCACGGCCAGCAGCGTGTCGCGGGTGACGACCCTTCCAGGCGCATCGGCCAGCGCCAGCAATACGCCCATCGATTTGGGCGTGATGCGCGCGGGCTTGCGGGCACCCGGCGCACGGATCTCGCGCAGGGCGATATCGACGAAGCACTCGCCCACCTTCAGGTGTTCGGCAGGGGGCACGATGGGGGGCTCGGCAGGTAGGGGCATGTTGGGGGCGGATGCTGCGCCGGCACCCTCATCCCGTCATGTGCCTGAATACCTGTCTCCGACCGGATCGTTCAATCCGGCAAATTCGGCAAAGTGCAGGAACAGCATGGGGAAAGCGCGCCGTCGCGGTGCATTTTACAGTGACCGCCGTGTTCCCCCTGAACGGGAACATCACAGGCAATCTCTCTCTCCCGCCGACGTCCTATTACAACCTGTTCCAGCATTCGCGCCCCCGGGCGCGAATTTTTTTGCCTGCCTGGAACACTCAGCCTTCCCTGCGCACCGGCTGCTTGAGGATCGTCAGGCCGATCAGCCGCGAGACCACCACGGCGATGTACATCACGCCCGCGAACTGCTCCAGCATCACCAGCGCGCGCGCCTGGGGCTGGATCGGCACCACGTCGCTCAGGCCGACCCCGGAAAGCAGGCTGAAGCTCAGAAATAGCAACTCCATCCAGCTGCGGGCCGACGTGGGATCCACCGCCGCCGTGAAGCTGCCCGGATACCACTGCTGGCAGACCGAGAACGCGAAGGCGAAGGCCCATGCGAGCAGCGTGAACGTCGCGCCCGCGGCGAACAGTTCATCGCTGGTGACCTTGTGGTCCTGCAGCATGTAGGCGATCAAGCTGCCCGCGGTGTAGAAATACAGTCCGCATTCCAGCAGGTGGGCGTAGATGCCGAGCGTGGGCTGGTCGAAGATGGCCGACGACACCGACAGCAGCACCGCAGGCACCGCGAGCGACCAGGCGATCCAGTTCACCGCCGCGCTGCGGTTGACCACCCACAACGCGAGCGCGAGCACCAGGATGCCGAAGGCGCCGAACAGCGCGCGGCCGGCCTGCGTGTCCTCCATCACGGGATACAGGAGTATCCCCGCCAGTTGCACGATCAACAGGAACGCCGAAGGATGGCGACGCAGCGTCACCATCCAGCGCAGCCACGCCCAGGGCATCGTCATGCGGCGACCGTCACTTGAAGTGATGGACCAGCGCGTAGTAGACCACGTAGATCCACGACAGCACGCCATGGATCACCGCCCACAACAGCGATTTGTTCGCGCTCCACGAGATGGTGATGGCCAGCGCGGTGCCGAAGCCTATGCCCGCCTTTGCGAGGCCTGCACCATTCCCCTTCATGGCGACACCGCGGGCGTGCCACTGCCCGCGCGGTACGGGTAGCGCAGGAAGATATCGGCCACGGCGGCATCGATCTTCGCAGCCCGCTCTTCCGGCGTGGCACGGCCCACGCGGCCGACCGCCACGCCCGTCCATACCAGCCGGTTCTGCGCCGCGTCCACCAGATCCACGTTCATCGTGCCCTCGGTGTACTGGTAGACCTCGGTGCGGTCGCGCCAGTAGGGCACGGACACATAACGACGGGCGCGGTAGCTGTAGTAGTAGTCGTAGTCGACTTCCGGCATCGACACGACATCGGTCTTTTCCTGCATGTAGGCATTGAGGTTCACCCACAGGTCGGGCGAGGTCTCGTCGTAGACGTAGCCGCGCGCTTCCATCTGCGCCCGCGCCGCGTTCTTGATACGGCCGCTGGTCAGGGTGGCGTAGCCCTGCGCCTCGATCGCCAACGGCGAATAGAAGGCGAAGCTGCGGTACTGCGCGAAGTTCGCGGACGGGTCCACGTCGCTGGTGATGCGCGGGCCGGTGGCGCAGGCCGCGAGCAGCAGGACACAGGCGGCCATCATCCAGCGACCAGCATGAGAGGCGAAACCGACCATGTTCGTTCTCCTGTCGGGACGCCGCCAGGATGGCGGACGCCCGGTGAACATTACGCGTGAGTGTGCCGGATGGATGCCCGCCACCCGGACCTGTCAGCCCTGACGATACACCTGCGCGCCCTGGGCCAGGAACTCGGCCGACTTCTCCGCCATCCCCGCTTCCAGCGCCGCCTGCTCTTCCACGCCATGCTCGGCCGCGTAGTCGCGCACGTCCTGGGTGATCTTCATCGAACAGAAATGCGGACCGCACATGGAACAGAAGTGCGCCAGCTTGTGCGCATCCTTCGGCAGGGTTTCGTCGTGGAATTCCTTGGCCTTCTCCGGATCGAGGCCAAGGTGGAACTGGTCCTCCCAGCGGAACTCGAAGCGCGCCTTGCTCAGCGCGTTGTCGCGCACCTGCGCGCCAGGATGGCCCTTGGCCAGGTCGGCGGCATGCGCGGCGATCTTGTACGCCATGATGCCGTCGCGCACGTCCTGGCGATTGGGCAGGCCCAGGTGCTCCTTCGGTGTCACGTAGCAGAGCATCGCCGTGCCGTACCAGCCGATCATCGCCGCACCGATCGCACTGGTGATGTGGTCGTAGCCCGGCGCGATGTCGGTGGTCAGCGGCCCCAGCGTGTAGAACGGCGCCTCGCCGCACTCGCGCAGCTGCTTGTCCATGTTCTCCTTGATCAGCTGCATCGGCACGTGGCCCGGGCCTTCGATCATGCACTGCACGTCGTGCTTCCACGCGATCTTGGTCAGCTCGCCCAACGCTTCCAACTCACCGAACTGCGCGGCATCGTTGGCATCGGCGATGCAACCCGGGCGCAGGCCGTCACCCAGCGAGAAGGCTACGTCGTAGGCCTTCATGATCTCGCAGATGTCCTCGAAGTGCGTGTAGAGGAAGTTCTCCTTGTGGTGCGCCAGACACCACTTGGCCATGATCGAGCCGCCACGCGAGACGATGCCGGTCACCCGCTTGGCCGTCAGCGGCACGTGGCGCAGCAGCACGCCGGCGTGGATGGTGAAGTAGTCCACGCCCTGCTCGGCCTGTTCGATCAGCGTGTCGCGGAAGATCTCCCACGTCAGCGCCTCGGCGCGGCCGTCGACCTTCTCCAGCGCCTGGTAGATCGGTACTGTACCGATCGGCACCGGCGAGTTGCGGATGATCCACTCGCGCGTCTCGTGGATGTGCTTGCCGGTGGACAGGTCCATCACCGTGTCACCGCCCCAGCGGATCGACCACACCAGCTTCTCCACTTCCTCGGCGATACCGGAGGAGACGGCGCTGTTGCCGATGTTGGCGTTGATCTTGGTCAGGAAGTTGCGGCCGATGATCATCGGCTCGCTTTCCGGGTGGTTGATGTTGTTCGGCAGGATGGCGCGGCCGCGGGCGATCTCGTCGCGCACGAACTCCGGGGTGATGAACGTCTGGATGCTGGCACCGAAGGATTCGCCCGGGTGCTGCTTCAACAGCATCGCATCGCGCACCGCATCGAGTCGTTGGTTCTCGCGGATGGCGACGTATTCCATCTCCGGCGTGATGATGCCGCGCCTGGCGTAATGCATCTGGCTGACGTTGGCGCCCGCCTTCGCACGGCGCGGCAGGATGCGGCCGGGGAAGCGCACGCTGTCCAGCTTCGCATTGGTTTCGCGCGAACGGCCGAACTCCGAGCTGAGCGCCGGCAGCTGTTCCGTATCCCCACGCTCCTCGATCCACTTCGCGCGCAGCGCGGGCAGGCCGGCGGCCAGGTCGATGGTCGCATTGGAGTCGGTGTAGGGACCGGAAGTGTCGTAGACGGTGACCGGCGGATTCTCTTCGCCCCCGAAGATGGTCGGCGTCTGCGTCAGTGTGATCTCCCGCATCGGCACCTGGATATCCGGGCGCGAGCCTTCGACGAAGATCTTGCGAGACCCGGGAATGGGACGCGTGACGGATTCGGAAAGTTGCCCGGTCTGCTGCAACAGGTCGGTGGCGGGCTTGGGAATGGCATTCATCGGCTTCGTCCTTTTTGAATCCCCGCACCTGGATGTGCGGGCTCTTGCGAGGGATTCGCATAATGCGACGCGAGGGAATCGCATCACGGACGAAGCGGCGGCGCGGCGGCGGACGGATGGCGGGCCCAGGGGGACGACACGGCAACACGGCGCAGCCTGCGAAGCTTCCCTACGCCGGTCTCAACCGGATCAGGTTCGAAGGGTCTGTCTCAATCACCGGCCAGGCCGGCGATACCCCCGCTTCGGGGCGAATTAGACCACAAGCCGGCCCGCGACGCCGCAGGCTCCCTTCAGCACTCCGACGACCGGGATATCCTTGGCATCAGTGCCACCGGACAGGAACGAGAGGATGATGGGATTCACCATGTGGGCCGCCATTGGGGTTTTGCTGACCGCATGCATCGCGCCAGCCGGCGCCGAGGCCCTCGTACCGATAGAGACGTTCGCCGCCGCCAACCGGCTCCACTCACCACGACTTTCGCCGGATGGCACTCACCTGGCGATCACGGCCGACTTGGGCGACGGTCATCATGCATTGATGGTCCACCGCACCGACGACATGCAGCGCACTGCCCTGCTCCGGTTGCCGCGATACGAACTTCCGACCCAAGTCGCGTGGGTCAGCGACAACCGGCTGGTGTTGGCAAAAGGGCGACAAGTGGGATCACGAGAGGCCCCCGTCCCCATGGGCGACATCATCGCGACCGACGCCGACGGCAAGAACCAGAAGTACCTGTTCGGCTATCAGCAGACTTTACGGACGGCGGGCATCGAAGCCGGCTTCGGCTACATCGAGGGCCTGCTCGCGACGCCCAATGGCCGCTTCTACATGCGACGGTTGTCGCGCGGCACGCAACGCTCCCAGCTTTACGACGTAGATGCCGGCAACGCCACGGGGCGCCTGGTCGCCGACATCGACGTCAAGGACCTGCGTTTCACGCTGGATCGGCAGGGCGTGCCCAGGTTCGCTGCGGGCGTGGACGACAACGACCGGCAGGTGCTGTTCATCGCCGATGCGCAGGGCCGAAACTGGACTCCCGCCGCCTCCGATTCGGCGGATACCGTGTGGACGCCTTACGCCTTCAACGCTGATGGCTCGCAGCTATACGCGCTGCAGTCCGTGAATAGCGGCCCGTCGACGCTGGTCGTGTCCACGCCGGACGGTCGCGACCGCCGCGTGCTGGCCCAGCACCCGCTCCGCAGCGTCTCCGACATCGAATGGGGCGCGACCCCCATGCAGCCCTTCGCCGCCGTGATCGCCGACGGAAAACCGCGCGCGATCTACTTCGACGCCCAGTCGCCAGATGCGCAACTGCACGACGCGCTGTCCAACAGCTTTCCCGATCACTACGTCGCCTACGTGGACCACAGCCGCGACGGCAATCGTTCGTTGCTGTACGCCTTCAGCGACCGCGACCCGGGCAGCTGGTACCTCTTCGACCGCGCGCAAGGCAAGGCGTCGCTGCTGCTCTCAAGCCGCGAAGGCCTGGATGCCGCCCGGATGGGCGAGCGTCGCGCTATCCGCTTCCGCGCGAGCGATGGCATGGAACTGGAAGGGTTCATGACCCTGCCGGCCGGCGTCGCCACGCCTGCCGGCCTGCCGACCGTGGTGATGCCGCACGGCGGCCCGCATGCGATCCGCGACGACTGGGCGTTCGACCAGGATGCGCAGTTCCTCGCGAGCCGTGGTTACCTGGTCCTGCAGGTGAACTATCGCGGCTCGGGCGGACGTGGGCGCGCTTTCGAGGAGGCCGGCTACCTGAAGTGGGGCACGCGGGTGCAGGACGACCTGCTGGATGGCCTGCGCTGGACCATTGGACAGGGATACGCGGATGGAAGCCGAGTCTGTGCGTACGGTGCCAGCTTCGGTGCTTATTCGGCCCTGATGCTGGCGGCGCGGGCGCCGGACCTGATCAAGTGCACGGCCGGCTTGGCTGGCGTGTACGACCTGAAGATGATGTACGCCAAGGGCGACATCCGCAGCACGCAATCCGGCAACAACTACCTCGTGCGGACTATCGGTCGCGATGAAGCGGCACTTGTGGCGGCTTCACCCACGACGCTGGCCGCACAGATCACAGCACCGGTGCTGTTGGTGCATGGAGAGCTGGACGAGCGCGCCCCCATATCCCAAGCCCGAGCCATGCAGACGGCGCTGGAACGCGCCGGGCGCGCGCCGGAATGGATGGCGGTGCCCGGTGAGGGCCACGGCTTCCATGCCGACGCCAACAACATCGCGTTCTACCGGACGCTAGAGACCTTCCTGGCGCGGCACATCGGTCCGGCTGCGCACTGACTAGGGTTTGACCTGCATCATCAAGGCATCCAGGAGTTCCCGCACCGGCATGGTGAAGCGTTGCGCATCGCCAAACTCGGGCCAGCCCACCCGCAGCGCGGCCATCACGGCGGGAGCTTCGTCGTGGGCCTCGAGCAGCCAGACCGTGAACTGCTGGCACGGCACATCGGCCGCGGGCCGGCACAGCAGCGGGCCAGGCGGAATGGGATCGGAGCGCCAGAGCTCGACCACGCCGGCCGGGCGACCTGCGTCGTAGACATCGGCCGCGAGCGCAGCCACGTCGGCTTCGCCGGACGCCACTGCCCCCAGTGCCGCCGCGTGCGAACCGACGTAAGTGAGATGGGCGAAGGCGGTCGTCGGTTCCAGACCCCGGCGGCGCAGTTCACGCACCGGCACGAAGCCGCCCGAGGCCGAATCGCGACCGACCAGAACCAGACGCAACGTCTGCGCCTGCCGTTCCAGTTCACCCGGCGCTTCCAGTCCCTGCCGGGCAATCAGCACGGCGCGGTAGCGGTCCGCCTGCAGCGCGGGCACCTGCGGTACCGGCAGGACCGTCAGGGGTTCGCTCGCACGCCGCGCCTGCAGATACCCGTGCAGATTGGGCACGGCCACATCGACATCGCCACGCCGCAGCGCATCGACCAGCGCCGTGGGCGAGTCGAACAGGCGGATCCGCACCGGATGCCGGGCGCGCAGGCCCAGATAGTCCGCCAGCGGTTGGATCGCGGCAGCGCGGTCACGCTGCGGATACGCGTAGGTGGCAATCACCCAGGCGCGCGGTGGCGCCTGCTGGGCCCACGCAGGCACGACGGACAACAGCGACAGGACGATGACGAAGAGGGCGCGGGTCATCCCGCTATCAGACACCATCCAGCAGTTGCTTGTCGCGTACCGCGCCCTTGTCGGCGCTGGTGGCGAGCAAGGCGTAAGCCTTCAATGCCGTGCTGACCTTGCGCGCGCGCAGCTGCGCGGGCTTCCAGCCCTTCGCGTCCTGCTCGGCTCGGCGCGTCGCCAGTTCGTCGTCGGAGACCAGCAGCGAGATCGAACGCTGCGGGATATCGATGCGGATGCGGTCGCCTTCGCGCACCAGGCCGATCGCACCACCCGCCGCCGCTTCCGGCGACGCATGCCCGATCGACAGCCCGGAGGTGCCGCCGGAAAAACGCCCGTCGGTCAGCAGCGCGCATTGCTTCCCGAGTCCTTTCGATTTCAGGTAGCTGGTCGGGTACAGCATTTCCTGCATGCCAGGCCCGCCCTTGGGGCCTTCATAGCGGATCACGACGACATCGCCGGACTTCACCTCATCGCCGAGGATGCCGGCCACCGCTGCGTCCTGGCTTTCGAACACGCGCGCCGTGCCTTCGAAGACATGGATCGACTCGTCCACGCCGGCCGTCTTCACCACGCAGCCGTCGACCGCGATATTGCCGTAGAGCACGGCCAAGCCGCCTTCCTGAGAGAACGCATGTTCGACGCTGCGGATGCAGCCTTCCGCGCGGTCGGTATCCAGCGATGGCCAGCGCGTGGCCTGGCTGAAGGCGACCTGGGTGGGGATGCCGGCCGGCCCGGCCTTGTAGAACGTGGCGACGGATTCGTCCTGGTTGGTGGCGACGTCCCACTTCGCGATCGCGTCGCCCAGTGTCTTCGCGTGCACGGTCGGGACCTCGGTGTGCAGCAAGCCGCCGCGTGCGAGTTCGCCGAGGATCGCCATGATGCCGCCGGCGCGGTGCACGTCTTCGATGTGGTACTTCTGCGTGTTCGGCGCCACCTTGCACAGCTGCGGCACGCGTCGCGACAGGCGGTCGATGTCGCGCATGTCGAACGGCACCTCGCCTTCCTGCGCGGCGGCGAGTAGATGCAGGATGGTGTTGGTGGAACCGCCCATCGCAATGTCCAGCGTCATCGCGTTCTCGAACGCTTCGAACGTGGCGATGCCGCGCGGCAAAGCGCTGGGATCTTCCGCACCGTACCAGCGGTGGCAGAGTTCGACCGCCACGCGCCCGGCGCGGAGGAACAGCTGTTCGCGATCCGCATGCGTGGCCACCACCGTGCCGTTGCCCGGCAGCGACAGGCCCAGCGCTTCGGTCAGGCAGTTCATCGAGTTGGCGGTGAACATGCCGGAGCACGAGCCACACGTGGGGCATGCGCTTCGCTCGACCGCGGCGACCTCCTCGTCGGATACGTTCGGGTCCGCCGCCATGACCATCGCGTCGACCAGGTCGAGCTTGTGCTCGGACAGCCGCGTCTTGCCGGCCTCCATCGGCCCGCCCGACACGAACACGGTGGGGATGTTCAGCCGCAGCGCGGCCATCAGCATCCCGGGCGTGATCTTGTCGCAGTTGGAGATGCACACCAGCGCGTCGGCGCAATGCGCGTTGACCATGTACTCGACGGAGTCGGCGATGACCTCGCGCGACGGCAGCGAATACAGCATGCCGTCGTGGCCCATCGCGATGCCGTCGTCCACCGCGATAGTGTCGAACTCCTTGGCCACGCCGCCGACGCGCTCGATCTCGCGCGCCACCAACTGGCCCAGGTCCTTGAGGTGCACATGGCCCGGGACGAACTGGGTGAAGGAGTTGGCGATGGCGACGATGGGCTTGTGGAAGTCGGCGTCCTGCATGCCGGTGGCGCGCCACAATGCGCGGGCACCGGCCATGTTGCGACCGTGGGTGGACGTTCTGGAGCGGTACTCGGGCATGAAATCCAGCAGTGCGGCGATGACGTGGGAAGCCTTGATTCTGCTGCGTTTCCACGGTTTCAGTTGCAACCATATCGACTGAAATCATCCGATCGTCGCAAAGGAGGGAAAACCGCTTGACACGCTTCGCAGCGGCATGTTTCCCTTGCCGCATGTTGCAGCGCCACACGCCCACGATGACCGACCCGACCGCACCCGCTGCGGCTTCCGTCCTCGTACTCGTCCTTATTACCTCGCCCACAACTGCGGGACGGACCGGCGCGTAAGCAACAGACAACGCCAGATTCGCAAAACCCCGCACTGAGAAGTGCGGGGTTTTTTGTTTAAGAGCCTTTCCCTTCACCTCAACCTCCAGGAATCCCGCTCCATGACCACCGCCAACGCTCTCCCGCAACCCAAGATCACCGTCGTCGGCTACGGCAGCCAGGGCCGTGCGCACGCGCTGAACCTGCGCGATTCCGGCTTCGACGTGACCGTCGGCCTGCGCCCGGGCGGCCCGACCGAAGCGAAGGCCGAAGCCGATGGCTTCGTGGTGAAGGCACCGGCCGATGCGGTGAAGGACGCCGACCTGGTCGCCGTGCTGACGCCGGACATGGTGCAGAAGAAGCTCTACGCCGACGTGCTGGCGCCCAACATGAAGCAGGGCGCCGTGCTGCTGTTCGCGCACGGCCTCAACGTGCACTTCGGCATGATCGAACCGCGCGCCGACCTGGACGTGGTGCTGGTCGCGCCGAAGGGCCCGGGCGCGCTGGTGCGCCGCGAGTACGAGATCGGTCGCGGCGTGCCCTGCATCTACGCCGTCTACCAGGACAGGAGCGGCAAGGCCGAGCAGTTCGCGCTGGCCTATGCCGGCGGCCTGGGCGGCGCACGCGCCAACATCATCAAGACCACCTTCAAGGAAGAAACCGAGACCGACCTGTTCGGCGAGCAGGCCGTGCTGTGCGGCGGCGCCTCGTCGCTGGTGCAGGCCGGCTTCGAGACGCTGGTGGAAGCCGGCTACCAGCCGGAGATCGCCTACTACGAAGTGCTGCACGAACTGAAGCTGATCGTCGACCTGTTCTACGAAGGCGGCATCACCCGCATGCTGGAATTCATTTCCGAGACCGCGCAGTACGGCGACTTCGTCAGCGGCCCGCGCGTCATCGACGCCTCGGTGAAAGCGCGCATGAAGGACGTGCTGACCGACATCCAGAACGGCACCTTCACCCGCAACTGGCAGGCCGAATACGACGCCGGCCTGCCGAACTACAAGAAGTTCCAGCAGGCGGACAAGGACCACCCGATCGAGAAGGTCGGCAAGGAGCTGCGCGCGAAGATGGTGTGGCTGCAGGCCAACGCCGCGCAACCCGATACAGACGAGCAGGCCGCCGCATGAACGCCGCCGCGGCCACTGCCCCACGCAATGGCGCCCGCTGGCTGGCCCACGCCCTGGAAGCCGAGGGCGTGGACACGCTGTTCGGCTATCCCGGCGGCACCATCATGCCGTTCTACGACGCGCTGGTGGATTCCAACCTCAAGCACATTCTGGTGCGGCACGAGCAGGGCGCCGCGTTGGCGGCGAACGGCTATGCGCGCGCGAGCGGCAAGGTCGGCGTGTGCGTGGCCACCTCCGGCCCCGGCGCGTCCAACCTGGTCACCGGCATCGCCGACGCGATGCTGGATTCGGTGCCGATGGTCTGCCTGACCGGCCAGGTCGCCACCACGCTGATGGGCACCGACGCGTTCCAGGAACTGGACGTGTTCGGCCTGACCCTGCCGATCGTGAAGCACAGCTTCGTCGCCAGGCGCGTGGACGACCTGCCGACCATGGTGCGCGAAGCCTTCCGCATCGCGCGCGAAGGTCGTCCCGGCCCGGTGCTGATCGACCTGCCGAAGGACGTGCAGATGTCCGACGCCTCGCACCTGCCCGACCATGTGCCAGCCAGCGTCGATCCGCTGCCGGCACCGGACGACGCGAAGCTGGCCGATGCGCTGGCGGCCATCGCAGGCGCCGAGAAGCCGTTGATCTACGGCGGCGGCGGCATCGGCATCGCCGACGCGGTCGATGCGTTCCGCCAGTTCGTCGACGCCACGAAGATCCCCACCGTGCTGACGCTGCGTGGCCTGGGTGCCCTGCCCGCGAACCACCCGCATTACCTGGGCATGCTGGGCATGCACGGCACGCGCGCGGCCAACATGGCCACGCAGGAATGCGACCTGCTGATCGTGGTCGGCGCGCGCTTCGACGACCGCGCCACCGGCAAGCTGGCCGAGTTCGCGCCGTTCGCCCGCGTGCTGCACGTGGATGCCGATGCCTACGAGATCGGCAAACTGCGGACCGCCGACATCGCGGTGCCGGGCGACATCGCCGCCAGCCTGAAGGCGCTGAAGGCGGCACGCAGCACGTGCGACGAGTGGCGCAGGCACTGCCTGGGCAACCGTGAGCGCTTCGGCTTCCGCTACGACGCCCCGGGTACCGACATCTACGCGCCCGGCCTTCTGAAACGGCTGAGCGAGGTGGCACCGGCTGACGCGATCGTCGCGTGCGACGTGGGCCAGCACCAGATGTGGGTGGCGCAGCACTGCAAGTTCACCCATCCGCGCAACCACCTGACCAGCGGTGCGCTGGGCACGATGGGCTTCGGCCTGCCCGCGGCGATGGGCGCGCAGTTCGCCTGTCCCGACCGCACCGTCATCCTGGTCAACGGCGATGGCGGCTTCATGATGAACGTGCAGGAGCTGGCGACCATCGCCCGCTGCAAGCTGCCGGTGAAGATCGTGCTGATCGACAACAGCGCGCTGGGCATGGTGCGGCAGTGGCAGGAGCTGTTCTTCTCCGAGCGCTACAGCGAGATCGACCTGTCCGACAACCCGGACTTCGCCGCGCTGGCCCGCGTGTTCGGCATTCCCGCGCACCACATCAGCCTGCGCGATGAAGTCGAAGGCGCCTTGGCCAACCTGCTGGCCCAGCCCGGACCGGCTCTGCTGCACGTCACCATCGACATCAAGGCCAACGTCTGGCCGCTGGTGCCGCCGAACCACGCCAACAGCTCGATGCTGGACGCCAATCCCGCAAAGGTCGCCGCCGAGCCTGCCGTCGCGGCCGACGGACCGGAGAAGAAGAATGCGTTACCGGCTTGAACTGAAGCTCAAACCTGCCGAGGGCGCACTGGTGCGCGTGCTGGGCATGATCGAGCGCCGCGGTTTCCCGCCCCATGCGGTGCACGCCACCCACGACGGCGAAGGCTACTGGGCGCTGGCGCTGGTGATCGACAGCACCCGCGCACCTGAAACCCTGCGCCAGCAGCTGCTGAAGATCTACGACGTCGAGGAACTGTCCTTCAGTGCCGTGCAGGAACTGAGCAGGGATCGTCGCCACCAGGACCGCGCCGCATGAAGGCCACGCCCGCCAACGCGGACGTCGTGGTCCGGAGGCGTCTTCTTCGACATCAGCCGCACCCGTGCCGCGATGCCTGACGCCGGCCGCGCCACCGCCAGCACCGACCCCGACGTAGGCGACGTCGTCGTCACCGTGGCCGACGTGCTGGCGGCGCAGGCGCGGCTGCGCCGTTACCTGCCGCCGACCCCGATGCACCACGCCGAACGCTTCGGCGTGATGCTGAAACTGGAAAACCTGCAGCGCACCGGGTCGTACAAGGTCCGCGGCGCGCTGAATGCGCTGCTGGCAGCGCGCGAGCGTGGCGACCAGCGTCCGGTCATCGCCGCGTCCGCCGGCAATCATGCGCAAGGCCTGGCCTGGGCCGCTTACCGCCTGGGCGTGCAGGCCATCACGGTGATGCCACATGGCGCACCGGCCACCAAGATCGCCGGCGTGGCGCACTGGGGCGCCACGGTTAGGCAACACGGCAACAGCTACGACGAAGCCTTCGCCTTCGCCAAGGAACTCGCGGAACAGAACGGCTACCGCTTCCTGTCCGCCTTCGACGACCCCGACGTGATCGCCGGCCAGGGCACGGTCGGCATCGAGATCGCCCCCTTCACGCCCGACGTCGTCATCGTCCCGATCGGCGGCGGCGGCCTGGCCTCGGGCGTGGCGCTGGCGTTGAAGTCGCAAGGCGTGCGCGTGGTCGGCGCGCAGGTCGAGGGCGTGGATTCGATGATCCGCGCGATGAAGGGCGACGTCTCGCTGGTCGACCCGGTCGCCTCGTTGGCCGACGGCGTGCGGGTGAAGGTGCCGGGCTTCATCACCCGCCGCCTGTGCACGCAGCTGCTCGACGACGTGGTCACCGTGCGCGAAGCCGAACTGCGCGAAACGCTGGTGCGGCTGGCGCTGGAAGAGCACCTGATCGCCGAAGGTGCCGGTGCGCTTGCGCTGGCCGCCGGTCGTCGCGTGGCCGGCAAGCGCAAGTGCGCCGTCGTCTCGGGCGGTAACATCGACGCCACGGTACTCGCGCAACTGCTGTCCGACGTGCGCCCCCGACCGCCGCGCAAGCCGCGCCGGCGCACCGTGGAGGGCGAACCCTCGCTTGCCCACGGCCGCGCCACGCCACGCGCGGCCACGCCCAGATCCCCCATCAAGACCGGCGCGCGCCGTACTCCGGCCGCCGCCCTGGAAACAGAAGTACACGAGGAAACCATCTGGTGAACACACCAACCGCATCCGCTCCCGCGCAGATCCGCATCTTCGACACCACCCTGCGCGACGGCGAACAATCCCCGGGTTGCAGCATGACGCCGCAACAGAAGGTGGTGATGGCCCGTGGCCTCGCCGACCTTGGCGTCGATGCCATCGAAACCGGCTTCCCCGCCAGTTCGCAGTCCGACCGCGAGGCGCATGCGCTGATCGCGCGCGAACTGCGCGAGACCACGCTGGTCGTGCTGTCGCGCTGCCTGCCCGGCGACATCGAGACCTCGCTGCGGACGCTGTCGGCCTCCGCGAAGCCGCGCCTGCACCTGTTCCTGTCGACCAGCCCGCTGCACCGCGAGCACAAGCTGCGCATGAGCCGCGAGCAGGTGCTGCAGTCCATCGACACGCACGTGCGCCTGGCGCGCGGCCACGTCGATGAGATCGAGTTCTCGGCCGAGGACGCGACCCGCACCGAGGAAGACTTCCTGCACGAGGCCATCGCGGCCGCCATCGCCGCCGGTGCGACCACCATCAACCTGCCGGACACCGTCGGCTTCACCACGCCGGAGGAAATCCGCGGCATGTTCGAACGCGCGATCGCCAGCGTGCCGGGCGCCGACAAGGTCGTGTTCAGCGCACACTGCCACAACGACCTGGGCCTGGCCGTCGCCAATTCACTGGCCGCCATCGAGGGTGGCGCACGCCAGGTGGAAGGCTCGATCAACGGCATCGGCGAACGCGCCGGCAACTGCGCGATCGAGGAACTGGTGATGGCGCTGAAGGTCCGCAACGCCTTCTACAACCTGGACACGCGCATCGATACGCGCCGCATCGTGCCGACCTCGCAGCTGCTGTCGCGCCTGGTGGGCATGCCGGTCCAGCGCAACAAGGCCATCGTCGGCGCGAATGCGTTCGCGCACGAATCCGGCATCCACCAGCACGGCATGCTGCGCCACCGCGGCACCTACGAGATCATGCAGCCGCAGGACGTGGGTTGGCCGTCGTCGCAGATGGTGCTGGGCCGCCACAGCGGCCGTGCCGCCGTCGAGCAACGCCTGCGCGCGCTGGGCTACTGGCTGGAGGAGGACGAACTGAAGCTGGTGTTCGAACAGTTCAAGGCGCTGTGCGAGAAGCAGCGCGTGGTCGGCGACGCCGATCTGCAGGCGCTGATGCAGGATGCGGCGGTCAGCGATGGCTACCGGCTGTCTTCGATGACGATCAGCGACGTCGGCAGCCGCGCCAACGCGCTGGTCGAGCTGTCGGATCCGGACGGCAACCGCATCTCCGAAACCGCACAGGGCAATGGCCCGGTCGATGCGTTGTTCAGCGCTCTCGCCGCCGCGACCGGCGTGCAACTGCAGCTGGAGAGCTACCAGGTGCACAGCGTCGGCATCGGCGCCGATGCACGCGGCGAAGCCAGCCTGTCGGTGCGCTGCGACGGCGAAGAGTACGAGGGCACCGGCACCAGCAAGGACATCATTGAGGCCAGTGCGCTGGCCTGGCTGGACGTGGCCAACCGGCTGCTGCGCCAGCGCCGCATAGAGAAGCAGGAAGCAGCGGCCGCCTAGGGAGTTTGAACCGTCATTCCGGCGAAAGCCGGAATCCATTGTGCTCTTTGCTTCTTGCTCAGCGAGTCAGGCAACAGCAACTTGGATCCCGGCTTTCGCCGGGATGACGACGAGAGAGTGAGGCGTCGCATTGATCGATACATCACCATGAACCACCGGAACCCCCGCATGACCGCACCCCGCACCCTGTTCGACAAACTCTGGGACGCCCACGTCGTCGTCCCCGAGACCGATGCGGCGCCCGCCGTGCTGTACATCGACCTGCACCTGATCCACGAAGTCACCTCGCCGCAGGCCTTCACCGAGCTGGCCGCGCGCGGGCTCTCACCGCGTCGCCCGGACCGCACCAAGGCGACGATGGACCACTCCACGCCGACCCTGCCGGCTGGGCCGGACGGGAAGCTGCCGTACTACACGCAGGCCGCCGAAACGCAGGTGGAGACGCTGGCGCGCAACTGCGCCGAACACGGCATCGAGTTGTTCGACATGGCTTCGCCCAACCGCGGCATCGTGCATGTCATCGCGCCGGAACAGGGCTTCACCCTGCCCGGCATGACCATCGTCTGCGGCGACAGCCACACCAGTACGCATGGCGCCTTCGGCGCGCTGGCGTTCGGCATCGGCACCAGTGAAGTCGGCCATGTGCTGGCCACGCAATGCCTGCTGCAGCGCAAGCCCAAGACCATGGCCATCACCGTGGACGGCGCGCTTGCACCGGGCGTCGGCGCGAAGGACATCGTGCTGCACGTGATCGGCGTGATCGGCGTCAACGGCGGCACCGGCCATGTCATCGAGTTCCGTGGCAGTGCCATCGAGGCGCTGGACATGGAGCAGCGCATGACCCTGTGCAACATGTCGATCGAAGCCGGCGCCCGCGCCGGCATGGTGGCGCCGGACCGGACCACGTTCGACTGGGTAGCGAAGACGCCGCGCGGCCCGAAGGGCGACGCGTTCGACGCCGCCGTGGCGTACTGGACCACGCTGCGTAGCGAGGACGGCGCCACGTTCGATGCCGAGGTGCGCATCGACGCCGCCGACATCCGCCCGACGTTGACCTGGGGCACGCATCCGGGCACCGCGATCGCGGTGGATGCGCTGATTCCGGCGCCCGCGGATGCGGCCGCGCAGAAAGGCCTGGACTACATGCACCTGAGTGCAGGCCACACGCTGGAAGGCACGCCGGTCGACGTGGTGTTCGTCGGTTCGTGCACCAACGGCCGCCTGCGCGACATGCGCGAAGTGGCGCAGGTGCTGCGCGGCCGCAAGGTCGCCGCGGGCGTGCGCATGCTGGTCGTGCCGGGCTCGGAAATCGTCAAGCGCGACGCGGAAGCCGAAGGCATCGACCAGGTCGTGCGCGACGCGGGGGCCGAATGGCGTGAGCCGGGCTGCTCGATGTGCATCGCGATGAACGGCGACCTGGTCGCGCCGGGCCAGTTGGCCGTCAGCACCAGCAACCGCAACTTCGAGGGCCGCCAGGGGCCGGGTGCGCGCACGCTGCTGGCATCGCCATTGACGGCCGCATGGGCGGCGGTGAACGGGCGCGTCAGCGATCCGCGCGCGCTGTTCGATGCGCGGAAGGAGGTGGCGTGATGCCCGGCTTCCGCGAACTGCGCTCGAAGAGCGTGGTGTTGGCGCAGACCAACATCGATACCGACCAGATCATCCCGGCACGCTTCCTGTCCACGACCGAGCGCGCCGGTCTGGGCAAGAACGCCTTCAACGACTGGCGCTGGCAGGCGGATGGTTCGCCGAACCCGGCGTTCCCGTTCAACCAGCCGGAGAACACCGGGCGCAGCATCCTGCTGGCAGGCCGCAACTTCGGCTGCGGTTCGTCGCGCGAACATGCGCCCTGGGCGCTGACCGACCTCGGCCTGCGCGCCATCGTCAGCAGCGAGATCGCCGACATCTTCCGCAACAACAGCCTGAAGAACGGCCTGGTGCCGGTCGTGCTGCCGGAGGAAATCGTGCAGTCGCTGATGCAGAGGCCGGACGATGAGCTGGTGGTCGACATCGCGAGCAAGGCGTTGCGCGCGCCCGACGGCTCGGTCTTCACGTTCCCGCTGGATGCCTTCGCGCAGACCTGCCTGCTGGAAGGCGTGGACGAACTGGGCTACCTGCTGGCCCGCCACCCCGACATCGAACACTACGAGGCCACCCGCCATGCACGCTGACATCGCTCTCCTGCCGGGTGACGGCATCGGCCCGGAAGTCACCGCCGCCGCCGTCACCGTGCTGCGCGCACTGGCGCGCCGCCACGGCCACACGTTCGACTTCCACGAATACGACATCGGCGGCATCGCCATCGATCGCCACGGTGAACCGCTGCCGCAGGCCACGCTGCAGGGCTGCCAGCAGGCGAATGCCGTGCTGCTGGGCGCCGTGGGCGGCCCGAAGTGGTCGGACCCGAACGCGAAGGTGCGCCCCGAGCAGGGTCTGCTGGCGCTGCGCAAGGGCCTGGGCCTGTTCGCCAACCTGCGCCCGGTGCGCCCGCATCCGGCCGCGCTGAACGCCTCGCCGATCAAGCCGCACCTGCTGACCGGCGTGGACATCGTGGTGGTGCGCGAACTGACCGGCGGCATCTATTTCGGCGAGAAGACCCGCGACGCGCGCGGTGCCAGCGACCTGTGCAGCTACAGCGTGACCGAGATCGAGCGCGTGGTGCGCAGCGCCTTCAAGCTGGCGCGCCAGCGCCGCAGCCAGCTGGTATCGGTGGACAAGGCCAACGTGCTGGAAACCTCGCGCCTGTGGCGCGACGTGGCCACGCGGATCGGCCAGGAGGAATTCCCGGACGTGAAGCTGGAGCACCAGCTGGTCGACTCGATGGCGATGCACCTGCTCGCGAAGCCGCGCGAGTACGACGTGATCGTCACCGAGAACATGTTCGGTGACATCCTGACCGACGAGGCTTCGATGCTGGCGGGTTCGCTGGGCCTGCTGCCCTCCGCCTCGCTGGGCGACGGCAAGGTCGGCCTGTACGAACCCATCCACGGGTCCGCGCCCGACATCGCCGGCAAGGGCGTCGCCAATCCCTACGCGACCATCCTGAGCTGCGCGCTGCTGTTGCGGCATTCCCTGGGCCTGCACGAGGAAGCCGACTGCATCGAACGGGCCGTGGATGGCGCGCTCAACGCACAGGTCTTCACGAACGACCTGGCCACCGGCGGCCGTGGCGTGTCCACCCAGGCGGCGACGCAGGCCGTGCTCGATCAGATGCAGGCGCAGTGTTACGTGGCGGAACTGCGCGACTGAGCCATGCGGCGCGACGCCCGTCAGTTCGACACCAGGCGGTCGCGCCCCCGTTCCTTGGCGCGATAGAGGCGCTCGTCGGCCTCGCGCAGCAGATCGCGCAGGTCCTGGCCCGGCTGCAGTTCGGCCATTCCGATACTGACGGTGCAGCGCAGCGCGCTGCCGTCCGGCGCATCGATGCGGGCCTGCGCGATGCCTTCGCGCAGCGCTTCCAGTCGCGCGCGCGCAACGGTCCACGGCAGTTGCTGGCACACCAGGAACTCCTCGCCGCCGTAGCGCGCGATCAGTACGCCTTCCTGGGCGCCGGCCAGTCGCTGGGCCAGCGCCGCCACCTGTGAAAGCACGTCGTCACCGAATGCGTGTCCGTAACGGTCGTTGACCGACTTGAAGTGGTCGATGTCCAACAAGGCGACGCAGAGCGGACGGCCTTCGCGACGGCTGGCTTCCAGCGCCTCGGCCAGGAACGCATCGCCCGCGCGCCGGTTGGCCAGGCGGGTCAACGGGTCATGCCCGGCCTGGTAGGCCAGTTGTTCCAGCAGGTGGGCATGGGCCTCGCTTGCGCGCTCCAGCTGCGCGTTCTTGTCGCTCAGCTCCGAGGTGCGCGCCTCCACCAGCGCCTCAAGCCGGCGCTGCCGGCGCCGCTGGCGCCGCATCGCCAGCAGCAGGATGGCCCAACCCGCAAGTGCCAGCAGCAGCGCGTAGGCCACCATCGCCCATGCGCGCAGCCACCATGGCGCCGCCTTGTCGAACGCCACCGCCTGGGTCACCACCGTGTCCTGCTTGCTCCAGTCCGCGGGCGCATTCATCACCTGGACCTCGAAGCGCAACTGTCCGGGGGGCAGGTTGGTGTAGACGGCCGCGTGGGTGATGCCGTTGTCGGTCTCGATCCAGTCGCGATCGAAGCCCAGCATGCGGTAGCGGTACCGCAGGCGCTCCGGTGCGCGCTGGTTGAGGCCGGTGAAGCGGATCACCACGCGTCGCGTGTCCGCGGCCAGTTCATGGCGCGGTTGCATCGGCAGCACGCGGCCGTCGGCCTCCACGGATTCCATCACCAGCGTGACGCCCTGCGCGCGCTGGCGCCTTGCATCGTCGGGATCGATCACGCCAATGCCGTTCGCCGTCGCGAACCACAATTTTCCGTCGCGCATGCGCCATCCCGCCGGTGCGCTCGCGCCGTTGGCCTGGCTGCTGGGCAAGCCGTCGGCGTGGGTGAATGCCTCCACCGGCAAGCGGACGAGATGATGGTTTTCCACTGCCGTCAGCGCCGGTCGGGAGATCCGGAATACGCCCCGGTTGCTCGACGCCCAGAAATCGCCGTTGTCGTCCTCCAGCAACCGGAACAGGCGGTTGTTGGGCAGGCCCTGACGATGATCGAACTGCATGAATCGCCCGTCCCGCCAGTGCAGCAGGCCGCGGTCGGTCGCGATCCACAGGCTGCCGTCGGGATCGGCCAGGAAATCGAATGCGGCCACGGCGGGAAAGCCCGAGTCCGGTGTCCATGCCCGCAGCGATCCATCGCGTTGCATCATCGCCATGCCGTTGCTGGTGCCGATCCACAACCGGCCCTCGCCGGTTTCGTAGAGGACGTAGACATTGCCGTCGGGCAGGCCATCGGCGGCACTGTAATGCCGCACGATGCGTCCCTCCCGATACACGCTGAGGCCCTCGTTGCTGCCGATCCACAGCGAACCGTCTGCGCGCTCAAGCAGGGCGCGCACATGGTTGGACGGCAGGCCACGTGATTCGTCGATGCGCCAGGGCAGTGCCTGCGGGCTGTCCGCAGCGACAGGCAGGTGGATCACGCCCTGATCGTAGGTGCCCACCCAGAGGCCACCGTCGCGCGCGTTGGCCATCGACAGGACGGAGGGATCGGGCTTGCCATCGAATGCCAGCGACACCGCGCGGCTGCGGCCGTTCTCCCATGCATCCACGCCCATCGGATGACCTATCCAGATGCCCTGGTCCGGCCGTTCGATGATCGCGCGCACATAGATGTCGCGCAGGCCGTTGCTGCGGCCCAGTCCGAAGACGGGCCCGTCCGAGATGCGGAACAACCCGTTCGTGGTGCCCACCCACAGCAGGCCGTCGCGATCTTCGAACAGGGCCGGAGCCAGGCGACCCATCAACCCGTTGCGTTCTCCCAAGGTCTCGTATCGTCCCTGGACATACCGGCGCAGCCCATCCAGGGTGGAGATCCAGAGGTTGCCGTTGCGGTCCTCCAGCATGGCCTCGGCGCGTGCCCCGGTGATCTGCTGCGCGCGGCCCTGCTCGATCCGCCATGCCCCTCCGCTTCCGCCCACCAGGATGCCGCCCCAGCGCGAAGGCTGGATGGCCAGCACGGATGTCCCGGGCAGGCCCACCCTGCGGCCCCAGTCGATGGCACGGCCCTGGGTGATCCGGAACAGGCCGTGCCGGTTCCCCACCAGTACCTGCCCGTCGGACAACGGCAGGATCGCGAGCACGCGCTCGTTGGCCAGGCGCGCGTGCGCGCTACCGACGTCGTGCAGGCGACCATCGCGGTCGAGGCGGAACAGCGAATGATCGGTGCCGATCCACAGCACGCCGTCCGGCGCGAACCGCAGCACCGAGACGTCCGGCAGGGTACCGGCCCGCCCGGGCAAGCGTTGCCAGCGGCCCTGGTGGAACCGCAGCAAACCCGGCCCCACACGCCCCAGGCTGAGCACCATGCCGCCCTGCGGATGCGGCGTGATGGCCCGCACGCCCTCGATTTCCAGGCCCTGCACGGTGCCCGCGTCGTACTGCGTGAAGCGGCGGCCGTCGAACCGTGCGGCCCCCTCCCACGTGCCCGCCCACAGGTAGCCATCGGCATCCTGGCTGAGGGCGTGCACCAGGTTGTGCGGCAGCCCGTCCTCCATGGTCCAGCGCGCCAGCGTGTATTCCTCGACCTTGCGCGCAGGGTCGAGCGCCCAAGAGGGCGTGCTGGCGAGCAGGGCCAACAGGCAGAGGCCGGAGGTCAACAGGCAGCGCACGGCACGGGGTCCGGAGGGTCTTCGACCTGTGCAGTATCGGCTGCGGCGGGGGTCTTCTTGAAGCCCGCCGCGTGCCGGATGTTACGAATCGGCGCCCTGCTCCGGTTTGACCTTGAACCAGGCGGCATACAACGCCGGCAGGAAGAACAGCGTCAGCACCGTCGCCACCGTCAGGCCGCCCATGATGGCGACGGCCATCGGGCCGAAGAAGGCGCTGCGCGACAGCGGAATCATCGCCAGCACCGCGGCCAGCGCGGTCAGCACGATGGGACGGAAGCGGCGCACGGTGGCGTCGATGATCGCGTGCCAGCGATCGTGGCCGGCCTGGATGTCCTGGTCGATCTGATCCACCAGGATCACCGAGTTGCGCATGATCATGCCGGCCAGCGCGATGGTGCCCAGCATGGCGACGAAGCCGAACGGTACCCGGAACACCAGCAGCGCCAACGTCACGCCGATCAGGCCCAGCGGCGCCGTCAGCAGCACCAGCGCCACGCGCGAGAAGCTGCGCAACTGCAGCATCAGCAGCGTGGTCACCGCCAGCAGGAACAGCGGCATGCCGGCCGCGATCGACTTCTGGCCACGCCCGGAGTCCTCCACCGTACCACCGGTCTCCAGCAGATAGCCCTGCGGCAGATCGGCACGGATGCCATCCAGCGTCGGCAGGATCTGCTGCACCACCGTGGGCGGTGTCACATCGTCATTGCGGATGTCGGCGCGCACGGTGACCGTCGGCAGGCGGTCACGATGCCAGATGATGCCGTCCTCGAACGCATACTCCAGGTTGGCGACCTGCGACAGCGGCACGCTGCCGCCATTGCTGGTCGGCACGGCCAGGCTGCCCAGCAGGTCCAGGCGGGCGCGCTCTTCGTCAGGTCCCCGCAACAGGATCTCGACCAGCTCGTTGCCTTCACGATAGGTGCTCACGCTCAGGCCCGACAGCGAACCCGACAGGAAATGCGAAACCTGCGCCGTGCTGACGCCCAGCGCGCGCGCGCGATCCTGGTCGATTTCCAGACGCACGATCTTGCTGGGCTCGCTCCAGTCCAGGTTGACGTTGGTGACGTGCGGGTTTGCCCGCACCTTCTCCGCCACCTGTCGCGCGATGGCCTGCGCGCGGTCGACGTGTTCGCCGGAGACGCGGAACTGCACCGGATAACCCACCGGCGGCCCGTTCTCCAGCCGGGTCACGCGGAACTGCAGTTCGGGGAACTGCGGGCCGACCTCGTCGATCAGCCAGCGGCGCACGTCCTCGCGCGCTTCCGCATCATCCGTCAGCACGACGAACTGCGAGAAGTTCGCCTGCGGCAATTGCTGGTCCAGCGGCAGGTAGAAGCGCGGCGAACCGGTGCCGATGTAGGCCACGTAGTTCTGGATGCCCTCGCGCGTGGCCAGCAGTTTTTCCAGCTTGCGCGCCTGCGCATCGGTGGACTTCAGCGAACTGCCCTCGGCCAGTTCCAGGTCCACCATCAGCTCCGGGCGCACCGAATCCGGGAAGAACTGCTGCGGCACGAAGCGGAACAGCGCGATCGACGCGACGAACGCCGCGACGGTGATGCCGATCACCAGCCAGCGACGACGCAGGCAGAACGCCAGCCAGCCACGGAACCGCTGGTAGAACGGCGTCTGGTACGGATTGTGGTCGTGCGCGTCGTGCGGCTTCGGCGCCAGCATCGCAGCGTACTGCGGCCAGCGATCGGCCAGTCGCGCGCGGAACCCATGCCAACGCGCTGCGAGCGAACCCGGTTTCGGCGGTTGCGGATTGCCAAGGTCGGGCAGCATCTTGTCGCCCAGGTAGGGGATGAACAGCACGGCGGCGATCCACGACACCACCAGCGCGATGGTCACCACCTGGAACAGCGAACGCGTGTACTCGCCCGTGCTCGATGCGGCCGTGGCGATCGGGAGGAAGCCGGCCGCAGTCACCAGCGTGCCGGTGAGCATCGGGAACGCCGTCGATTCATAGGCGAAGCTGGCCGCCTTCAAGCGGTCGAAGCCCTGCTCCATCTTGATGGCCATCATCTCCACCGCGATGATCGCATCGTCCACCAGCAGGCCCAGCGCCAGCACCAGCGCGCCCAGCGAGATCTTGTGCAGGCCGATGCCGAAGTAGTGCATCACCGCGAACGTCATCGCCAGCACCAGCGGAATCGACACCGCCACCACCAGGCCGGTACGCATGCCCAGCGAAAAGAAGCTCACCAGCAGCACGATGATCACCGCTTCAGCGAGCACGCGCACGAATTCGCCGACGGACTCTTCCACCGCGGCCGGCTGGTCCGACACCTTGCGCAGTTCCATGCCCAGAGGCAGAGTCTTCTGCAGGCGCTGGAATTCGGTCTCGAGCGTTTCCCCGAGCTTGAGGATGTCGCCGCCGTCCTTCATCGCCACCGCGATGCCGATGCCGGGCTGGCCCATGAAACGCATGCGCGGCGCGGCGGGATCGGCGAAGCCGCGCTTGATCTCCGCGATGTCGCCCAGCTTCACCGTGCGGCCACCGGCGTGGATCGGGAATTCCCGTATCTCGTCCACCGAACTGAATTCGCCGCTCACCCGCAACTGCACGCGATCGCTCGCCGTTTCGAAGAAGCCTGCCGGCGTCATCGCATTCTGTTCTTCCAGCGCCTGCTGGACCGCGCTCAACGGAATCCCGAGCGTGGCCAGCTTGGTGTTGGACAGCTCGATCCAGATCTTCTCGTCCTGCAGGCCGACCAGTTCGACCTTGCCGACGTCGTCCACCCGCTGCAGTTCCAGCTGGATCCGGTCGGCATAGTCCTTCATCACCGCGTAGTCGAAGCCATCGCCGGTGAGCGCATAGATGTTGCCGAACGTATCGCCGAATTCGTCGTTGAAGAACGGACCGATCACGCCGCTCGGCAGCGTGGCGCGAATGTCGCCGACCTTCTTGCGCACCTGGTACCAGAGATCGGGAATTTCCTTCGACTTCATGGAATCGCGCGCCATGAAGATCACCTGCGATTCACCGGGACGCGAGTACGAGCGGATGAACTCGTAGTTGCCGGTGGTCATCAGCGCCTTCTCGATGCGCTCGGTCACCTGCTGCGAGACTTCCTCGGCGGTCGCGCCCGGCCATACCGTTCGCACGACCATCGCCTTGAAGGTGAACGGTGGATCCTCGGACTGGCCCAGGTGCTTGTAGGACCACGCGCCGATGATGCCCAGCAGGATCATCAGGAACAGCACCAGGCTGCGGTTGGTCAGTGCCCACTCGGAAAGGTTGAAGCGGCGCATGCCGTTACTCCGGGCGCGATGCGATATTGGCCGCATCGCCACCCGCGGCGACCCGGAGCGGGCGGTTGTTGCGGTCCACCGGCACCACGGTCTGGCCTTCGCGCAGGAGATGTCCGCCGGCCGCAACGACCCAGTCGCTGGCCTTCACCCCGCCCAGTACCGGCACCGAGGCTTCGCCATACCGCCCCAGTTGCACCGCCTGCGCCCGCACCTTGCCGGTCGCAGGATCGACGATCCACACCGTGGTCCTGCCCTCATTCCCGCGCTGGATGGCAGACAACGGCAGCTTCAATGCGGCCTTGCTGCCGTTCTCCTGCACATACACGCGCGCGCTCTGTCCCAGTTCGACCTGTTGCTGCGCGTCGCCCACCAGGCTGACGCGCGCGGCATAGGTGCGCGTCTGCGCGTCGGCCGCAGGCGCGATCTCACGGAGGGTGCCGGGCAGGCGCTGGCCGGGCGCATTCCACAGTTCGACCATCACCGGCTGGCCCACGCTGAACTCACGGATGCGGTTCTCCGGCAGGCCTATGGCTACTTCGCGGCCGCCGTCGGCGGCCAGGGTGAAGACGGTCTGCCCCGCCGCGACCACCTGCCCGGCTTCGGCCTGGCGACTGGCGATCACGCCGTCGCGCGGCGCGCGCAATTGCGAATAGCCTTCCTGGTTGCGCATCACGTCCATCTGCGCACGTGCGGCACGCGCCTGGCCTTCGGCTGCCTTGTACGCGGCCACCTGCGCGTCGTACGCCGACTGGCTGATCAACCTGTCGCCGACCAGCTTGGCGTAGCGGTCGCGGTCGCCGCGCGCGCGGACGAGGTCGGCCTCGGCCGCGGCAAGCTGCGCCTGCGCAGCCTGTGCCTGCAGCGCGAAGTCGCCCGGATCCAGCAGCGCGAGCACTTCGCCCTTCTGCACGCGGGCGCCGGCATCGACGTTGCGTCGCACGAGGTTGCCGCCGACACGGAACGACAGCGGACTCTCCTCACGTGCGCGCACTTCGCCGGCGTACGCCGACAGCGCGGCCTCGGCGCCACCGCCGGGGTGGACCACCAGCGCGGGACGCGGCGACTCCACAGGCTGCTCCGCACTGCACGCGGCAAGACCGAGCAGCACGACTCCGAACACTCCGTTCCAGCGCATATGGCGCATACACCGCTCCATGACGACTTCAATTAGTAGACTTGGCGGTATAGTATAAATATCGAACCGAGTAGTCTAGTATTACGACATGGTCAGTCCGCCCCCTTCCGCCAGCCGTCGCAAGTCCCCCGCCAAGGCCGCCACCAGCGGTCCCGGCCGCCCGAAGGATCTCGGCAAGCGCGCCGCGATCCTGGAGGCCGCCAAGCAATTGTTCGCGCGCGAGGGTTTCAACGGCGTCAGCATGGACCAGATCGCCGCCGAGGCGGGGGTCTCCAAACTGACGGTCTACAGTCATTTCGGCGACAAGGACGCCCTGTTCGCCGCAGCCGTGCAGGCCAAGTGCGAGGAAATGCTCCCTGACACGCTGTTCCAGATCGAGCTGAAGGGCTCGCTGCGCGACCAGCTGAAGGCGATCGCGCAGGCTTTCTTCGCGTTGATCACCAGCGAAGAGGCCATCAGCACGCATCGCATGATGATGGTCCCCGGCAACATCGACGACAAACTCAAGCAGACCTTCTGGGAAGCCGGCCCACAGCGCACCCATGACGCCTTTGCGGCGCTGCTGCAGGCACAGGTGGCCAAGGGCGAGCTGGACATCCCCGATGTGGCGACCGCGTCCATCCAGTTCTTCACCCTGATCAAGGGCGAAGTGCATGCCCGCATGACATGCGGCCTGTGCAGCCAGCCCGGCCAGACCGACACCCGGCGGCACATCGATGCCACCGTGGACATGTTCCTGAGGGCCTATGGCCGGCGCTGAAGCTGAAGGCCAGCCCTGCGCGTCGGAGGTCGCGATGACTTCCGGCACTGCGTCGGCCATGGCGGCTGCCCCGATCCTTGCCCAGCGCGGACCGAGCCAGCCCGGTAAAATGCCGGGCCCAGCCCCCTGCGTCGGATGACCACCCCCATGACGATCAACTACACCCAGGCCCGCGAAAACATGGTCGAGCAGCAGGTACGTCCCTGGGACGTGCTGGACGCACGCGTGCTGGAAGCGCTGGCCACGTTGCCGCGCGAGGCCTTCGTGGCGGACTCGCACCGCGCGCTGGCGTATGCGGACCTGGAGCTGCCGCTGGGCCACGGCCAGTCGATGATGAAGCCCGTCGTCGAGGGCCGCACCCTGCAGGCGCTGAAGCCGCAGTCCGATGAGGACGTGCTGGAAATCGGCACCGGCAGCGGGTACCTGACCGCCTGCCTGGGCCACCTGGCGCGCGAGGTGGTCAGTCTGGAAATCCACCCCGAATTCGCCGAAGCCGCGCGCGCCCGTCTCGACGCTGCCGGCCTGGGCAGCAACATCCGCATCGACACCGTCGACGCGCTGACGTGGGACACCGACCGCCGCTTCGACGTGATCTGCGTGACCGGTGCCATGGCCAGCGTGCCTGCCCGCTTCGTGCAATGGCTGCGCCCCGGTGGCCGCCTGTTCGTCGTGCGCGGCACGTCGCCGGTGATGGAAGCCGTGCTGCACGTCAACGATGTCAACGGCCCACGCATCGAATCGTTGTTCGAAACCGACCTCCCCTACCTGGTCGGCGCCGCGCCGGCGCCCCAGTTCGTCTTCTGAAGATTAAAAAAGGAACCCGCATGAGCCGTCGCCCCCTCGCACTAGCGCTCGCCCTGGCCCTGCCGTCCGCGGCCGGCGCCACCGACCTGATGCAGACCTATGAGCTGGCGCGCACAGGCGACCCTCAGCTGTCCATCGCCGAATCCACCCGCCTGTTCGACAAGGAAGGCGCGGTGCAGGCACGTGCGGCGCTGCTGCCTCAGGTCACCGGCAGCGCGGGTTACGAGCTTACCCATAGCAGCCGTCCGGGCAGCCCGACGGGCGACGGCAAGAGCCGCAGCTACGGCGCCTCGGTCAGCCAGACGATCTTCGACTGGAGCCGCATCGCCAACCTGCGTGGCCAGCGCGCCATCAGCCAGGCCGCCGACTACGACCTGGCCTCGGCGAACAACGAGCTGATCACCCGCACCTCGGCCGCGTATTTCAACGTGCTGATCGGCATCGAGTCGCTGGCGGCCGCCGAAACCAACGAAGCCGCGTCGAAGAAGCAGTTCGATTACGCGCAGAAGCGCCTCGACGTGGGCCTGGCGCCGATCACCGACGTGCATGAAGCCCGGGCCCAGTACGACAGCGCGCGCGCCAACACCATCCTGGCCCGCAACTCCCTGGACGACAGCTACCGTGCGCTGGCCGAGATCACCGGTCAGCCGATCAGCGGACTGAAGGGTCTGCCGGACGACTTCCGCCCGGAACTGCCGGCCGAGCAGAACGCCCAGTCCTGGGTCGATCGCGCGCTGGAACAGAACCCCGATCTCAAGTCGGCGGAATACTCGCTGGAGTCCGCACAGCATGGTGTCTCCAGCGCCCGCGCGGGCCACTATCCCACGTTGGACTTCCGCGGCGCCTACAACAACGGCACCGACTGGGACAGCGTGCCGGGCACGTTGTCGCAGGATGGCGAGGGCTATAGCTGGGGCGTGACCCTGACCGTGCCGATCTTCTCGGGTGGCGCCACCCAGTCCGGCGTGCGCCAGGCGCTGGCCCAGCGTGATCGCGCGTCGGATGGCCTGGAGCAGACCCGCCGCGCACTGATCCGCAACACCAGCAATGCCTACCAGGCACTGGTCGCCGGCGTCAGCGAAGTGGAAGCCCGTCGCCTGGCGGTGGTCTCCGCGCAGAGCGCGCTGGATGCCTCGCAGGTCGGTCTGGAAGTCGGCACCCGCACCGTGCTGGACGTGCTGCAGAACCAGCGCACGCTGTTCCAGGCGCAGGTGGAGTACGCGCAGGCGCGCTACAACTTCCTGCAGAACCGCCTGCTGCTGGAGCAGGCCGCCGGCACGCTGGACGGCGCCGACGTGCAGGACGTGAACCGCCTGCTGACCGCCGACGCCGAAGCGCGCCTCTCGTCGCAGCCCGTTTCGCAGTAATCCCCCGCGCCCCTGGCGCAACGACAACGGCGGGCTTCGGCTCGCCGTTGTCGTTTCAGGCCTCAGATTTCCTGTAGGAGCGACGTAAGTCGCGACCGGGAATCATCCGTCTCCATGCAGATTCCGATGTCGTTCGGGCGTGCGGTCGCGACTTACGTCGCTCCTACAATCGAAACTCAGACTGCGCCGCGAGACCGCAGCGCCGCGATCTCGCCTTCGCTGAAGCCGGCTTCGCGCAATACGCTGTCGGTATGCTGCCCGAGCATCGGCGGCGCGCGCGGCGGTTGCACCGCCGTCACCGACAACTTGATCGGACTGCCCACCAGCGGCACCGCGCCGGCCAACGGATGCGCGGCTTCGACGACCATGCCACGCATCTGCACCTGCGGATCGGCGAACACGTCGGCAAGGTCATTGACCGGGCCACACGGAATGCCGGCGGCTTCAAGCAACGACAGCCATGCATGCCGGTCGCGCTGCAGAAAGCACGCCTGCAGCATCGGCACGAGCATATGACGATGCCGCACGCGTTGCGCATTCGTCGTGAATCGCGCGTCATCGGCGAGTGCAGGTTCATCCAGCAGGTCGCACAGGCGCGCGAACTGGCGATCATTGCCGACGGCGACGATGATGTGACCGTCGGCCACCGAGAATACCTGGTACGGCACGATGTTGGCGTGCGCGTTGCCCTGCCGTGGCGGCACTTCGCCACCGACCAGGTAGTGGCTGCCCAGATTGGCCAGCATCGCGACCTGTGCGTCCAGCAAGGCCATGTCTATCACCTGCCCTTCGCCCGTGGCATCGCGATGGCGCAGCGCGGCGAGGATGGCGACGGTGGCGTACAGACCGGTGAACAGGTCCGCCACCGCCACGCCGACCTTCTGGGGCTCGCCCTCCGCGGCGCCGGTGACGCCCATCAGGCCACCGAGCCCCTGCACGGCAAAGTCGTAACCCGCGCGCTGCGCATAGGGACCGTCCTGGCCGAAGCCGGTGATCGAGCAGTACACCAGGCGCGGATTGGCGGCGCGCAGCGTCGCGGCATCCAGCCCGTATCGCGCCATGTCGCCGACCTTGAAGTTCTCCACCAGCACATCGCTTTGCATCGCAAGCCGCCGGATGATGGCCTGGCCATCGTCGGTGGAGATGTCCACCGTCAGCGAGCGCTTGTTGCGATTCGCGCACAGGAAATACGCGGACTCTGCGGTTTCGTTCCCCGCTGCGTCGCGCAGGAAGGGCGGCCCCCATCCACGCGTATCGTCGCCACTGCCCGGCCGTTCAACCTTGATGACATCTGCGCCGAGGTCCGCGAGCACCTGCGTGCTCCATGGCCCGGCAAGCACGCGCGTCAGATCCAGTACGCGAACGCCGGCCAGCGCGCGCGGCGCAACGCCGTTCATGCCACCGGGGCCGGCAGGTGCGGCGCGATCATCGCCAGCGTGCGTGCCAGTGCGCCGCGACCGTGTTCGACCAGGGCGCGACCACGGCCCGCCATGTCGTGGCGCCGCGCGTCATCGGCAAGCAGGTCTTCGATGGCGACCGCTACCCCCGCCGCGTCCGGCGCGATCACCAGGGCTTCGGCTTCCTTCAGGCGGCGGGAGATCTCGCTGAAGTTGTGCAGGTGCGGGCCGGTGACCGCAGGCGTGCCGACGGCAGCCGGCTCCAGCATGTTGTGTCCCCCGATGGCTTGCAGGCTTCCGCCGACGAAGGCGACGTCGGCGCAGGCGTAGAACGCCATCAGTTCGCCCAGCGTGTCGAGCACGAAGACATCGTCGCCGGCGGACGGCCAGCGGTCCGCGCGACGCGTTCCCGCCGTCCACCCGGCGTCGCGCGCGGCGTCCACCACGCGCGGGAAGCGTTCCGGGTGGCGTGGCGCCCACAGCAGCAGCAGGTCGGGCCAGCGCTTGCGCAAGCGCGCATGGATGGCGAGCACCGGCGCCTCTTCATCCTCGTGCGTGCTCGCGGCGATCCAGACGCGCCGCTGCGCGGACAGGTGTTTGCGGAAACCGGCGACGATGTCGGCCACGGTGTCCGGTACGGGGATGTCGAACTTCAGATTGCCGACGTCGCGTACCTGTTCGGGCGCGGCGCCCAGCTGCACGAAGCGGGCGGCATCGTCACCGGACTGCGCGGCCACGCGGCGCACCGTGCGCAGCATGCGTGCGATCAGCGGACGCAACACGCTGTAGCCGCGCAGGGAACGCGCTGAAAGACGCGCGTTGAGGATGTACACCGGCACCTTCCGGTCATGGCAGCCGAACAACAGGCTGGGCCACAGTTCGGTCTCCATGATCAGCGCCAGCCGCGGCGGGAAATGACGCAGGAACCGCGCGACCGCGCCGGGAAGATCGTAGGGCGAGTACACATGCAGCACGCGATCGCCCCACAGCGCCTGCACGCGCTCCGAGCCGGTGGGCGTGATGGTGGTGATCAGCAGGCGCAGGCCGCGATGGCGCCTGAGCAATGCATTCACCACGGGTGCGGCGGCGTTCACTTCGCCCACCGATACTGCATGCAGCCAGACGTCCACCGGACTGCCCGGCATGTCGTAACTGCCGTAGCGCTCGTTCCAGCGCTGGAAGTATTCCGGGTAGCGGAAGCCGCGCCAGATCAGGTGGTACAGGGTGACCGGCGTCAACACGTACAGCACCGCCGAATAGAGGGCGCGCAACAGGCGTTCGGCGGTTCGGTTCGGCATTGCGACAAGGATACCCGGGGCCGCCGTTACAATGGGGCCATGGCCGAACCCGAGAAGCGATCCGCCGACGCCCGCGAGCGTCCACCCATGGGACCCGCGCAATGGCCGGCCTGGATCGGCATCGGGCTGGCATGGCTGGTGGCGCGCCTGCCGTGGGCGCTGCAGCGGGTGCTGGGCCGCCTCATCGGCGCGCTGCTGTTTGCGGCGATGCGCGAGCGCAGGAACATCGCCCGCCGCAACATCGCGCTGTGTTTTCCGGAACTGGACGCCGAGGCCCGGGACGCGATGGCGCGGGCCAGTTTCGGCGAGCTTGGCATCGGGCTGTTCGAATTCGCGCGCGCCTGGTGGGGCAGCGTGGCGCCGATGCGGCCGGGATTGCGCTTCGAGGGCCTGGAGCACCTGGCGGCGGCGCGTTCCGGTGGCCGCGGGGTGATCGTGGTGTCCGGACACTTCACCACGCTGGAGATCTCGGCGCGGCTGATGTGCGACCACGCACCGCTGGCCGGCATGTATCGCCCGCACAACCAGGGCGCGATGGAGTGGGCGGTGAAGCGCGGCCGCCTGCGTTACGCCACCGCGATGTTCACCCGTGAAGAGCTGCGCCCCGCGCTGAAGCACCTCAAGCAGGGGGGCCTGCTCTGGTTCGCGCCCGACCAGGATACGCGGCGCGGCGAGAGCGTATTCGTTCCGTTCTTCGGCCACCCGGCCTACAGCCTCACCTCCACCCATCAACTGGCACGTCTGTCGGGCGCGGCGGTGATCGCGTTCTCGCACGTGCGTCGCGAAGACGGCGGCTACACGCTGAGGCTGTCGCCCGCGCTGGAGGATTTCCCGTCACCGGACGCCACGGCGGACACGGCGCGCGTGATCGCCGCGATCGAGTCCATGGTGCGCGAAGCTCCCACGCAGTACCTGTGGATCCACCGCCGCTTCAAGCGTCAGCCCGACGGCCGCGGCGAACTCTACCGGTAGAGGCCGGGTTCGCCCTGGGGCCGCGTCTTGAAACGCCGGTGCACCCACAGGTATTGCTCGGGATGCCGGCGCACGACGGCTTCCAGTTCCGCCATGTAACGTGCCGCATCCTGCACCGGATCGCCGCTCGGCCATCCTTCCCACGTCGGCTCGACGCGCAACTGGTAGCGCCCCGCCGCGTCACGATGGAACCAGAACGGCAGCACGACGGCATTGCTCCGGCGCGCGAGATCGGGCGTGGCGGTCAGGGTCGCGGCCTGAACGCCGAAGAACGGCACGAAGGCATTCTGGTAGTTGAAATCCTGGTCCGCGGAGTACGCGACGATGCCGCCGCGCGACAGCGTGCGCAGCAGGCCGCGCACGTCCTTCTTGCCGATGACATCGGCGAAGACGCGGCGACGGGCGGTGTCGAGCAGGTGCTCGATGCAGGGATTGTTGTTGCGCCGCGCGACGATGGTCACCCGCTCGCCCAGCGCGTCGCCGAGCAGGCGCGCGCACAGTTCGGAGTGCGGAATGTGGCCGCCGAACAGCAGGATGCCACGCCCCTGTGCGCGTGCGGCGCGCACGTGTTCCAGCCCCTGCACGTCGGCCAGCCCGCGCAGCGCCCACGTGGGCGCGTACCAGCCCCGCACGAGTTCGAACATGCCGGTCACCGTGGCGCGGAGGGTGTCGCGCAGCAGGCGGGCGCGGGCACGGTCATCCAGTGCGGGGAAACACAGCGCGATGTTGGTCGCCGCGTAGCGGCGGCGCTTGCCGAGCAGCGGCCACAGCAACCACGTCGTGAGGCTCCCGAGCCGCAGCAGCGATGGCTGCGGCAACCGCGCGATCGCCGATGCGATCAGGTTGGCGGGCGCCACGAACCAGCAGCGCACGCCCGCCGCGCGCTCATTCGTCATCGCGCGCCAGCAGGCTGCCCGCGTACAGCGCCGCCAGCATCAGCGTCAGCCCGCCCCAGAACGTGGAATAGAACGCCAGGTGCGTGTTGAACGGGAAGACCGTCACCGCCAGCGCCAGCATCGCCGGCCGCGCGCGCTCCTTCGCCTGCGGCGTGGCATAACGCCACGCCCGCCATGCCAGCGCGGCGCCCGCCAGCCACAGCAACAGGCCGATGATGCCGGTTTCGCTGAGTACTTCCAGCACGATCTGGTGTGCGTGGAACGCAGGCCCCTGGCCCCAAGCGGGCCGCTCGCCGGCCCCTGCATCGCACTCGGGGAACGCCTCGCGGAATCCGCGCGCGCCCACGCCGTTGATGGGGTGCCCGGCGATCATGCAGCCGGCCGCGGACCAGATCTGCCCACGGCCCGACAACGCGGTGTCCACACCGGATTCGCTGGCGGTCAATGCATGCGTGGTGCGCAGGATGCGCTCGCGCACCTGCGTGGAAGACATGGCAAGCAACGTCAGCGTCAGCAGCCCCGCCGCCAACACGCCGAGCAGCCTGCGCAGGCCGAGCAACCGCCAACCGGATGCCACCAGGACCAAGGTGTAGGTGATCCACGACGCACGCGCGCCCGCAAGCAGGATGACCAGACCGATGGCGCCCGCGGCCACTATCCATCCGAGGGAATCCATCCGCCGCGCCGCTGCAAACAACAGGAACGGCGACAGGCTCGCCATCACCACGCCCAGCTTCCGGTTGCAGGGGCCGAGGAAACCGCTGAGCCTGTCGATGCCGGCCATCTGTTCCGCGGTGCACATCGGGCGTCCGCTGACCAGTTGCTTGAGCTGGTCCAGGCCCCAGAACAATGGACTGGTACCGAACACGACCTGCGCCAGCGCGTCCAGCGTCCACACCGCGACGATGATGGCGAGACCGTTGAAGGTGGTGCGCCGCGCTTCCCTGTTCGCCACGGCGGCCGCCACCAGCCACAGGAACGGCAGGTAGCGAAGGTCCACCGCGGCCTCGCGAAATGCCCGCGGTGCGTCGACGGCATCCACGGCCGAGATGACTTCGGGCAGCCAATAGGCGGCGAACAGGGCGCTGGTCAGCGCCCATGCCGCGCCGCTCAGCAGGCGCGTGCCGCCACGGAACCTGTCCAGCAGCAACCGGATGACGGCCGCCAGTGCGCCCAGCACCATCACGCCTTCGGCATAGCCCGGTGCCGGCCAGAGGGCGACGAACGTCAGCACCCACGCGGGTGCCCAGCGCCAGCCGTGGGTACGGCCACGGACAGGCATGTCAGGGATCGATGGCGAGTCGGCGGTCATCGGCAAGATCGTGGTAAAGGGCGAGCGTGGCATCCTGCATCGCGCGCAGGGTGTAGGCGTCCATCGTAGCCAATGGCGGCGGCGGATGGGCGAGCATCGAACGCACCGCGTCGAACAGGCGGTCTCCATCGAATGCCGGCACTGCGCCCGCGGGCTGCAGTTCGCGCAGCAACTCGCCGACACCGCCGTGCGCCCAGCCGGCGACGGGACGCCCCACGGACAGCGCTTCGACCACGGTCCGGCCGAACGCTTCGGGCTTGCGCGACAGCTGCAACACCAGGTCGCTGGCGGCGTAGGCGCGAGCGATGGCGGTTGTCGGTGGCGTGATCGCGAGCGCATCGGCGCATCCGCCACGTCGCGCTTCTGCTTCCAGGTCGAGGACATAGTGCCCGCGCCCCGCCTCGCGCGTGCCCGGCATCCAGAGGCGCGCATCGATGCCGGTGCCGCGCAGGCGGGCCAGCAGCGCGATGGCATCCTGATGGCCCTTGAGGCGAGTGCCGCGCCCCGGCAGCAGCAGCAGCGGGCCTTCGCCCACCAGCGCAGGATGCTGGGTGGCAGCCCACGCGCGCGCCTCAGGATCGCGCGCGGATGCGCGCGGGAACTGCGCCGGATCGATGCCGCGCGGAATCACGACCAGCTTGCACGGATCGGTCTGCGGATAGTGCTGCCGCAAGTACGCGCGTACCGTATCGGACACGCAGATCACGCGCTCGCCGTACGTCATCACCGCGCTGTAGCGCCCGGGCGAATTGAGCCCGTGCATGGTCGTGACGAATCGTGGTCGCGCGGCCTCAGGCATCGCGCGGATCGCCCACAGCCCAAGCCACGCAGGAAGCCGCGAGCGCGCGTGCACAATGTCGGCGCCGACATCGGCGAACAGCCGGCGCAGGGTGACCACGTGGCGGAGCGTCAGCAGCGATTTGCGACCGATGTCGAGCGTGATGTGCTCCGCGCCGGTCGCCTGCAACGCCCGCTCCAGCCGCCCGCCCGCCGACACCACCACGGCACGGTGGCCTGCGCGCACCAGCGCGTCCGCGATCTCGAGGGTGGAACGTTCGACACCGCCGGATTCCAGCGCCGGCAGCAGCTGGACGACGGTCAGGCGGCGCATGGGCGATGGGCCGCGCGCTTCGGCCGCATCAGGCGATCAGTCGGCCAGGACGAAATGCGAACCGCAGTACGGGCACTGCACATCCCCGCCCGGCGCGTCTTCGATGGGCAGGTAGACGCGCGGGTGCGAATTCCACAGCGCCATCGACGGCAGCGGGCAGCTCAGCGGCAGGTCGGCGCGCGAGACGGTGTAGCGCTTCTCGGCGTTGGCGGGCGCAGTGGCGGTCTGGGTCATGGCGGTGCGGGACGTGCTGGAACGAGGCGGCCAGTCTAGCAGCCGCTACCGTGGCGGCCCAAGAAAGGGGTTCCCCTGACGGAAAACGCCGCCCGGCGCGAGCGGGGCGGCGTTTCCGGCAACATCCGGCCGGCGCGCGAAGGCCGGGGAAGGCGTGCTTACTTCTTGGCGTCGGCCGTGGCTTCGGTGGTGATCTTCAGCGTCACTTCGTCGCTGACCATCGGGGCGTACGCGCCCACGCCGAAGTCGCTGCGCTTGACGGTGGCGGTGGCATCGAAGCCGATCGCCGGCACCTTCTTCATCGGGTGCTCGCCGGCCTTGTTGAGGGTCACGTCCAGCACCACCGGCTTGGTGATGCCCTTGATGGTCAGGTCACCGGTGACCTTCAGCTTGCCTTCGCCGGCCGCTTCCACCTGGGTGCTCTTGAAAGTGGCGGCCGGGTACTTGGCGGCGTCGAACCACTTGTCGCTGGTCAGGTGCTCATAGAACTGGTCGGCCAGCGCGCTCAGGCCGCTCAGCGGCAGGGTGACCTGGACGCTGGACGCGGAGACCTTGTCGGCGTCGTACACCAGGGTGCCGTCGGCCTGGCCGAAGTTGGCGCTGGGGTTGGAGAAACCGAAATGGTTCCAGGTCGCCAGCACGTTGGTGTGGCCGGGGTCGATCCTGTAGGTGACCGGCGCGGCGAAGGCGGAGCCGGCGAAGGCGAACAGGGCGGCAACGAGCAGGGTCTTGCGCATGGGGAATCTCCGGGTGGTGGGGTGTCAGAGGATGCGCGCGGCTTCGTCGAAGCCCAGGCGCGGGGAACGCGGGAAGATGCTGGACGGATCGCCATGGCCCAGGTTGACCAGGATGTCCGACTTGATGGCCGTGCCGGCGAAGAAGGCTTCGTCGACCTTGGCGGCGTTGAAACCGGTCATCGGACCGGCATCCAGGCCCAGCGCGCGCGCGGCGACGATCAGGTACCCCGCCTGCAGGCTGGCGTTGCGCAGCGCGGGCTTGAAGCGGTTCTCGCGCGGGCCGTCGAACCAGGCCTTGGCATCGGTATGCGGGAACAGGAACGGCAGCTTCTCGTGGAAGTCCTCATCGCGTCCGATGATGACGGTCACCGGTGCGGCCATGGTCTTGGCATAGTTGCCCTCGTCCAGCGCCGGACCCAGCTTGGCCTTGGCTTCGGCGGACTTCACGAACACGAAGCGTGCCGGCGTGGTGTTGGCCTGGGTGGGACCGAACTTCAGCAGGTCGTACAGCTGGCGCAGCGTGTCGTCGCTGACGTCACCGCTGAACGCGTTGTACGTACGGGCGGTGCGGAACAACTGGTCGAGCGAAGCGGCGTCGAGAACGTGGGGCATGGGTTACCTGTCGCAAGGAAGGGAGCCGCAGCGGCAGGGCCGGCAGCGCGAAGGGGCAGTGTAGGGTGTCCTGACTATGGCAACATCCAACCGACCCGGAACGGATTGTTTTAACTGGTGGAACGAACAAGCCCCGCCCAGGCCGATTCCCGCGGCCTCTGCACACTGACCGACGGCCACGCCGGCAACGTACGCCAAGCCCAGTCGCTGGCGTGTGCACTCGGTGGCGACGCGGGAAACGTGGTGCTCGAACCCCATGCACCGTGGCGCTGGACGGCGCCCCGGATATTGCCTGGCGCGGCGCACGCCTTCGGTACGGCGTTCCATGCCTTGCAGATGCAGCCGCCCGCACTCGTGATCGGCTGCGGTCGCCAGGCCGCGCTGGCCACGCGCCTGCTGCGCATGCATGGCAGCCGCGCCGTCCAGATCCTCCACCCGCGGATCGACCCGGTGCACTGGGACCTCGTCATCACGCCCGAACACGACGGCCTCGCCGGGCCGAACGTCCTCACGCTGCTGGGCAGCCTGAATCCGGTCGACGATGCCTGGCTGGCGGACGCGCGCGCCGCGTTCCCAACCTTCGCCGCCCTGCCCTCGCCCCGCACCGCGGTGCTGCTGGGCGGCGACAGCAAGCACTACCGTTTCGACGCCGCGGCGTTCGGGCGACTGGCAACCCGGCTGGATGAGGCGTCGGCCACGCAGAGCCTGATGGTCACCACGTCGCGTCGCACGCCGCCCGGGGTGGTCGATGCGGCGCGCCAGCGATGGTCGGGGCGCGCGAACACCTTGCTCTGGTGCGGCTCCGCCGATGGCCCGAACCCGTATGCAGGCCTGTTGGCCTGGGCCGACCGCATCGTGTGCACGCCGGAGTCGGTCAACATGGTGTCGGAGGCCTGCGGTACGCGCGTGCCGGTGCAGGTGTTCGAACCCGATCGCGTCAACGGCCGTCTCCGTCGCTTCATCGATGCGCTGCTGCAGCGTGGTCGCATCCGCGATCTCGCCGACGGACCGGTGCCGTTCGGTGGCGACCCCTTGCGCGAGACCGCCCGCATCGCCGCGGAAGTGCGGACCCGCCTGGGCCTGCTGCCCCTCCCGTAAAGCGGGCCATGCCCGCCGCTATCGGAGATCGAACCCGAGCCCGTGCGCGGCCGTCGTCCGCATCACCACCGCGCGCGCCGTCGCCAGCGCCGCGTTCTCGACGACCAGCCGCGGACGCCGGTCCAGCGTGCAGGCCAGACCCTCGGCGACGAAGGTCGCGTGGACCGCATCCAGCGCGTCCGATTCGTCTGCCGACAAGGCACCTTCGGCCAGCAGGGCAGCGATCAGCCCCGGCGTGTCGCGTGGCTGCAGCAGCGCCGGCTGCTCTGCTGCGTCGCGCAGCACCAGGTACTGCAGCAGGAATTCCAGGTCGACCAGGCCGCCGGCGCCCTGCTTCAGGTCGAAGCGCGCCACGTCACTGCGATCGAGCTCGTTGCGCATGCGGGTCCGCATCTTCACCACCTCGTCCCGCAACATGCCGCCATCGCGCAAGCGCGCCAGCGTCGCGATGCGGGTGTCCTCGAACGCCTGCAGCAGCGTGGCGTCGCCGGCAACGCCGCGCGCGCGCACCAGCGCCTGGTGCTCCCATGTCCACGCGCGCTCGCGCTGGTATTCGGTGAAGCTGGCCAGCGACGAGACCAGTAGACCCTTGGCACCGTCCGGGCGCAGGCGCACATCCACATCATAGAGCCGTCCCGCCGCCGTCACCGCGCCAAGCAGCGCGACGATCTTCTGCGCGAGTCGCGCATACCAGCGACCGGCTTCCATCGGGCGTGCGCCGTCGGACTCCGACCCGGCCGGCGCATCGAACAGGAAGACGAGGTCCAGGTCCGAACCGAAGCCGAGTTCCTCGCCGCCGAGGCTGCCGTAGCCGATCACCGCGAACCGCCCGCCTGCGACAACGCCATGTGCCGGCGCGACATCGCGCGTGGCGACCTGCACGACCACGCGGACCACCTCGTCGGCCAGCCACGCCAACTGGCGCACGCTGTCGCGCGCGGCCTGGCGGCCATCCAGCGCAGCCAACGCCACCCGGAAACTCAACGCGAGCCGGCGCTCGTTCAACACGCGCAGGCAGGTCTCCGGATCATCCTCCAGCAACGCGGCCTCGCACTCGGCGCGCAACTCGCCGCGGTCTGGCATGGGACCGGAGACCCGTGTGTCCAGCAGCTCGTCGAGCAGCAGGGGATACTGCGCCAACCGCTCGGACAGCAGCGCACTGCGCGCCAGCACGTTGACCAACCGCGCCAGTGCGCTGGGCTGTTCGTCGAGCAGCGCGAGATAGCTGGCACGGCGCAGGATCGCCTGCAACAGCGACAAAACGCGCCGCAATGCCGCATCCGGTTGCGACGAGCGTGCGCAGGCGTCGAGCAAGGCCGGCAGCACGCGGTCGAGCCGCGCGCGCGAACCATCGGACAGCGCGCGCACGCCACTGAACTGGGCGAACTCGCGCAGCGCACCGTCGGCACTGCCTGCATCGGCGAATCCGGACGCGGCCAACGTCTCCACATCGCCGCCATCGGGCAGCGCGCGCCAGTACAGTGCCAGCGCATCCGGCGCGGCATCGCGCTGGCGCGGTGCGAGCAGTTCGGCGAACTCGGCCGACACCCGCGCACGCTGCAGGTCCAGCGCGGCGCGCAGCGCATCCCAGTCCGGATAGTCCAGCCCCCGCGCGATGCGGTGACGGTCCATCGCAGCCTCCGGCAGCGCATGCGTCTGCGCATCGCGCAGCATCTGCAGGCGATTCTCCAGCCGGCGCAGGAACCGGTAGGCCTGCGCCAGCGCATCGCCCTCCTCTTCGGACATCTGTCGCGTGGCGACCAGCGCGGCCAAGGCCATGCGCAGCCTCCGCTCGCGCAGCGCGGCTTCGCGTCCGCCGCGGATCAGCTGCAAGGCCTGCACCAGGAATTCGATCTCGCGGATGCCTCCCGGCCCGCGCTTGATGTCGTCGGCCAGTTCACGCCGCGCGACCTCGGCGGCGATGGCGGCCTTCATCTCGCGCAGGCCATCGAGCGCGGTGTAGTCCAGGTAGCGCCGGTAGACGAAGGGACGCAGCGACTCCAGCCACTGCTCGCCCGCTTCGATGTCGCCCGCCACCGCGCGCGCCTTCAGCCAGGCATAACGCTCCCAGTCGCGGCCTTCGCGCTGGAAGTACTGGTCCATGCCCGCGAACGACAACGCCACGCGGCCGGCATTGCCGAAGGGGCGCAGGCGCAGGTCGACACGGTGGCAGAAGCCGTCGACGGTCGGCTCATCCAGCAGTTTCGCCAGCCGCTGGCCCAGCCGCATGAAATAATCCTCCGCCGCGAGCGATCGCGCGTCATCGGACTCGCCGCCTTGCGGGTACGCATAGACCAGGTCGATGTCCGACGAGAAGTTCAGTTCGCCACCGCCCAGCTTGCCAAGACCGAATACGACCAGGCGTTGCACGCTGCCGTCGGGCGCTCGCACCACACCATGACGCTGTGCGAACTCCGCTTCCAATGCATCCAGCGCGGTCTGCAGGCAGACCTCGGCCAATCGCGTGGTGCCTGCAAGCGTGTCGTCGACGGTATCGAGGCCATGCACATCGCGCCACACCAGGCGCGTGGATTCGGCGGTGCGGTAGCGACGCAGCAACTCGGGCCATTGCACGGTGTTGTCCGCCACCAGCGCAGGCACCGGCCACGGGGCGGCGCCATCATCGTGCAGCAGGGCGCTCAGCAGGTCGGGCTGGCGGCGCAGTGTTTCCAGGGCGAAATCGCTGGCCGCGATCACGCGCGATACGAGATCGACATTGCGCGCGTCGCCGAGCAGGGCATCCAGATCCGGCGACGCGGTGCGCAGGCGCGCCAACCCGCGTTCGGTCAGCGCATCAAGCTCGGTGTCGAGGGAGAGGGTCGCGTCGTTCATGCCGGCGGATTGTGGCATGGGCCAACGGCTGTTGTAGGAGCGACGTGAGTCGCGACCGCGGACCACGACTCGGCGTTGAGGCCTGGTCAGGACGCTTCATGTCAGGGGGCATGCTTTTGCACTCCCTCCACGCTCGCTGGCAGGCCAGCCGTGCGGTCGCGACTGACGTCTCTCCTACAACAAGCGGATTACGCCGCCTGCGACAGATCCGGCAACGCCGCTTCGTGCTGCAGCGACAGGCCGAACTGGTCCGCCATGTGCTTCAGCAATACCGACTTCACCTGGTCCATGCTGCTCGGACCGCCGAGGTCGGCCAGCGAAACCACCTGCAGGCCCTGGTAGCCGCAGGGGTTGATGCGGTGGAACGGTTCCAGGTCCATCGCGATGTTGAACGCCAGGCCATGGAACGTGCAGCCGCGCCGCACGCGGATGCCGAGCGCCCCGATCTTGGCGCCGGCCACGTACACGCCGGGGGCGCCCTCCTTGCGTTCGGCATGGATGTTCCATTCCTCAAGCGTGTCGATCATCGCCTGCTCGATCTTGCAGACGTAGTCCCGCACGCCGACTCTCAGGCGCTTCAGGTCGAACAGCGGATACGCGACGATCTGACCGGGGCCGTGATAGGTCACCTGCCCGCCGCGGTCGACGTGGATGACCGGGATGTCGCCCGGCGCCAGCACGTGTTCGTCCTTGCCGGCCTGGCCGAGGGTGAACACCGGATCGTGCTCGACCACCCACAGTTCATCGCCGGTGGTATCGGTGCGCGCGTCGGTGAAGCGCTGCATGGCGCGCCACACCGGCTCATACGGTTGCCGTCCCAGTTCGCGGACGATGCAGGGCGACGTCACAGCGTCCACTTCACTTCCGGATGGTCGCGCAACGCAACGTGGGCGGCGTCGTACTGGGCGCGGTCGTTGGCCTGGAAGCGGATGCGGACGGACACGTACTTGCCGTTGGCTGAGTGCTTCCACGTGATGTCTTCATGCACCACCGCGACGCCGGAGGCTTCCAGCAGGCGGGGAAGTTCGGTTTCCAGCCCGGTGCCGGCCGTGCCCATGGCACTGAGCTCGAAGGTGCCGGGAAACTGGAAGCCGTGTTCGGGGTTGTCGGATTTGATTTCCATGCGGGAATTATTGGGATGGCGGGCGGGAAAGCCAAGCCGTGGGCATCCCGGAACGAGGAAGGGCCGCTTTCGCGGCCCTTCGTGCACACCAGCAGGCGGCTCAGCGCGCCAGCTGCACCAGGCTGGACGACACCCAGCCCTTGTTGCCCAACTCATCCTCGACTTCCCACATCATTCCGTCCTTGTTGCCGGTGGGGTACAGCAGCATGCCCGGGTCGAGGTCGCGCACGGCCTTGCCGGTGCCCTTGGGATTGGCGAACAGGCGACCCGGCTTGGTCATTTCCACTGCCTGCTGGGCGTTGGAAGCGGACGCGTTGCCGGACAGGCCGCCCAGCTCGGTCACCAGGTTGGTGTACGCCTGCAGGTAGGCCAGCGTGATGACCTGGCCGATCTCGGTGTTGGCGTAGCCGCTGGCGCCGCCGCCGCCCCAGTGGCTGCCCGTGAACAGACTGCCACCCGCGCCCCAGCCGATGTCGGTCTTCTTCGCGCTGCCCTCGGCCATCGCGACCTGTTCGGAGGAACGCACGTCGGTGACCGTCAGCACCACGTCGGCGGTCTTCTTCTTGAAGTCGAGGCCGCCCACGGCGCGGCCGAGGTTGCCACCCACCAGCCCCCCCAGCAGGCCACTGATCGCATTGCCGCCGGCATTGCTGTTCTGCGAGATCAGGTCCGGCACCAGCACGTAGTCGGCGGCGCGGATCTGGCCCTTGCCGATGTTGGAGCGGTTGCGCAGCTCGCCGCTGGCGGCCAGGTCGCGCTCGGCCATCGCCGCGCCCATGCCCACGCCGCGATCAACGAGGGTGAAGCAACGCGACTTGTTGACGAAGACCTTGATCAGTTTCGATGGCGCCGGCAGCTGCTGGCCGCTCCACCAGTTCACGCCGTCCTCCGGCTCGATCACCGAGATCGCGCCCAGCGGCTTGGTGCAGGTCGGGATCTCGGCCATCTGCTGCTTGCGCTGGTCCTGCGCGCTCTGGCGCTGCGCGAAGGCAGGCAGCGTGGCGGCGATCGCCAGCATGCCCACTGCGATGCGGAGCGTGTTGTTCATTCCCCTGTTCACTTGTATATCTCCTTGAAAGGTTGTCGCCCCCTGTGGGGCATTCCATCGATGCGGAGGCGTCACGGCACATGCGCCGACGTCCCCGCCCTCGATGATAGGCCATGGCAGCCGTATACCCCGCTAGGCACGATAAATGTGACGGGCTCCGGCCAGCAATGCGGCGCGATGGCCTGCCCGCGCCTTGCGCGATAATCCGCTCCCCTCCCGCGAGTCCTGCCGTGCCCTACCTGCTCGTCAGCGTCGTCTGCAGCGTCCTGGTCTCGGTGCTGCTCAAGCTGATGCAGCGGCGCGGCATCGATATCGCCCAGGGCATCACCTGGAACTACCTGGCCGCGTCGTTGCTGTGCTTCGCGCTGCTGGACCCCCCGCTGGCAGCCCTCTCGCGCGCCGACGCGCCGCACCTGGAGCTGGCCCTGCTGGCCCTGTTGCTGCCCGGCATTTTCCTGGCACTGTCGGCGTCGGTGCGCGCAGCCGGCATCGTGCGCACCGACGTGGCGCAACGGATGTCGCTGGTGCTGTCGCTGCTGGCGGCGTTCCTGTGGTTCGGCGAACGCGTGGACAGCCTGAGGATCACCGGCCTCGTCCTCGGCGTGGTGGCCATCGTCATGCTGGTGCTGCGCCCGCGATCAGGGCCGGCCCGCGATGCGGACGCGGACTGGACCGGCTGGGCGCTGCCGCTGCTCGTGCTGGTGGGCTACGCGAGCGTCGACGTGCTGTTGAAGCGTCTTTCCGCAGCGGGCACGCCGTTTGCCGCTTCGCTGCAGGTGGCCTTCGTCTCGGCCTTCGTGGTGATGCTGGTCGTACAGATGCTGCGGGCCTGGCGTGCGCGGATCGCGTTGACCGGCGCCGCGCTTGCCAGTGGCCTTCTGCTGGGCACGCTGAATTTCGCCAACATCCTGTTCTACGTGAAGGCCCACCGCGCACTGCCGGAGAATCCGGCGGTGGTGTTCTCGATGATGAACATCGGCGTGGTGCTGCTGGGCACGCTGGTGGGCGTGTCCGGTTTCGGCGAACGGCTGAGCCGCCTCAATCTGCTGGCCATCCCCATTGCGATTCTGGCGATCGGCTTGATTGCCGCGGGCATGCGCTGAGAAGGAAATGAAGAAGCCGGCTTTCGCCGGCTTCTTCGTCATCATGGTGCGCGCCGGATCACTCCGACTCCCACCACATCCAGAAGGCATCCCACAGGCGCTTGAAGAAGCCGGCTTCCTCGATGGCGGTGATCGCCACCAGCGGGGATTCGGCCACGACCTTGCCGTCCAGCGTGACCTTCACCGTGCCGATGGCCTGGCCTGCGGTGATCGGCGCGACCAGCGTCTTCGGCACGTCCATGGTCGGCTTCAGGTCCTCGTAGCGGCCGCGCGGGACGCTGACCAGCATCGGCTGCGCGACGCCCAGCTGGACTTCCTTGGCCTTGCCCTTCCACACGCGCTGGGTGGCGATGGCCTTGCCAGGCTCGTACAGGCGGTGCGTTTCATAGAAGCGGAAGCCCCAGTTCAGCAGCGCCAGGCTGTCGTCGGCGCGCTGCTTCTCGGACGTGGACCCCATCACCACGGCGATCAGGCGCTGGTCGCCGCGCTTGGCCGAACTCATCAGGCAATAGCCGGCCGCGGAATGGTGGCCGGTCTTGATGCCGTCGACACTGGGGTCGCGCCACAACAGCAGGTTGCGGTTCGGCTGGGTGATGGCGCCAACCGTGAATTCCTTGATCTTGTTGAAGGCGTACTGCTCGGGATGTTCGCGGATCATCGCGCGCCCCAGCAGGGCCAGGTCGTAGGCGGTGGAGTAGTGCTCCGGCGCCGACAGGCCATGCGCGTTGACGAAGTGCGAACCCTTCATGCCGATCTGCGCGGCGTAGTTGTTCATCAGCGACGCGAACGCTTCCTGGCTGCCGGCGGCATGCTCGGCCAGCGCGATTGCGGCGTCGTTGCCGGACTGCACGGCCATGCCGGTTTCCATGTCCAGCAGCGAAGCGGTCTTGTTGACGGCAAACCCGCTGTAACTGCCATCGGTGCCGGCGCCACCTTCGCGCCACGCGCGTTCGCTCATCATCACCTGGTCGGTGGGCTTGATCTTGCCGTTCTTCTGCTCGGCCGCCAGCACGTACGAGGTCATGACCTTGGTGATGCTGGCCGGTTCGACGCGCTCGTTGTAGTTCTCACCCGCCAGCACCTGGCCGGTGATGTAGTCCATCAACACCCAGGCAGTGGCGGTGGGCGTGGGGGCGGGCGGGATGGCCACGGCGGCAGTCGGGGCGGCGGCAGGCGTCAGGGGCGCGGGGGGTCTGGGCGATGGCCCCCATGGCGGTGGTCGCAAGCGCGGCGAGAACGAAACGGAACTTCATCGGCGGAAAACTCCTGGCGAGGCCGTGGGCCTGACGGTTCAAGGCGAATATTGTAGGGAGGCCGGCCGTGGCACGGGTTGGAAAAGCGAAAAAAACGGCGGACGGTATCGAGCCTAGTCGCGGACGATCTGCGGACGACCGAAGCCCAGGCCGGCGATCCGGCCCGCCAGCGCCTCCGCCGACGCGGCGTCCGTCGCGCCCACGCGCAACCGCCACAGCGGGCGTTCCGCACCGGGCACGTCGCTGAGCCGCGCATCGGCGATGCCCGCGGCGAGCAGGCGCGCGAGCGCGCGATCGGCATTGTCGCGGCTGGAGAAGCTGGCGACCTGCAGCTGCAGGACTGGCGAGAGGGGCGGCATGGGCGACACGGCCGCCGCCTGCGGAACCGCGGGCGTCGAAGCCACCGTCGCGGCCGCCACCGGCACACCGGGCTTGCCGGACGCCACGCGCACGCCGTTGGCCTTCATCCAGGCCTCGAAACCGGCCGCACTCGGCGCATCACCCGGCTTGGCGGGCACGTGGTAGCGCGCGGCATCCTTCGGCAATTGCCCTACCAACTGGTCGATCGCCGAAGGCGACGGTGCGGGCGCGGCGGCAAGCGCGCTGCCGTCCGGCGTCAGCGCGCGCACTTCGACGCGCCCGGTGCCGCGATGGGTGATGCCAAGGCGCACGGCAGCGGCATAACTCAGATCGATCACGCGGCCTTCGTGGAACGGCCCGCGGTCGTTCACCCGCACGACCACCGACTTGCCGTTGTCCAGGTTGGTGACGCGCGCGAAGCTGGGCAGTGGCAGCGACTTGTGCGCGGCGCTGTAGGCGTACATGTCGTACACCTCCTGGTTGGAGGTGCGACGGCCATGGAACTTGTTGCCGTAGTACGACGCCGTACCCTGCTCCACATAGCCATCGACGCGGTCGAGCACGCGATACTGCTTGCCCAGCACCGAGTACGGCGACTTGTTGCCCACGCGCGAGCGCGGCTCGGCGGTGACGACCGGCTCACGGATGCAGTCCAGGTCCGGCACGTGGTCAGGCGTGGTGTCCGACACGCCCGGCTTGTAGAGACCGCCTGCGGTGTAATTGCCGCGCGTGGACACATCTTCCTGCGCCGGCGCATAGCGCGAGCAGTCCCTGCCTGCGATCCCGGACGATGGCGTGGCCGGTGCCGGCGTTGCCGCGCCGCCCAGCGTGGAAGGCGAAGGCGGCTTCCTGGGCGCCGTGCCGCATGCGGCCAAGGCCACTGCCAGCACGGGCAATGCCAGCCACTTCATGCCGACGGGATCTCTCGGCCCGCGATGGCCTGCGACAGCTGATGCACCGCCATCGCGTACATCTTCGAATTGTTGTAGCGGGTGATGGCGTAGTAGTTCTGGAAGCCCAGCCAGTACTGCTTGCCGTCGGCGCCATCCAGCTGCACCAGCGTGGCGGTCGCATCGGGCGCCACCGGATCCAGCGGGCGGTAGCCTTTCTCGGCCAGCTGCGCCAGCGTGTAGTCCGGCGTCCAGGTTTCCGGGTTGAACTCGGCGAAGCCGTCCTGCAACTGCGCGCGCGCGACCACCGGGCCGCCCGGCACCCAGCCACCGCGCTCGCCGCCCTTCTTGCGGAAGTAGTTGGCGATGGACGCGAAAATGTCCGGATAGGTGGTGAACAGGTCGCGACGACCGTCGCCGTTGCCGTCCACTGCGAACTCGCGGTAACTGGACGGCATGAACTGGCCCAGCCCCATCGCGCCGGCGTAGCTGCCGGTCAGCGAGGCGATGTCGAGCTTCTCCTCACGACCCAGCGCGAACAGCTGCGCCAGTTCGTCGCGGAAAAACTGCTCGCGACGGTGTTCGTAAGCGGCACGTTCCGGATTGCCCGTGCGCGGGTAGCGGAACGCCAGCGTGTACAGCGCGTCCAGCACCTTGTGCCGACCAGTGAAACCACCGTAGTTGGTTTCCACACCGATGATCGAGACGATCACTTCGGCGGGCACGCCGTACTGCTGTTCGACGCGGGTGAGTTCATCGCGGTGTTGGGTGATGAACGTGCGGCCGCCATCGATGCGCGCCTGCGTAAGGAAGCCGACGCGGTATTCGCTCCACGGCTTCACCCGCTCGGCGGGACGCGACATCGCCGCGACCACGCTGTCGAGGAACTGCGCCTTGGCCAGTGTGGCTTCGATCTCGACCGGGGCGATGCCGTATTTCGCCGCCGTGTCCTGCACGAACTGCGCGCGCGCGGTGGGGAAATCGACCGGCTTCAGCGCTTCCGGCGGCACCTCGGCCACGCGCTCGACCGATGTCTCGGCCGGCGTCGCCGGGGCAGGAGCGGGAGGCGTCGCCGAAGCAGCGGGCGGCGGCGGTTGCGGTGTGGCACAGGACGCCAGGCCCAGCACCAGCAGACAGGAAAGTGCGTGTCGCATCATCGGCGCGAGAGTAGCACGCGACTTTGCGTGCAGGGTGAACAGAGCGCGTCGTGATGCGGCATCAATATCCATGCACGGGCCGGTGCGCACGCACCGCCATCACCAGGCCCAGACCCGCGAGCAGCGAGACCGCGGACGTGCCGCCGTAACTCAGCAACGGCATCGGCACACCGACCACCGGAAGCAGGCCGGACACCATGCCGCCATTGACGATGACGTACACGAACAGCGCCATGCCCAGCGTGCCGGCAAGCAGGCGCGAATAGGTGTCGCGCGCATCCATCGCGATCCACAGGCAACGACCGACGACGAACAGGTACAGCGACAGCGCCACCGCCACGCCAGCCCAGCCGAATTCCTCCGACAGCACCGAGAAGATGAAGTCGGTGGTGTGCTCCGGCAGGTAGTCCAGGTGCGACTGCGAACCTTGCCCCCACCCCTTGCCGGTCCATCCGCCGCCGCCGATCGCGATCTTCGACTGCAGGATGTTCCAGCCCGCGCCGAGCGGATCGTTCTCGGGATCACGGAAGGTCAGGATGCGGTTCTGCTGGTATTCGCGCAGGAAGGAGAACCACGAGATCGGCGCGAACATCACCAGGCTCACCGCGGTGCCGCCCAGCACGCCCGCCGTCATGAACCACCACCACGACAACCCCGCCAGATACAGCCCGAACACGCCACTGGCGGCGACCAGCATCGCCGTGCCGAAATCCGGCTGCATCAGGATCAGGCCGGTCGGCAGCCCGATCAGCAGCGCCGACACGAAGATCGTGCGCCAGCCGGGCGGCAGCGGCTCGCGATGCAGGTACCACGCCAGCATCATCGGCAGCGCGATCTTCAGCAGTTCCGACGGCTGCAGGTAGAAGAACTTCAGGTCGATCCAGTGCGCGCCGTGCTTGCCGGTGCCGATGAACAGCACCAGCACCAACGGCACCAGCGCCACCGCGAACACACCCGGTGTCCAGGCGCGCAGCCGCACCGGCGAGACGCGCGACAGCGCCCACATCGCCACCAGGCCCACGCCGAAGCGCACGCCCTGCGCCAGTACCAGACGCGAACCCAGCGCTTCGCCACCGGCGCTGTACAGCACCGCCAGGCCGATCGCCATCAAGGCGACCAGCGCACCCAGCAATGGCCAGTCCAGCGTGCGCAACAGATGGCGCAGCAGATCGAAACCCCAGCGCAGCAGGTCGGTCATGCCGATGTCCTCAACGCGCACGCGCCTGCAAGCCCCTCTCCCCTCGGGAGAGGGGTTGAGGTGAGGGTCGGGACAGGCGCGATGGCGACCATGTCATGCGAATGCGGTGCGAGCGCGGCCATGCCATGAACGCCTCCACCCATCCGATCTCCGCCAACCCTCACCCCAACCCCTCTCCCGGCGGGAGAGGGGCTTTGAGCGGGTGCTCCCGACGGTGGCGACACCGACGGAGTGGGCGTCTCTGGCGTGGCCTGAGGCACGGGTGGGCTCGGTGGAGCGTTGCCGCTTCCCGTTCCCGGATCCCCGCCCTCCACCGCTTCCTTCTCCGGCATCTTCCCCAGCAGGTACGCATCGAAAATCTTGCGCGCCATCGGTCCCGCGGTGCTGCCGCCGTAGCCGCCACCTTCCACCGCGATGGCGATGGCGATCGTGGGGTTGTCGGCAGGCGCGAAACCGACGAAGAGCGAGCGATGGCGCAGATGCATCGGCAGGCTGCGCGGATCGACGGCGGCGGTGCCGCGACGGCTGATCACCTGTGCGGTGCCGGTCTTGCCGGCCATCAGATAGGGCGCGCCCAGGGCGACGCGCCAGCCGGTACCGCCCGGCTGCATGGTGTCCTGCATGCCCAGCCGCACCACCGCCACGTTCGCGGGGTTGGGACTGATCGCAATTGGCGCAGGCTGCGGCATCGGCTCCCACGGTCGATCGAAGCCCACGCGGGTCTGGCTGACCAGGTGCGGACGCCGCATCTGCCCGTTGGCGATCCCGGCCGTGGCCCGCACGAGCTGCAGCGGCGTGACCTTCCAGTCGCCCTGCCCGATGGCGACGTTGACCGTGTCGCCCGGGTACCAGCGCTCCTTGCGCGCCTTCAGTTTGGCCTGCGGCGACGGCAGGATGCCGCCGATTTCGCCACGCAGGTCGACGCCGGTGGGTTGGCCGAACCCGTAGTGCTCCATGTAGTCGTCGAACTGGGTGATGCCCAGGTCCAGCGCGAGTCGGTAGTAATAGGTGTTGACCGACTGCGAGATCGACTTGCGCAGGTCGGTGACGCCATGCCCGCGCCGGCTGGCATCGCCCCAGCCGCGGCTGGTGCCCGGCAGGTAGAACATGCCGGTCGAGACGACGGTGTCCTCGGGCTTGCGCTTGCCACTGTCCAGGCCGGCCAGCGCGATCAGCGGCTTCAGCGTCGAGCCCGGCGCCACGCCACCCAGCACCAGGCGGTTGAACTGCGGCCGCGAAGGGTTCTCGTTGAGCGCCTTGAAGTCCTTGCTGGAGATGCCGTTGACGAACAGGTTGGGGTCGTAGCTGGGCAGGCTGACCATCGCCAGGATTTCACCCGTGCGCGGATCGACCGCGATCGCCGAGCCTTCCAGTTCACCGAACGAATCGACGATGGCCTGTTGCAGTTTCGCATCCACGCTCAGCCGCAGGTCGGTACCCGCCTGTGCCGGCACGCGCCCGACCACGCGCAGCGCGCGCCCCTCCACGTTGGTTTCGACCTTCTCGTAGCCGATCTTCCCGCGCAGTTGTTCGTCGTAGTAGCGCTCCAACCCGGTCTTGCCGATGTGGGTCAGGGCGGAATTGATCTCGCCCAGTTGCTCGAGGTCCTTCTCGTCCACGCGGCCCACGTAGCCGACGATGTGCGCGAACAGGTCGCCGTAGGGATAGCGCCGGGTCAGGTAGGGCACCAGCTCGACGCCCGGATAACGCCAGCGGTCCACCGCGAAGCGCGCCATTTCCTCCTCGCCCACGCGCAGCTTGAGCGTGATCGGGCGGAACCCGCGCGTGGCCTTGCGCGTGGCCTCGAAGCGTTCGATGTCTTCGGGCGAGAGTTCGATGATCCTGCCGAGCTCGGCCACCAGCTTTGCCGGTTCCTTCACCTTGTCCGGGGTGACGTCGAGCCGGAACGCCGGCACGTTCTCCGCCAGCAGCAGTCCATTGCGATCGTAGATGGTGCCGCGGCCGGGCACGACGGGACGCGGACGGATGCGGTTGGCTTCCGAGCGCGTGGCGTAGTCGTCGTGATCGACCACCTGCAGCTTGAAGTACCAGGCCCCCAGGCCGATCAGGCACAGCGCCACCACCACGAAGCCCGTCACCGCGCGCCGACGGAACTGGTCGGCTTCGGCATGCGGGTTCTTGCTGCGCCGGCGCGGCCCGATCATCGCTCAGCCCCGCTTGCGGCGACCCAGCCGCAGCGCGTCCATCAGCACGAACAGCGGCGGCCACAGCAGCATGCCCACCAGCGGCGCCCACCAGTATTCCCAGGGCAGCGTCGGTTCGCCCAGCGCCAGGTGCACCACCGTGGTGACGATGCGGTCGTTGAGCAGCAGGCCACCGATGGCCAGCGCCTGCTGCGACATCGGGAAGAAGCGCAGCCGCGCGCGGAAGCGCTGCAGGATGAATGCCATGATGAGCAGCCGCAGCGCCTGTTCGCCCAGCAGGGTCCCGAACATCAGGTCGGCGACCAGGCCGATGGCGACGGCGAAACCGAGGCCTGCGCTGTCCGGCGCCTCGATCACCCAGTACGCCACGATCAGCGCCAGCCAGTACGGGCGCAGCGGCTGCAGCAGGTCCGGCAACGGCAGCAGGCCCAGCAGCAGGGCGACGATGATGCTCAACGGCATCAGCCAACCGGCGCGCGCGCGACTCATCGCTGCGGCTCCTGCGGCGGAGGTTCAGTGGGTCGGGCGCGCGCGTTGAGCCCCTCTCCCGCCGGGAGAGGGGTTGGGGTGAGGGTCGGGACGTTCGCAGTGTTCGGCGCTCGCGGAGAAACCGTCGCGGGCGCGGTAGAGGCTTGTTCGGCCGCATCCACACTGCCTTCGTTGCCCCTCACCCCAACCTCTCTCCCGACGGGAGAGGGGCCTTGGGTCGCGGGCGCGGACGCCGGCACGTCTTCGGGCTGGGTCGCGCCTTCCACGGGCGACGACGCTTCGGGCAGGAACCGCGCCGGATCGGCCGGCGGCAATGGCTGTGGCGGCGCGGACTTCAGCAGCAGCACATCGCGGCCGCGATCCAGGCGCGCGGACGGCGTGACATCGCCCACCAGGAAGGCATGGCTGTCATCCGTACGCAGGGCCGAAATCGTGCCGACCGGGAACCCGGCCGGGAAGCGGCCACCCAGGCCGGAGGTCACCAGCAGGTCGCCCACCTGCACGCCACTGTTGAGCGGCACATCGGCCAGTTCCAGCAGATCGTTGCGGCCACGGCCATAGACGATCAGCCGCACGCCATTGCGCGCGACCACCACCGGCACCGCGTGGTCGGGGTCGGTCAGCAGCAGCACGGTGGCATGGGCGGGGGTAGTCTCGATGATCTGTCCCATCAGTCCGCCCGCGTCGATCACCGACTGCCCGACGGTAGCCCCTGCGCGGCTGCCCGCGTCCAGCACCAGCCGCTGGCGACCGGGCGCCAGGTCGATGTCCAGGATAGGGGCCAGTTGCACGTCCAGCCCGCGGGAAGTCTTCACACCCAGCAGCGCACGCAACTGCGCGTTGTCGGCCGCCGCCGTCTGCAGGCGGGCGAGCCGGGCGTTGGCGACCAGCGCATCGTTGCGCAGGCGCGCGTTCTCTTCCTGCAACCCGCTGCGCGTCACGGCATCGTCCTGTACGCGGGTGGTCACGCGGCCGGGCAGGCCGGCCAGCCACCACAATGGCTGCGTGACCACGTTGGCCTGCGCACGCACCTGCGACAGCCAGCCACCGCGATGGTCCAGGATCACCAGCGCAATGGTCAGCGCCAGATAGCCCAGCAGTCGAAGCGTGCTGGCGACTTCACCGGGGCGGGAGGCGACGGGGGGACCGGCGTAGGAAGGCACGGGGGGCTAGAAGCGAGTGGAGAGGAACGAGAAGTGAGGAGTGAGGGGTGCAACACAGGCCATGGCAGGGGAGTCGCTCCGACTCACTTCTCACTCCTCCCCACTCGTTCCTGCCTCATCATTCCGGCGCGAAGAACTCGTTGCCGTGCATGTCCACCAGTTCCAGCGCGCGGCCACCACCGCGGGCCACGCAGGTCAGCGGATCGTCGGCCACCTGCACGTGCAGGCCGGTTTCCTCGCTGATCAGGCGGTCCAGGTCGCGCAGCAGGGCGCCGCCGCCGGTCAGCACGATGCCGCGCTCGGCAACGTCCGCGCACAGTTCCGGCGGGGTCTGTTCCAGGGCCAGCTTGACCGCGCTGACAATGCCGGACAGCGGCTCGTGCAGGGCTTCCAGCACTTCGTTGGAGTTGATCTTGATCATCTTCGGCACGCCTTCGGCCAGGTTGCGGCCGGAGATCTCCATCTCCTGCACTTCGGCCTGCGGGTAGGCGCAGCCGATCTCCAGCTTGATGCGTTCGGCGGTGGCTTCACCGATCAGCATGCCGTGGTTGCGGCGGACGTAGTTGGTGATGAATTCGTCGAAGCGGTCACCGCCGATGCGGACCGACTGCGAGTAGACGATGCCGTTGAGCGAGATCACCGCCACCTCGGTGGTGCCGCCGCCGATGTCGATGACCATCGAACCGCGCGCCTCGGTGACCGGCATGCCGGCGCCAATGGCAGCGGCCATGGGCTCCTCGATCAGGTAGACGTCGCGCGCGCCGGCCTCTTCGGCCGATTCCTTGATCGCGCGGCGCTCCACCTGCGTGGAACCGGCCGGCACGCAGACCAGTACGCGCGGGCTGGGCCGCAGGAAGCGCGACTTGTGCACCTTCTTGATGAAGTACTTCAGCATCGCCTCGGTGTAGGTGAAGTCGGCGATCACGCCGTCCTTCATCGGGCGGATGGTGGTGATGTGGCCCGGGGTGCGGCCCAGCATCTGCTTAGCCTCCGCGCCGACCGCCGCGACCGAGCGCGAGCCGCCGATGGCACGGTCCTGGCGCACCGCCACGACCGAGGGTTCGTTCAGCACGATGCCCTGTCCGCGCACATAGATCAGGGTATTGGCCGTGCCCAGGTCGATGGACAGGTCGTTGGAGAACATGCCGCGGAGCTTCTTGAACATCGGGGGACGGGTTCCTGCTGGGGGCGGATCGCCTTGAAATGGCGATTTTTTGGGCAAAAAACGAAGTCAGCTAGCCTAACAATCCGGCATGGTGCGGGCAAGGAAAAATCTCGTGAATACAAGGGGAAAACCGCTCTCCGCGGCACCCCCACGCCCGCTTCGGCCCGGTCGTCGCGCGACCACCGTCACCGGATCAAGGCTGGTCGGCACCGGCCCCAGCCGGTAACCTTCGCACCGGCGCGCCGGGAATGGGGCGCACGTCCCGCTTTTCCTGCGGCCCGGGACGGCCGCATCCGCCTCCAGCCGAGTCTGCCGATGTCCGCACTGATCTGTGGTTCCCTTGCCTACGACACCATCATGGTGTTCCCGGACCAGTTCAAGAACCACATCCTGCCGGACAAGGTGCACATCCTGAATGTGTCGTTCCTGGTGCCGCGCATGCGCCGCGAGTTCGGCGGCTGCGCCGGCAACATCGCCTACAACCTGAAGCTGCTGGGCGGTGATCCGATCCCGATGGCCACGGTGGGGCAGGATTTCGGCCCGTATCGCGAGCACTTCACCGAGCAGGGCATCCGCCTGGAGAAGGTGAAGGTGATCGACGAGCTGTTCACCCCGCAGGCGTTCATCACCACGGACCACGACAACAACCAGATCACCGCCTTCCATCCGGGCGCGATGATGCGCAGCTACGAGAACCACGTGAAGGACGTGGCCGGGGTGACGTTCGGCATCGTCAGCCCCGACGGACGCGAAGGCATGATCCAGAACGCCGCCGAGTTCGCCGAGGGCGGGATCCCCTTCATCTTCGACCCGGGCCAGGCCATGCCGCTGTTCAATGGCGAGGAACTGCGCCACTTCATCGAACTGGCGGACTACGTGACCGTCAACGACTACGAATCCAACCTGCTGCAGGAACGCACCGGCTGGAGCGAGGCCGATATCGTCAAGCGCGTGAAGGCCTACATCACGACCCGTGGCCCGCACGGTTCGCAGATCCACACGCCGGACAAGACCTACGACATCCCGCCGGCGCACGAGCGCCGCGTGACCGACCCCACCGGCTGCGGCGACGCCTTCCGCGCCGGCCTGATCTTCGGCATCGAGAAGGGCTACGACTGGCTGACCATCGGCCGCATGGGCAACCTGATGGGGGCCTTGAAAGTCGAGCACCCAGGGACTCAGAACCAGCGCTTCGACTACGACGAGTTCAACGAGCAGTTCAAGCAGCAGTTCGGCTATTCGCTGTAACCCGAACCGATACATTCCCATGTCCCGCCGCGGCGCTGGCCGCGGCAAGGTGGCTGGCGCACTCGCGCTGCCGATGCGCAATGCGTAAGGTAAGGCCGGGGAATGGCGCTGGCGCCGGTCCCCGCGCCGTCAGCAATCAGGCAGGGGCAGCATGGTCGGGCAGCAACGCCAACCCACTCCACGGGATCCGAGCGCTCCCGTGTCCGCCCTTGCCCTGTTCCGTCGGTTGTCGCTCCAGGCGCTGCTGGTCGCCGCGGTGGCCTTCCTCGCCAGCGGCCTCGGCATCCTGACCCGTCCCGAAAAGCAGCTGGCCGCGTTCTGGCTGACCAATGCATTGCTGTTGGGGCTGTTCGCGCGTCGTCCGGCCCTGGCGTCACCCGCCGGCTGGGCGGCCGCTGCGCTGGGCTATGTGGCGGCGGACCTGCTCACCGGTACGTCACTGCCCACCACCTTGCGCCTGACGGCGGCAAACCTGGCGGGCGTACTGGCCGGCTATCTCCTGTTCCGCCACATCCGCGAGGAAGACCGCCGCCTGCAGCATCCACTGTCCATGCTGGGGGTGCTGGCGGTATCGGCAACCGCAGCGGTGGGCGCGAGCGTGGTGGGCAGCCTGACCTCGCACGCGATGATGCGGATGGGCTTCCTGACGGCCAGCGGCTTCTGGTTTTCCGCCGAACTGGTCAGTTACGTGACCATCCTGCCGGTGGTCCTGCTGGCACCCGCACCCGGGGAAGTGCTTCGCGACCTGCGCGACGGACTGCATCGCGCACGCCAACGGCCCCTGCTGCTGATGCCACTGGTCGCGCTGGCGCTGACGATCCTGCTGGGCGTGGCCATCGGAGGGCCGGGCGCCATCGCCTTCCCGGTGCCGGCATTGCTGTGGTGCGCGTTGGCGTATCGCCTGTTCACCACGGCGGTGATCACGGCATTGCTGTGCATGTGGACACTGGTCGCGATCGCGACGGGCCTGATCGATCTGCACTTGCAGGAGACCAGCGTGCAGCCGGTCATTTCGCTGCGCATGGGCATGGCGTTGCTGGCGGTGGCGCCCCTCACGGTCGCCAGCGTCAATGCGATGCGCAACCGCCTGCTCGCCACCCTCAACCATACGGCCGACCACGATGCGCTGACCAACGCATTGAACCGCCGCGCCTTCCTGCGCCGCGGCGGCGACCTGATGGCGCAGTCCCATCGCCGCAGCGAACCTGTTGTCGCGATGATGCTGGACATCGACCACTTCAAGTCGGTCAACGACCGCCATGGGCACGCCGCGGGCGACGCCGTCCTGGCCACCTTCGCGCAACGGATGCGAACGCACCTGCGCGAAGACGGCCTGTTCGGCCGGCTGGGCGGCGAGGAGTTTGCGGTGCTGCTGCCGAGCGTCGACGCCGTGTCGGCCATCGCCGTGGCCGAGCGCCTGCGCGCGCTCGCGGGCGAACCCATGCCGCTGGACGATGGGCGCATCCTCGACATCACGGTAAGCGTCGGCGTGTCCGCGCCATCCACTCCGGAGGGCGCCGATACGCTGGAACGGCTGCTCAACCAGGCCGACGTGGCGCTCTACCGCGCCAAGGCGATGGGGCGGAACCGGGTGGTGGCCAATACGCAGTGATGCCAGGGCATCCGGATCAGTAAGGGTGCGGAAGGCCCGCCATCCTGCGCATTTCGCGGTACATATCACCAAGCATCGCACGGTCGGCGGGGTTGAACAGACCGACCTCTCGCAACATTGGGGACGCATCGTCGGCGATCATGCGCGGCACGCCTGTGTCGATGACATGTGGCTCGCCATTCTCGAACAGCAACACTTCGGGGCGCGCGTGATCACTGTTGACGTCCACCGCATACACCCTCCCCTGGTGACGGCTTTCCACGCGATCCACGAGGGTATGCGCCACCACTATGCGGTCGGCAGAGAACTCCACCAGCGCAGCATCGATCTGCTCCCGGCCGGCCAGCGGATACGCTTCCGGCAGGACCGTCAGATAGCCGCGATACTGTGTAAGGCCCTCGACGCCGAAGATGGCTTCCAGCGCCGCAGGGCTGGCGTTCTTCCCTCAAGCTGTCAGGTAATCGCGGCTGGCTGCATTCAACACCGGTATCGTCAGGTCCGCATCCACGACGCGCGGACTTATGCCGCCGTGCACGAACACGACGCGTCCCAACTGCAACGCAACCGGTTGCGCGCGCAACCAGTCGCCGATGACCGTGCCGCTGGCGAGGGCCTCGGCATAGCCGCCCATCTTTATCATCGCGTAGCGATGCTCCGGGTGCGCACGCGAATAGTTGCTGCGCAATACGTACTGCTCATGGTTCCCCAGCACCACGTGCACCGCCCCTCCCGCCGCATGCGCCTGCTGCGACAGCGCATACAGGCGCCACAACACGGCGAACACATCACGACCGCGGTCGACGGAATCGCCCAGTACGACCAGATGTCCGTCGCCGTAGCCCCAGTTACCGTCCGCATCGGCAACCCCCAGACGCGCCAGTGCTGCGTCGAGAAAGCGACGATTGCCTTCCAGGTCGCTGATCACCACCAGCTTCGCGGGCATGGGTCCCACAGGCGCTGGCTCTGGCGCATCAGCCAGCATGAACGCGTGCCGTGTGCCGCCGCAGTGCACTTCCAGCAGTTCCCCGCGCCCAGTCATCTGGTGTACCCGGTCTTCGCAGAACCAGCGAGCCGTCCACTCCCCGTCCGGCACATGGCTGACGACGGGACCATCCAGGAAGCCGGGAATGCGTACCGCGTCTCCCGTGCCGGAATAGATCGGCAGCGCGATGGCGCCGCTGCCTGGCAGTGGAACCAGCAGGCGCTGATGAACGCCATGGGGCGTCGATTCCACTTTCGCTGCAGCCACCAGCATCAAGCTGCCGCCGATCAGCAGCCCCGTACACACGACGAACGCCTGCAGCAGGCGTCTTGGCAACAGCTTCATCTCACCTCCTTGTGTGGATCACTTCACTCGGCAGTGACGCATAGCCACTCCCTCGGCTCAAGGTTGCCGCCTTCTACGGGCGAAGACACCTCTTGCGCGACCAATCCCATCAGTACGCGATGAAACCCGAAAGTACCCGCACGAACCGCCCCGAATCCAGCACGGCAGTGAGGTATCAATCCCATCCCGGCATCTGGCCGCCATCCAGCCCACCGGTCTCGAACACGGCCTTGTGCGCGCTGCCATCCTTCACCGTGAACTCGATTTCCAGCACCTTAGTCTTGCGCGCGAGCCGCCACAGGGCCTTTTCGTCGTCGATGAACATTGCGGTGGCTTCGTCGGTATCCGGCCGGTTTGCCGACATCCGCTTCGGTGCGGCACCGTCCGCGACCACCGTCACCTGGCAGCGGCTGTAGCACGCCCGGGCGAAGTCGCTGGCCTGCAACACCAGATAGCTGCTGCGCTTCCAGGCGGGATGGTCGCGGAACACCAGTTGCACCGGCTTGGCGCCGCTGCCGTCCACATCCACCGGTTCCTTGCTCAGCAGCGCGGCCGAGCGCTGCGTGCCACCGTCGACGGCGACCTGCGAGTAATCCCACAGGGCTTCCATCCGGCGCTGCTCGCGCGCGGCTTCGGCCTTGCCCTTCACGTCGTCCAGGCCCGGGCCGATGCGGGCAGCCGCCTCGCTCTGCGGATACTGGTCCAGCAGCGCCACGCCGTGGATGCGCGCCATGTCCCAGTCGCTGGAGGCCACGGCGCTGTCGTATTTCTTCGCCAGATCGGCAGCCTGCTGCTCGACGGCGGCCGCCTGCGCGGCGGCAGCGGCAGCACGTTCGGCTTCGCGATCGCCGCAGGCCGAGATGGCCGCGCAGGCGATCGCCAGCAGGAGGGATTTCATTGCGTGCTTCTTCATCGGGGTGCGCCTCGCTGGATCAACAGGGCGACTGCGGCCGCCACCTCGTCGGGTTTTTCCATGATGGACATATGGCCGCAACCATCGAGTGAAACCTGCATGGCCTGCGGGATCCTGGCCGCGTAGAGCGCCATCGCGCTGGGATCGATCACGCGGTCCTGCCGGCACCACAGCAGCAGGGCTGGCTGGCGGATCCGCGCAGCCATCTCGCCCGGCAGGAAGCGTTCGTCGCTGCGGCCGATGCGGTCCAGCACCTGCTGTTCGAACGGCGCCTGTGCGATGCGCCAGTCGATCAGCGCCCGCGACGCCGGCCACGGGATGGACGGCTGCACGCCGCGATCATGGAAGACGGTATCGAGGTAGCGCTGCAGCGACGCAGCGTCGTGGACCGCGAACGGATTCTGTCCGGCCAGCACTTCGATGCCGAAGCGGTTGTCGGCGAACCGAACGCCCGCCGCATCGATGAGGCCCACGCGTGCGACGAGTTCAGGATGCCCGGCCGACGTGATCGCCACGATGCCGCCGCCCATCGAATGGCCGAGCAGCACGATGGGGCTGCCGTCGCGTCGCACGTGCGCCAGGAACGCCGCCAGTCTCACGGCCTGCGCCGAGAATCCGTAGTCGGCCCCGGAAAGACGCTGGCTCTCGCCCCAGCCCGGCAGGTCGGGGATGACAAGCCGATACCGGCCACCCAGCCGTGCCGCGAGCGGATACCAGTTCTCCTTGCTTCCGGTGAACCCGTGCACCATGACCACGGTGGGAGCCGCAGGGTCCTTCCCTTCGCGCTCGTCGTAGGCCCAACGATGGTCATCGATGACGACACGCTTTTCGGACAGCCCGACCCACGCTCCCTGCAACGCCATGGCGACGCGCAACGGTGCCATCGGATCGCGCACTGCCCACGCCACCAGCGCACAAACAAGAACGGCCACCACCAGGGCGGCCGTCCATGCGCGGGTCATGCGGACTGCCATGCCTTACGGACTTGCCGGCGCCTTCGCCAGCAGTGCCTCGACCGACCCGGTCGTGATCGGGTGGTAGCCCGGCCTGGCGCGCGCGAAGCTTTCCTTCGCCAGCGCGAGTCCTTCCGGTGTTTTCACCAGTTCCTCGTAGATCGGCATGATCAGTTTGCGGCGGCCGACCCGCTCGATGAACTTCGCGATCTCCGGACGCGCATCCACGTAGCCGCTACGGATCGTCAGCGGATACCAGCGCATGGCGATCTCGCCGTTGGCGGTGCCGGTGAAGTGATAGGCGTCGTCCAGCTGCTTGAGCTGCTCGACCGTCAGCGTCTGGCCCATGCCTTCGAGGAAGTGCACCCATTGCTGGGTCACCCACGCGCTGGTCAGCTGCGCATTCGGCAACTGGCCGCTGCCCTGCCACGCGATCCGCGCCGTGTCCGTGTTGGAGAAACCACGCGACTGCACCTGCGGCGCGCCGGCCGGGATACCCGGGCCGTACACCCACGCCTGGATCTCGGCATCGGTGACCAGGTTGGGATGCTTGTCGAACAGATTCTTCTTCGCGTAGTCGAGGAACTGCTCGGTGGTGATGCTCTGGAAGGCGAAGTGGTCGAAGTAACCACGCAGGAAGGCATCGAATTCCTGTCGACCGAAACGCTCCTCCAGCATCTGCAGGAACCACGCGCCCTTGTCGTAGGACACCGCGCTGAGTGCATCGTCGGCGTCCAGCTTGGTGCCGGGCTTCACCGCCAGCGACTGGGTGGCCTCCGGCATGGTGCCGATGTCCTTCTTCAGGCTGTTGCGCGCGATCGCGTATTCCATGCTGGCCTGTTCCTTGCCATACAGGGATTCGACGATGCGGTTCTCCACGTAGCTGGTGAAGCCCTCGTTGAGCCAGCCATGCTTGGCGCTGGAGAAGGTCACCAGGTTGCCCGACCAGCTGTGCGCCAGTTCGTGCGCGATCAGCGAGACCAGCGTCTTGTCGCCGACGATCACAGTGGGCGTGATGAAGCTCAGGCGCGGGTTCTCCATGCCGCCGTACGGGAACGATGGCGGCAGCACCAGCATGTCGTAGCGGTCCCAGCGGTAGGGGCCGTACAACTGCTCGGTGGTGGCGATCATCTTCTCGGTGTCTTCGAACTCCTTGGTGGCCTTGTCGACCATCGCCGGCTCGGCCCATACGCCGCTGCGCGCGGAAATCGGCTTGAACACCAGGTCGCCCGCGGCGATCGCCATCAGGTACGACGGGATCTTCTGCGGCATCGTGAAGGTGTAGTCGCCGTCGCGCGCAGCGGCCGGATCGTTGTCGGCGCTCATCAGCACCATCACGTCCGGACGCGAGGTCACGTGCGCGCTGTAGGTGTAGCGCACCTGCGGCGTGTCCTGCAGCGGCACCCAGCTGCGCGCGTGAATCTGCTGCGACTGGCTGAACATGAAGGGCAGCTGCTTGCCTTCGGTCATCTCGGGCGTCAGCCACTGCAGGCCCGAGGCCTCCGGCGAGCTGGTGTAGGTGACCCTGACCTTCGCGTTGCGCGCCGGCGTCTCGATGGTCAGCTTGCTGCCCAGCACCGGGTCCTTGGCGGCCAGCGCGTATTGCAGCGGGGCCCAGGCGTTGTTCGCTTCACCCTCGACCTTGGCGATGGTCAGGTCGCGCGTGTCCAGCACCAGTTGGGTGGCGGCCTTGTCCTTCCAGTCCAGGGTGTAGGTGGCGGTGCCGCCGATCGTCCTGGTGTCGAAATCGACGGCGATGTCCAGCGCCAGGTCGGCGATGGCGACCTTCTGCGGTTCGGCGTAGGAATGCTCGTCGTGGTCGGCGACCTGGGCGACGGCAGGTTTCTTGGGCGCGGCCACGGGAGTGGACTCGGGTTCCTTGGAACACCCGGCCGCCAGCACGGCGGCGCAGGACAACAGCAAAGCCAGTGAACGCATCAGGGGACTTCCAGCGATCGGGGGAAGCGCACAGTTTACCCCTCCGGGAGGAGGCTGCCTTGCGCGCGTCCGTCCGGTGCGCGTTCCGTGTGCCCCTGTAGGAGCGGGCCATGCCCGCGATGCTCTTGCCGGTGGTGATGGAAAAGCATCGCGCCCAAGGGGCGCTCCTACAGTGGTCTGGACGCCCGTGTCAGACCTTGTAGCCGGTGTGGATGGCCACGATGCCGGCGGACAGGTTGCGGAAGCTGGTGCGGGCGAAGCCGGCGGCATCCATCATACCCTGCAGCTCGGCCTGCGGCGGGTGCTTGCGGATACTCTCTGCCAGGTACTGGTAGCTGTCCGCGTCCTGCGCGAACAGCTTGCCCAGCCTCGGCAACACCTTGAACGAATGGAAGTCGTAGACCGGCTTGAACCAGTCCACGGTGACTTCGGAAAACTCCAGCACCCGCGCCTGCCCGCCCACCTTCAGCACGCGATGCATCTCGCGCAGCGCGGCGTCCTTGTCGGTGACGTTGCGCAGGCCGAAGGCAATGGTGACCAGGTCGAAGCTGGCGTCGGGGAATGGCAATGCCTCGGCATTGCACTGCACGTACTCCAGACCCTGCACCAGGCCGCGGTCGGTCATGCGGTCACGACCCACCGACAACATGCCGGCATTGATGTCGCCCAGCACGATCTGCCCGGTGTCGCCCACGCGGTCCTTCAGCAGGGCGGCGATGTCGCCCGTGCCGCCCGCGAGGTCCAGCACGCGGTCGCCGCGCTTCACCTGGCAGGTGCCCACGAAGTAGCGCTTCCACACCCGATGGATGCCGAGGCTCATCAGGTCGTTCATCAGGTCGTAGTTGCCGGCGACCGACGTGAAGACCTCGCCCACCAGCTTCTGCTTGTCCTTGGCGGCGACATCGCGGAAGCCGAAATGGGTGGTGCCGCGCTCGTAAGGGGATTCGCTCATGTCCGGATTATCGCACTACCGGCCGGGCCAGCCCACGCCCTGGGTCCGCCACGCATCCAAGCAGGTCGGACGACCCCGGCCCGGGGCGCTCAGCGTTCCATCAGCGCACACACTGCCTGCAGCCGCAGCGCCCTGGGCAGGATGTCGCAGCCGCGCCTGCGGGCCCTTTCGGCCGGCGCTGCCACCGGCGTCACGCGGGGCGGCGGGCTGACCGGCGACGACGAAGCCGCGACCGTGGCCGGCTTCACGAGCACGGGCGCAGGCGAACTCATCGAGCGCGGTCGTGGCCCGACGCGCACCACGAAGCCATTCGCCGTCGCCGACACCACCTCGACCCAATGCAGGTCGTCGGGCGTGTTCCAGCGACCGCCCACCTTCAGCATCGAGCCTTCATTGCTCGACAGGGTGGCGGCGGGAACGTCACGGTCGATGCTGTAGGCGATGCCATAATCCTCCAGCTTGTGGATGATCACCGCGTCACCGGCCAGCTTGGCCTCGTAGGTCCCGGTGCGGCGCCGCGCTTCCAGCGCGTAGATCACGGTCTTGTACGGATCCGGTTGCGACGGCATCGCCAGCACGACCAGCTGCGCATTGGATGTCTGCATCAGACTGGCGGCATCCAGCACGAACTCCTGCATCTCGCGGTTGTCGGCGGCAATGGTGCGCTTGCGCGCCGACGGCAACCAGCCCAGACGTTCGCGCTGGTACATGTTGATGTGCTTGGGCAGCAAGCCGTAGGTCGCGTCGCTGGTCGCATTGCGCCAGGCATCGCTCATCAGGTCCCACGGATTGTCGTAGGTGTCGCTGTCGCCGTCGGAATTGTTCGAGTGCGGCAAGCCGTAGCCATGTCCCATTTCGTGGGCCAGCGGCGCGAGGTTGGCGAACGACCAGGGCGGGCTCCACGTTACCCGCGTGCAGGTGTACGCACCGTCGAGCGTCGCGCAGGCACCGCCGCCCCACGCATTGCCATCCAGTTCACCGTTGAACATCAGGTTGACGCCCTGGATGTTGCTGAAGTCCACCTCGGCATCCGCCGCCGCCGCGCAATCCGCGAAAAGCGTGGACAGCTGCGCCTTCTGCTTGCCGTTGGTGGTGGTCAGGTACGCGGCGCGCGGTTGCGGCAACGCGTACCAGCCGTGCGCGGTGCTTCCCGCAAGGTTGACCTGGCCGTAGGACACCTCCGACCAGTAGTGGCCCAGCTGGCCCGGCGCGTTGCCGTACTGCTCCTGGAAATAGGCGCGCGGCTTCTGCTCGCTTTCGATGTCGGCGAACTTGCACATCAGCGTCACCCAGCGCGTCGCGCCGAGCACCGGCGCAGCGGCCATCACGCGCCCATCCGCGCCTATCGATGTCGCCCTTTGGGGAACCCGTCCGGTGGGCACGATGGTGTCGATCACGGAGCGCGCCGACGAGGACGACATCACCTTCGTGGCCGGTGCCTGGTACGACACCGCGACATGGCGGTTCGCCAGCGCATACAGGTCGCCCGCTGCGCGCCGCGATTGCGCCGCATCAAGCGGCACGCGCTGGCCAGGACCGGTTTCCAGCCACACATCCAGTTGGGGCGCCGCCTGCACGCGGCCGGGCAGCGCGCGCGGGGGATCCGCCCACTGCAGTTGCAGGATGCCCTGCACGACGGTTTCCGCCCGCAGCGGAAAGGCCGGAAGAATGCCTGCGAATGCCAATACACAACCGGCGATGAGCACCCGAAGGCACATCTGCCGTGCATCGGCCGATCGGTGTTCGAGCACGCGCGACCCCGCTCACGATGGGCGGGCCGACATGGCACCGCCATGGGGGGTGTCGGCTGGCCTGGGCGCGTCTTGAGCAGGTTTCGTCGCGAACACGTGTATTCGCTACGCGGATGTTCCGAACTGCGATGCAGTGCAGGAATCGAACGCGAATCCCATCGTGTTCGCGATCGACATCGCGCATGCGCGCGATGTCGGGGGAATACCGGAATGTGTCGGGAGATTCCCTACATATCAGCGCTCGCGCTGTGCGCACGCCGCCGCGCGCAGGTTACCCGCATGCGCTGCACCGCAGCGCGCGGGTGGCCTCGCGCGGCTGGCATTGCGAGCCGCCGGTGCGACTGCCTGGATTGGCGTGGAAGGGGACGATACGGAAGCGGGCCTCACCAGCGCAGGCAACGGGCTGCTCATGATCCGCAGCGGACCCACCGTCAATACGAAGCCTGTCGCCGTCTGCGTCTTCACGGTGACCACATGCGACCCTTCAGGCGTGACCCAGCGCTCGCCCACCTTGAACATGGAGCCTTCATTGTTCGCGCGGTTGGCCGCCGGCACGTCGGCATCCACGCTGTACGCGGTGCCCGAGCGCTCGACCTTGTGGATGATCACCGCGTCGCCCGCGAGCGCATTCTCGTAGGTACCCTGGCGCTTCCGCGCCTCCAACGTGTAGACGATGGTCGCGTACGGATCCGCCTGGGGCGACAGCGAAAGCACGAGCATCTGCACGTTGCCCGAGGCCGGCAGGTGCGCATAGTCCAGCGCGATGTCGCGCGTCGCCAGGTCGCCCAGTGCGATCACCTGCTGGCGCGGCGCATCCACCCAGCTCAAGCGGTGCCGCTGGAACATGTTGATGTGCTTGGGGCGCGTACCGTACGTGGCGTCGCTCACCGCATTCGCCCAGCCGTCGCTCATGACGTCCCATGGATTGTCGTAGGTGTCGTCGTCGCCGTCGGAGTTGTCCGAATGCGGCAGGCCGTAGCCATGGCCCATCTCGTGCGCAAGCGGCGCCAGGTTGCTGAAGGACCAGGGTGGATTCCAGGTCACGCGTGTGCAGAGGTTTGTCCTGCCTTCCAGCGGCGCGCAACTCCCGCCACCCCACGCGTAGCCATCCAGGTCGCCGTTGAACATCATGTTCACGCCCTGCACGCTGTTGAAGTCCACCGTCGGATCCGCTGCCGCGCCGCAATCGGCGAACAGCTTCCTGAGATCGGCCTTGTCCTTGCCGTTTTCTTTGGTCACGTAGTGGCTGCGCGGCTGCGGCAACGCGAACCAGCCGTAGGCACTGCTGCCGGACAGGTTGATCTTGTCGTAGGACACCTCGCGCCAGTAGTGGCCGAGCTGGCCGACCGCATCCCCGTACTGGGAGTCGAAGAAGGCCTTGGTCTTCTGCTCGGTCGCGATATCGCTGAACTTGCACATCAGCGTGACCCAGCGCGTGTTGCCACCTACCGGCGCCGCCGCCATCACGCGTGCGTTGGCGGGATGCGCGGGTGCCGATTGCGTGACCCGATCCGCCGGTACGATGGCCTGGATCATGGGCGCGGACGACATCACCCTTCCCTGCGCCGCGAAAGACACCGCCACGCGGCGATTGGCCAGCACGTAGAGATCGCCTGCCGCCAGGCGCGCCTGGGCCGCATCGAGCGCGATGCGACTCCCATCGTCCTTCACCAGATGCGCGTTGAAACGGGGCGCCAGGCGCGTCTTCCCCGGCGCCGGCCGTGCGGGGTCGCCCCACTCGAGTTGCAGCAGCCCCTGCTCGATGTCCTGCGCGCGCGCATCGCCGATCCCCGCGAGACCCAGCATCGCCCATGCGATCGTCGCCAGCACGCGACCCTTCGTCGCCCCCGTCTCCATGTCCACCCCTGCTCCATCGCAATGCAGATGCGCGTCACGCGCGCCTGAGGCGTTGTAGTGCGCGCGCACGCGACGCACCGTGAGTGGCATCACATTCGGTGATGTGTGATGCTGGATTCTTGAGCAGCGTCACGCTGCATGCCAACGACGAACCCTTCATGAGCCCCACGCCCGACTACCACGCCCTCCTCGAAACCGCCATCGCCGAAGCGCGCCAGGGCCTGGCCGAAGGTGGCATTCCGATCGGGGCCGCGCTGTACCACAACGACGGACGACTGCTGGGCTGCGGCCACAACCGCCGCGTGCAGGAAGGCGATCCGTCGGTGCATGGCGAAACCGATGCCTTCCGCAAGGCCGGCCGCCAGCGGCGCTACCGCGACACCATCATGGTCACCACACTCGCCCCGTGCTGGTACTGCAGCGGGCTGGTGCGCCAGTTCAACATCGGCACCGTGGTGGTGGGCGAATCGGTGACGTTCCAGGGCGGCATCGACTGGCTGCGCGAGTCCGGCGTCAACGTCATCGACCTGCAGAGCCAGGAGTGCATCACGATGCTCGGCGACTACATCCGCGCCAATCCCGAGGTGTGGAACGAGGATATCGGCGAGGATTGACGCCGTCCCGCAAGTGTCACGCCTTGCGCACGAACTCCGATTTGAGCTTCATCGCGCCGATGCCGTCGATCCTGCAATCGATGTCGTGGTCGCCGTCGATCAGGCGGATGTTCTTGACCTTGGTGCCGACCTTCACCACCAGCGAAGACCCCTTGACCTTCAGGTCCTTGATGACGGTGACGGTATCGCCGTCCTGCAGCAGGTTGCCGTTGGCGTCCTTGATGACACGCGCTTCATCGCCAGCGACGACGGCATCGGCAGACCATTCGTGGCCGCACTCCGGACACACCAAGTGCGCGCCGTCCTCGTACGTATAGGCGGAGGCGCATTGCGGACAGGGAGGCAGCGTGGTCATGGGAATGAAGATGGTGTCCGGGGATGCGTCGATTGTAACCGACGCACCCACGCGCTCCGGAACGCAGAACCCGCCTTGCGGCGGGTTCCAAGGGTCACAGGATGTAGCGGCTGAGATCCGGATCCTGCACCAGCTCGCCGAGATGCGCATCGACATAGGCACGGTCGATGGTGACGCTCTGGCCGTCGCGATCCGGAGCCTCGTAGCTCAGCGTGTCCAGCAGCCGCTCCAGAACGGTATGCAGACGGCGCGCGCCGATGTTCTCCTGCCGCTCGTTGACCAGTGCGGCGATCTCGGCGACGCGGTCGATGGCATCGTCGCTGAAGCGCAACGCCACGCCCTCGGTCTTCATCAGCTCGACATACTGCTTGCTGAGCGCCGCCTTGGGCTCGGTGAGGATGCGGATGAAATCCTCCTTGCTGAGCGCCGACAGTTCAACGCGGATCGGGAAGCGGCCCTGCAACTCCGGGATCAGGTCGCTGGGCTTGGCCAGGTGGAATGCACCGGAGGCGATGAACAGGATGTGGTCGGTCTTCACCGTGCCGTACTTGGTCGACACGTTGCTGCCTTCCACCAGTGGCAGCAGGTCGCGCTGCACGCCTTCGCGGCTCACGTCGCCACCGCTCATCGTGCCGCCGCGCTTGGCGACCTTGTCGATCTCGTCGATGAAGACGATGCCATGCTGTTCGCAGGCTTCGATGGCGGCGGCGCGGATGTCGTCCTCGTTGACCAGCTTGGCGGCCTCTTCCTCGACCAGTTGCGGGCGCGCGGCCTTGATCGTCACCGTGCGCTTGTGGGTCTTGGCGCCGCCCAGGCTGGAGAACATCTGCCGCAACTGCTGGCCCATTTCCTCCATGCCCGGCGGCGTCATGATGTCGACGCCGACGTTGGCGGCGAGCTCAAGTTCGATCTCGCGCTCGTCCAGGTCGCCACTGCGCAGCTGACGGCGCAGTTTCTGCCTGGTTTCCGATTCCTTCGACGACGGTTCGGCGCCGATGTCGACGGTGGTCGTGGCGGCACCGAAGCCGAAGCCATTGCCGCCCGCCGCGTCGCGTCGCGGCAGCAATGCGTCGAGGATGCGCTCCTCGGCGCGCTCCTCGGCCTGCGTGCGCATGCGCGCCTTGGCCTGCTCGCGGTACATCTTGACGGCGGTATCGGCCAGGTCGCGGACGATCTGTTCGACGTCCTTGCCCACGTAGCCGACTTCGGTGAAGCGCGTGGCCTCGACCTTCACGAACGGCGCGTTGGCCAGCGTCGCCAGGCGGCGTGCGATCTCGGTCTTGCCGACGCCGGTCGGGCCGATCAGCAGGATGTTCTTCGGCATCACTTCGTTGCGCAGGCCGTCGTCGAGCTGCATGCGGCGCCAGCGGTTGCGCAGCGCGATGGCCACCGCGCGCTTTGCGGCCTGCTGGCCGACGATGTGGCGGTCGAGTTCCTGCACGATCTCGCGCGGGGTCATGGTGGAAGACGTGTTTTCGGTCATGGCGATGGTTCGGTAGGAGGGGCTTCAGCCCCGACCGCACGGGTCGGGGCACATGGACGGCCGGAGCATCAGAGCTCTTCGACCACCACGTTGCGGTTGGTGTAGATGCAGATGTCGCCGGCGATGTTCAGCGACTCGACGGCGATGGACTTCGCATCCAGCTCGGTATGCGCCAGCAGCGCGCGCGCCGCGGACAGTGCGTAGGAGCCGCCGGACCCGATGGCGATGATGCCGTCCTCCGGCTCGATCACGTCGCCCGTGCCGCTGATGATCAACGAGGTTTCCTTGTCTGCTACGGCGAGCAACGCCTCGAGCTTGCCGAGGCGGCGCTCGGTGCGCCAGTCCTTCGCCAGCTCGACGGCGGCGCGCGTCAGCTGGCCGTGCTTTTCCAGCTTCGCTTCGAACAGTTCGAACAGCGTGAAGGCATCGGCCGCAGCGCCGGCGAAGCCGGCCAACACCTGGCCATCGCGGCCAAGCCGGCGCACCTTGCGTGCATTGCCCTTCATCACCGTATGACCCAGCGTCACCTGGCCATCGCCGGCGACGGCGACATGGCCGTTTCGGCGCACGGACAGGATGGTGGTGGCGTGGAAGACGTTGGGATTCTGGCTGGGGTCCATGGAGGCCTCCGGGGTGTTCCCCCAGAGGTGGGGACGCCGCTCCTCGGTTCAAGCATGACCTTCGGGTTGGTTGATCTTCTGTAGGAGCGACGTGAGTCGCGACCGCGCCCCCCGAGCCACCGGGCACCATCCGCGAGGTCACGCCTGATGCAGCGCTCCCGCTCGTGCGGACGTGCAGTCGCGACTCACGTCGCTCCTACAGGGGCTCAGCGTTTGCGCTTCGCCCGCGGATGCGCCGCGTCGTACACCTTGGCCAGGTGCTGGAAGTCCAGATGTGTGTAGATCTGGGTGGTCGCGATGTCCGCGTGGCCCAGCAGTTCCTGCACGCCACGCAGGTCGCCGGAGGATTCGAGGATGTGGCTGGCGAAACTGTGCCGCAGCATGTGCGGGTGCACGTGCTTGAACAGGCCTTGCCGCTGCGCGAGTTGCTTGATGCGGATCTGCACCGCGCGCTGCGAGATCGGACCGTCGCCACGGCCCGGAAACACGAAGCCTTCGTTGCCTGACGGCCGTTCCTGCCGCCATTCGACCAGCGCGTTGCGCGCATGCGAGCCCACCGGGACCTTGCGCTCCTTGTTGCCCTTGCCGAGCACCGTCACCATGCCGCCCGCCATGTCCAGGTCCCGCCAGCGCAGTGCACACAGTTCGCTCAGCCGCAGGCCCGAGGAATAGAACAGCTCCAGCAGCGCGCGATCACGCCTGCCCAGCGGTGCATCGGTGGGCACTTCCACCAACCTGACGGCCTCATCCGCATCCAGCACCTGTGGCAACTTGCGTGGCGCCTTGGGCGCGCGCAGCGCCGCCGCAGGGCTGGCCGCGATGCGGCCATGCTTGAGCAGCCACTGGTAAAAACTGCGACACGCCGACAGGCGACGCTGCAGGCTCTTCGGCGACAGGCCACGCCGGTGTTCGCTGGCGACGAAGCCGCGCAGCTGTTCGGCCTGTACCTCCGCCAGGTCTGTCATGTGCTGGGCCTGCGCCCACTCCGTCAGCGCAGCGAGATCGCGACGATACGCATCCAGCGTATGCACGGAGACGCGGCGTTCGACTTCGAGATGGGCGAGGAAATCGGTGACGGACATGGTCCTTCCCCCCTCTCTACTCCGTCATTCCCGCGAAAGCGGGAATCCATCTTGCTGTGGCTCCCGCATCAAGGAAGCAAAGGCGAAACGGACTCCGGCTTCCGCCGGAATGACGGCAGGAGGGGAGCGTCTCGCCTCAACCATCGAACCGCTTCAACGCCGTCACCAGCGTGTCGCCCATCATGCGCAGGAACAGCGTGCCCATGCCGGGATAGAAGCGATTGCCGTCACGGCTGCCCACGGCCACCAGGCCGATGCCGGGCAGCGGCAGCAGCGCCGAGGAAGCGACTTCCTCGGCGCGCGCGCCATACAGCAGCACGTGCTTCTCGGGCTGCAGGCGGCCGCAGATCGGCTCGCCATCGCGCAGGCAGTCGCGGAAGGGCGCCATGTGCGGATTGTCCGCCGGCACCACCTGCAACCAGTCGCCTTCCTCCAGTCCGGCCACCGGCTGCAGCATCACGATGCTGACGCGGTCGCCATTGAAGTCCTCGGCCAGCGAGGCGGCCATCGCACGTAAGGTGTCGGCGGCGGTGCCCTGCTTCATCAGCGTCAAGGCGAGCTGGTGGGTGCGCACGGCCAGGCGTTCGTTTTCCTGCGCATTGGCGAACAGGTCGCCGAGGCGCTTGGACAACTCGCGGTTCTTGTCGCGCAGCACTTCCAGCTGGTAGCTGGCCAGCGACGCCGTGGGGCCTTCGTCGCGCGGCACCACCATGCTCAGCGCCAGGTCCGGGAACTGCTTCAGGAAGGTCGGGTGGCGACGCAGCCACGCCGCGACCTCGTGTGCACCCAGTTTTTCCGCTGTCTCGCTCATGCTTTCCATTCCCCTTCGAATACGAATGCCGCCGGCCCGGACATGATGACCGGCGCGTCGTCGGACGGCCAGCGGATGCGGAGTTCCCCGCCGGGCAGCGCAATGGTCACGTCGCGGTCGACACGGGCCCGCCGTATCAGCACGGCCGCTGCCGCGCAGGCGCCGCTGCCACAGGCCAGGGTCTCGCCCACGCCGCGCTCGTACACGCGCAGGCGCACCCGGTCGCGCGCGACGACTTCGGCGAAGCCGACGTTGACCGACTCCGGAAAATGCCGCGACCGCTGCAGCAAAGGCCCGTAATGCAGCACCGGGGCGGCATCGACGGACGGAACTTCGATGACGGCGTGGGGATTACCCATCGACACCGCGCCGAACCGCAGCTTCACGCCCTCGTCTACGTCAGCGTCGTACTCCGCGCGCGGCCGGTCGAAGCCCTGCAACGGGATGCGTGCCGGCGTGAACTCAGGCACGCCCATGGCGACGGCGTAGCGGTCATCGCCGATGCGCTCGACGGCATGCGTCGCCAGGGGACTGTCGACCTCGAACGTGCTTCCCTTCGCCGCACCGTCCCTCACCAGCCAGGCCGCCACGCAACGTGCACCGTTGCCGCATTGCTGCGAGGGCGAGCCGTCGGAGTTCCAGATGCGGTAGGCCGCAACCGCGCCGGTACTGCGAGGGGGTTCGATGGTCAGGATCTGGTCGCAGCCGACACCACGATGCCGATCCGCCAACGCCGCGGCCAGGGCGGCATCCGGCGGCAGCCGGCCGTCGCGCAGGTCCAGCACGACGAAATCGTTGCCGGCGCCATGCATCTTGGTGAAGCGCATCGCCGTGGTCCGCGCGTGCGGGGACTCAGCCATTCCCGTCGGTGGCAGGCACCGTGGCGGGATCGATCGGCGGTTCGGCGGGCACGCCGTCGGTTGCGGGCGACGCCGCGTCGACGGGCGTCACGGGCGCCTCCTCGACCGGCTTCTCCGGCATGAACAGCGGGCCCTTGGCACCGCAGGCGGACAAGACCGCCATCAGGGCGGCAGCGAAGAAAAGACGGGCGTTCCGGTTCATGCCGCGAGTATAGCCACAGGCCGATGAACGCGGCTGCCGCTCAGCCTTTGCGCGGTGGCTCCGGACGGCTCCACAGCCACGCGCCGACCGTGGTCATGCAGGCGATCGGCAAGACGACCATCCACCAGCGGTGCGATCCGGTCCACAGCATCAACGCCACCAGGATCAGCGCGCTGGCCAGCATCGTCCATGTGGCGACCCATTTGGCGCGCCGGGAGACGGCACGATGCAGATGCCAGTCGTGGATCATCGGACCGAAGCGCGGATGCGTGACCAGGTAGCGATGCAGGCGCTCCGAGCCGCGCGACGCCGCGTACGCCGCGACCAGGATGAAGACCGTGGTCGGCAGCCCCGGGACGAACACGCCCAGGATGCCCATGCCCAGGCTGGCGTAGGCCAGCAGCCACCACGCCCAGCGGAAGCGGGTCGGCCTCGCTTCGGGAAGATCGCGCGGTGGCGGCGACGTATCGTGCACGGCGACCTTGTACCCCAAATCGACGGCCGATGGCGCGAATACGAGATGCCCGATCCGGATCACCGCACCCCACCCAGCCATGCCCCGCCTCCGTCGACGAACTCGTCCCCACGGTTATCGGCGGCGGCGGGCGGCGCTGGAGCACCCCCCTGTCGATGGGCACGGCAAACGAAGAAAGCCGGGTTGCCCCGGCTTTCTTCATGCCCTGCGACACCGCTTATTTCGAGGCGACGCCCAGCTGGTCCAGCATGAAGGCGAACATCTCGGCGCGCTCGCGGTACTGGCGGAAGCGGCCGGACTTGCCGCCGTGGCCGGCTTCCATGTTGGTACGGAACACCACCGGACCCGTACCGGTGTTGAGGTCGCGCAGGCGGGCGACGTACTTGGCCGGCTCCCAGTACTGCACCTGCGAGTCCCACAGGCCGGTGCCCACGAACATCGCGGGATAGGCCTTCGCCTGCAGGTTGTCGTAAGGCGAGTACGTGAGGATGTAGTCGTAGTAGCCCTTCTCTTCCGGGTTGCCCCACTCGTCGTACTCGTTGGTGGTCAGCGGAATGCTGGGGTCCAGCATCGTGGTCGCCACGTCGACGAACGGCACCAGCGTCAGGATGACCTTGTACTTCTCCGGCGCCATGTTCGACACCGCGCCCATCAGCAGGCCGCCGGCGCTGCCGCCCATCGCCGCCACGCGATCCTTCGCCGCATAGCCTTCCTTCACCAAGTAATCGGTGACGTCGATGAAGTCGGTGAACGTGTTGACCTTGTTGTACAGCTTGCCGTCGTCGTACCACCTGCGGCCCATCTCCTGGCCACCGCGGATATGGGCCAATGCATAGACCACGCCGCGGTCCAGCAGGCTGACATTGGTGATGCTGAAGTTCGGGTCCATCGACGCGCCATAGCTGCCGTACGCGTACTGGAGCATCGGCGCCTTGCCGTCCCGCGCGATGTCCTTGCGGTACACCAGCGTCACCGGGATCTTCGTCCTGCCATCACGTGCCGGCGCCCACACGCGCTCGGTGACGTACTTCGACGCGTCGTAGCCGGGCACCGGCTGCTGCTTCAGCTGGCGGCGTTCGCCCGTCTTCGTGTTGAGCTCGTAGGTGGTGGCCGGCGTGGTCATCGACGTATAGCTGTAGCGCAGCCAGTCGGTGCCGGTCTCCGGGTTGGCGGACAGCCCCATCGAGTACGCCGGTTCGTCGGCCTTGACGTAATCGCTGCTGCCGTCGGACTTGATCACGCGCAGGCTTTCCAGCGCATTGGCACGCTCGGCCACCACGCTGAAGCCGTCGAACAGCTCGAAGCCCTCGACGAACACGTCGTCGCGGTGCGCCACCCAGTCCTTCCAGTCCTTGCGCGAGACCGAGTCGGTCGGCGCGGTGACGATCTTGAAGTTGGTGGCGCCATCGGCGTTGGTGCGGATCACCCAGCGGTCGCCCAGGTGGTCGGCCTGGTATTCCACGTCGCGCTCGCGCGGGGCCAGCACGGTGAACACGCCGGGGCTGGCGGCCGGCGTGCAGCGCATTTCGGAGGACACGGTGCTCTCGACGCTGATGCAGATGAACTTGTCGTCGCGGCTGCGACCGATGCCCATGTAGAAGCTGTCGTCTTCCTCTTCGTAGACCAGCGCGTCCTGGCTGGCCGGCGTGCCCAGCACGTGCGCCTTCACCCGCTTGCTGAGCAGAGTCTCCGGATCCTTGTCGACGTAGAACAGGGTGCGGCCATCGTCGGACCAGACCAGGTTGGGTTCGGCATTGGTCACCGTGTCCGGCAGCATCTCGCCGGTGTCCAGGTTCTTGAAACGGATCGTGTACTGGCGACGGCCGTTGGTGTCGTCGGCGTAAGCCAGCAGGGTGTTGTCCTGGCTGACCTCGTAGTCGCCGACGTTGTAGTAGTCCTTGCCGGCGCCCAGCACGTTGACGTCCAGCAGCACCTGCTCACCGGCGAAGTCGCCGGCGGCGTTGGCGGCCTGGATCGACACGGCGTCGATGCCCGGACCATCCTTGCGCCGCGCATGCACCGGATAGTCCTTGCCGGTGACGAAGCGGGCGTAATACCACCAGCCACGCTCGCGATACGGGACGCTGGCGTCATCCTGCTTGATGCGGGCGACGACCTCGTTGTAGAGCTTGTCCTCAAGCGGCTTCAATGGCGCCATCACCGCGTCGGTGTAGGCGTTCTCGGCGTTGAGGTACGCCAGCATCTCCTTGTTCTCGCGCTTGTCGTCGCGCAGCCAGTAGTACTCGTCGTTGCGTTCGGCGCCGTGCGGCGCTTTCACCACGTGCGGCTTCTTCGCCACATCGGGCGGGGTGGCGCTGGCGGCGAGGGCGGAGGTGATCGGAGTGCTCATCAGGACGGTGGCGGCAAGCAGAAGGGAGGTCGGCTTCATGGATGGGGTCCGGGGATGCGGGATGCAATGGGAAGCGGTCTGCCCCCTCCTCCGCTTGCGGGGGAGGGTTGGGGTGGGGGCGAGCGACTCCGTTTGACGTCGGCGCTACCCCATCCGCCCTTCGGGCACCTTCCCCCGCATGCGGGGGAAGGGACATTCGGTTACTTGGCCAGTTGCTGCCAGAGGAAGGTATACGCCAGCGCGCTCATGTGCGCGGCCTGCGCGTTGTTGGCCGCGCCGCCGTGGCCGCCTTCGATGTTCTCGTAGTAGCGCACGTCCTTGCCCGCCTCCAGCATCTTCGCGGCCATCTTGCGGGCATGGCCCGGGTGGACGCGGTCGTCGCGGGTGGAGGTCATGAACAGGGTCGGCGGGTAGTCCTTCTTCGCGTCGAACAGGTGGTACGGCGAGAAGGTCTGGATGAACTCCCAGTCGGACGTGTCCGGATTGCCGTACTCGGCCATCCACGAAGCGCCTGCCAGCAGGTGGCTGTAGCGCTTCATGTCCAGCAGCGGTACCTGCACGACGACCGCACCGAACAGCTCCGGATACTGGGTCAGCATGTTGCCGGTGAGCAGGCCACCGTTGCTGCCGCCCTGGATGCCCAGGTGCTTCGGCGAGGTGATCTTGCGGGCGATCAGGTCCTGCGCAACCGCGGCGAAATCCTCATAGGCCTTGTGGCGGTTGGCCTTCAGCGCGGCCTGGTGCCAGCGCGGACCGTACTCGCCGCCGCCGCGGATGTTGGCGACCGCGTACACGCCGCCCTTCTCCAGCCAGCCCTTGCCGACGCCGCCCGAATAGCCGGGGGTCAGCGAGATCTCGAAGCCGCCGTAGCCGTACAGCAGGGTCGGGGTGCTGCCGTCGTACTTCAGGCCTTCCGGGCGGACCAGGAAGTACGGCACCTTGGTGCCGTCCTTGGACGCGGCGAAGTGCTGCTCGATCTTCTTGCCCGAGGCGTCGAAGAAGGCGGGCATGGATTTCAGCTGTTCGGGCTGCTTGCCGATCTCCACCAATGACAACGTGGTCGGGGTCAGGTAATCCGTGACCGTCATCCACACCGCGTCGCTGTCGTCGCTGTCGACGTCGTTGACGCCGATGGTGCCGAAGGACGGTGCGCCGACGAAGGCGCTGGTCTCCCAGCCGGACGCGGAAGGCGTGAGCACGCTCAGGCGGTTCTTCACGTCCTCCAGGACATTCAGCACCAGATGGTTCTTCGTCCAGGTGAACCCCGCCAGCGAGGTCTTGTCGGTCGGGGTGAACAGCACGTCGAAATCGCGCTTGCCGGCCATGAAGTCGTCGAACTTCGCCGCCAGCAGGCTGCCGGCCGCGTAGGTCTTGCCGCCCACGGCCCATGGCTCGCGCAGTTCCAGCGTCAGCCATGCCTTGTGCACGCCCTTGTTGGCCGAGTTCTGGGCGTCGATCCTGGCCAGCGTGCCGTCGGCGCGGCGCAGGTACAGTTCATCGTTGTAGAACGCGATCGTGCGGCTGACGAAATCGCGCTGGAAGCCCGGCGTGTCGTCATGGTAGGCCGCGATGTACATGTCCTCGGCGGTGCCTTCGTACACGACGGCGGCCGATGCGAGCGGGGTGCCCCGCTTCCATTCCTTCACGATGCGCGGGTAACCGGAGCTGGTCATGCTGCCGGCGCCGAAGTCGGTGTAGACGTAGACGGTATCGGCGTCCTTCCAGCCCAGCGCACCCTTGGCTTCGGGACGGTAGAAGCCGTCGGCCAGGAATTTCTTGTTGACCAGATCGAACTCGCGGGTCTCGTCGGCATCTGCGCCGCCGCGCGACAGCGCGATGAGGCAGCGCGTGTAGTCGGGCTTCCGGCAGTCGGCGCCGTGCCAGACCCAGTTCTTGCCTTCAGCCTTGTTCAACGCGTCCAGGTCCAGCACGGTTTCCCACTGCGGCTGGGCCTTGCGGTACTCGGCCAGCGTGGTGCGGCGCCAGACGCCGCGCTCGTGCTGCTTGTCCTTCCAGAAGTTGTAGTAGTACTCGCCGATCTTCTGCACGCCCGGGATCTTGGCGTCGGAATCGAGGATGGCGCGGATATCCGACTCCAACTGCTTGAACGCCGGGGTCGAGGCGATCTCGGCCTCGGCCCTGGCGTTCACGCCCTTCACCCAGTCCAACTGCTTCTGCCCCTCGACGTCCTCCAGCCACGCATACGGATCGTTCGTCACGTCAGCCTCCTTGGCTTGGGCAGGGGCTGACAGCGCGCCAGCGATGGCGAGACCTGCGACCAGGCAGGCATGGGTGAGTCTGGGCATCGGGTGCGGCTCCGGCGGTGCGTTTCATGAACATGGCACGCTAGCACAAGGCCCGGAGGGCACCCCCTGCCGAAGGTCAGGCCGCCTGCGGCAGGCCGGCACCCCTTTTGCGGATACGGCGCGCCTGCGGGCTGCGACGACGGCGCGCCGTCCGATGCGACCTGGCCCCACGGGTCGGAAGCCGGAAACGGTGCAGGGCCCACCAGGCCACGGCGGGCATCCCGACCAGCCACAGGGGCAGCCAACCCAGCCAGTCGGTGCTGGCGCGGGCCAGCGGCAGCAACAACACCAACGCAGCACCCATCAGTACCAGGCGGCGCAGGACCCGATCCAGATGGACATCGGGACGTTCCTGACGGACCGCATGCGAAACCGGGAACAAGGACGTGGACATGGCAGCGGATTCCTTTGTGTGATGTCAGTACGACGTCACACTCGCGCAACGACATCTCACGGGTTGCGACATCACCGGTTAACATCTCCGTCGCATCCTGATGACTAGCGTGTCCGTATGACAGGGAGAACGGAGTCCCACATGCCCATGGCGTTGCCAACCCACGTGGTCCGCATTGCGCTGCTCGCCCTGCTGCTGGCGATGGCGGCCGGCTGTGCCAGTCGCGGCCCGGTGCACGCCGCGCCCGACGCAGTGGACCTGCCTCGCTTCATGGGCACCTGGCATGTCGTCGCGCACATCCCCTACTTCGCCGAGCGCGGGCACGTGGCGGCGCGCTACGAATACGCACTGCGCGACACCGACAAGGTGAGCGTGGCGTACCACTACCGCGAAGGCTTCGGCGAACCCGAGCAACTGCGCGAGGCGCGCGCCTCGGTCAAGGGAGATTCCGGCAACCGCGAGTGGACCCTGTGGTTTGTCGGCGTGGTGCCCGCGAAGTGGCGCATCGTCGAGGTGGCACCCGATTATTCATGGGCACTGGCGGATTACCCCGGCCGCGACATGGGCTGGATCCTCGCCCGTGACCCGCTCATGGACGACGCGCGCTACGAGGAACTGGTGAAAAAGGCCCGCGACCACGGCATCAATGCACGCCAGCTGGTCCGCGTGCCGCAGGTGCCGGCGCAGGTGGGGAAGCCGGGCTTCGGCGAGCCGAAGGGGCCGTAGAGAGGTCCGCTGCAGGAATCCCTGCGCGCGCGACGTCAGTCGCGATGAAAATCAGAGAGGCGGGGCGTGTCGCCTCCTGCGAGCAATCAAGGCTCCCTCGCCCACCCCCTGCTCGCCCGGGATCCGGGACCCGTTCCTCCACAGTCGCGACTCACGTCGCTCCCACAACCCTGCGTCCTGCCGCGAAATTACTTCTTCTCGTAGTTCGACAGCGCCAGTTCCAGCAGCGCCTTGGCCTGTTCGCGCAGCACGGCGGGCTCGACGATCTCCGCGTCGGCGCCGTAATGCAGGATGTCCATCAACAACTCGCGCGAGACGCTGTAGGGAATCTTCAGTTCGTAACGGCCGTCCGGGAGGTGGCGACCCTGTTGCTTGGAATGCCATTGCTCGTCGGCAACCCAGCGCGCGGCCTTGGCGCTGAAAAGGATGGTGGCCCAGCCCTTGGGTTCACCCGAGAAGATGCCGTAACTCGACGCCAGATGCTGGTTCAGCTCCTCGTTCGGCAGGTCGCGTGCCGGCTCGTCGCCCAGTCGCGCGTTGCCGATCCGGTCCACCGCGAAGCTGCGCAACGCGTTGCGCTCGTGGTCCCAGGCATCGAGGTACCAGTTGTCGCGGTAGTGGGTGATGCGCTGCGGCGATACCGCGCGCCGTGTGCGCTCGTCGGTGGAACGCGCGCGATACTCGAACTGCAACTGCTTGCGCTCGAGTACGGCCGAGGCCACGGTGCGGAAGCTGGCTTCGTCCAGCGTACGCCCGCGGTGCGGGATCACCCGCACGCGGTCCACGGGCCAGTGGTCCACGCCCGCATGATCGGCCAGCAGCCCTTCGATGCGCTTCTGCAGCGGCGCCAACGCACCCGAGAGCACGCCCCCGCCCGTGCGGACCAGCAGCTGTTGCGCGGCGAGCAGCGCATACAGTTCTTCCGAACTCAGCCACAGTCCAGGCAGCTCGAAACGATCGCTCTCGGCCGCGTGGTAGCGGAAGCCCGCCTCGCCATCGCCTTCGATCGGCGCCATCAAGGCATCGCGCAGGTAAGCCAGGTCGCGATAGACGGTGGCGCGCGAACACGCCAACTCCTCCTGCAGCCGCTTCACCGTGACCGGATAGCGCGCCGCCTTCAGGATGCGGTGCAAGGCGGTGATGCGTTCGATCTTGTCCATGGGCAGCGTGGCAGCGGGGGGCGTGGCCGGATTATCGCCGACGGTTGGCCGTTTTCGTCGCCTGCCTGCCGTTGAAGCACACACAGGGGACAAGCGCCGGCGGCGCCTTGGGCCCGTGCGGTGCCTGGTGCCGTGGCGTGTCTTCGCCGCCGCGGCGCCCTCAACGCACGGACCCAAGGCGCCTGCCTCTTCCCGGGAGCCTTCCGCCCATGTCGCTGCGCACCATCCTGCCCTTGCTGCTCGCACTGGCCGCCTGCCGACCCTCCCCCCATGAAGGCGCCGGGACGCCCGCCGCCATTCCGCCAACGCCACCCGCAGTCCCGGCGCGCGATGCAGTTCGGGATGTGAAGGCGTCGATGCACCGGTTCCTGGCGGCCCGCCGCTTCCATGCGCGGATGCAGGTGGAAGGTGCCCAGCCGATGACCGGCGAGATGGACTATGTAGCGCCGGACCGCTACAGGATCACGTTGCCTGGCGGCACGCAGACGGTCATCGGAAACGTGCTGCACATGCGGGTGGACGGCCGACGCATACAGGTACCGCTGCCTCCGGAAACGCTCGCTCCATGGCGCGACCCGCTCAAACTCCAGCAGTCCCAGCAGCATCTGTCCGCCGAACACATCGGCGATGACACCGTGACCGGTCGCCCTGCCCAGCGCTACCGTGTTCGCCACGCCGCTCCGGAGGCGGTCGCATTCGACTACTGGATCGGTCCGGATGGCTTGCCGCTGCAACTGCGCCACGCCGGCAGGGACGATGAAGGCCGCCCCTACACGGTGCTGTTGACGTATTCGCGCTATGACGACCCGGCGATCAGCATCGAAGCGCCGCTCTAGGTGGAGGTGGACGGCCGCGACCTGAAAAGGACGCATCACGCCGCAGGAATGCTGGCGACCGTGACAGGCATCCTGAATCCGGCGCTTGCCCGTGGCAGAATGCATATCGCAAACCTGAATCGGAACAAGCACTTGGGTTGTGATGCCGTCGGCTCACATCTACCATGTAAGCGGTTACATCTCTCCCTCATTTGCTCGAGATCTGCCATGTCGCGCCCGACGCCCCCCTCCTTGCTGGCACTCGTCCTGATCGCCGGCAACAGTGCGCCTGCCCTCGCTGACGAAGGGGTGCTGCCGCGCAATGAGAAGGTGAAAGCCGTCCATGCCGGCAAGGGTTTCGGCAAACAGGGCAGTGCGGCGCTGCCGGTCATCGCCATGGCGGTCCGCCCCATTCCCGAGGCACCTCCCGAGCCGGCACCGCCGACGCCCAAGCTCACCGGGGGCGGCGAGCTTGGCGTCGCTGCTAGCAGCGGCAACAGCAACACCGAGAGTTTCAACGGCCGGCTGGACCTGACCTATACCGATGGTGGCGCATGGCGCCACAGCGCCAGCCTGTTCGGCCTGCATTCGCGCTCCGAGTACACCAGGACCCAGGACGACGGCAGCGTCATCCGCGACAGCCGCACCACCGCCAACCGCTATACGGTCACCGCCAACAGTGCATATCTCATGGACCAGCGTGGCACGCTCAACACCGCCGTGCGCCACGAAGAAGACGACTTCGGCACCTACAGCCGGCAGCAGTCGGTCAGCCTCAGCTACGGCAACCGTGTCCTCGAGGGTGAGCGCGGCCACCTCGACCTGCAGATCGGTCCCGGTTATCGCCGCGCCTACGACACGCTTGAGGAGCGCAACGAATCCAGCCTGATCGGGCGTGGCCTGATCGACCTGCGCTACGCGCTGAGCGAGAACACCGAGATCGTCAACAAGCTGCTGGTCGAGGCGGGTGACTACAACACCTTCGCGCAGAACGACCTGGGCGTGTCGGTCACGATGAACTCGCACCTCGCCCTGAAGGCCGGCTGGCAGGCGCGGCACAACAGTGACGTGGCGCCGGAGAAAAAGCGCACGGACACCCTGACCACGATGAACGTGGTCTACCGCTTCAAGTAAGCGCCCCTAACCTGCTCAGGCGAGGAATGCGCCCGCGCCGCGCGCCAGCAACAGCGCGGCGACGCGTTGTCCGAGCGCTTCGGGATCGGCCACCGGGCCTGCATCTTCCGCACGGACCACCTGCCCCTCGGCCGCCGACCCCACCAGCCCCGACAGCGACAGCACATCGCCCGTCCGCTGCGCAAACGCCGCCACCGGAACATGGCAACTGCCATGCAATGCCCGGTTCATGGCCCGCTCCGCCTCCACGCAGACGCGCGTGCCGGCATCATCCAGCGCCGCGAACAACGCATGCGTAGCGGGGTCTTCGGCCCGGCATTCCACCGCGATGGCGCCCTGCGCGGGGGCCGGCAGCCACTCCGGCGCATCCAGCCGCACGCGGATGCGCGACGCGAACCCCAGGCGCTGCAACCCTGCGCACGCCAGCACGATCGCGTCGTAGTCGCCGGCATCCAGCTTGGCCAGGCGCGTATTGACGTTGCCGCGCAGGTCCAGCAGCTGCAGGTCCGGGCGCAACGCACGCAGCTGCGCCTGCCGGCGCAGCGAAGAAGTTCCCACGCGTGCGCCATGGGGCAGTGCGGCGATGCCGTCGTACTGATGGGAGATGAAGGCGTCGGCCGGATCCGCGCGCGACAGGATGGCAGGCAGTGCGAACGGACCTTCGAGCTCCATCGGTACGTCCTTCAGCGAATGCACGGCGCAATCCGCCTCACCACGCAGCATCGCCAGCTCCAGCTCCTTCAGGAACAGGCCCTTGCCGCCGATGGCGGCCAGCGAACGGTCCAGCACCTCGTCGCCGCGGGTGCTCATCGGCACCAGCTCGACCGCCAGCCCGGGGTGGGCAGCACGCAGGCGGTCGGCGACGTGTTCGCTCTGCCAGAGGGCGAGCGGGCTCTTGCGGGTGGCGATGCGCAGCAGTGTCATGCGGGCATTATCCCGCATGGCGCCATGTCCGCGCGCGCTCAGAGCGCCTTGACGGTCTCGCGCAGGCCCGCCACGCAGCGGCGACTCACTTCCAGCGGCTCCTTGCCATGGCGCAGGATGGCCTGCACATGGCCATCGCCGATGCGCTTGATCTCGACCAGTTCGTGGCGCGCGACCAGGCAGTTGCGATGGATGCGCACGAAGCGGTTGCCGAATTCCTCTTCCAGCGATTTCAGCGACTCCTCGATCAGGTCCTCGCCGCGCGCGTGGTGCACCACCACGTACTTCTCCTCGGCCTGCAGGTAATGCACTTCATCCACGGGAATCAGTCGCAGGCTGCCCCGCAGGCGTGCACACAGGTGGGTCCGCGGCTGGCTGCTCGATGACGCCGGCGCCTGGGTCTCGCGTCCGGCGATGAAGGTGCGCGCGCGTTCGAGCGCGGCGGCCAGTCGCTCGGCGCGGATCGGCTTCATCAGGTAGTCGATGGCGGCGGCCTCGAAAGCCGACAGCGCGTGCTCGTCGTACGCCGTGCAGAACACCACGGCGGGACGCGGGTCGAAGGCCGCCAGATGGCGGGCGGCCTCGAGGCCGTCCACGCCCGGCATGGCGATGTCCAGCAGCACCATGTCGGGGCGATGCTGCGAACAGGCCTGCAACGCGTCCAGGCCGTTCTCGGCCTCGGCGACCACCTCGATGCCGGGATGTTCGGCCAGCAGCGCGCGCAGGCGCTCGCGGGCAAGGGGTTCGTCGTCGGCAATAACCACTTTCACGGCAAAGGCGTCCTCGGTGAACGTTGGCGTGATCCCCCGCGTCCTAGGTTACCCATGGCAGCGCCATGCGTCATCCTTCGGGGGGCGCGTGGGGATTACAACGCAAACCGCTGGCCCATCCAGTCACCCAGGTCACGGATTTCCTCCGCACATACCTGGTGTGCCATCGGATAGCGGTGCCATTGCACATCGAAACCCAGCTCCCCGAGCGCGCGGGCACTCTGTTCGGCATGGATGAGCGGAATCACCGGATCCCCGGTGCCGTGCGCCATGAACACCGGCTGCGCAGTGGCGGCAGTCGCCAGATGCGTCGCGGCCTGCGCAGCGCCCGGCAGGTAGGTGGACAGCGCGATCAGCCCCGCCAGCGGCACCTGTCTGCGCAAACCGGCCGCCAGGGTGATGGCGCCGCCCTGCGAGAATCCCGCCAGCAGCAGCCGCTCAGGCGGGATGCCCCGCGCCTGCTCGCGCGCGATCAGTGCCTCCACCTGCATCAGCGACTCCTCGATACCGGCGCTGTCCGCGCGGGTGGGGAAGTCCATGCCCACGATGTCGTACCACGCACGCATGCGCACGCCATTGTTGATCGTCACCGCTCGCACGGGCGCATGCGGGAAGACGAAGCGCAACGCCGGCCAGCCAGGTCGCACCAGTTCGGGCACGATCGGGGCGAAGTCGTGGCCATCGGCACCCAGGCCGTGCAGCCACAGTACGGACCACTGCGGCGTCGGGCCGGTTTCCTGTTCGACGGTATCGAGAATCGGGGAAGCGGAGGCGGTTGTCATGCCGCCATTCTCACCGCAGACGCGTACGGACACCAATCAGCCGCCGCTCGCCCCCTGGGCTGGCAGCTGGAACCGCACGGTGCGTCGTGATGCATGGGCCTGTCCGGTCGCCTCGAAACGCCAGCGTTGCGCGACTGCGAGCGCGGGCGCATCGAACATGCCCGCAGGCGTCGACGACAGCAGGCGCACGTCGCGCACGCTGCCGTCGGGCTGGATGGTGAAAGCGACTTCCGCTTGTCCTTCCACGCGCGCGCGCAGTGCAGGCAGCGGATATCGCGGCTGTGCGTCCTGGAGCAGGCGCGGCGTCCGGCTCTCCTGTACGACACGCGACGGCACAACGGACGGACTGATGGCCTGCGCTTCTTCCTGTCGCGCAGGGATCGGCGCGGGTGAAGGAGCGATGTCGGGTGCGCGGACCACCGGTGCGGCGGCGACCGCGGGCGCAGGTGTGCGCGCTGTCTGTGCCGACGATGCCTCCAGGGTCGAGGACGTGGGGGATAGGGCCGGCTGTGCCGCCGCCGCGTCAGCTGCGGCAGCCTGCAACGCCTGCTCGCGCAGCAAGGCCACCACGCTGGCTTCCAGCCGCGGCAGTGCAGGCGCTTGTCCATCGATGCGTTCGATCAGGCCCTGCAGGCGCTTCGCCTCCCCCGCATCGCCGCGCGCAATCGCCTGCTCGGCGGCGATCAGCACATAGGGCTGCAGCTCCGACAGCGCGGCCTGTGCACGGGTGCGCTCTCCCGCTTCGGCGCGTGCGGCCAGGTAATGTTCGATTGCATTGTCTCCCGCGGGAGCGAGCATCCGGTTCTCCGCCAACGCCTGCGCTGCGCGTGCATATGGCGTGGCGGGCACCGCTTCATCCAGTTGGATGTCCGCCGCGACCGGCGACGCTGCCCCACCCTGCTTCGCGTCGGGCGAGGATGCGCCCTGGCACCCCGCCAGGCACAGCAGCAACCCGACACCCCACCCCATCCGTTTCGCTTTCATGGCCACCCCTGTCATGCGGGCGGCAAGCCTAGGCGGCGATCATGACGACGGTGCGTCAGCCATGCCCACCCTCGACACCGCTCTTCGACACCGCTCTTCGACACCGCTCCTCGCGCCCGGCACCTCCGCTCGGGAGTTGCCCCGCGACGGCGCGCGATGGCGACATCGAAGGCGGGTTACGGCCTGGCGGGCAGGCTGTAAGCGTTTGCAGGTGCGTCGACCCCCGCGCCGCGTGAAACTTCAGGTAAAGTGCGGCGATCAGGGGCCGATACCGCATCGTATCTCCCCGTTTCGGGGACGGCTTAGCAGGGAGTGCCGTGGCGAACCCGGTCCATCAGGCGGAAACCGTTCTTGGGGAAGAACTGACCGTGAGGCCCACTGCCATCGCCATGCCGCCGCACTTCGCCGATGGTGCTCCCGACGTGTCCTGGGTCATCGACCACAGCGACAACGCGGTCGTGGTCTGCGACGACGCAGCGCACATCACCTGGATCAACCAGGGCTTCACGCGCATGCTCGGCTACACGCTGGAGGAAGCCGCCGGCCGACGCCCCAGCGATTTCCTGGCCGGCCCGCACACCGATCCGGAAACGGTCGAATGGGTGCGCGGCCAGTTGAACGTCCAGCAGGGCTACCGTACAGAACTGCTGGTCTACGCCAAGAGCGGCGTGCCGCTGTGGATCTCTGCGGTCGTCAATCCCGTCTTCGACCCCGAGCGCAACGTCCGCTACCTGCTCGGCGTCTATACCGACATCACCCACAGCAAGCTGCACGAGGAACTGCACCGCAAGGTGCTGGGTGCCATCGTCCGGGAGCAGCCGCTGCAGGAGGTGCTGACCCTGGTCTGCCGCGAAGTCGAAAAGGTCATGCCGGAAGCCGTGGCCTCGATCATCGCACTGGACGACTACGGCCGCCTTCGCCCGCTCGCGGCTCCCAGTCTGCCCGAGTCCATCGGCGCATTGATCGACGGCGAGCTCGCGGGTCCGATGGTCGGCGCCTGCGGCTCGGCCGCCTGGAGCGGACAGCCCGTCGAATGCAGCGACATCGAACGCGACCCGCGCTGGCAGGCGTACAACGCGCCGTTCCTGGCACTGGGTATCCGTGCGTGCTGGTCGAGTCCGATCAAGGCCCATGATGGGCGCGTGCTGGGCACGTTCGCGCTGTACTACTGGGAAAACAGGGCGCCGGACGATTTCCACCAGCGCGTGGTCGATGTCTGCCTGCACCTGTGTGCGTTGGCGATGGAACGCGAGCGCGCGCGTGCGCGCATGCACCAGCTCTCGTTCTTCGACACCCTGACCGGCCTGCCGAACCGTGCCCTGTTCAACAGCAAGGTCGAGCAGATGCTGCTGGGCGCCGCGCGACGCGACAGCGCCGTGGCGTTGCTGTTCATCGACATCGACCGCTTCAAGATCGTGAACGACACCCAGGGCCACACGGCCGGCGATGCGCTGCTGCGCGAGCTGGCCAAACGCCTGGGCAGCGAACTGCGCGAAGGCGACGTGGTGGCGCGACTGGCCGGCGACGAATTCGTGCTGGCCATTCCCGACCGCAGTGCGGAGGAGGCCGCCAACTTGGCCGATCGCCTGATGGCCAGGCTGTCCGAACCCCTGAGCGCAGGCCGGATGATGCTGACGCCGCAGGCCAGCGTGGGCGTGGCGATGTTCCCCGCCGATGGCTGGGATGTGGATTCGCTGGTACGCCATGCCGATATCGCGATGTACCGCGCCAAGTCCGAGGGCGGCGCGCGCATCGTGTTCTACAGCCTGGAAATGAACCAGGCGATGCAGGAGCGCCTGGCACTGGAGAACGCGTTGCGCGAGGCGGTCCGCAGCGGCCAGTTGCGCCTGCACTACCAGCCCCAGGTCGCGCTGGATGACGAAGCCCGGCTGCATGGCGTGGAAGCGTTGCTGCGCTGGCGCCATCCCGAGATCGGCGAAATCTCGCCCGCCACGTTCGTGCCGATGGCCGAGGAGTGCGGCCTGATCGACGAACTGGGCCGGTGGACGCTGGAAGAAGCGTGCACGCAGATGGCCGACTGGCGCCGTCGCGGCGTGCCGGTGCCGCGCGTCTCGGTCAACCTGTCGGCGATCAACTTCGAACAGCAGGACCTGCCGACCTTCATCGGCAATGTGCTGGGCAAGTGCGGGCTTTCCCCGTCCGAGCTGATGGTGGAAGTGACCGAGAGCGTGATGCTGGCGCAGAAACCCGAGGTGCTGGCCAACATCGATGCGATCCACCGCATGGGCGTGCGCCTGTCGATCGACGATTTCGGCACCGGCTACTCCAGCCTGAGCCATCTCCACCGCCTGCCGATCAGCGAGCTGAAGCTCGACATGAGCTTCGTGCGCGACCTCGAACACAGCGAGTCCGCGCGCGCGCTTACCACCTCCATCCTGCGCATCGGCGAAAGCCTGGCGCTGAAGGTGGTGGCCGAAGGTGTCGAGAATGCGGCGCAGCGCGCCGTGCTGGCCTCGCTCAACTGCGATCTGCTGCAGGGCTATTACGTCTCGCGCCCCCTGTCCCCGCACTCGCTGGAACGCTGGATCAGCCTGCAACCGCCGGTGGTGTGAGCGAAAGTCGCGCCTGGTCTTCCAGCAGGAAGCGCAGTGCGTCGCCACAAGGGGCCGCCACGCGAAACCGCAGCAGCTCATCGGCGCGCGTCCGCCCCAGATTCACGGCGACCACCGGGATATCCGCGCGCACGGCGGCGTGCACGAAGCGCAACCCGGAGTAGACCATCAGGGACGAGCCGACCACCAGCATCGCATCCGCACGCCGGAGGTGCGCCATGGCATGGTCAACGCGCACGCGCGGCACGTTCTCGCCGAAGAACACCACGTCGGGTTTGAGCAGGCCGCCGCAGGCTTCGCAGGCGGGTACGCGGAACGCGCTGAAGTCCCACCCTTCCAGGTCGGCATCGCCGTCGGGGGCCGCGACAGCATCGAGCGCCACCCAGTCGGGATTCGCGGACGCCAGGCGGACCTGCATGTCCGCGCGCGGAGAACGTGCCCCACATCCCGTGCACACCACGTGGTCGAGCCGGCCGTGCAGATCGACCACCGACCGGCTGCCGGCGGCCTGGTGCAGGCCATCCACGTTCTGCGTCAGCAGCATGTCCGATTGCCCGCGCGCTTCAAGCGTCGCCAGTGCGTGGTGCGCAATGTTGGGTCGGGCACGCGCAATGCGCGGCCAGCCCAGCAGACTGCGCGCCCAGTAGCGCTGGCGTGTGGCGTGGTCGCCCATGAATGCCTGGTAGGTCACCGGCGGCATGCGCTTCCAGGCGCCGTGTTCGTCACGGTAATCGGGAATGCCGGAGCCGGTGCTGCAACCCGCACCGGTCAGGACGAACAGGCGCCGGTGCGCGCTCAGGAAGGCGTCGAGTCGTGGGTCGCTCATGCCGGCAGCTTAGGCCATGCTGCCGGCGTGGTGTTTCACGGCCTGGGCGCGGGGCAATAGCTGCGCAGGTAATCCATGTGCGCGGGCATCTGGCGCGCCGTACCGAGCACATTGCTGCGGATGTCGTCGAGGAAGCGCTGGAGATCCTCTTTCGACATCACATCGGCGGTCGGGTGATAGCCCTTCGGGACCACGCCCTGTCCCAGCATGACCTGTATCCACGAATTCTCGCCGAACAGCTCGCCGGGCACGTGGAAGACCGTGCCCGTCTCGCGGAAGAGTTCGATCCTGTGCCGGAGCGTCGCGGGGATTTCCATCTCCGCTATGTCGCGCCAGTAGGGCGTGTCGCGACGGTCGCTGACCGCGTAGTGCATCACCACGAAATCGCGCACGTGCTGCAGTTCTTCGTCCAGGCGTGCGTTGTACTCGTCGATCGCCGGCTGCGTGATCGTATGCGGGAAGGTCTGCAGCAGCCGCACGATGCCGCGCTGGATCAGGTGGATGGTGGTGGACTCCAGCGGCTCGATGAAGCTGCCGGCCAACCCGAGTGCCACGCAGTTCTTCGCCCAGCATTGTTGCCGCTGCCCCGGCTTGAAGCGGATCGGCCACGGCTGCTTGATCACCTCGCCCTCCACACTGGACAGGAACTGCTCGCGCGCTTCGTCGTCGCTGATATGGCGGCTGGAGTACACGATCCCGTTGCCGACCCGGTGCTGCAACGGGATGCGCCATTGCCACCCCGCCGTCCCGGCGATGGCGCGCGTGTAGGGCACGGCATCGCGCACCGCGGTGGTCTGCGTGGCCAGCGCGCTGTCGTTGAACAGCCACCGTGACCAGTCGGTGTAACCAACGCCCAGCGTCTTGCCGATCAGCAGGGCACGGAAGCCGGTGCAGTCGATGAACAGGTCGCCCTCGATCACCTCGCCGCGCTCCAGCTTGATCGAGGAGATGCCGCCCTCGGCATCGGTGGCGACATCGACGATCTTGCCCTCGACGCGCTTGCACCCGTGGCGTTCACTGAATCCGCGCAGGAAGCGGGCGTAGAGCGCCGCGTCCATGTGATACGCATAATTCACGTGGTAGCGCGGCAGATGGGAGAAGCGGTCCTGAAGCGCGGCCTGGAGTTCGATGCAATAGTCGCTGTATTCGCTCGCCAGGCCTTCGGCCCGACCGCGCAGCCAGAAATGCTGGAAGCCTGCCGACCAGTGGTCCTTGCCGCTGGTGCCGAACGAGTGGATGTAGCGGTGGCCGACATCCTTCCAGTTCTCGAAGGAGATGCCCAGCTTCACGGTGCCCTGCACCGCCGCCATGAAATCCTGCTCCTTGATGTCGAGCAGGCGATGAAAGACCACCAGCGTCGGGATCGTCGCCTCGCCCACACCGACCGTCCCGATCTCTTCCGACTCGACCAGGGTGATGTCCAGGGTCTTGCCCAGCGTCTTGGACAGTGCGGCAGCGGCCATCCAGCCGGCGGTGCCGCCGCCGGCGATGACGACACGCTTGACGGTGCGGGGATTGGCCATCGGTTGCGACGTCTGCATGCAGGTTCACTCAACGGTTGAGGCGCTGCAGCAGCAGCGCGCGCAGGTGGCGGACACGGGCTTCATCGAGAGGCGCGAGCACGCGCCGTGCCGCTTCGGGCACGTGGCCGGCGTCCCGTTCCTCGTCATAGTCGAAAACATAGTGGTCGAACACGTCCTTCCACACCGCGCGCTCGTGCACGGGAAGGTCGCGCACGCTCATGATGGCCAGCATCAGTGCGTTCATCGGCGTATCCATCCACGCGGGCGACGCACGCCACCAGTAATTCACCAGCACGTTGAAAGCATCCAGGCCTTCCATGTGGTGCCACCACATGCTGGGGATGAACACCGCATCGCCCGGCTCCAACACCGCGGTCCGGGCCTGCTCCATGGCCTTGGCGAACCTCGGGAACCGCTCAGGATCAGGGGCGGCGAAATCGACCAGGCTCACCGCCTGCCCCGCGGGCGTGTGGTCCAACGGACCGATGTAGAGATTCTCCAGCTGCTCCGGCGGGAACAGCGTCACCCGGCGGCGACCCGCGACCACGCAGGCGAGGTTGTCCGGTACATCCTGGTGCGCGGCGATCCGGCTGCGGTTGCCGATCCAGATGCTGGCCAGTGGATCGCGCTGGCGGAGATCGACGTCGTTCTCGGCGCGGAATCCCGGCAGGAAGGTGTCGAGCGTGGTGGAGGCCACGTAGATGGAAGGCGGCGCTGCCGCATCGAGATACTTGCGCAGCGTGTCGAGCGCGACGGACAGCGGCACCTGCTCACGACGGAAATTGAAGCCGCTCAGGTCCTCGTTGTAGAACACGCGCCCCTTCGCCTCGGGCGGAGCGACGGTGGCCACGACGGGCATGCCGCCATGGTCGAACCGCTTGAGGTAGTCGATGCCCGCCACCGCCGATGCCCGTGCCGCCTGCACGACGGGCCAGGCCGAGACCAGCCCCCGCAGGACCACCGGCCGTGCTCCAAGCAGCACAGCCTCCGGCAGCGACTGCGGACCGCAGCCAGCGATCTCGTCGATGGGCTCAGCGACCGGCAGCACGGCGTTGGTTGGTCCGTTCGATCAGATCGCGGAAGCGCGACATCGATGCCAGCACCATGTAGACGGGCAGCAGATGGCCATCGCGCGCCAGTCGCTCCAGTGCATCTCCCGACAATGCCTGCAGCCGTGCCTCGTCGATGGTATGGAAGCCCGCGAGCCGGTTGTGCGATCCGTCATCCAGCTTCACGTCGAGCACGAACGATTCCAGCAGATCGTGCTCCAGCAAGGCGTCGATGAAGGCGGGCGTGGCGACGACGCCATCATGCAGCGCCAGCAGCACGGACTTCACGCGCTCCAGGAACTCCGTGGCACCGCCATGGTCATGGAACAGCGCCTCGCCACCCCCGTCGCGGACACGCGGGTGACCGAGATCGACATGCAGCAGCCGCTCTTCGCCGGATACCCCGACCAGGAAGGGCTGCCGCCTGACGGACAGCGGGACATACGTGGCGTCCCAGCGCTCCCCTTCGAGAAAGAGGTTTTCGCCCTCCCGCAGGCCGAACAGCGCCAGCGGAACGAAGCGCCCTTCGCCGTCGCGCGCGAACACGATCGGGTAGTGCGCCTGCAGCTCGCGGAACTCGGCAGGGAATGTCAGTGCCCGCATCACGGCATCGCCGAGTGCGGCGCCATGGCCGGCCCGCACGCGGAGCGTCCGGTGCTCGACATTGTTCAACAGGACGTGCTGGCTCATCGGCTCTCGCAGGCTACCGGGCGGAACAGCGCAACCCGTGGCATCGTGCCCGATCACATGGGGCAAAGAAAGACGGAGCCGCCGGACCTGCCGACGACTCCGTCCCTGGATCGCACCGCTGCGGTCAGAACTTGTACCGCAGGCCGAACATGTAGCGCGGGCCGGTCTGGGTGGCGAACCGCACCATGTTCTCGTGACGGGCGTGGGTGCGCATCGTCTCGTCGGTGAGGTTGATGCCTTCCAGGCTGATCGTCAGCTGTGGCGTCACCTGGTAGCTCACGTTCATGTCGAACTGGCCGTACTCTTCGACGTAGTTCGGGTTGTTGCCCTGCCCGCCGACGCCGTTGAAGAACTCGTCGCGCCAGTTGTACGCCGCGCGGACCTGCCACGGCCCCTTGTCGTAGAACGCCACCACGTTGGCCGAATCGCTCAGGCCCACCAGCGGGTACTGGTCACCCAGGTCCGTGTCGTCGAACGTCAGCCCCGAATCGACCTTGGTGTAGTTGGCCGCGATACCGAAACCGCTGTCGCCGAACAGGTGCTGGACATTGATCTCGAAGCCATCGAGCGTATCCGACCGCTGGTTGGCCGGAACGGTGATGTTGAACCCGGCGATCGGGTCGCCCGGTTGGCCCGTGATCGTACCGGCGACCGCATCGACACCCGGATCCCCGGCATGGTTGGCGAAGATGTAGTTGCGGATGCAGTCGCCGTCCGTCGCCAGGCAGCCCGCGGCGAGCGCATTGTTCCAGTAGGTGCCGCCCACCGGGGTATGCAGGGCGAACGGTTCTTCGCGCACGATGGTGTCGCTGATGAAGTTCTTGATGTCCTTGCGGAAGTAGCCGACCGAGAAGTAGCTGCCGGGGCTGTAGTACCACTCGAACGACAGATCGAAGTTGTCCGAAAGCAGGGGCTCCAGCGACGGGTCGCCGCGACTGCCGTCGCCGCCGGTGATACGGACGACATTGGCCAGTTGCTGGCCGCCGCGGATCGCACCCCAGCCGGGACGACCGATGGTCTGGCTGTAGCTGCCGCGCAGCACCATGCTGTCGCTGATATCCAGCTTCAGGTCCAGGTTCGGCAGGAAATAATCGTAGTCGCCCTCGCGCCGGCCAAACGTCTGCTCGGCCGCGTAGTTCACGTACAGCTCGTTCGCCGCCACCCAGCTGATGGTTTCGCCGACACGCTCGAGCGCCGTGGAAACGACTTCCGTCTTCTCGTAGCGGACACCCAGGGCCACATGCAGCGGCATGGACCAGTCGAACATCGTGGTCCACTGCACATAGGCGCTCTTCGACTTCTCGGTCGTGCGCATGTCGTCGGTGAACTCGGTCGGCATCTGGTAGCAGCTCGCGCAGCCGGATTCGTCGATCGCGGCCTGGCGCAGGCGCTCGAAGTCGAACACGAGGAACGCGTCGGTCCAGTTCGGGTTGTTGTGGTTGCCGAAGGCTTCGAAATAGCGCGACATGTGGTCGACGTACCAGATGCTGTCGTCATAGTCCGCCGGCGTGCCGACGCCACCCCAGGTATCGCGCTGCATCACGGACGAGGCCGACCGGTTCTGCACATCGATGGCCGACACGCCGAAGTCCAGCCCGGAGTAATCACCGAACTCGAAGCGGCCCTTGGCCTGCAGCTGTTCGACCTCGGACTTGTTGTAGCTGTTCTGGAACACCGAACCGGTCACCAGCGCCTGCGATGCGAGCACCTCGGTCTGGCCGGGCGGCAGTTGGACGTTGACGATCGGGATCTCGCCGCTGTAATCGACCGTGGTGGTACCGCGCACATACGCAGCCACGCCGAGCACGCCGGCCGACCCGAGCGGACTGTCCGGCTTCGATTCGGAACTGGAGTTGTGGTAGTCGAACTCGAGATTGAGATTGTCGGTGACTTCCCACTCGACGTTGAAGCCCAGCGAATCACCGGTGGTCTTGGTCGCCAGCTGCATGCCGCCCATCGAAAGGTCGGCGTTGGTCATGTCTTCGGAATAGATGATCGGCGCCGCAACCGGGCCATCGGTCCATGAACTGTCGCCCGGGCCGTAGTTGAACCACACCGACAGCTCGCTGCGCTGCTGCTGAACCTTGTTCTCGATGTAGTTGTAATCCAGCGTGGTCGTCACGTTGTCGGTCGGCGCCCACTGCAGCGTCACCTGGCCGTTGGTGCGCTGGCGCTGCACGCCGTTGACGCTGTAGCCGGTGTTCTGCGGACGCGCGTAGACATCGTCCAGGCCCGGACGGTTGTCGATGCGGTCATAGTAGGTTTCGCCGGGAAGCGGCAGGCGCTGCCAGCTGTTGGAGTTGTCGCCGTAGAAGGTCAGCCAGCCATCGGCCACCGATGCCTGGTTGAAGCCGGAATCACGCTCCTGATAACTGCCGCTGAGCGCGACGCCGAAACGGCCATCGGCATAGGTCTGGCTGAAGATGCCCGACATCTCGCCCGTGAAATCGCTGCCCTGCATGGTCTTCGGCAGGTTGCCGTTGGAGCTGTCGTTGACCGCCTTCAGGCCAAACGTCGCGACCGGCTCGGCCTGCAGCGGACGCGCTGTACGCACGTCGATGGTGGCGCCGATGCCGCCGGTCGGATTGTCGGCGCGACCGGTCTTGAACACGCGGATCTCGGACACCGATTCGCTCGCCAGGTTGGCGAAGTCGAACGAGCGCGAGGTGGACGAGCCCGCACCGCCGCTGCCCAGGTTGGACGCCGGCATCTGGCGACCGTTGAGCAGCACCAGGTTGTAGTCCGGCCCCATGCCGCGCACGGTGACCTTGGAGCCTTCACCGCTCGACGTGCGATCGATCGACACACCGCTGATGCGCTGGAGCGATTCGGCGAGGTTGGTATCCGGGAACTTGCCGATGTCCTCGGCGACGATGCCATCGACGACACCCTGCGCATCGCGCTTGAGGTTCATCGAGGACTCGAGGCTCGCGCGGATGCCCTTGACCACGACGGTATCCAGCGTGGCGGGATCCACCTCGCCTGCGGTCGCGGGCGCCGGCCCGGCGTTGCCCTGGGACTCGGTCTGCTGGGCCCATGCGGGTCCTGCGAGTGCGAGCAGCAATGCGGATGTAAGCACCCGCTTTCTTGGAACGGATTGCACTTGCTTCATGGACTTTCCCCTCTCCGGAAATTCACGAATGGCGTTGGTGTGTGTGCTCGAGGCCTCTGTCCCCTTTCACATTGGGCCGAATTGGACGCGTGATTGACAGCGTTGTCAACTTTCCGTGATTCGATGAGTGATTTGAAGAAAAAGGCTTGTTTCAAGCACTATTCTTCATGTTGCGTCGCAGCTGAAACCGTTTTCTCTCCTGCGTGCCGCTGCAGGGAAACTGAAAATAATTCCTGCTCGACCACACGGAAGGTTTTCTATTGGTATGGAATGCGCGCACGGCTTCCACCTTCCCGGACGCGCTTGGCGCCGCCGGGATCCAGGACCTAGCCGGTGAGGAATGCGCCTGCTTCAGCGCCGCGCGGGTGGCTGCGTCGATTCGCGGAACAGCACTTCGTGTTCTACGTGCACCATGCTCCCGGCATCCGCCGTGCGGATGCGCGCCAGCAGTTGCAACGTGGCCAGCCTGCCCATTTCAGACGTGGGCTGCCGCACCGTCGTCAACGCGGGATAGATGTGGCGCGCGATGGGCGTGTCATCGAAGCCGCACACCGAAATGTCGCGCGGCACCGCCAGCCCGCGCTCGCACGCCGCGCGGATGACGCCGGCGGCCATGTCGTCGTTGGCCGCGAAGATCGCGGTCGGTGGCCGGCGCAGGTCGAGCAGCCGATTGCCGGCTTCGATGCCGGACTCGAACGAGAAGGCGCCCTGCACCACCAGCTCCGCGTCGTACTCCAGCCCCGATGCACGCAATGCGTCCTTGTAACCCTTGAAGCGCCACTGGCACGCGCCATGCGCTGGTGGACCCTTGATGTGGCCGATGCGGCGATGGCCTTGCGCCAGTAGCCCGGCGATCAGTTCGAGCACGGCGGCCGTCTCGTCCATCATCACGCCGATGCGGTGCTCCGGATGCTTCGGCGCGATGCAGGCGAATGGAACTTCATGCTTTTCCAGGAATTCCAGCACCACGGGATCGTCGGTCAGCGGAGGAATCAACACCACGCCGTCCGGCGCGAAGTGCTCGAACACCACCTTCAGATCGTCGGCCTTGCGCTGCTTCGGCGCACCGACCGGTGCCAGCACCAGGTTGTAGTGGTTGTCGCGGCAGGCATCCAGCATGCCGCTCTGGATCTCCATCAGGTAGTTGCGCGACGGGTTGTTGTAGACCAGCGCGATGACATACGAGCGCTGCCCGGCCAGGCTGCGCGCCGACAGATTGGGACGGTATTGCAGCTGGTCGACGGCCTTCATGACCCGCTGGCGCATTTCTTCACGGACGTTCGGCTCATTGTTGAGCACGCGCGACACGGTCTTCATGGACACGCCTGCAGCCGCAGCCACGTCTTCGATCCGACTACGCATTGGGATGCTCCTGCTCCACTCGTCCACCCTCCCGGCACGACGCCGGATTCTGACAGCGATGCCCGCTGCTTGGATACCGCACGACCCGCCCCTCGATCAGTACGACATGCCGCACCATCACGGGTGGGACCCTGCGGTGCCGGTGATCACGCGCAAACCGTTGCTGCACGGCAACACACATCCGATGCACGCACGCGATGGACGCTGCATGCATCCCGTTTTCCGCCACCCGGCGCGCAATCGGTTGACAGCAAGGTGTAGCAACGCTATGACAGCGCTGTCAACTACCGTGCATCCGACGCCCCCACGCGGCGGCCGGCTGCACACTTCCACACGAGGCGCCGACATGCATTCCACCCCATCGTTCTCCGCCATTACGCTTGGCGTGGCCCTGGCCGCCGGAATGGCGGGCGCGGGTGCCGCCGCCCCCCGGGAGACCTCCATGCCATCCGCCCCCACGGTGACCATCTACACGACCGCGCAGGGCTCCTCCCAGCGCCTCAGCGAAACAGGCACCGTCGCGCTCACGCCGGGGCACACGCTGACGGAGGTCGAGACATCGGTCTTCGTGGACCCCGCCGTGCGGTTCCAGTCGTTGCTGGGCATCGGCGGCGCCATCACCGACTCGACCGCCGAGGTCTATGCCGGGCTCCCGCCTGCGAAACAGGCCGAATTCATGCGTGCGTACTACGACAAGCAGGAAGGGATCGGCTACTCGCTGGCACGCACCACCATCCACAGCTCCGATTTCAGCTCGGCCAGTTACACCTACATCGAGGAAGGCGACAAGGCGCTGCAGACGTTCTCGATCGACCATGACCGCCAGGCCCGCCTGCCGATGATCAAGCAGGCCATCGCCGCCGCCGGCGGCGAGCTGCCCTTGTTCGCCAGTCCATGGAGCGCGCCCGCCTTCATGAAGACCAACAACCACATGCTGCGTGGCGGCGCGCTGCTGCCCGAGTACCGGCAGGCATGGGCGAACTATTTCGTCAGGTTCATCCAGGCCTACGAGAAGGAAGGGGCGCCGATCTGGGGCATCACCGTGCAGAACGAACCGATGGCCACGCAGACGTGGGAGTCGATGCTGTACACGGCCGAAGAAGAGCGCGATTTCCTCAAGCAGCACCTCGGCCCGACCATGCACGCGGCCGGCTACGCCGACAAGAAGATCATCGTGTGGGACCACAACCGCGACATGATGCTGTACCGCGCCCAGGTGATCCTCGGCGACCCGGAGGCAGCGAAGTATGCCTGGGGCCTCGGTTTCCACTGGTACGAGACCTGGGCGGGCTTCGACCCGATGTACCGCAACGTGGCGGCGGTGACGCAGGCGTTTCCCGACAAGCCGGTGCTGCTCACCGAGGCGGCGGTCGAGAAGTTCGACCCGGCGCGCTACCAGCACTGGCCGAATGCCGAACGCTACGGGACTTCGATGATCCACGACCTCAACAACGGCGCCGTCGGCTGGACCGACTGGAACATGCTGCTGGACGAGAAGGGTGGCCCGAATCACGTGGGCAACTACTGCTTCGCGCCGCTCCACGCCGATACACGCACCGGCGAGCTGATCTACACGCCCAGCTACTACTACATCGGGCACTTCTCGAAGTTCATCCGTCCCGAAGCGCGTCGCGTCAGCACCGCCACCAGCCGCAGCACCCTGCTGGCGACGTCCTTCGCCAATCCCGACGGACGCCTGGCCACGGTCGTGATGAACCCCACCGACAAGGAGATCGCCTACAACTTCTACGTAGGCCAGGCCTCGGCCGTGGTCACCATCCCGGCGCGCGCGATCCAGACCCTGGTGCACTGACCACACGGCTTAGGAGAGTCCGCCATGCGTCCGCTGCTTGTCATGTTGCTGTTGCTGCCGGGCGCACCCACCTCCGCCGCAGATGCTTTCGCGTGGCCCGATGGACGTCGTGCCGCCGTGAGCCTGGCCTACGACGATGCGGTTCCGTCGCAACTGGACAACGCAATTCCCGCGCTCGACCGCCACGGCCTGAAGGGCACGTTCTATCTGACGCTGTCCTCCGACACGTTGCGTGCGCGGCAGCAGGAGTGGGTGTCCGCCGCACGCAACGGCCACGAGCTGGGAAACCACAGCCTGTTCCACCAATGCTCGGGCTCCCGGCCTGATCGCGCATGGGTGGAGGCACACCGCGATCTCGACAGCGTCACCGTGGCGCAGATGCGCGACCAGGTGCTGCTGGCGAACGTCATGCTGGCCGCGCTGGATGGCAGGCACGAACGGACCATGACCGTGCCCTGCGGAGATACGCGGGCGCGCGACGGCAATTATGTCGACGCCGTCGCGCCGGCATTCGTGGCGATCAAGCTGGGACAGGGCGGCGTGATCGAGGACATGGCGACACTCGATCCGATGGCGGTGCCGGTCGACGTTCCGGTCGAGGTGACCGGCGAAGCGCTGATCGCCCGCGTCGAAGAGGCGGCGCGAAAGGGCACGATGGTCAACTTCACCTTCCATGGCATCGGCGGCGACCACCTCGCTGTCTCCAGCGACGCACACGAAGCATTGCTGCGGCACCTGGCCGCCCATCCCGACGTGTACTGGGTGGCGCCGTTCGTGGACATCATGCAGCACGTCGCCCGCGTACGTGCAGCGAAGAACGCCGGGCCCTAGCGCGCACGCAAAGGCTGCGCGGCGCTCAGCGACTGCACGCGGCGAGTTTCTGGCGGGCGTGCCACACGGCGCGCCACGCCAGCGTGTAGGCCATGTCCGCTTCACGCGGCAACAGGTGTTCGGCGCGCACGGGATCGGCACCGTGGGCGAAGGCGTACTCGATGCCTTCGAGCTGCGACAGGTGCAGGCGCACCGGCCGTGCGAACTCGGCGAGCAGCGATGCCCGGCAGTGGGCGAAATCCTGTCCGAGGATCGCCAGTTGCTCGTGGATGGCCCGACTGGCCGCGCCATCGAGCCCGGGCGCCGGCTTCTCTGCGATCGGCGCGGCCTTGTAGGCATCGCCGGTGGCTTCGCTGCCCAGGTCCGCCACCCGCTCGTGCAGCGCGGGGTTGAAGCGCACCGACGGGGGTGGTCGCGCACGCGCGGGTTGGTCTCCCGTGCCGAGCGGTATGCTCACCGCGCCGCCGGTCACCGAACCATGCGCATTCTCCAGTGCGACATCGCCCGCGGTGCCCTTTCCCCGCCATGCGCGATCGAAGCGGGTCTCCCGATAGTCGATCGGGTTGATGCGATCGAATGGACCGCGCGCATCCGCCTGCCGTGCGCCGGGTGCGCTGCCAGGTGGCCGACCTGGCGCAGGTGCTGGCATGCCGATGCCATCGGGCACGCGAAGGCGTCCGTCGCGCCCGTAGAGCATGGCGCGCAGCTCTGTCTGTCGCGCGGTTACAGGGGCCTGCGATGCGGAAGACGCGACTGGATGGACCGGCGATGCTGCACCCCCGCGTGACGCGGCATCGGTATGCGTGGACTGGGGCGGTCGTTCCTCCGCCGCACGATCACGGGTGATGAAGCGCAGCCGCAACGACGGCTCCTCCATTCCCTCCCCTTGCGACACGGGACGCTGGGACATCAGTACCAGCAACGCAAGCGCCACCACGGCCGCGCTGGCGGCGCCTGCGATGAGGCGGTCCAGCACGTCCGTCGTCAGCCCCTGCGTTGGCACGCAGGCACGCACATCACGCTCAGGTGGCACGCAAGGCCATGATGGCAGGCGATCGCTCGCAGTCCGGATACGGCGATGGGATCACGCCGGATCTTCTTCGTCTTCGGGCGGGTGGGATCGAGGCACGAAACCCTGCTCCCCGAGGCACGCATCCAGCAGCGCGTGCTGGTCGTCGGTCAATGCCGGAGGTGCATGTCGATCATCGGAGGATGGCGGCGGCAGATCGAGTTCGTCCGCGCAGGCCTCGACCGCTTCTTCAAAATCGGTGGGCGGGAGCGGCATGCCGCCATGGCCTCGCGCATGGGGTGGCGGGCCGCCCGGCCCGAACGGGGGCGGCGGACGGTGCGGCGGCGGGAGAGACGTGCAGCAGGCGGCGAGGCCGAAGGCCATTCCGGCAAGAGCCAGGCCGCGAAAGAACGGGACGTAGGACAAAGGATCTCCTCGCAGGGTCACGGAAGGGAAGGATGATGTCGCCACAGGGCCGGCACGGAGGGACGGAACGGGACGTGGGAGAGGGGTGGCCACCGCGCCGTCCCTCCATGCCGGGTGGAACAGGGATGCAGCATGGCTCATGCATGTGGCGCGCGGATGCCGGCGTGTGTCAGCGCCGTCGCACCGGGTGCAGGCGCATGCGCGCCCGCGCGCTTGCCTGCGCGGGCGGCGAGCGCGGACTCTACCCAGCAGCGCTGCGACGCATCGAGAACGTCGCCGAATGCATCGCGGGCACGAAGGGGCTGCAGGTTGCCCGTTTTCCATGGCTCGTCCGCGCGGATCAGGCCGCCCGCCATCGCGCGGTAGCGCGACCACAGCGTGTCGTCAGGCTCGCACCCGAGGAACGCCAGCACGCGCGCCATGCTTTCGCGCGGCTCACGCACCAATGCTTCATAGCTCACGTGCAGGTGCCGCGGATCGCCGCGCCAGCGCTCGCTTTCCTGTCGCGCGGTGTCCCACCGGTCCACGCACTTCTCCAGCGACAGGAACGGCCTCCAACCGGGATGCTCGCGGGCGGCGCGATAGAGCGAGCCCACCACCTGCCTGCCGTCACGCTCGATATGTATGAAGCGTGCGTCGGCGACATGCGCACGCAGGCCATCGATGTAGAACAGGTGATCCGGCGTCTTCTCCACCCAGACGGGCTTGTGCACGACCAGCGCATGCGCGTCCAGCGTACGGACGAAGGCCTGCATCTGCGTGCGCAGGCGCCCCCGACCCTCATCGGGCACGTGAGCCGGAAGGTCCAGTTCGCGAAGGAACGCCCACGCGCGCGCGGCGCGACGCGGATCGACCAGGCCCCACTTCGCAAGCGATTCGCGTCGCCAGCACTTCAGCAGGGCCACGGGGCTACGAGGCCGGTCGGCAGCACTGCGGCGATGCTCTTCGCTGCCAAGCAGCCGCGGCAGGAAGTGCGTTTCGGGCAGGGACCGGATATGACGGTGCGCATGCAACAGCGATTGAAGCAGCGTCGTGCCCGAGCGCGGACATCCCACCAGAAATACCCGACGCCGGACGTGGCCGTGCCCTGACGGGTCGGCCGCTTCGCGCAAAGCCTCCGCGAGACGGGCGTGCTGCTGCAGGCGCCGCGGGTTCACGGCGCACAATCCGCGACCACGCGCCGCGCAGCGTCGCCCATCAGCGCAGGGACAATGGCCCGCATGCGCGCGTGGAACTGACGGCGGCTGGCCAGGTAGTGCGTGCGCGCTGCCTCGGCCATCGCTGCGCGCTGCAGTCCGGTGAGGCACAGCGCGTAGTCGACGGCCTGTTCAATGGCTTCAACGGTCACGTCATGGGTCAGCGCCAGGCCCTGCCGATGCCCGGGTCTCGCGCCGATCATCACGCCTCGATCGTGCGTCACGTGCTCGTTCATCGGCGCCGCATCGGTGGCCAGCACGATAGCCCCGACACTCATCGCTTCGACGAGATGGTGCCCGTATCCTTCCACTTCCGACGGGCACACATGGAATACGTGCCGGTTCTGCAACCAGCGCAAGGAACCATCGTCGAGGTAGCCGATCCGGTGCTCGATGTTCGGTGCCGCCGGCCCGGGGCGCGCGTGGCGCTCGGCCTGGACGACCGTCAACCGTGGCCACTCCGGATGCCGGCGCCATGCCGTCAGCAGCACTTCGGTGCCCTTGGCCGCACTGCTGCCGGCGAGATGGAAGAAGGCGCGCTCGCGCGGCACCGACACATCACGCCGATCTTCGCTGCTGAAGCCGATGTACGCCGTCGGGCATCCGCGCGCTTCGAAGATGCGCTGCGCATGCCGGGTCTTGCACAGGACCAGGTCGAACCGCGGCAGCAGCGGACGCCACCTGTCGAGCAGCCACTCGGGATTGGGCACCAGCACGTTGCGCTTCGACAGCGGCAGGCAACGCGGGTAGATGCGCTCCAGGAAGATCTGCAGATCGGTCCGGCCATGCCGAAGCCGGCGTACCCACAGGTCCAGCTCCATCGCCTTGCCCGAGCGCCCACCCGCCCCGAAAGCCACCCGTTCGCAGTCGAAGCCTGCCTGGAACAGGCCTTCCGCCATCAACCGCAGGTCGCGACTGAGGCCAACCCCGTTGTCGCGGGTGAGCAGGCGCAGGGAGGGAGCGGGCATGGCATGCGCCGGTGTCGGGGGAAGTCGCAGCCTGCGTGCGCCATGTCGCCTGCATTTGCCCGTGCGTGTCACCGCACCCTCCGGGCTGCGACACACGCCGTCACATGCCGACACATCGGCGGCACGCATGCAGGGCAGGCTGCCCCCATGTTGGCGCCAGACCAACCGTGTCCTCGATCCCAAGGAATCCTCGCCGCCACGCCGTGTGGCGGCTTCTTTTCCGGGGCAGGGCCGGTCGGGGAATGGCGCATACTTCCCACGAACGCTGCTGCGACGCTGCAAGATGGACCTGAGTTCCTACATCCTGGTGGTCGATGACGACCCCGAACTGCGCACCCTGATCGGCGATTTCCTGCGCGAACACGGGTATCGCGTGGACGTGGCGGCCGATGTCGCCTCGATGCGCGAGGCGATCGCCCGACGTCGTCCCGACCTCGTGGTACTGGACGTGATGATGCCGGGCGAGGATGGCCTGTCGGCCGCGCGGCGGCTTGCGAGCGAAGCCGGTCCGCCGGTCATCATGCTCAGCGCGCTGGGCACGGACACCGATCGCATCATCGGGCTGGAAGTCGGCGCAGACGACTACCTTGCCAAGCCCTGCAATCCGCGCGAACTGCTGGCGCGCGTGCGCGCCCTGCTCCGGCGCAATCCACCGCCGACCGACGACGAGCCCGCAGCTGCATCGGCGAGTGGACTGCAGTACCGTTTCGACGGCTGGAGCCTGGACGTCGCGCGGCGGGAGCTGCGCGATCCCACGGCCACACACATCGTGCTGTCCGATGGCGAGTTCACCCTGCTGCGCACTTTCGTCGAGCACCCGCAACGCGTCCTGAGCCGCGACCAACTGCTGGACTACGCGCGCGGCCACAACGTCGACGTCTATGATCGCGCGATCGACAGCCAGGTCAGCCGCCTGCGCCGCAAGCTCAGCGAACGCGGCGGCAAGGAGATGATCCGCACGGTCCGCAACGAAGGCTACATGCTGCTGCCGTCCGTGGTGCGCCGGTGACCGCGCGCCTGCGTCGCCTGCCGCTCTTCGCGCGGACCTTCCTCCTGCTGCTGGCTGCACTGGTGGTGGCGTACGCGATCGGCATGGCGGTGCTGCTGTACCGCCCGCCGGTCGATGGCATCGCCTTCAGCGAACTGACGGCCCTGCTGTCGTCGCGCATGCCCGCCACCGGCCCGGATCTGACGGTCTACGACGCCGGGCAGCCCCCCGCACCCGATCCTGCACGCTATCGCGCCTCGCCCTTCGTACGTGACCTGCTGGCGCAATGGCTTGGCAGCGATGTACAGCACGTGCGCTTCTACCACCTGCAAGGCCCCCAGCCGTTCTCTCCCCCGCCGCGCATGCCCGCCGGCCCGCCCCCGATGCCCGGCGACGGCATGCAGGCACCGCCCTTGGATGGACCCGCACGTGCGCCGGAGGACGTGGGCAACCCGGGTACGCAACGGTTCCCGCCGGGCTGGCGGCCTGATGCGCCGCTGCGGGGCGACTTCGTGGCGGCATTCCGCCAGGCCGACGGGCGCTGGCGGGTCGTCGAGAACACGCGCAACCGCGCGAGCTTCATCACCCGGCTGGCGACGCTGTTCCTGGCCGGCATGCTGGCCCTGCTGCCGCTGGCATGGTGGTTCTCGCGCGCCCTGGCCGCGCCGATCCGCGAGTTCACGCGTGCCGCCGACCGCATGGGGCGCGAGACCGGCGCGCCGGCATTGCCGCTGACGGGCCCCAGCGAGATCGCCAGCGCGGCCGCCGCGTTCAATGCGATGCAGGCCCGCCTCGACCGGCTGCTGCAGGAGCGCAGCGAAATGGCCGGCGCGATCGCGCACGACCTGCGCACGCCGCTCGCGCGGCTGGCGTTCCGGCTGGATGCGCTGCCGGCCGAGGGCCGCGCCAAGGCCAGCGCCGACATCGCCGAGATGTCGCAGATGATCGATGCCACGCTGGAGTTCATCCACGACCAGAATCGCCTGCGCGCGCACGAGTCGCTCGATCTGCGCCTGCTGGTGGAAAGCGTGGTCGACAACCTGCGCGATATCGGACACGACGTGCAGCTTGCCGACGGTTCGCCTGCACCGATGAAAGGCGACCCGTTGTCGCTGCGGCGCATGGTGGCCAATCTGGTCGACAACGCGCTCAAGTACGGACAACGGGCACGGCTTGCGCTGACGGCGGAGCGGGACGGTTACCGCCTGCAGGTGGACGACGACGGTCCCGGTATCGATCCCACGCAGGAAGCGCAATTGTTCATGCCCTTCGTGCGCGGGGATGCCTCGCGCAATCGGGCCACGGGCGGAATCGGCCTGGGCCTGGCATCCGTGAAATCCACGGCAGTCGCGCACGGTGGCGATGTATCGCTGTCGAACCGCAGTAGCGGCGGACTGCGCGCCAGCGTCCATCTTCCCCACCGATTGACGTAGGCGCGCCAGAAGGCCGATGCGCCGTCAGCGGTCCGCCCAGTGCCAGCGCAACCCCACGGTGAACGTGCGCCCGGCACCGGGCTCGTAGAACCGGCCGTTGCCTTCGTTGACGATGACGGAACCGATATGGAACCGGTCCAGCGCGTTGTCGATGCGGGCGAAGCCCTGCAGGCGCCCGCTGCCGGCGGGCCAATCGCGCACCAGTTCGAGGTTGAGCAGGCCATGGCCCGGGGCGCGTTCGCTGCCGGTATCGTTCACCGTGACCGCGCCGACGCCCAGCAATTGCGCCGCAGCACTCCACTGCTCGCCCTGCCAGCCCAGGCGCACCGATGCCTGTTGTCGGGCAATCCCGGGAATGCGCGTGCCGGCCGCGACCTGCACGCCCGGCGTGGTGCAGCCGCTTGAAGTGCAGATGGGAAAGCCGTCGCGGAACGTGGCATCCAGCCACGTGTAGGCCAGCTGCAACCGCCATGCGGTGTGGAGTTGCAGACCGGCCTGCAGTTCCACGCCTTGGCGCCGTGCGGCGCCGGCATTGCGGTAGCTGCTCCGGCCAGCCACGTTGCGTGCGACCGCGAGCTCGTCGTCGGTATCGGCGCGGAACAGCGCCGCTTCGACACGGGCGCCCCGCCCATCCCGCCATTTCATCCCCACCTCTACGTTCCGGCTGACCGCCGGCCGCAGATCGAACGCCAGCCCTGCACCGCCATCGGCGCGATAGCCGATCTCGTTGAACGTCGGCGTCTCGAAGCCGCGCCCGATGGATGCATACAACCGCAGCGTGTCGGTGGGCGCGTACACGAGCCCCGCCACCGGCGTAGTGCGTTCGTACGTCACCTGGCCACTGTCGTCAGGATTGGCGACGGTGACATAGGCATCCCGCGAGCGGAACGCAACCCGGCTGTGGCGGGCGCCGGCCAGCAGCGACCAGTGGGATGCGAACCGCCACCACGCTTGCGCATACTGGTCGACATTCCCCACTTGGTTGCGCTCGTCGCGACGCAGCGTGCCCCGCACGCCCTGCACCGTGCCGACGAAATTCTCGTAGCCGCGACGATGCTGGCGCTGCCGATCGGCATTCGTGCCTGCACTGACCTCGAACGGACGTCCGGCAAGTTCGCCCGTCCATGACCAGCGCAGGTCTGCCCCGCCGTAGTCGTTGTCGAGATCGATCACGCCGCCGGCGTTGAGTGGATTGGCCTGCGCCGTGCCCGGCAACGCGAGGTATTGCTCGACGTCGCGCCGTCCACCATAGGCCATCGCACGCAGCAGGTGTCCGCTGGCGAAAGGCCATTCGTACACGGCACCCAGCTGGTCCTGCCGGACGGACTTCCGCGTGTCGAACTGCGTCGCCACCGGCGTCGCCTGGCGCGGATCCTGCCATGCCTGCGCACGCGTAAGGCCCAGCGGATCCTCGGCGTCGGGCGCGCCGAAATGATTGAAGACCAGGTCCAGCGTAGCGCGGCCCGGCTTCAACCGGACTTTCGCATTCAGCGAGTCGCGCCCCGCCGCGCTATGCGCGCGGTAGCCGTCCGTCTCCAGCATCGACGCCGCCACGCTGTAGCCCACGATATCGCGGGCACCGCGTATCCGCGCGCCCAGTACACGGTTGCCGTGGCTCCCCACGCTTGCCTGCACCCGGGCTTCATGGCCTTCCCCGGGAACGTCGCTCCACAGTTGGATCACGCCGCCGGAAGAATTGCCATGCAGGGCGGAGAACGGCCCCCGCAGCACCTCCACGCGATCCGCGCCCAGCATGTTGAAGTGGGATACCTGGCCCTGCCCGTCGGGCATTGTCGCAGGCACGCCATCGGCGTACAGACGCAATCCGCGCACGCCAAAGGTCGAGCGCGCGCCGAAGCCTCGGATCGAAAGCTGCGTGTCCTGCGCGAGATTCTGCCGTTCGCGCGCGAGCAGCCCGGGGACGCCGACCAGCACTTCCGACAACGCGGACTGCGATCGCGCGCCGCCGTCGCCCACCACGATGGTATCGGCCGAGGCCGGCACGTCGAAGGCATCTACCGATTCAAGACGCGTAGCGACGACCACGACGCGGTCGAGCGTCTCCGCGGCCACTGGCTGCCCTTCCTCTGCCAGGGCGACGGCGCATGGCATGAGCAGCAGGCTGCCGAGTTTCCAACGGATTCGCGACATCGCTCGCATGCATGGGGCCGACGGGCAGGGCGATGACCGGCGCGAAGATCAGCAAAAAAACCGGTCCTCCATCGAACAGCAAGGGACACCCGCTTTCAGCCGCTCCAGTCGCCGCCGACCATCTGTCAGGGGTTGGCAGGGATGGTGGGCCCACCAGGACTCGAACCTGGAACCAAAGGATTATGAGTCCTCTGCTCTAACCATTGAGCTATAGGCCCCCAGCGCGAGGATTGTACCGGAGGCCAAGGGTACGGATGGCGCGTCGTCGGGTGCGGCGCGCAATGCCAGGGCACGAGCGAGGATCGCCGGAGGCGTGGATTCCTCTGGAATGCGCAGCCATCCTGCAGCGCGCAGGCGTTGGCCGACCACAGGCGATGCCGTCAGGACGTTGATGGGGATGGACAGGACCATGCCCAGCACGACCGGCCCCATCCATGCCGCCAGTGCAGGCGACACGAGGTAGGCGACCACGCCGCTGCCCGCACCGAACAACGTCAACCCCGCGTAACGGCGTACCAGGCTGGCGAGTGGCACGCTGCCATCGTCGCGACGCTGCGTCTCCCAGCCGGAATCCTGTCCGGCCAGCACTTCCGCCACGCCACGCGATTGCACGTACATGGTGACCGGCGCCATCAATGCCGCCATCACGGTTTCCAGCAACGCGCTGCCGATGATGCGCAGCCCGCCGCCGCACTGCCGACGCAACGCCGGCTGCACCAGCGTGGCCACGCAGCCCATCGCCTTGGGCGCCAGCAGCACCGCCATCGTGAAGTAGAAAACCCACAGGAAACGCGCCGGATCACCGCCACGCCAGTAGAGTGCAGGCGTGAAGCCTTCCATATGCGGCTGGCTCAGGTTGAAGCCGGCCTGCTGCAACGGAATGGCCAGGCCGACCAGCATCAGCATGGCCCACATCGGCGCGGTGAAGTAATGACCGATGCCGACCAGCAGATGCAGCCGATGCATGCGGTGCAGGCCACGCGCCGGCAGCACCGCGCCATGCTGCAGATTGCCCTGGCACCAGCGGCGGTCGCGCACCAGCATGTCGGTCAGCGAAGGCGGTCCTTCCTCGTAACTGCCGCCCAGTCCCGGCGCCATGTGGATGGCCCAGCCACCGCGGCGAAGCAACGCCGCCTCCACAAAATCATGGCTGAGCACGGCCCCCTCGAACGGCTTGCCGCCGCGAAGATGGGGCAGGCCGGCGTGGCGGGCGAAGGCTGCGGTCCGGATGATGGCGTTGTGCCCCCAGTAGTTGCCTTCCGCGCCATGCCACCAGGCAATGCCGTGCGCCACCACCGGGCCATATACGCGTCCGGCGAACTGCTGCATCCGCGCGAAGAACGTGCGCCCATTGACGATCATCGGCAGCGTCTGGATCAGTGCAACGCTGGCATTGCGTTCCATCGCATCCGCCAGACGGACCAGGGTGTCGCCGGTCATCAGGCTGTCGGCATCCAGGATCAGCATCTGCGGGTACGCCCCACCGAAACGCCGCACCCACTCCGCGATATTGCCCGCCTTGCGCTCCGTGTTCTCGCGGCGGCGGCGATAGAACACGTGCGCGTCGGCACCCAGTCGGTGCCGAAGAGCCCGGACGGCCGCCACTTCCTGATGCTGGACATCCGGACGCGTGGTGTCGCTGAGGATGAAGAAGTCGAAACGGTTCCCCTGCCCGGTACCCTGCAACGATTCATGCATCGCATGCACGCCGGCCAGCACGCGATGGGGGTCTTCGTTGTAGGTCGGCACCAGCAGGGCCGTGCGGGTCGAAAGCACGGGAAGTGCCGCCGCCTCATCGATGCCGAGTGGATGCGGGCGTCGACGCAACAGCAGCACGAAGCCAGCCAATGCGCTGGAGAACGACAGCGCGATCCAGGCAAACAGCGCAACAAACAACGCGAGCAGCACGCCCTCCAGCACATTGATACCGTCGCTGCGCAATACCCACCAGATCTGATAGGTCGCGAACACGGTCAGCGCGATCGCAGTCACCATTACCAGCGCACGCCGCCGCCTGATTGCGGGCGGCGATGTGGGCAGCGCGCTTGACGACAGGCGTCCTGTCCGCAGGTCCTGTACCGGCATGGGAAGTGGTGATTCGGGGGGCAGCCATGCCTGCTGCAGCGGATCATCCACGCGATGTGTGTTCATGATCAGGTGCTCCAACGGTACAGCCAGGTTTCGGACAGCGGCCTATCGCCGTCCAGGACACGCGCATGCAGTTCCGCGTCACGCCCGTCCGTGCCGCCTTCCTGAGGACGGAATTCAAAGCTCAGGCGCCAGCCGCGCGTCTCCGGGTTCGGATAGACCACCGCGCCGACAACATCGCCGCGTGCTGCCCAGACATCGGGTTGCAGTTGCGCGTCGCGCGGCAGCGAGGCGAGGCGGCCGCCTTCGAGATCGATCACCACCAGGCGCCGCGACGGATCCGGTGCCGCACCGATACGCGTGTCCGTGACGATGGCCAGGCCGGCGTCCCACTGATGCGTGTCGCACCAGTGCATGCGGTAATCGAAGCGATGTTCACGGCCCGCACGCAGTGGCGCGGCGGGCCGCCAGAACGCCACGATGTTGTCGTGGTATTCGTCGCCGGTGGGAATCTCCACCAGTGTGACCGCTCCTTTGCCCCAATCCCCCTTGGGCTCGATCCAGAGACTGGGGCGCTGGTGGTAGCGCGCCTCGATATCGGCGTAGTCGCCGAAGCCGCGCTTGCGCTGCATGAGGCCAAAGCCGCGAGGCCCGGCGTCGGCGAACGCGCTCAGCTGGACACGTGGCGGATTGCTCAGCGGTCGCCAGATCTGTTCGCCGTGTCCGTTGAGAATGGCAAGGCCATCCGAGTCGTGCACGGCCGGCCGGTAGTCATCGGTTCCCACGCGGTCGCCAGCATCGAACTCGAACATGCTGGTCAGCGGCGCGATGCCTGCACGCGCGAGGTCCACGCGGGGATACAGGCGTGATTGCACATCGATGACGGTTTCGCCACCCGGGCGGATCAGGAAGCGGAACGCACCCGCCACACTCGGGCTGTCGAGCAAGGCATGCACAACCAGCTGCGTAGCGCCCGGCGGAGGCTGCTCGATCCAGAAGGCGCGGAACAACGGGAACTCCTCCGCACCCGCATCACCGCTGCCCAGCGCAAGTCCACGCGCGGAAAGGCCGTATGCGTGTCCCTTGCCCAGGGCACGGAAGTAGCTGGCGCCGAGGAACGCGATCAACTCGTCGAACACATCTGGCTGGTTGAGCGGGGTATGCACGCGGAAGCCAGCGAACCCCAAGGCGTGGTCCTGTGGGGGCGTCACGCCCTGCGGAAAATCAAACAGCCCGGGGGAATACGGAATCGGCTCGGCGCGCCCCTCATGCACCCGCCAAAGCTCCACGCGCTGTTTGAACAGGAATCCGCGATGGAACATCTGCACCTGGAATGGCAAGGCTTCCTTGCGCCATAGGGCCTGCGCCGGGTCGAAGCGCAGATCGCGATACGCGTCATAGCCGGTGTCCAATGACGCGGGCAGCTGTTCGTCAGGCGCGCGATAAGGCTGCCTCGCCATCGCTTGCGCAAGGCGTGGAACCGTTTCCAGGGTGAATCGCGTCGGTGCTGTCGCGGTGTTCGCTGTGTTCGTGGCCTGCGCCATCGCGCGGGGCATGCTGCCCAGCAACGCGATGGCGAGGACGGATTTGATTGCGTCCCGTCGCTGCACGCGGAAGTCTGACTCGTGGGGTGGCCGCGATTGTAGCGGCGCGCATGTGATGACGGCGGCAAGATGGGCGCGTCAACGGCGCCAACCTCGCACCAAAAAAAAACGCGGCCCCGAGGGGCCGCGCTTCGTTGGTGCAATGCCGTGCTTCTTCGCGTCAGTCGATGTCGAGGAAGCTGCGCAGCTGTTCCGAACGCGACGGATGACGCAGCTTGCGCAATGCCTTGGCTTCTATCTGGCGGATGCGCTCGCGGGTGACATCGAACTGCTTGCCGACCTCTTCCAGCGTGTGATCGGTATTCATGTCGATGCCGAAACGCATGCGCAGCACCTTGGCTTCCCGGGGAGTCAGGCCGGCGAGCACGTCGCGGACCGTTTCCGACAGGTTGATGTTGGTGGTGTTCTCGATCGGGGACTCCACGTTGGTGTCCTCGATGAAGTCGCCCAGGTGGGAGTCCTCATCGTCGCCGATCGGCGTTTCCATGGAGATCGGTTCCTTCGCGATCTTCATGACTTTGCGGATCTTGTCTTCCGGCATGTCCATTTCCTTGGCCAGTTCTTCCGGCGTGGCCTCGCGGCCGTACTGCTGGAGCATCTGGCGGGAAATGCGGTTGAGCTTGTTGATCGTCTCGATCATGTGCACCGGGATGCGGATGGTGCGCGCCTGGTCGGCGATCGAGCGGGTGATGGCCTGTCGGATCCACCAGGTCGCGTACGTCGAGAACTTGTAGCCGCGACGGTATTCGAACTTGTCGACCGCCTTCATCAGGCCGATGTTGCCTTCCTGGATCAGGTCGAGGAACTGCAGGCCGCGGTTGGTGTACTTCTTGGCGATGGAGATGACCAGGCGTAGGTTGGCCTCGACCATTTCCTTCTTCGCCTTGCGTGCCTTGGCTTCGCCATAGGCCATCGCGCGGCTGATCTCCTTGATGTCGGCCAGCGTCAGGTACATCGCCTGCTCGACGGCGATGGTGGCTTCCTGCTCGGCGACGATCTGCTCCCTGACATCGCGCAGGCCCGAAGACCACTTCTGCTTGCGCTTCAATACCTCGTCCACCCAGCCCAGGTTGGTCTGGTTGCCTTCCCATGCGCGCAGGAACTCCTTGCGCGGCATCTTGGCGACGTTGGCGCACAGGTGCAGCACGCGGCGTTCGTGGTCCTTCACCTGGGCCACGACCTCGCGCAGCTTGCGCACCAGCGTGTCGGTCAGCGGAAGCGGCAGCTTGAGGGTGACGAAGGTCTCGCCCAGTTCGGTGCGAAGTTTGACCACGGCCTTGTTCTCGGGGCCGTTCTTCGCATAGGACTTCTTGAACTTGGCATAGCCGTCGGCCAGCACCTGCATGCGGCGCGCGACTTCTTCCGGATCCGGGCCGGTCGGACCCGCTTCCTCGGCCACATCGTCCGCGGCTTCTTCTTCATCGTCGGCGGCATCGTCGGCGGCTTCGACAGCCTCTTCGGCCACCGGCACTTCCGGGGCCGGCTCTTCGACATCGTTGAAGCCGACGATGACTTCGGCCAGGCGCTTCTTGCCGGCCTTGTGCAGTTCGTAGTCTTCCAGCAGCAGTTCGATCGACCACGGGAAGTTGCCCAGCGAGGCCTGCACCTGGCCCAGGCCTTCCTCGATGCGCTTGGCGATGGCGATTTCGCCTTCGCGGGTCAGCAGCTCGACGGTGCCCATTTCGCGCATGTACATGCGCACCGGGTCGGTGGTGCGGCCACCTTCGGTATCCAGCGACGTCAGCGCCGCGGCGGCCTCTTCGGCCGCGGTCTCGTCGACTTCGCGGTTGCCGGTGTTGCCATCGGCAAGCAGGAGGGTTTCGGCATCGGGAGCGACTTCATGGACGTCGATGCCCATGCCGTTGATCATGCCGATGATGTCTTCGATCTGTTCCGGATCGACCAGGTCGTCGGGAAGGTGATCGTTGACTTCGGCGTAAGTCAGATAGCCCTGCTCCAGGCCCTTGCTGATCAAGAGCTTGATGTCGGACTGCTGCGCAGGACGTTCGTTGGCCATCGAGGTTGCGCCACCGGGAAGAGGAAAGGGAGAACCCCGTATTATACCAGCCCGGACCGGCTTGGGTTCCTGAAGCCTGTCTCCCGGCAAGGGGAGAACGTCACGGGCGGAGCAGGAAGGTCACGGGCCCGTCGTTGACGAGGCTGATCACCATATGGGCGCCGAAACGCCCGGTTTCCACCCTGCCGGCGTGCTTTTCACGGCAGATGTCGACCAATCGGTTGAAGCCCTGTTCAGCCTTGGCGGGCGGTGCGGCGGTGGTGAAGCTGGGCCGCATGCCCGAGCGGGTATCGGCGGCCAACGTGAACTGACTGACCAGCAGCAGCCCGCCGTTCGTATCGGCCAGGGACCGGTTCATGCGCCCCGCCTCGTCGGCGAAGACCCGGTAACCCAGCAGGCGGTCGGCCATGCGGGCAATCTGCGCCTCGCCATCCCCCGGCTCCACCCCCACCAAGGCCAGCAGACCGGTGTCGATGGCCCCTACGACGGTGTCGTCGACCGCTACGCTCGCCCGGGTCACGCGCTGGATCAGGGAAAGCATGGGATGGGTCCGGACGGCATGAAGGGAAGAACAGGATACCGGGGTCGCCGTCCCGCACCGGCAAGGGCGGCACGCCGGTTGGCTACACTCGGCGGATGAAACCGGACACCCTCGCCGCCTTCGGCTACCACGTCGCCGCCTTGATCGGGCGCCTCCCCTGGCCTTGGCTGCGCGCGCTGGGAGACGCGATGGCCTGGGCGTGGCGCCGGTTCGACGTGCGCGAAAGCCGCGTGGCCCGCCGCAATCTGGAGATCGCTTACCCGGACCTGCTGCCGGGACAGCGTGAGGAACTGCACGCTGCCATCCTGCGCACGACAGCGCGGCAGGCGCTGCAAACCCTGCGCTTCTGGACGCGGCCTGCGGGCGAGAACCTGGCCTGCCTGCGCGAGCGTCACGGCGAGGCGCTGTACGACGAAGCTCTGGCCAGCGGCAAAGGCGTGATCGTCGCCGCGCCCCACTTCGGCAACTGGGAGCTGCTCAACCAGTGGCTGGCCTCGCGCGGCCCGATCGCCATCGTCTACCGCCCGCCTGAGTCGCCGGCGGGTGATGCCTTCCTGCTGCGCGTGCGTGGAGCGGACAACATCCGCCAGGTGCGCGCGGAGGGCCCCGCCGTGCGCCAGCTGTGGAAGGTGCTGAAAGACGGGGGAGCGGTGGGCATCCTGCCGGACCAGCAGCCGAAGATGGGCGACGGCGAATTCGCGCCGTTCTTCGGCAAGCCCGCGCTGACCATGACGCTGGTGTCGCGCTTGGCCGAGCGCACGGGAGCGACGGTGCTGTTCGCCTGGTGCGAACGCATCGGCCCCGGGCCCGACTTCGCACTGCACGTGGAGCGCGCACCCGCGGCGATAGCCGATGCCGACGCCGTGACGGCAGTGACGGCCCTCAACCAGGCCGTCGAGCGGATCGCACGCCGTGATCCAGCGCAGTACCAGTGGACCTACAAACGCTATACCCTGCGGCCGGAAGGCAGTGGCGAGGGCAATCCCTACCACTGAGGGGACCACACAGGGGAACACGATGCGGATGCGGAAATGGCTGACCGGGATGTTGGCTGGCGCACTGGTGCTGCCGGCGTGGGCGGCGCAGGACATGGCCACCATGAACGAGGTCTCACGAACGTGGGATCGTTATGCAGCGCTGAGCAGCCAGGACAAGGTCGAGGCCGTGGATCTGCTGTCAGGCTCCAGCCTGGCGCACACCGGCTTTCTGCGCGACATGGCGCTCTACGCCTCGCCTGATCAGTTGCGGCGCCTGCCGGTACTTGATCGCGTGGTGGTCTATCTTCTTCGCGCCACTCAAACCGAGGCGGCATTGCAGGCCATGGATGATCGCGCCGTGGCAACCCTGTGCGTGAGCCGGGGCTGGATCAATACCCGACCACCCCAGCCGGATGCCGCCATACCAAGCCTGTCCCACGTCACGGTGGTGGGCGACCAGGCGATCGGCGAACTGGCACCACCGACGGAGACCCAATTCCAGTTCGGACCCGCATTCGTGCGGGAGGACGGTCAGTGGCGCTTCCTTTACACGTCCATGGTGGAGGACATGTCCTTCGGGATGGACGAGCAGATACGGCGAACGGGCATGAGTGAATCCCGCGTGCTGGAAATGTCGCTCTCGAACTCGCTCCAGAGCCAGGCGCCCAGCCTGGCCACACTCGACCGCGCGCTGCTGGATGATGCGGCCAAGCGCACGCGACTGAACGAAAGGTGGCCCGACTACAGCCAGTGGCAACACCTGCGTGTACGCGCCGTGGTGCGCAAGGCCGAGGAAGGCGATGCGTTCGCCCAGTTCGTCACCGGCAGCCTGCTGTACGGCGGCGAGATACCGGCCGTTCTGCCCAAGGATGAAGCCGCCGGCCTCGCCTGGTGGGAGAAGGCCAGCGAAGGCGGACATGGCGACGCCGCGTGGATGACGTTCATCACCATCACTGGGGGCAAAGAAGGCCAGACCGATGCGGCCATGCTCAAGGCGCTCCCGCACCTGCAGCGCGCAGTGGCCCAAGGCCGGCCGCCCGAAGCATTGCTGGCGCAATCCAACTACTACCTGGATGGCATGGGCGGTCTGCCGCGCGACTGCCGGCAGGCAGCGGAATGGGCGGCGCGCGCAGAAGAAGCCGGAGCGGAACCAGCGCGCAACGAACGCGTCTGGATCTGGGCCACCTGTCCTGTCGCCGGACAACGCGATCCGGTCCAGGCGCTGGAACTCGCCCAGCACATGATCCGTCGCGAAGAGACCCTGGCCTGGCATGAACTGGACACCGTCGCGGCTGCGCTGGCCGCCAATCACGACTTCGAGCAGGCTGTCCGCTTCGAGAGCCGCGCGGTGGAGAAGATGAGTGCCGATCCAGAGTACAGCGGGCGCGAGCGCGACGCGGTCCTGAAGCGCATGAAAGCCCGGCTGAGCCGCTATCGCCGCGGCCGTGACTATGTGCTGGACTATCGGATGATCGATGAACTGAGGACAGGCAGGCAGTGACGCACCCCGATATCCCCACCCCCCTGCCGACGGTCGCCGACTGGCAATCACTGCCGCCCCGCGGCGCCTGGCTGGCCGCGCTGGGCGGTGCTGCCCTGATGTTCCCGCTGGCGATCCCTGCTTTCTTCGTCTCCCGGGCCACTGACGTCGTGTCGCCCTGGCTTGCTGTTCCCGCAGCGGCGCTGGCCGGCGCCGTGATCGGCGCGTGGGTTGCGGTCAAGCGCCATCGGCGCACCCGCTGGCGCCTCGACGATCAGGGTTTCGCGTTGCGCCGCGGCAACTGGTGGCAGAGCGAGACCCACGTGCCCATTTCACGCGTGCAGCACCTGGATCTCAAGCGTGGGCCGCTTGAGCGCAGTGCACGCCTGTCGACCCTGGTGGTACACACCGCGGGCACGCGGATGGCGGCGGTGTCGGTGTCGGGGCTGGATGCGGACGACGCGGAGCGTCTGCGCGAACGCCTCGCCACGCAGGTCGACCACGACGACGCGCTGTGATGGACGGCGCCATGCAAGCGGACGCATCCGGCGAACGTCGTCTGCATCCCTGGTCGTGGCTGTTCGTGCTGTTGCAGCAGCTCAAGCAGTTCATCTTCCCGCTGGTCGCGCTGGTGGTGTTCGGTGCCCGCAAGAGCAGCGGCGATGGCGATCTCTGGGCGTCGCTCGCTCCCGTCATCGGCATCATCGTGCTGGTGGTGCTGGCGATCCTGCAGTACTTCACCTATCGCTACACGATCGGTCGCGATGGCCTGACGGTGCGCGAAGGCCTGCTGCACCGCTCACGACGGGAAATTCCGTTCTCGCGCATCCACAACGTGGTGGTCCACCAGTCGCTGCTGCATCGCGTGTTCGGCGTTGCGGAAGTGCGACTGGAATCTGCGGGGGGCCAGAAGCCCGAAGCGCAGATGCGGGTCCTCGGTCTGCACGATGCGCTGGCCCTGGAAAACCTGGTGCGGCACCAGACGCATGACGCGACCGCCCACGAGACGCCAGGCACCGCGGGGGCAACACACCCGGCCGATACCACGCTGCTGTCGCTCTCGACACGGGAGGTCATCAAGCTTGGCCTGATCTCCAACCGCGGCATGATCGTGGTCGCCGCGGGCTTCGGTGCCGCGTGGCAGATCCTGCCGGAGAAGATGATCGAACAGTTCTTCCGCCAGGGTGCGAAGCAGGCTTACGGCTACGCCGAGCAACTGCATCTGGGCTGGCTCGCCGGTGCGGCCAGTGCGGTCGCACTCGCCGTCATCGCGCTGGGGCTGGTCCGTGCCTTGTCCGTCGTGCTGGCACTGCTGCAGTTCCACGGTTTCCGGCTGACCGAAGATGCGCGTCGCCTGATGGTGGAACGGGGCCTGCTTGCGCGCCTTCGCACCAGCGTCGCACGCCGGCGCATCCAGGCTTGGACGCTGCATGAAGGCGTGCTGCACCGGCTGTTCCGCCGCCGCTCGCTGCGCATCGATACCGCCGTAGCCGAAAAGGCGGGACAACAGGACACGCGCGCACTGAAGGACGTGGCCCCGATCGCGTCGCCCGATGCGTGCGATGCACTCGTGCGGCACCTGCTGCCGCACGTGGAGTGGCCGCGCGAGGACTGGCAACCCGTGCAGGGCTCCGCCCACTGGCGCTTGCTGCTGCCGTCGCTGGCAGTGCTGGCGCCCATCACGGCGCTCGCGGCGTGGCACTTCGGTCATTGGGCCTGGCTGGGGCTTGCATGGTTCGCCTTCGCGGCATACGCCGCCCACCGGCACGCGCAGCGCATGGGCTGGGCCCTGGACAGTCACGTCATTGCCGTGCGCAGTGGCTGGTGGTCGCGTTACTGGCGCTTCGCCGAGATCGACAAACTGCAGGCATTGCGCCTGTCGCGTTCGCCCCTCGACCACGCCTGCGGCACCGCCACGCTCTGGCTGGATACGGCGGGTGCGAGCGGGATCGCCGCACCGCTGTGCCTGCGTTTCGTGCGCGACGCAGACGCGGTCGCGGTCTACGACCGCCTGCGCAACACGCTGGCAACACGGCGCCTGCGCTGGTGAACGTGGCAGCGCACAAGCAGGCCGGTCCCGCTGCAGCGGGCGCGGCGCCCCTGGTCGTGCGCTGCGGGGCGTTCGGCGACATCGTGATGCTCACCACGCTCATCCGTCTGCTGCATGCGCGGTATGGTCGCCGGATCGACGTGCTGGGCGCGGGGCCATGGACGCACGCATTGCTCGAGCCGCTACCCGAAGTGGGCACCGTGTGGACGGTCCGCAGCCGCAACACGCCTTACCTGCTCTGCCCCAGTCAATGGGCGACGGTCGCCTGGCTGCGAAGGCGCGGACGTGGACCCGTGTATGTATGCGACACCGATGCCCCTACGCTGCGCCTGCTGCAGCGTGCCCGATTGAAGGAGGAGGACCGGGTGCAGCGCGTGCGCGAAGACGACGAGCACGACGGCGTTCCGCGACTCTGGCCGGACCGCTGGGTGCGGCTGGGCCAGCGCGATCCGGTGCATCGCTATCCGTGCGCTGGCGATGTGGTCGCTGAGGCCTTCCGCCTGCCCCGGCTTGTCGTGGCTCCGGCGGATCGTGCCGATGTCCTGCAGTGGAAGTCAGCGCACGGGATCGGAAGCGCGCCGTGCATCCTGTTCCAGCCCGGCAACAAGCGCACCCACAAGCGTGGCCGCCTGGGCGCGGGAAGCAATGCCAAGCACTGGCCGGCGACGGCATGGGCTGAACTGGCGCAGGCGATCTGGAACGACCTTCCCGACGCCCGGATCGTACTGTGCGGATCGCCGGCCGAGCACGGCGTGCTGGACGACATACATGCCGCCACCCAACGCTCCCCCCGCATGCTCAACGCCGCGCGTGAACTGCCTGTCCCGCGCCTGCTCGCGCTGATGGAACACGCCCACAGCATGGTCTCGGTGGACACCGGCCCCGCGCATGCCGCTGCCGCGCTCGCCTGCCCGCTCGTCGTGATGTTCGGTGCGGCCTCGCCGGCGAAATGGCGCCCCATCGGTCCCGGCGCGATCCGGGTACTGGGGGGCGAACGTGGAAGCGCAGGCCGTGTCGCCGATCTCGAGGTCGCCGACGTGGTCCACGCATGGCGTGCGCTGCCGGTGCGCGATCAGCCCGTCTTGTCGATGCCGTAGGGCGTCCAAGTGATGCGCCGTGCGCGGGTCTGCGCGCGGATGGCGAGGTTGCGCTGGAGCGACTCCGATGTCTTGTAATCCCGCGCGTGGTCCAGGTGCACGCACACCGCCCGATGCCGGATCTGCTTGCCGCGGATACCGTGGTTCTCCAGACGCTCGCCGAGTTCGCGGTCGGGGCCGCCGTACTTCATTCGTTCGTCGTATCCGTTGATCGCCAGCAGATCCCGCTTCCATGCGGAAGAGTTGCAGTTGTTGAAGGTCGCGCGCGTGGTGGTGATGGCATCCAGCAGGGGGCCGGTCCGCGCACCCGCGCCCAGCTTGAGCGCGGGCGAGAATCCCACGTGGTCCAGCGTGCGCAGCCAGTCGAGCTGGAAGCATCGACCATCGCGGATGTCATCCAGCGTGATCGCCTTGCTCGCCTTCATGCTCAGCTTGCAGTAGCCCCCGGACAGGAAGCGCCCCGGCTCCGCCAATGCGGCATGGACACCGACAAAATCTCGGCGCGGAATGCAGTCTCCGTCGGTGAAAAGAACGTAGTCGTGCGCCGCCGCCAGGATCGCGCGATTCAGGATTTCCTGCCGCCGGTAACCCGCGTCCTCGTGCCAGACATGCCGCAATGGCACCGGATAGTCGCCCGCCAGCCGCTCCACCATCTCGCGGGTACTTCCACGCGAACCATCGTCGGCAACGATCAGTTCGAAATCACGCCATGTCTGGAACCGGTAGCCGTGCAGCACCTTCTCCAGCCACTCCTCCGCGTTGTACGTACTGGCAATGACAGTGATCTTCACGGCACCCCTTCACCGGATTTCTCGGGGCATGGCGCTCGCCATGGCACTCGACCCCGCCCCCATTCTCGCGCGACCAGATGACAACCGGTAGCGCCCGGTCCTCAGGCCGGCCCCCAGTAACCGATGCGCTTGCGGATCTTGAGCTTCCGCCACAGGTTCATCGGCTTGGGCCGCCGATTGCGCGCGCCTGCGGCGATGAACGCATCGATGGCATCCAGCACGCGCTCGCTCGATCGGCCGTCGCGATAGGGATGGATGCTGTCGGCATAGTCGACGATGGCCTGCATCAGCTCCGGCGGCCGGGACAACGCGCGCCGGATCGCCGGCTCGAACTGCGCCGCATCGTCGATATCGAGCAGTTGCGGGCCCGGCCTGCGGTTCTTGAACGTGACCACCGGCTTGTGCGTGAGCAGGAACTCGTTGAGCGCAGACGATGTGTCCGAACACATCATGTCGACCTGCGGAAACAGGTCCAGGATATTGTCGTCGTCGGCAAAGCGCAGGTGTTCGTTCTCCAGCGCACGGAACTTCGCCACGGTGTCCGGATTCATCTTCGGATGGAAGGTGACGATCCAGCGCCACTCCCCGGTGCGCGACAGGCGCTTCACTTCTTCGTACAGGGTCTCCGCGGCACTCCACGACGGGGAGAACGTGGAGTGGTACAGGATGACCGGGGGGTCGCGCACGGGCGGCAGCGCCCCGGCGATATCCTTCATGAAGGGGTCGATCTTCGGCCACCCCGTCTCGACGACTTTGAAGTGACCGACGCGCTCGGCGATGTCCGAGAATGCCCGCGTGTCGTTCGGCCCGGTCGTGCAATACAGGTCGAAAAACCCGCGGATATAGATGTGACGGGGTTTCCCGGCATCGAAGCCGTGGAAGGTCTCCACCTTCACACCCGGGAAAAAGTGCGGCACCGCGTTGCTGCCGGTGATCACGGCGATGGCGTCCCAGCGGCGGACTTCCTCCGTGGTGGTCAGCAGCCTCTCGTCTGGTCGCAGGTCCTCCGCACCGGGGCCATCGAAGAACCAGGCGACCTCACCGCCGCGGGCGCGGATCGCATCCTGCAACGGCCGCAGGATGGCGAGCGCATAGCGCTCCGAACCATAGAGGAGATAATGCTTGGCCATCAGTGTTCCAGTTGGTGTCGGGCGAGCTTGCGGTGCGCAGCCTCGATGGAGGCGGGGTTGTGCTGCATCTCGTAGTAACGCATGCGCTTGTAGACGGCATAGCTGGCCGCCGTCTGGGCAATGATGAAACCGCGCCAGCCATCCAGGAAGGCCAGTCGCAGCAGGTAGTCCTTGATGAAGCTGGACAGATAGACCAACGGCGTCAACCACATCCGCACCGGCCGGCGCTTGTCGCGCCAGTCGAGCGCCTTCAGCTCGCTGTAGCGGAGCACCTTCAGCTGCTTGTGTACCAGGCTGGGGTTATCGGCGTGGTTGAAGGGCGCCTTGAACTCGACGGTATCGCCGTCGAAGCGCAGCGATTCGTGTACGCGCGCATCAGTCCAGCGCGCCCGTCCGCGGTGGTAGAGCCGCGCCATCCTCTCGCCGACCATGGGCCGGTACCAGCGCATCGGCGCCCCCATCAGCCAGGTCCGACGGCGAAGCCACGCGCCAGCCTTGGGGGATGCCAGCAATGCGGGCAGGTCACGTTCGAGTTGTGCAGCGAGCTCCTCCGAGAGGAACTCGTCCGCATCCAGCACCAGCAGCCAGTCGTTCCGGGCCTGTGCACTCGCGAAGTTGCGCTGCGGCCCGAACCCCAACCAGTCCTGGTGAACCACGCGCGCGCCATGCGCCTCCGCGACCGCGACGGTATCGTCGGTGCTCCCACTGTCGATCACCAGCTTTTCCGTGACGAACGACACGCTGTCCAGGCAGCGCCCGATATTCAGTGCCTCGTTGTGAGTGATGACGACGAGGGAGATGGGAAGGGGGGCCTGCATGACGATCATTCTAGACTCCCTCGCAGATTCCGGGCGTAGGAGGCCTGCCAGCGTGGTTTCCTGACTGGCGGCTGTCTTGTGCGTACACGCGAACCCACTCTCGGCTCACAGTCCCGGGAGAATACTGCATCCCCCCCCCACCCCCCATCCCATGCAGCGCATCCTGGTCACCGGCGGAGCCGGCTTCCTCGGGTCGCACCTGTGCGAACGGCTGGTCGAACAAGGCCACGACGTACTGTGTGTCGACAACTTCTTTACCGGCAGCAAACAGAATATTGCCCATCTGCTCGGGCATCCCCGCTTCGAGTTGATGCGTCACGATGTGACCTTCCCCCTCTATGTGGAAGTGGACCGCATCTTCAATCTCGCCTGTCCCGCTTCACCGGTGCACTACCAGCACGATCCGGTCCAGACCACCAAGACCAGCGTGCATGGCGCCATCAACATGCTCGGTCTGGCCAAGCGGCTGGATGCGCGCATCCTGCAAGCGTCCACCAGCGAGGTGTACGGTGACCCCGAGGTACATCCGCAGCAGGAAGGCTACTGGGGCCGCGTCAATCCGATCGGCATCCGCAGTTGCTACGACGAGGGCAAGCGTTGCGCAGAAACACTCTTCTTCGATTACTTCCGCCAGCACCGGCTCGACATCAAGGTCGTGCGCATCTTCAACACCTACGGCCCGCGGATGCATCCCAACGATGGCCGCGTCGTGTCCAATTTCATCGTGCAGGCGCTGCGTGGCGAGGACATCACCATCTACGGTGACGGCAGCCAGACACGCAGCTTCTGCTATGTGGATGATCTTATCGATGCCATGGCACGGATGATGGAGACCGAGCGCGGCTTCACCGGCCCGATCAACATCGGAAACCCCGGCGAGTTCAGCATGCTGGAGCTGGCGGAAAAAGTACTCGCTCTGGTCGGCGGCCGTTCCCGGCTGGTATTCCAGCCCCTGCCTTCCGACGACCCGAAGCAGCGCCAGCCGGATATCGCGCTGGCACGCGAGAAGCTGGGCTGGGAGCCGAAGATCGAACTCGAGGATGGACTGAAAGAAACCATCAACTATTTCCGCCACCTGCTGCAGGCCTAGGCATGACCACCTTCGCCGTCGTCGTCACCAACTACAACTACCGCGCATTCGTCGAGGCTGCGGTGGACAGTGCATTGGCCCAGCGCTATGCGCCGCGCCAGATCGTCGTAGTGGACGACGGCTCCACCGACGGTTCGCCCGAATTGCTCAGACAGCGTTACGGTACCGACCCCAGGGTAACGCTCCTGTTCGGCGAGAACGGCGGGCAGCTGTCTGCATTCCGGAGAGGCGTCATGTCGACCGATGCCGACGTGGTCTGTTTCCTGGATGCGGATGACCTGTGGGAGCCGGGATACCTGGAGGCGCTCGCCAGGCTTTACGACCAGCGTGCGGATATTGATTTTGTCTTCAGTGACCTGAAAGTCTTCGGTGATGACAGTGAGCACATCCGTTTCGATGAACGACCGGTAGATCTCGGCTTCACGGCCATCAGCACCCTCGTATTCCAGCCCTGGTACGGCGCCCCCACGTCCGCACTGTCGCTCCGTCGCACCTGGGCCGTGCGGACGCTCGACCTTCCCGCCTCCTTCGACGCATTGTGGCGGCTGTGCGCCGATGCCTGCGTAGTCCACGGCGCCAGCATCCTGGGCGCACGCAAGTACTTCCTGCCGACTGGCGAGGTACGCTATCGGTCGCATGGAAAGAATGGCTGGTGGGCCACACGCCGCGACCCGGTGTCGATTTACCGCAACCGCATCCGCAACCTCGGCATCATCAACCACTACGCGGCCATCGTCGGTCTCGACCGGTCGGCGGCCGATCTCGGCAAGTACGAGTACCGCACGAAGGTCGCGCCCTCCCGGACGGAGCGCAAGCGGTATGCCTCGCTCGCGCTGCATGGAACGGCGCCATGGTGGAAGCGTTGGGAAAGGGCACTGGGCATCATGCTCGACCGCAGGAGCGGGAAGCGATGAGTGCCAAGCCTGCTTCGCACAAGCCCTGTTCGGTCAGCGTCCTCGTCACGACATTCAATTGGCCCGAGGCGCTGGCCAAGACACTGCGCGCGCTCGCGGCTCAGCAGACGCTGCCTTCTGAAGTGATTGTGGCCGATGACGGGTCTGGCCCAGCCACGCGCGCCTGCATCGAGCGCTTTGCGCGCGACTACCCGATACCCCTGCATCATTGCTGGCAACCCGACCAGGGCTTCCGGGCCGCGCTGTGCCGCAACCGCGCCATCGCTGCAGCTTCCAGCGAGTACGTAATCCTGCTCGATGGCGACATGGTGCCGCATCCTGCCTTCGTCGCCGATCACCTTGCTGCTGCACGGCGCAATACCTTCGTGCAAGGTGTGCGCGTGCTGACCGATGCCGATGGTCGTGACAGGCTACTCGGCAGTGACGCTCACGCCTTGGGATTCTTCGATCCGGGCATTCGCCGGCGGCGTCACGCCTTGCGCCTGCCATGGTTGTCGCGCTGCATCGCAGCTGTTAGTCCCAGCACGTCCTTGAAAGCGATCAAGACCTGCAACCAGGCTTGGTGGCGCGAAGATCTGATCGCACTCAACGGCTTCGATGAACGCTACCAGGGATGGGGGCGTGAGGATGTCGACCTGGCGGTTCGCGCCGTCAGGGCGGGTATCAAGCGTCGCTCGCTCCGCTTCGCCGGCCTGGCCAGTCATCTGTATCACCCTGAACGCCACGATGGGGAAACGAGCCCCAACGATGCCCTGATCTTCGAAACGAAACACGGGCAGCGCACGCGCAGCCTGCTGGGCCTGGACAGGCACATGGAGACGGCCAACCCATCGTCGACGCCCAAGCTGGCGTCACCAGCAAGCGGAGAACACGCCGTCGCTGCATGAAGCGCGGCAGTACTGAATCGGCCGCGGGATCATTCCCGCTGCATGCCGACACCGAGCAAGAGCCCCACCAACACCACGTAAGCGCTCGTGCTGAGCGCGTGGGAGAACATCGACTGCGTCAGGCCGGAGACCATGTAGGTGACCACCAGCATGCCGGCCGCCCACGGTGCTCCTGCCGCGGCCTCCGTGCGCGCCAAGCGGATCTGGTGCGCCGCGACCGACAGCGGAACGAGGTACAGAGCCAGCAAGCTGAAGATGCCGACCACCCCCATCGTCGCGCCCCATTGGGCAAGATCGTTGTGTGCGTGCTCCAGCCCGCAGAAATGACGCTCGCCTCCCCGGCAATAGACACTGGCGTCGATACGTGCCTCGAAAGCATCGATGCCGATACCCGTGAGCGGCGATTCGCGGAAGGCATCCCACGCCACCGTCAGCAATCCGAGACGCGCGCTGATCGGCTGGTCCACCTGGCCCAGCGCATAGCCGGAGACATCCGCATGCAGCTGGTCCAGCCTGAACTGGGTGGACAGCCAAGGCACGGTCCACAGGGCGGCGAACAGGATCGCCAGCACCCCGCTCGCGATGCCGAGTCGCCGCCATCGGTAACGCGCCGTGCCGCCCACCAGCAACATCAACACCACGAGGCCCAGACCCAGCAGCGCACCGCGGCTGCCGCTGAGGATGACGGCGACGTTGGCCAGTACAATCACGCCGACCAACAGCAACGGCATCAGCACCCCCTTGTGCGATGGCCGGCAGAACACCGCAACCACCAGCAGCGCAAGCACCGCATTGGCGAACACGATCGGGTTCGCCTCGCTGCCCGCCCTCTCGACCCCCGACGAAACCTGCACGATCGAAATCGTGCAGGCAATGAGCAGGCCCGCCAAAGCCCCGTACCACAGGCTCGACATGCGTACGCGGGTCGTCCAGGCCAGCCAGGCGCACCAGGGAAGCAGCAGCACGCGCGAAGGATTGTCCAACGAGGCCCAGCGCGCGTCGCGCGCCCACATCGACGCAGCCGCGACGGCGACGACAATCAGTGCCGCCGCCAATAGCGGGTACCAGGCGCGCGGCACGGCACGCCCGCCACGCCAGAGGTCCGGCAGTGCGGCCACGGTGGCCGCCAGCATCAGTACCGCGAATACGGAAAGGCCCTTGGGCACCACCAGCAGCGTGGCCGCGCTGAACCCTGCCAGCCACGCCAACCCGCGCGCGACATCCTGTCGACGACAACTCCTCATCTGTACACCTCGGGTCCCGCGGATTGCGATGGCACGATCATGGCGGCAGCAGGCAGGACTCCCGGGAAGGGGAGTTTGAGCCAACGGCATGATCGTTACGTCAATGCAACGTGAATCGGCAGTCCGCTGCGCGGAGGGAAGTATGCGGCAAGCAGACGATTCATCGCACGCACTTGCGTCGCCGCCGTCGCGCCAGGTTGAGTCCTGCGATATGGCTCACGTTTTCTTCCGCCACGACGCATAGAAAAATCCATCCATGTCCTGATCCCCCGGAAAACGCTGTCGGCCGCCGGCGTCCTTGAGGCCGAAGGCCTCATCCAGCAGATCCGGCACCGCGTCCGGGTGCCGTGCACGGAATCCGTCGGCCTGTTGCGCGTTCTCGGCCCGCAGAACCGAGCACGTCGTGTAGATCAGCCGGCCGCCCGGAGCGAGGACACGCCAGGCGGCTTTCAGCAGATCCCTCTGCAACCGCATCAGCGCGGCAATGTCCTCCTCCCGCCGATGCAGCAGCACATCCGGTTGCCGGCGCACGATGCCCGTGGCGGAGCAGGGCGCATCCAGCAACACGACATCGAAAGGCTGGCCATCCCACCAGGCCGTCGTATCGGTGGCATCGGCTGCCTGCAGGTGAGCGCTGGCACCCACGCGGTCGAGCGTCTCCCGGACGCGCTGCAACCGGCGGGCGTCCACATCCAGTGCAACCAGTCGCAATGAAGGATCACGTTCAAGCAGGTGCGCGGACTTGCCGCCGGGCGCGGCGCACATGTCCAGTACGCGGGCCCCCGCTGGCAGCGTGCCTGCCAGATCCGCCACGCGCTGTGCGGCGCCGTCCTGCACGGAGACATCGCCCTGGGCGAAACCAGGCAATGCCGTGGCAGCCAGGGGTTCGCGCAGGACCAGCGCATCGGCCATGCCCTCCGCGAGGTCCGCCTCGATGCCCGCATCCGCCAGTCGTTGCCGATATTCGTCACGACTGCCGCGGGACCGATTGACTCTCAACCACAGGGGCGCTTCGTGTTGGCTGGCATTGAAGATCGCCTCGGCCTGTTCCGGCCAATCGGTCCTGATCTGGCGGCGCAACCATTCCGGCCAAAGAGCGTCCGCCGATGCCTCAGGCAGGCCCTCGCGCTGCGCACGACGCAATAGCGCGTTCACGACCTTGTCCTGATGCGGCCTTCCCAGCGCGCGCACGGCTTCCACGGTTGCCGACAGCGCCGCGTGCGGAGGAAGACCCAATATCACCACCTGCGCGAACCCCACGTGCAGGAGCGCACGCACCTCGTTGTCGCGCGGCCCCAGAGGCCTGCTCATCCATTGCGCCAGCGCCGCCTCGCTGCGGGCGCGCGAACGCAGTACGGCGAAGCAGATCGCCTCCAGCAACGCGCGGTCCCGTGCGTCGTCGATGCGGGGCAGGCAGGTGGCCAGCTCCGCCTTCAGCGAACGGCCACGGTGCATCACGGCATCGACGACACGGGTGGCCAGGACCCGTACCGCGACGCCGGCCTGCGTGTTCATGCCGTCACCAGGTCGCGCCGCGCATTGAGGTAGTCGGCGGCGGTGATCGCCTTGCCCCCTTCCCGCTGAACGACCCGCAGGCGCAGGACGCCATCGCCGCAGGCGATGTCCAGCCCCTGCCGGCCTGCCGTCAGCAACGTGCCCGGAGCGGCGCCGTGGGCTTGGTCCACCACGACCGCGCCGTGGATGCGCAGACGCTCGCCGGCGACCTGCGCTTCGGCCACGGGCCAGGGGTTGAATGCACGCACCTTGCGGGCCAACACCTCGGCCGGCTGCGACCAGTCGAGCCTGGCTTCGGCCTTGTCCAGCTTGTGCGCGTAGACCACGCCCTCTTCCGGCTGCGGATGGGGCGGCAGGCGGACGCCGGCCCGCAGCAGGCCGAGTGCATCGCGCAGGACCTGGGCTCCCAGATCGGAAAGCCGGTCGTGGAGTTGCCCGCCGGTATCGTCTGGACCGATCGGCATACTCTGCGCCAACAGCACCGGCCCGGTGTCCAGGCCCGCTTCCATCTGCATCAGGCAGACACCCGTCTCGGTATCGCCCGCCTCGATGGCGCGCTGGATCGGCGCGGCACCGCGCCAGCGCGGCAGCAGCGAAGCGTGCACGTTCCAGCAACCGTACTGGGGGATGTCCAGTACCGCCTGCGGAAGCATCAGGCCATAGGCGACCACGATCATGACGTCCGGCTGCATCTCGCGCAGCGCGTCCTGGGTGGATTTCTTCCTCAGCGACAGCGGCTGCAGCACCGGGATGCCGCGCTGGATCGCCTCCAGCTTGACCGGCGAAGGGGTCAGTCCACGCCCACGTCCCGCCGGGCGATCGGGCTGGGTGTAGACCGCGACGACTTCATGGTGGGCGTGCGCGGCGCGCAGGCTGGGCACGGCGAACGCCGGCGTGCCGGCGAAGACGATTCTCATGCGGGTGAGGCCTCGGGGAAGGGATATCGGAACGGGCGGGACCAGCCCGGCACCCGATCCCGCCATGCCGGCACGTCAGGCGACGTGCTTGCGCTGCTTTGCCAGCTTCTTGCGCACCATCTCGCGCTTGAGCGGCGACAGGTAATCGACGAACAGCTTTCCGTCCAGGTGGTCCATCTCGTGCTGGATACAGACGGCGAGCAGGCCATCGGCCCGCAGTTCCTGCGGCTGGCCCTGGCGGTCGAGGAAACGCACGGTGACGGCATCGGCACGGGTCACGTCGGCAAAGATGCCGGGCACGGACAGGCAGCCTTCCTGGTAGACCTGTTCGCCGACCTGTTCACTCAGCTCGGGATTGATGAAGACCTGGGGCTGGTTCTTCTCTTCGCTGATGTCGATCACCATGAAACGCTGGTGCACGTCCACCTGGCTGGCGGCCAGGCCAATGCCAGGCGCGTCGTACATGGTCTCGAACATGTCATCCAGCAGCCGCTGGAAAGCGGGCGTCGTCACATATCCGGCGTCGACCGGCGCGGCCTTGGTCCGCAGGCGCGGATCCGGGAATTCGAGGATGGGAAGCAGGGCCATGGTACGTCTCGGGATGGGGGCGCCAGTGGAATCCGGCAAGGCCTCACGAATTCTAACGCGGGCGCTTGCTTTGCGTCGGGTTTTCTGGACTATAGTGCTGACCACCTGTCGGGGAATCAGGTAGATACCGCCATGTTTAAATATTTTCGTACGGTTCTCGCCGTTGCGGCGCTGACCGTCGGCACTTACGCGGCCGCTGCCGAGATGGCGGGGAGCCACCCTGATACCTACGTGGTCAAGCGTGGCGACACGCTGTGGGACATTTCGGCGCGCTTCCTCAAGAAGCCATGGCTGTGGCCGGAGATCTGGCAGGCCAATCCGCAGATCCAGAACCCGCACCTGATCTATCCGGGCGATGTGATCAGCCTGGCTTATCTGGATCGCGTGGCCGTGCAACCCGGCCCGCGCCAGGAAGCCCCGCTGAATGCCATCCCGCTGTCCGACATCGAGGCGTACCTGAAGGATCGCCGCGTCGTCGACAGCTTCGAGGGCCTGCCGCACGTCGCCGGGCTGGATGAAGACCGCCTGCGTGGCTCCGGCGGCCACAACATCTACGTCCGTGGACTGGATGGCGCCCAGCCGGGCCAGCGCTTTGCGGTGGTCCGCCCGACGGCCCGCTTCACCGACAATCCGCGCGCGCAGGACCTGGATTTCCGTGGCAAGACCATCCGCGGCGAAGTGGACCAGTGGAAGGACATCGTCGAACAGAGCGGCAAGGGCGCTTTCCTGGGCTACGAACTGGCGAAGGTCAACGTGGCGACCTTCACCCGGGGCGTGGTCCCGGGGACCGAGGTCAGCACGCTGGTCGCCGACATCGGCGGACATGAGGTCCGCGTCGGCGACCGCCTGATCCCGGTGGACGCACAGCCCTACGACCTGCACTTCTTCCCGCACCCGCCCTCGAGCGACCCGGGTGGCAAGCTGCGCGTGCTGGCCGTGGCGGATGCCCTCACCTCGGGCGGTACGCGCGACGTGATCGCCATCTCCGGCGGCCGTCTGGACGGCGTGGACAACGGCACCGTGTTCTCGGTGTGGCGCAATGGCAGCCACACCGCCAACCGCATGGCCCACCCGGAATCCTCGCGCATCAGCGAGTCGCCGAAGTCCGGCGCCGGCCGCGTCAGCCTGCCTGACGAGTACGCCAGCCATGCGATGGTGTTCCGCACCTTCGACAAGGTCAGCTACGCGTTGGTCATGGAAGGCGTGGAGGCCACCCGCGTCGGCTACGAGCTGAAGCACCCGGACGCGACCTACTGATCCGCGTCAGGCAATTCCTACGCAAGACCGCGACGGCGCCCGAGGGCGCCGTCGTTGTTTCCGGCCTACGCTCGCAGCATGCATACCGACGACATGAGCGCACTGGCCAGACTGGTCCTGGCCGGCGGTCCGGTCCTGTGCCGACGACGCCTGCTCGACCAGCACGGCACACCGTCGGCAGCCCTCCGGGCAGGAGCAGGCGCCTGGCGTGCGGCAGGAATGGATGAGGTACAGATCACCCGTCTGCGCGGCCCTGCCGATGATGCATTTGCGAGAACACTGGAGTGGCTGCAGGCCCCCGGCCATCACCTGATCGGCTGGCACGACGCGGACTACCCAGCTCCGCTGAGGCAGGTCGGGAGCCCGCCGCTGGCGCTGTTCGTCGACGGCGATTCGAGCCTGTTGTGGCGGGCCGCCGTCGCGGTGGTGGGCAGCCGCACACCGACCAGCGGGGGACGGGACAATGCCCATGCGTTCGCACGTGCGTTCGCCTCTACGGGCATCGTGGTGGCCAGCGGCATGGCGCGGGGCATCGACGCCGTGGCGCACGAGGCTGCGCTCGCGCTGGGGCCCGGCACCACCATCGCGGTCGTTGGCACCGGCCCGGACATCGCCTATCCCCCGGGGCACGACCTGTTGCGCAACCGTCTGGCCACCCACGGTGCCGTGGTCAGTGAACACCCGCCCGGAACACCGGCGATGCGCAGCCATTTCCCTTCGCGCAACCGCATCCTCGCGGGCCTGACCCTGGGCACGCTGGTCGTCGAAGCCGCCGAGCGGTCGGGCGCGTTGATCACCGCCCGCCAGGCCGGCGAAGCCGGGCGCGAGGTCTTCGCCATCCCGGGCTCGATCCACAACCCCCTGGCGCGGGGCTGTCACCGCCTGATCCGGGACGGTGCCGCCCTCGTGGAATGCGCGCAGGAGGTCATCGAGGCGGTGGCGCCGCTGGCCGCAGACCTCGCCAACGCCTTGCGTGGCCGCTTGGGTGAGACTGAATCGGCGGCAATCGCAGGACCCGGCGAGACGCCCTTGCGGTTGGACGCTGACTACCAGAAGTTGTGGGAGGGACTGGGTCACGACCCAACAGGTATGGATCAGCTCGTCTCACGCACCGGATTGACGGCTGCGGAACTGTCCTCCATGCTGCTGGTCATGGAACTGGATGGCTTAGTAACGGCGGAACACGGCCGATACCAGAGAAAGACCGGTTTCTTCACCTCCACAGCGTCGATGACGCAGGCCGAGGGGCAATGAAAGAGAGCATCCTGGATGTACTGCTGTACCTGTTCGAACATTACTTCACCGAAGATGCGGACCCCGTCCGCGACCGCGACTCTCTCCAGAACGGCCTGATCCAGGCCGGTTTCAGCCCCGCCGAGATCAGCAAAGCCTTCGATTGGCTCGATGCCCTGGCCGACCAGCGCCCGGCCGCATCGACGCCGCGCGTGGGCGGCCCCACCCGCGTCTTCCACGGTCCCGAGCTGGAGAAGCTCGACGTCGAATGCCGGGGCTTCCTCCTGTTCCTGGAGCAGCACGGCGTATTGGATGCGGACCAGCGGGAGCTGGTACTGGACCGCGCCATGGCCCTGGACCAGGACGAACTGGACCTGGACGACCTGAAGTGGGTCGTGCTGATGGTGCTGTTCAACCAGCCGGGCTCGGAAGCCGCGTACGCATGGATGGAAACCCAGATGTTTGCGGACGAACCCGAGCCGGTACACTGAGGCGTTGAAACGCTTCAGGGGGAAGCATGTCGGGTTGGTATTACGCTGACCGGAGCCGTCAGCAGCACGGGCCGGTGTCGTCGGAAGAACTGGTCGCCCACTACCGTTACGGCCGTGTTGCGCTGGACAGCCTTGTCTGGCGCGAAGGTCTGCCCCAGTGGCTGCCGCTGCAGGAGTTTTCCGCAGAGCTGGGACTGCATGCGTCACCGGCCGGTGACGGCGGAACACCGTCGCCCGTCCCACCACCGCTGTCGGCGCACGCTGCCGCCGCCCTACCGCAGGACCGCCTGTTGCGATCACCTGCTCCGCCGGCCGCCAAGAAAGGGATGTCAGGCGGCAGGATCGCGCTGATCGTGGCGGCGGCCCTGGTGCTGCCCTGCGTCGGCATCGGCGGCATCCTGGCCGCCATCGCGATTCCTGCGTACAACGATTACACCCTGCGCTCGAAGGTATCCCAGGCGGTGATCGACAACATCGAACTGCGCAGCGACGTGAAGGCCTTCCATGATCGCGAGGGCCGCTGCCCCAGCAATGGCGAAGGCGGCATCGGCACGCCAGAGAGCTACGCGGGCATGTACATCACGCGCGCCGTCGTCGGCGACTTCGACGACGGCACCTGCGGCTTCGAGCTGGAGTTCGGCAATACCGGCAACGCGCAGATCGATGGCAGGAAGCTGTGGTGGGACATGGGGAGCGAACACACCGAATGGCAGTGCTCGTCGGAAATCGACGACAAATGGCTGCCGATGGAGTGTCGCGGCTGAGCAACGTCTGCGTGGCGCGACAGGCTACGTATTTCATCGGGGATCGAACGCATGACGCACTGGTATTACGCCGACGCCCACGGGCAGCGGCAAGGGCCGTTCACGGCCGGGGAGCTCGGTGGCCATGTCCGCCAGGCGCGCCTGGATGCGCAGTCACTGGTGTGGCGCGATGGACTGGAGGACTGGCAGCCGCTGAGCGCGCTGGCCTCCGAGCTGGACCTGCCTGTCGGCACGATGGACCCGCCGGCAGCAGGTGCCGACGCCGCCACTGAACTCCGTATTCCTGCCGCGGACGCGCCTTACGCACCGCCTGCGGCGCAGATCGCATCGGAACAGCATTACGTGGGCGATGGCGACGTGGTGCTGGCCGGCTTCTGGCGGCGCCTCGCAGCGCTCTTCATCGACTCGATGGTGGTGGGCTTCGCCTACTACCTGGTGCTGATCGTCTGCGTGGTGGTGCTCGGCGTCGGCGGCAGTCTGCTGATGCGCGGCGGCAACAACACCGAAGGCATGGCGGCGATGTTCGGCATGATGGCGCTGGTCTACCTGCTGTATCCGGTGATCAGCGCGGCGTACTACGTCGGTTTCGAGTCCTCGGCCAAGCAGGCCACGCTGGGCAAGATGGCGGTGGGCATCAAGGTCACCGACATCGACGGGCGACGCCTGACGCTGGGTCGTGCGCTGCTGCGCTGGCTGGCGGTCATGCTGAACTATCTCACGCTGTACATCGGCTACCTGATCGCGGCCTTCACCGAGCGCAAGCAGGGCCTGCACGATATGGCGGTGGGTACGCTGGTGGTGGACCGCTGGGCGTACACCGCGCATCCCGACTGGCAGCAGCGCGGCCTCGGTACCGCCACGAAGGTGATCCTGGCGATCGCGGGCGTCATCTACGGCCTGATCTTCATCGCCATGATGGCCGCCATCCTGATTCCACTGGCCGCACAATCCTGAAAGGGCAAGGAGACCCTGCATGACCGAGTGGTATTACGTTGATATCCGGCACGAGCGCCAGGGCCCGGTGTCCCCTGAGGCTCTCACGGGCCTTTACCGTTCCGGCGCGCTGACCAGTGCATCGCTTGCCTGGCGCGAAGGCATGAACCAGTGGACGCCGCTGGGCGAGCTCGCGGCCGAACTCGGCATCGCCGACGGGCGCCCGGTCGCCACCACACCGGTGCCCCCGATACCGGAGCCAGAACCCGAGCCGGCACCCGTGGAGCGCCCGCTTACCGGCCGCGCCGTCTTCACCGCCAGCGAACCCAGCTACGCACGGCACGCGCCCGCGCACGCCAGCCAGTCCGATGCCGTGATCGCCGCAGCAGCCGCCACCCGCGCGGTTGCGTCGGATGAAACCCCTGGCGCCGTTGCATCGCCCTACGCGGCACCGCGCGCGGACGTGGGCCGCGTCACCTACGCGCCCCCGGTCGCCGACGGCCATGTGGTCTACGCCGGCTTCTGGAAGCGCGTGGCGGCCAGCTTCATCGACGCATTCGCCATCGGCATCCCGGTGGGCATCGTGGCGACCATCATCGCCGGGCTGCTGGGGCTGGGCAGTTCGTTCGCCGATGGCTTCTCGGGAGCGGCGGGCGCATTCAACGTGGGCGAAACCGCCATCTCGTACGTGCTGACGGCGATGGCCTACGGCTGGTTCCACTCCGCTGCCGGGCTGATGGCCACGCCCGGCAAACTGGCCATCGGCATCAAGGTGGTGAGGACCGACGGCGACAAGATCAGCTTCCTGCGCGGCTTCGGCCGCTACTGGGCCACCATCCTGTCGGCCATCATCCTTGGCATCGGCTTCCTGATGGCGGCCTTCACCGCGCGCAAGCAAGCCCTGCACGACCTGGTCTGCGACACGCTGGTGGTCGACAAGTGGGCCTTCACCTCGCAACCGGAGCGCCAGCGCGAGGAGCTGGGGCCGGTGGCCCTGGCGGTGCTGATCATCGGTGGCCTGCTGGTCGTCGGTGCGGTGATCCTGATGCTGGTGGCCTTCGCCGCCCTGTTCTCGATGAGCCGCTGACCGGCTCCACGGCGCGATCCGGGTCACGGAACCCGGCCCGCCCCCACCACGGCGGCTTGACAGCCCGGCCCCGGCCGTGACACCACTATAAATAGGAAATCTGAACGCCCGGGGCCCCAGCCCCGGGCGTCCGCTTCTCTGGCGCCCGCATCTGGGCCACCCTAGCCGGCCCCGGACGGCCCACCCGAACTCCCCTGAACCCCTGACATGCCCAAGCACCTGCTCATCGTCGAGTCGCCCGCCAAGGCCAAGACGATCAACAAATACCTCGGCAAGGACTTCACCGTCCTGGCGTCCTATGGCCACGTCCGGGACCTGGTGCCGAAGGAAGGAGCGGTGGACCCCGACAATGGGTTCGCGATGCGCTACGACCTGATCGAGAAGAACGAGAAGCACGTCGATGCCATCGCCAAGGCCGCCAAGGGCGCCGATGACATCTTCCTGGCGACCGACCCGGACCGCGAGGGCGAAGCGATCAGCTGGCACATCGCCGAGATCCTGAAGGAGCGCGGCCTGCTGAAGGACAAGCCGCTGCATCGGGTGGTCTTCACCGAAATCACCCCGCGCGCGATCAAGGAAGCCATGGCCCAGCCGCGGCAGATCGCCGGCGACCTGGTCGACGCCCAGCAGGCGCGTCGCGCGCTGGACTACCTGGTCGGCTTCAACCTCTCGCCGGTGCTGTGGCGCAAGGTACAGCGCGGCCTGTCCGCAGGCCGCGTGCAGTCGCCTGCCCTGCGCATGATCGTGGAGCGCGAGGAAGAGATCGAAGCCTTCATCGCCCGCGAGTACTGGAGCATCGAGGCCGAATGCGCGCATCCGCGCCAGGCCTTCACCGCCAAGCTGACCAAGCTCGACGGGCAGAAATTCGAACAGTTCACCGTCACCGACGGCGACACCGCCGAAGCCGCCCGCCTGCGCATCCAGCAGGCCGCGCAGGGCATGCTGCACGTCACCGACGTGACCAGCAAGGAACGCAAGCGCCGCCCGGCGCCGCCGTTCACCACCTCCACGCTGCAGCAGGAAGCCTCGCGCAAGCTCGGCTTCACCACGCGCAAGACCATGCAGGTGGCGCAGAAGCTGTACGAAGGCGTCAACATCGGCGACGAGGAAGGCACCGTCGGCCTGATCAGCTACATGCGTACCGACTCGGTGAGCCTGTCGGCGGAAGCGCTGGCCGAGATCCGGGACGTCATCGCGCGCGACTTCGGCACCCAGGCGCTGCCGGACAAGCCCAACGTCTATGTCACCAAGTCGAAGAACGCGCAGGAAGCGCACGAAGCCGTGCGTCCGACCAGCGCGCTGCGCACGCCCGCGCAGGTCGCGAAGTACCTGAGCGACGACGAGCGCAAGCTGTACGACCTGATCTGGAAGCGCGCCGTCGCCTGCCAGATGGTGCCGGCCACGCTCAACACCGTCAGCGTCGACCTCGCCGCCGGCAGCGCGCACAGCTTCCGCGCCAGCGGCACCACCGTGGTCGATCCGGGCTTCCTGGCCGTGTACGAGGAAGGCAAGGACCAGAAGAACGCCGAGGACGACGACGAAGGCCGCAAGCTGCCGCCGATGAAACCCGGCGACACCGTGCCGCTCGACCGCATCCACGCCGACCAGCATTTCACCCAGCCGCCTCCGCGCTTCACCGAAGCGGCACTGGTGAAGGCGCTGGAGGAGTACGGCATCGGCCGTCCCTCCACCTACGCCTCGATCATCCAGACCCTGCAGTTCCGCAAGTACGTGGAAATGGAAGGCCGCGCGTTCAAGCCCAGCGACGTGGGCCGCGCGGTATCGAAGTTCCTGTCAGGCCATTTCACCCAGTACGTGGACTACGACTTCACCGCCAAGCTGGAGGACGAGTTGGATGCCGTTTCCCGCGGCGAGGAAGAGTGGGTGCCGCTGATGGAGCGGTTCTGGGGCCCCTTCAAGGACCTGGTCGCCGAAAAGGCGGAAACCGTGGACCGCAGCGAAGCCACCGGCGCGCGCGAACTCGGTACCGACGCCAAGTCCGGCAAGCCGGTCAGCGTGCGGCTGGGCCGTTACGGGCCGTATGCGCAGATCGGCGACAAGGACACCGACGAGAAGCTGGAGTTCGCCTCGCTGCGTCCCGGCCAGTCGATGCACACCATCACACTGGAAGACGCGCTGGAACTGTTCAAGCTGCCCCGCAAGCTGGGCCAGGACAAGGACGAGGAGGTCAGCGTCGGCATCGGCCGCTTCGGCCCGTTCGCCAAGCGCGGCAGCGTGTATGCGTCGCTGAAGAAGGAAGACGACCCGTACACGATCGACCTGGCGCGCGCGGTGTTCCTGATCGAAGAGAAGGAAGAGATCGCCCGCAACCGCATCATCAAGGAATTCGACGGCAGCGACATCCAGGTACTGAACGGGCGGTTCGGCCCGTACATCAGCGATGGCAAGCTCAACGGCAAGATCCCGAAGGACCGCGAACCGGCCTCGCTGACGCTGGCCGAGGTGCAGAAGCTGCTGGAAGAAACCGGCAAGCCGGTGCGCAAGGGCTTCGGCAAGAAGACCGCCGCCAAGAAGGCCGTGGTGAAGAAGGAAGCCGCGCCAAAGAAGACTGCCGCCAAGAAGGCGCCGGCGAAAAAGACCGCGAAGAAGGCTGCGAAGAAGACGGCGACCACGTCCGCCAGCAAGAAAACAGCGACAAAGAAGACGGTGAAGAAGGCGGCATCGAAGGCGGTCGCCGGAGACGACGCTCCCTTCTGACCCCACCACGACGCCGACGACGCCATGCCCATCGAACGGACCATCGAGGAAGCCGCGGAAGTCATCCGCAGTGGCGGCATCGTCGCCTACCCCACCGAGGCCGTGTGGGGGCTGGGTTGCGATCCGTTCGACGAAGGCGCGGTGCACCGGCTGCTGGCGATCAAGCAGCGCCCGGTGGAGAAGGGGTTGATCCTGATCGCGGCCACGCTGGAACAGCTCAAGCCGCTGATCGATGTCGCCGCCGTTCCGACGGATCGCCTCACCGAGGTGCTGTCCAGCTGGCCCGGGCCACACACCTGGGTGATGCCCGCCACCGCGCAGGCGCCCCGCTGGATCACCGGCGCGCATCGTGGCATCGCCGTGCGCGTGAGCGAGCACCCGGTCGTGATCGGCCTGTGCCAGGCCTATGGCGGCGCACTGGTGTCCACCAGCGCGAACCTCAGTGGCAAGCCCGCCGTCAGCGACCGCGGCGCCCTGGACCCGTTGCTGCTGCCACGCGTCGACGCCGTCGTCCCCGGCCACACCGGCGGCCTCGCCCGCCCCACGGTCATCCGCGATGCGCTCACCGGTCAGGCGCTGCGCGAATGACCGACGGCCGTACACGGTCGTCCTTCCACCTTCCCATCCCTCCGGCACGCGCGCACCATGGCCGCATGCCGCGCCTCGCCCCGCCCCTGTTGACGATGCTGCTGACGCTGTCGCCCCTCGCCATGGGCGCGCAGGCGGCACCCGGCGCCACGCAGGTCACCATCTACCGCTGCGTGACCGCCAACGGCAGCGTGGCGCTGCGCGATTCACCCTGCCTGAAAGGCGAGAGGCAGGAAGTCCGTACGATGCAACGGCCGCTGGACCCCGTGCCACCGCCCGCCGTCGCAGCCCCCGCGCCCACACCCACGCCGGCACCGCCTGCCGCGCCGCCGCCCGCGCGCGTGGTGTACCTCACCCCGCCGCGGCCGATGTACGAATGCACCACGCCCGAGGGCAAGGTCTACACCAGCGACAACGACGACGGCAATCCGCGCTGGGTACCGTATGGCGTGGCCTATCCTGCCTGGCCACGCACCGGCAGCGGCGCCAGCGTGTCCGGCAGCGTCTCGGTCGGCAACGGCCATCTGTCCTTCGAAAGCGGTGACCGTCGGCCGCCGCGTCCCCCGGGCGGCCACCATCCGGGACATGGCCCGGTGATCCTGCCGGGTGGCACCTGGGTGCGCGACACCTGCCACCCGTTGCCACAGCAGGAAGTGTGCGCGCGCCTCTCCGACCGCCGCTACGAGATCCTGCGCCGTTACGGCAGCGCGATGTCGAGCGAGCAGCGCGCGCTAGACTTGGAACAGCGCGGCATCGACGCGCGCATCGCCAACGATTGCAGGAATCCATGAGTCTTTCCGCGCGCTCCGCCTTCGCCCGTCTTCCGTTGCTGGTGCTGTTCTGGGTCACCGCATCCCCGGCCGCCCACGCGGACGAAGTGACCATCTACCGCTGCACGGATGCGGGCGGCGCACTGACGCTGCAGAATTCACCTTGCCCGAAAGGCATGAAGCAGGAAGCACGCACCATGCAGGGCGTCAACACGGTACCGATGGCGCCCGCGCCACCCGCCACGCCGCCCGCTTCGCCCGCGCAGGCATCGCCCGCCACCGCCACGCCGGCACCCGCTGCGCCTGCCGCGCCCGCGACGGCCAGCAGCACGCGCGCGCTGCCTCCGCCGGTGCTCTTCCAGTGCACCACGCACGACAAGGACACCTACGTGACCGAGGACAGCGAACCCGCGTCGCGCTGCGTGACGCTGCGGACCGTGGGCCTGGACGGCAACCCGCAATCCGGCGCCGGCCAGGCCTGCGAAATCGTGCGCGACACCTGCGCCCGCGTACCCGATGGCGCACTCTGCGACGCATGGCGGAAGCGGCTCGACGAAACCGAAGTGGCCTGGCGCTTCGCCCGCCGCGAGAACGTGGAACGGAACAGGGCCGAACACGAGCGCGTCGCGCGCATCGTCAGCGGCAGCAGCTGCGGGCCATGACGCGGATCCCATGATCCACGGCGGCACCTCGCCGTGGCGCGCCCGTCCTAGTCGCGCGCCAGTCCTTGCAAACGCCAGGCATCATCCAGTCGCCCCTGCATGCCGGCCACCAGCGCATGCATCAGCAGCAGGCGTTTGTCCGCATCGGGCCGCTCCGCACGCGCCTGGCGCGCGGCGTCGATACCGCCCGCGTGATACGCGGCCAGCACCTGCACCGCCCTTTCGTCGCGCCCCGGTGCGCGCGCGACCGGTGCATGGCCCAGCGCGCGGACCATCGCCTCTGCAGTGGACCACGTCGACCACGGATTCTGTCCGGTAACCACCCGACCATCGACGACCGTGTTGTCCAGATACATCGGGCCCTCCACGTAACGCGCGCCCTTTTCCACCAGGCGGTCCTGCAGCAGGTACGGGAAGCGCTCGCGTGCGTCCTCGATCAGGAACAACTCTTCCGCGTTGCTGAAGCCGGCCACGCGACGGCCGCGCAGCAGCGGCGTGCCATCGTCCAGCGTCACCTCCAGCAACGCGGCGGGCCCGTGGCAGACCGCGCCGATCACGCCGCCTGCCTGGTACACCGCGCGCACCAGCCGATGGATGGCCGGATCATCGGGAAAGTCGAACATCGTGCCCTTCCCGCCAACGAAGTACACCGCCGAGTAACGGGCGGGGTCCACGTCGCCCACGCGCAGGCTGGCGTCGAGTTTCCTGAGTGCATCGGCATCGTTGAGGAAGGCATGGTCGGCCTCCACCATGTCCTCGTCATCCCGACGCATCGGGGGTGATCCCCCTTGCGGACTGGCGATGTCGACGTCGTAGCCGTTGGCCCGGAAGACGTAGTAGGCCCGCGCGAGTTCGGTCAGTTCGAAGCCGGCCTTTTTCCCGCCGCCCGGGAAGTGCGACGTGCTGGTGACCACCGCCAGGATCTTCCCGCGTGTCGGCGGCAGTGCATCGCGCATGAAGGCCAGGTCCGCCACCGTGCTGTCCGGCCCCGCAGGCGGCTGCGCATCCAGGTCCAGCGTGTACACATAGGCGAATCCTCCCGCCACCACCACCAGCATCGTCGCCAGGCAGGCCAGCAGCCCGCACTTGATCCATCGCCGCATCCCGATGTCCTCGTCTCCAGATGGGCACACGCTACGGCGCGCGCGTAAAACGAACTTCAATCGCGCCACCTACCCGCTGTGGCGCATCGACATTGCGGACACCCGTGCGGGAACCGCGCCGGACGGCTCGTTAGACTCGGACGTTTCCACCACAAGGACCTCCGATGCCGTACGACCCGACGCACCGCCTGCTGCGCGAAATGCGCCTGCTGCGCCTCTACGCTGGCGCACTGACGCTGGCCTTCATCGCCGTGCTGCTGACGGCGTTCAAGGCGCCCGACCCGCATTTCGAACGGTTGTCGGTGGAGCGGTTGGACATCGTGGACGCGGACGGCGTGGCGCGCGTGGTGCTGGCCAACCAGCAGCGCTTTCCGCCGCCGATGTTGAATGGAGAAACCTTCAAGCGCGCCGTCTCGCCCGCGGGACTGGTGTTCTACGACCGCAAGGGCAACGAGGTCGGCGGCCTTGCACTCACCGACGTGGAGGCCGGCAAGGTCTCGGCGCTCGCCTTCGACAATCCCAACATGGATGCCATCGGCCTGCTGACACGCATCGGCGCCGATGGCGAGCCCATCAGCAGCGGCCTGCAGATCAACCAGGCCGTGCCCTCGCACGTGAAGGTGCTCGACGCGGCCAGGCAGGCCACGCGCCGCATCGTGATCCAGAACGAACGCAACGATGCCGAGATCCTGCTGGCCGACGCGACCGGCAAGGAACGCATCCGGCTGCGCGTGGACCGCGCCGGTGATGCCGGCATCGAGATCCTGGACGCCGACGGCCGGGTGGTGTTCCGCGCGCCCGAGGCGGCGCCTCAGAACCCGTAACGCAGGAACCCGCCGTCCACCGCGATGCATTCGCCGGTGACATAACTGGACGCAGGCAGGCACAGGAAGCCCACCGCAGCGGCGACTTCCTCCGGTTCGCCGATCCGGCGCATCGGCGTACGTGCAACCACTTCGTCGTAATAGTCCGGGTCCGACAGCGGCCCGGACGTACGCCGCGTGCGGATGTACCACGGCGCCACCGCGTTCACGCGTACGCCGTCCTCGGCCCATTCGGCGGCCAGGTTGCGGGTGAGCTGGTGCAGCGCGGCCTTGGTCATGCCATAGGGCGCGCCGCTGCGCACGGCGGTGATGCCGGACACGCTGCCGACGTTGACGATGCACGAGGCGGCATGCCGCGTCAGCAGCGGATGCGCATAGCGCGACAGCTCGAACGCGGAGAACAGGTTGGTCTCGAAGATGTGCCGCCACTCGTCCTCGGTGTAGTCCACCGCCGCGCGCGTGACGTTGCCGCCGGCGTTGTTCACCAGGATGTTGAGGCCGTCATCGTGGTCTTCCACCCAGTCCAGGATGGCGCGGCGATCCTCGTCGTCCGCCACGTCGGCAGCCAGCGTACTGATGCCGCGCTCGGGGAATTCCTCCGCCAGTTCGGCACGCGCCGCCTGCAGGGCATCCTCGTCGCGCGCCACCAGCAGCACGTCGGCGCCGAAGCCCAGCAGTTCGCGCGTGATCGCCAGTCCGATGCCCGCGCTGGCCCCGGTCACCAAGGCCAGTTGCCCGTCCAACCGCCACCGGTTCGCCGCCACATGCGTCTCCTTCATCGATGGGCGTAGCATAGCGCCACCTCACAGGAGGACCGTCGCCATGACCCGGATCCGCCTCATCCTGCTCGCCCTGCTCGCCCTGGCCTGCGTGGCCTGCCGCGCTCCCGAGCCGCCACCGACCGACGAACCGCCGGAACCGCAGGCGGATACGGACAGCGTCGCGGCCTGAGCTGCTTGAGCCCGACGCCCACAGGCTTAGGCCGCCCGGTTGCCCGGGCGACCCGTCTTCAGATCATGGCTGGAAAATTCGGGTCCTAACGTCCGATCACTCGTAGCGGATGGAGGGGTCGAAACGCACCGAATCGCAGTAGTTGTTCGCCCCGGGGGCGGCAATGAAGAACAGTGCATCTCCCGCGACAACCGGGCGGCTCATCGAAAAGGAGGCGCCGACAGTATCCGCCGCGACGATGCTGACGCTGCCGAGCGCCGTCGAGTTGTGCGTGACGCCGACAGAGAACCCATCGCCACAATTGGGCAGGCCATCGGCGCCCAGCATCGGATTGGCCGATCGTGCCGTCCCTTCGATACGTACCGTGCCAGTCTTGGGAGCCAACCACGCCAAGACCGGCATCTGTGTGGTGCCGGTGTGGAAACCGTCAGACACCGCGCGCGCGTACGCATCGGTACCCACCCAGTACCCCGCAGACGCCCACGTCATCGCCTGCAGCGGTCCGCTTCCGTCACCATGCAGATATTGCCAGCGCGGTCCTTGCGCCATGCCGAAGCCTGTGGATTGTCTGAATACATCTCCCGCGACAGGCGAAGTCATGACCTGCCAGCGATACAGGCCGAAGTTGGCGGAGTACAGATAAGGATCTTTCACGCAGTACACATAGAAATCCGCGCCGACCTGCGCATTGGGCGCTCCCGCGCGGTCGACTATGGAGCAGTACTGGTAGCCGGCATCGTTGCGCAGCGTGTCGGGGCCCTCATCCGCCAGCACGATCGACGGAGAGGCGCTCCAGGTCACCGCATCCGTGGATTCATAGATCTTGACGGACGAATTGACTCTCCCTGCACCTGATGGCCATGTCATGAACGTCAGCGGCAAATAGTACTTGCCGGTATGAGTGCTGTAAGCAGCCTGCGTATGCGTGATGCCCCAAGGTGCGATCGGCGAGGACACGCCGCCGAGTCCGTCCGTGTTGAAAGCCCCGTTGCTGTACTTCTTCCACAACCCAGTTCCCAATGAGTTAGACCGGGCCGCCTGCAACACCGACACGACCGATGCACGCGCCACCGCGATGCCATCACGCACACCATTTGCCGTCGTCACCTTGTCGGTGAAGTAGACATGGAAATAACCGTCCTTGATGACATACGGCGCCCCTTGGATGTTGTGACTCTCAGGGTCGCCATGCGGACTGATGATGCGTCCCAGGTAAATCCAGGTATTGCCGTGGTCCTCTGACCACGCCAAGCCGATCCGCGTCTTGCCTTCCCTGTTCTCTGGGGTGCCGCCTGTCATGCCCACGCGCTCTTCGTGGACGAACGCAAGCAGCTCGCCGTCGTCCACCGGCTGGGGCTGGTAGAGGCTCACGAACCAGAGGTCCACAACATCGGAGGGCACTACCTGCGTGAAGGCGTAGCCCGGAAGGGACTGGCAATAGCCTTGGCTGCTGCGCGCGCAGGTGTCTTTCGTCCACAGTGTCTGTGAGTACGGTGCGTCGAGGCTACCCCCGTGGGTGGAGTGGGTGATCTTTCCGTTGCCGCGGTCCCATTGCGACGACAACCAGTACCGGTTGCCAAGCACCGAATAAGTGGACATCGGTGCGTCGGGCTGCGTCAGGTGCAGTGCACCGCCGGTCATCTGGTTGTGTGAGGCAACGATGACTGGCGAAGTGACGAAAGGGGTGGCCGCCGCGGGAGAACAGCAGGCCGCCAGAACGAATAAGATGAACATCACTCGCATTTCACTACTCCTTGTCATGGTGGGATGGCGTGCGCCAGCACGCCAGAGTGCCTCCGCTTGCCTCTTCCAGGATGGCCTGCGGAGATGGCTGCATACCGCACGTTCCGCCGGAAAAACGCAACGGGCCGTCCGGTTACCCGAACGGCCCGCATGTCACACGATGACGGCGCGGCTCAGAACCCGCAGAAGCAGTACGCCAGGCTCTTCACCGGGGCGCCGTCGCGGTCGTTGACTGCCTCGTCCACGAAGCGCAGCTGCGCTTCCATCTCCGGCAGGCTGCGCGCCAGCAGGGCGCGGGCGAAGTCGGAGTCCTTCAGCCAGGCGCTGCCGATCCGGCTGCCGGCAAAGCCACCCATGAACTGCGAGAACGGCGAGGACATCTTCTCGATGTAGCGCACGCGGTACTTGTCGGGTTCGCCCAGCTTGGCGCGCTTGGCGGCATCCGCCAGGGCCGCGTCCAGGCCGGCCAGTTCATCGACCAGGCCACGCTCCTTGGCCTGCGCACCGCTCCACACGCGGCCGCGCGCGACGGCGTCGATCTCTTCGACCGGCTTCTTGCGTGCCTCGGCGACCTTGCCGGTGAAATCGGCGTAGCCCTTGTCGATGACCGACTGGATCACCTGGCCCACGGCCGGGTCCAGCGGGCGACTGATGTCGAACGCACCGGCGAAGCGGGTGGTGCCCACGCCATCGGTACGCACGCCGATCTTCTCCAGCGTGCGCGGCACGGTGGGGATCAGACCGAAGATGCCGATCGAGCCGGTGATAGTGGACGGGTCGGCATAGATGCGGTCCGCATTCATGCTGATCCAGTAGCCGCCGGACGCGGCCAGGTCGCCCATCGAGACGACCACCGGCTTGCCGGCCTTCTTCAGCGCGGCCACTTCGCGACGGATCTGCTCGGAGGCGTACACGCCGCCACCGGGCGAATCCACGCGCAGCACCACGGCCTTCACGTCCTCGTCGTCTCGCGCCTCGCGCAGCAGCGCCGAGGTGGACAGGCCACCGACGCGGCCCGCGGGCTGGTCGCCGTCTGTGATCTCGCCTTCGGCCACGACCACCGCGACCTGCGGACGCTTGTCGAGCGGATTCGTCCTGGCGTCGAGCTGGGTCAGGTAGCCGGTCAGGCCGATGGCCCGGAAGCCGGTGTCCGAATCCTCGTCGGCCACGCCACGCTCGATCAGCAGGTCCTCGACTTCTTCCTGCGTCTTCAGGCCGTCCACCAGCTTCTGCTGCAACGCGTACTTGGCCAAGTCGCCACCGGCGGCCGCGATGCCTTCGGGCAGCGTGTCGATGCCCGCGGCCAGCGCTTCCGGCGTGGTCTTGCGCACTTTGGCGATGTCGGCCAACAGGCGCTGCCACACGTCGTTCATCCAGTACAGGTCGGCTTCCTTGGCTTCCTTGGAGGCGGCATCCAGCACGTAGGGTTCGGCGGCGGACTTGTACTCGCCCACCTTGAACAGGTGCACGTCCACGCCCAGCTTGTCCTGCAGGCCCTCGCGGTAGTACTGGCGGTAGCGGCCCAGGCCTTCGAGCATCAGGCTGCCCATCGGATCGATGTAGACCTCGTTGGCCTGCGCGGCCAGCAGGTACTGGGTCTGGCTGATGTTTTCGCCAAAGGCGACGATCTGCTTGCCCGAGGCGCGGAACTTCGCCAGCGCGGCGGCGACTTCACGCAGCGAGGCATAGCCGGTCGGCTGCAACTGGTCCACGCGCAGCAGCATGCGTTCGATCTTCTCGTCCTTCTGCGCGGCCTCGATGGCGCGCAGCAGGTCGCGCAGCTGCACTTCCTCGGCGCTCTTGTCGCCGAAGGCCTTGGCCAGCGCGCGGGTCGCCGGATCGGCGGTGAACTGTTCCACCAGGCGGCCTTCCGGTGCCAGCACGAAGGTGGTGCGCTCCATCAGCGGCTTCACCCCGCCACTGCCGGCCGCGATGACGAACACGATGAAGATCAGGAACAGCAGCCCGAAGAAGATCAGGTTGAGGACCAGCTTGCGGGTGAAGTTCAGCACGTCCCACAGGCCGACGAAGAACGTGGCGACCGGGCTGCGGCGGGGTGCGGGTGCGACTTGGCTCATGGAAGACTCCGGGAAACTGGGACCACTGTAGCGTGCGTGCGTGAGGCTTTCATGCCCCGTTGGTCACCGTGGGGACGATGCGGCCGGCAGCACCGCGGGACGGCGGCTGCTGCGCTCGAAGCGCCAGCCCAGCAGCACCGCGGCAGCGGTCAGGCCCACGATCAGGCCCAGCCACATGCCCTGCGGACCCCAGCCGAGCCCCAGGCCCAGCCCGGCGCCCAGCGGCATGCCCAGGCCCCAATAGGCCGCCACCGCCAGCCACATCGGCACGCGGGTGTCCTTCAGCCCGCGCAACGCGCCGGCGGACAGCACCTGGATGCCGTCGGGGAACTGGAAGGCGGCGGCGAACAGCAGCAGGGTGCCGGCCAGGGCGGCCACGGCCAGGTCATCGGTGTACAGGGACACCACCAGGTCATGGCCCAACAGCAGGAACAGCGCCGATATCGCCTGCGTGGCCAGCACGATGACGTAGCCCGCGTGCGCGGCGCGGCGGATGCCGGCCACGTCGCCCGAACCGACCGCATGGCCCACGCGCACGGTGGTGGCCTCGGCCACGCCCATCGGGATCATGAAGCACAGCGCCGACACGTTGATGGCGATCTGGTGCGCGGCCGCGGGCGTGGCGCCCAGGCGTGCGATGAGCAGCGCGGTGACGATGAACAGGCTGCCTTCCATCAGCACCGTGATGCCGATGGGCAGGCCGGTGCGCAGCAGCTGCAGGATGGGTGCGCGACGCGGGGGCTCGAAATGCGCGAACAGCTGCAGGTCGGCGAAGCGGCGCGCGCGCGCCAGGTAGATCGCGAAGGCGATCGCCTGCATCCACATGGTCAGCGCCGAGGCGATGCCCAGACCGCCCGCACCCAGTTCCGGGAACCCGAACTTGCCGAACGCCAGCACGTAGCCCACCGGCGCCAGCACCAGCAACCCGCCGAAGCCCAGGATCATCGTGGGCAACGTCCAGTGCGTGCCTTCGCTGAGGTAGCGCATGCAGAAGTAGAACGTCAGCGCCGGCACGCCCCAGCGGATGCCGTGCAGGAATGCCGTCGCGCCGGGAATGATGTCCGGCGCGATGCCGAACGCGGCCAGCGCGTAGGGCGCGGCGCTGAGGAAGGCGAACATCAGCAGGCCCAACCCCAGCGACAGCCACAACGCCTGGCGGAACAGCGGCGCGATCTCGTCGCGCCGGTTCGCGCCATCGAGTTGCGATACGGAGGCCGTCAGCGAGATCAGCGTGCCGATCGGCACCATCATCGGCAGCCACAGCAAGGCGGTGCCCACGGTCACCGCGGCCAGCGTGGCCGTGGCGTGGTGGCCGGCGATGACGTTGTCGACGAAGCCGATCAGGCCGGTGGACACGTGGCCCAGCACGAGCGGCAGGGCGAGCGTGGCCGTCGCTCGCACTTCCTGGCCGAAGCGCGGGGTCGGGGAGGGGGAAACAGACATGGAGGCAACCGCCGGACTACGGTCGCGCGGTTTCGCGCTGGCACCGGGTCACGGGAGGCCGGTATCTTACCCGCTCGCCACCTGCGCCACCCGAACGCCCCATGACCCCATCGCACGATGCCGTGCACGCCAGCGCGTGCGAGAACTGCCATACACCGCTGCAGGGCGAGTTCTGCCATGCCTGCGGACAGACCTCGCACAACCCGTTGCGCAGCTTCGGGCATGCGGTGGAAGAGGTGTTCGAATCGTTCTGGCACCTGGACGGCCGCATCTTCCGCACCCTGCGCACGCTGATGTCGCCCGGCAAGCTGGCGAATGCCTACCTGTCGGGCCACCGCGCGCCGTTCGTGGCACCGCTGCGGCTGTTCGTCGTCCTCAGCGTGCTGACGTTCTTCGTCGGCAAGTTCGCCATGGGCAGCGACGATGTGTCGCGCCCACCTGCCGTGCAGGATGGCAAGGGCGGCACGACGGTCCAGGTGACGGGCGCGGGCGACGAAGGCGTCGATTTCGACACCTTGACCGACGCCGACGAAGTGGTGCGCCTGCGCGATCGCACCATCGACGGGCTGCTGGCTGCGCGCGCCACCATCCCTCCGCCGCTCGCATTCGCGCGCGAGCGCGTGGAAGACAATATCCGCGGCACCCAGGCGCGGGCACGCGCGCGCATCGCCGCGCTGCAGCCCGATCATCCGGCACTGGCCGAACCCGATCGGATTCCCGAGGACGGACCCATGCCGGATTCCACCGGCTCGCTGTTCTCGCAGAACGGGAAGCCGTGGCATCCGGTCGACAATCCGATCCAGGTGGACTGGCTGCCGGCGTTCGGCAACCGCTGGTTGAACAAGAAGATCGCGCGGGCGCAGGACAACATCCCGCGCCTGCAGAAAGACCCCGAACTGTTCAAGAACGCCATGATGGGCGCGGTGCCATCCGCGCTGTTCGTGCTGGTGCCGGTGTTCGCGCTACTGCTGAAGCTGGCCTACATCGGCACGCGCCGGGTGTATCTGGAACACCTGGTGGTGGCGCTGTACAGCCACGCCTACCTGTGCCTGTGCGTGCTGGTGTTCTTCGCCCTGTCCTTCATCGACAGCCTCCTGCCCGCGCAGGCGACCGTGGCGCGCGCGCCGGTATGGCTGGCCGAACTGCTGATCATGTTCTGGATGCCGGTGTACCTGTTCTGGATGCAGCAACGCGTCTATCGCCAGCACCCGGCCGTGACGCTGGTGAAGTACCTCGCGCTGGGCATGCTGTACTTCATGCTGGTCGTCACGGCCATGGTCCTGCTGTCCCTGACCAGCCTGGTGAATGCTTAGGGGAAACGCAGGACGACGCCGTGATGCAGGGGCGCTACCTGGGATGCCGTTCGTGGTGAGCCTGTCGAACCGCGCTCTCTGCGGTGGCTCGACCAGCCACGACCGCCCGGCCTTGCCGTGAAAAGCGTGGCCCGACGGGTTCACCACGAATGGAGTCCGTCATGACGGGAGCCGTCGTTCAGCGCTCCGCTGGCTAGCGATCGCGCCGTTGCTGCAACCATGCGCCCCGTTGGCCGACAGGCACCGCCAGCAGCTCACGACGGAACGCGTCGCGGTCCTGCGGCGGAAGGCGCTGCGCCAGCGCGGCCAGATCGTCCCGTTGCTCCGCATCAAGCTGGCGCAGCAACGAGAGCGCAGCATCGCGCTCGCCGGGCGGTACGTAGGCGAACAAGGGCTGCAGGCGCGGCCAGTCGGCGCCGAGGTCCGGCCCCAATCGCCATCCGTTGCGCTGCATGGCGTCCAGCACGGCGAACTGTGTGCGCAAGGCGGCTTGGTGTTCCGCCGGCAACGCGGCGACCTCGGCAGCCGCGGCGCGCAAACGCGCACGCTGTACTTCGTCCAGTGCGCGCCAGGCGGCGTAGCGCGCGCGACGGTCTTCGCGTTCGTGCAGGGGCAGCGCATCCCAAGCAAGGCGCCGTTGCTGCCACGCGGCCTGTTCCGCCTGCGACATGGACTGCCAGCGCGCGCCCTGGGAGGCGTCCTGCGCGGAGGAGACCGCGATGCCGGCGACCACAACCACGACACCCAAGGCGCCGCGCAGGGCCACGCGCATGTCAGCGCGCCGCATCGTCGGCCTCCGTTGCGGGTGTTCGTGGCGTACCTGCACCGGCCAGGTACCAGGCCAGGAAGTCGGCCTCGCGGGCGAGGGCTTCCTCGTCGGCGTCGGCGAGCAGCGCGAAGTCCTCGTGTTCATGCGCCGCCGTCATGGCGTCGGCGCGCACGGCAGGGGCGTCGGCAGCCGGCAGGTCGACCACGGTGATCACCGGATCCGGGGGTAGCACCAACGCGCTGTCATCGTCCGCCGGAGCGACCGCCGCGCCCGGCAGCGGCCGCGCACCCTGCCTGTCCCACCACCACCATCCCGCTGCGCCGGCCATCAGCAGCAGAAGTGCCACGAGGAGGATCCAGGGCCAGCGGCGCAGAGGCGCGGTCACGGCCGGCGCAGGTGGCGGCGCCGCGGGCGACGGGATGCGCGTGCCGGCGAGGGCGTCCTCGCGCAAGCGGGCCAGTTTGGCCAAGCGGTCGGGAGGCAGTTCCCGCAGATGCTGCTGGATGGCTTCTGCCAGCGCGCGCCACTCCGCGGCGTCAGGGTGCCCGGCCGCGTCACGCGGACAGGCACGGGCGAGGGCGTCGCGGTAGGCGGCAGCGTCGAGGCCAAGTGCTTCGGCGGCCTCGGCTTCCTGCAGGCCACCCGCCAGCCGCAGCAACAGGGCGGCGCGGTCAGCAGGCGCCGGTGCCTCCAGGGCCGCGAGCGAGCCGGACCAGTGCGCGTGCGCGCCGTCCGCCCGCAGTTGCGGGGTGGCGGCAAGCAGCGACCAGAAGCGCACCGGCCAGTCGGCCATCGGCAGGGCGGCCGCCTTGGCACGGAACGCACGCAATGCCGCCGCCAGGGCGACATCGCCGCGGTCGGGGTCGCCGCACTGGAGCGCGGCGAACACCGCGCCCCGACGTTCGCACCCGCGCAGGAAGGCGGCAAGCGCGGCGGGAGGCGGGTCGGAAGCGGGTGTGGGAGCCATGGCAAAACCGGTTGCGGACGACCCGATCATAGTCAGCCTGCGCGCCCGTATGGACGCTTGACATCGCGCCGGAACCTGCTCTCTTCGGTGGCACAAGGCTTTCCGCGAAAAACGTTGTGCACAGCAGTCACCAAACCGTCATGCCGCCCCCCGGACTCTCCCCCAAGCACATTGTGTCAACTGGGTTTCACGGGCAACTGCATGATTCTGTTGAAGAATATCGGGATGGCGCTTTTTTCGCCAAGGTGGCACCAAGGCTTGCGGGACCGTCATCGCGCCGTGAAGCAATCCCGTCATGCACAGATTTATCCACAGCCGGTGTGGATAAACCGGAATCCCCTTGTGGGATGGGCACTTGCGTGATTTTCGTCAAGATTTTGACAGGACATCAATGCAACTGCGTGAGATGTGCCCCCCGCCGGGAGGGGCCGATACACTGCACGCAATGTCGCCCGTTTCCGTCCTCCAGGTCGCGCTGCCGGTCCCCCTGCCTCGGCTGTTCGACTACCTTCCCCCGCCCGGCCACACCGCCTCGCCGGACGACGTGGGCAAGCGGGTCAAGGTGCTGTTCGGCAACCGCGCACTGACCGGCTTCGTGGCCGGCGTCGCCCCGCCGGCCGACCCGGATCTGGAACTGCGGCACGCCGAGGCCCTGCTCGATGCCACCCCCCTGCTGCACGGGGAACTGCTCGACTCGCTGCACTGGCTCGGGCGCTACACGCATGCGCCGATGGGCGAAGTGGTCGCGACGGCCCTGCCGGTCCAGTTGCGCCAGGGCGAACCGCTGCCCGACACCCATGCCTGGCACTGGCGACTGACCGAAGCCGGCCACCTCCAACGCGACCGTCTGCGCGCCGGCAGCCGTCCGCGCCGCCTGGCCGACCTGTTGGCCGAACACGCCTCCCTCGATGAGGACGCGCTGGACCTGCATGTGGATGCCGGCCGTGCCACCGCGCGCGACCTGGGCAAGCGCGGGCTGGCCGAACGATTCGCCACGGCGGCAGTACCGGCCGCCCCCTCGCCGCGACCGGGCCCGGCGCTCAACGACGAACAGCAGGCCGCTGCGGACGCGATCACCGGCACGGCCGGCTTCGGCGCGCTGCTGCTGGATGGCGTGACCGGCAGCGGCAAGACCGAGGTCTACCTGCACGCCATCGCCGCCTGCCTGCAGCGCGGCCGGCAGGCGCTGGTGCTGGTGCCGGAGATCGGGCTGACGCCGCAGACGCTGGCGCGCTTCCGCGAGCGTCTGGGCGTGCCCGTGCACGCACTGCACTCGGGTTTGAACGATGGCGAGCGCGCCCGTACCTGGGCCGCCTGCCTGCGCGGTGAGGCGCGGGTGATCGTGGGCACGCGTTCGGCGGTATTCACGCCCTTGCCGGAGGCCGGCCTGATCGTGGTGGACGAGGAACACGACGGCAGCTACAAGCAACAGGACGGCATCCGCTACCACGCACGCGACTTCGCCCTGGTCCGTGGCAAGGCGCTGGATGTGCCGGTGGTGCTGGGCAGCGCCACGCCGTCGCTGGAAACCCTGCACAACGCACGCAGCGGCCGCTATGCGCACCTGCGCCTGTCGCGGCGCGCGGGCGAAGCGCAACCGCCCAGCGTGCGCGTGCTGGACATGCGCAAGCGGCCGCAGCAGGCAGGCCTGCTGGCCGACACGCTGCAGGCCATCCGCCAGGCGCTGGACGCCGACGGCCAGGTGCTGGTGTTCAAGAACCGCCGCGGGTACGCCCCGGTGCTGCTCTGCCACGACTGCGGCTGGAGCGCGCACTGCAAGCGCTGCGACAGCGCGATGACCGTGCATGCGGGCGGCAAGCGCCTGCAATGCCACCACTGCGGTGCTCGGCAGGCCGCGCCGCCTGCCTGCCCCGACTGTGGCGGGCTGGCGCTGCAGCCGCAGGGCATCGGCACGGAGCGGCTGGAGGAGTTGCTAGCCGAACAGTTCACAGACGTGCCGGTATTGCGGGTGGATCGCGGCACCACGCAGAAGCGCGACGGCCTGGCACAGCAACTGGCGAAGCTGGGCGATGCGCCCGGCATCCTGGTGGGCACGCAGATCCTGGCCAAGGGCCACGACTTGCCGCACCTGACGCGCGTAACAGTGGTCGGCGTGGACGAAGGCCTGTTTTCCACCGACTTCCGCGCCGGCGAGAAACTGGCGCAGCAGCTCATCCAGGTCGCGGGGCGCGCCGGACGTGCCGGCAAGCGCGGTGATGTCTGGCTGCAGACGCACCATCCCGACCATCCGCTGTTGAACACGCTGATCAGCGGTGGCTACCACGCCTTCGCCGAGGCCGAACTGGAGCAGCGCCAGATGGCGGGCTTCCCCCCGTTCGCGCACCTGGCGCTGCTGCGCGCGGAAGCGCAGCACGTCGACGCCGCGCAACAGTTCCTGCAGGCGGCCAAGCGCGCCCTGCGCGCGCACGACGCCACACTGGAGATGCACGGCCCGTTGCCGGCACCGATGCCGCGCCGCGCCGGCCTGCATCGCGTGCAGCTGCTGCTGTCGTCGCCCGAGCGGCGCGCCCTGCACCGCGCGCTCGATCTGGCCTGGCCAGACATCCACGTCCTTCCGGAAGCCCGCCGCACGCGCTGGTCGCTCGATGTCGACCCCATGGACCTGTACTGATGACGCCCACGTCCCGTGCCGACCTGACGCCCGCCCAACGCCTGCGCAGCATCTTCAGCGGCTCGGTCGGCAACCTGGTGGAGTGGTACGACTGGTACGTGTACGCGGCATTCTCGCTGTACTTCGCCGAGGTGTTCTTCCCCGGTGGCGACCGCACCAGCCAGCTGTTGAAGACGGCGGCGATCTTCGCGGTGGGTTTCCTGATGCGCCCGCTCGGCGGCTGGCTGCTGGGCCGGTACGCCGATCGCCAGGGCCGCAGGCGCGCGCTGATGCTGTCGGTGGTGATGATGTGCGGCGGTTCGCTGATCATCGCCTGCACGCCAGGCTACGCGACCATTGGCGTGGCGGCACCGATCCTGCTGGTGATGGCGCGGCTGCTGCAGGGCCTGTCCGTCGGCGGCGAGTACGGCACATCGGCGACCTATCTCAGCGAGATGGCCACGCGCGGGCACCGCGGCTTCTGGTCCAGCTTCCAGTACGTCACGCTGGTCATGGGCCACCTGATTGCGTTGGCCGTGCTGATCGCATTGCAGCGCGTGTTCCTCACCGACGAGCAACTGCGCGAATGGGGCTGGCGCATCCCGTTCGCAATCGGCGCGGTGGCGGCGCTGGTGGCGTTGTGGTTGCGCCGGAACATGGTGGAAACCGAATCGTTCTCCCGTCGCGAGGCCGCGGGCACGCCGGACCAGCAGGAGGCGCAGGGCACGCTGCGCGCGCTGATGCAGCATCCACGCGCGGTGCTCGCCGTGGTCGGCCTGACGATGGGTGGCACGCTGGCGTTCTATACGTACACGACCTACGTGCACAAGTTCCTCGTCAACAGCGCCGGCATGGCCAGCGAGACGGCCAGCCTGATCAACGCTTCGACGCTGTTCTTCTTCATGCTGCTGCAACCGGTGGTCGGCGCGCTGTCGGACCGGATCGGACGCCGGCGCATCCTCATCGCCTTCGGCGTACTGGGCACCCTGTGCACGTGGCCGATCCTGTCGACGCTGCAGACCGTATCCAGCCCAGCACAGGCGTTCTGGCTGGTCATGACGGCACTGGTGATCCTGAGCGGCTACACCGCGATCAACGCGGTGGTGAAGGCGGAAATGTTCCCCGTGGAGATCCGCGCCCTCGGCGTCGGCCTGCCTTATGCGCTGACCGTCGCGCTGTTCGGGGGAACGGCGGACATGGTGGCCCTGTGGTTCAAGAAGAACGGCATGGAGAGCGGCTTCTACGGGTACGTCACCGCCTGCATCGCATGTTCGCTGCTGGTCTACCTGTGGATGCCCGACACGCGCGCGACCTCGCTGATCGACCGCGACCCGGACTGAGCGACGGCGACGGGACGCGTGAGACAATCCGTCGCGATCCGCCACGCACTTCGTGGCTGCGGGAGACGGCATGCAGGCAGCACACCATTTCGTCATCGTCGGCGGTGGCTTCGCCGGGCTCTGGGCCACGCGCGCGCTGGCGTCCGCGCCGGTGCGCATCACCCTGATCGACCGGCACAACCATCACCTGTTCCAGCCGCTGCTGTACCAGGTGGCCACCGCCGGATTGTCGGCGCCCGACATCGCCGCGCCATTGCGCCACATCCTGCGCAAGCAGGCCAACGTGGAAGTGCGGCTGGCGGAGGTCGCCGCGATTGCGCCGCAGGAAAAGCATGTCGTATTGGCCGACGGCGCGACGATCGCCTTCGATTCCCTGTTGCTGGCGACGGGCGCGACGCATGCCTACTTCGGCCATGACGAGTGGGCACGCCACGCACCCGGCCTGAAGACGCTGGACGACGCCCTGCAGTTGCGCCGCCATCTGCTGCTCGCCTTCGAGCGTGCGGAAGCCGAGACCGATCCACAGAAACGCGCCGCGTGGCTCAGCTTCGCCATCGTCGGCGGCGGGCCGACCGGCGTCGAGCTGGCAGGCACGCTGGCGGAGATCGCGCGGCATACGCTGAAGAACGAGTTCCGCCGCATCGATCCTTCACACGCACGCGTGCGGCTGGTGGAAGCGGGACCGCGCGTGCTGGCGTCCTTTCCCGACAGGCTGTCGGAGAAGGCGCGCAGGCAACTGGAAAAGCTGGGCGTCGAGGTGGTGACCGGCACACCGGTCAGCGACATCACCGACCAGGGTTACCGGCTGGGCGACACCTTCGTGCCGGCGAAGACGGTAGTGTGGGCGGCCGGCGTGGCGGCATCACCGCTGGCGCGCTCGCTGGACGTGCCACTGGATCGCGCCGGCCGCGTGCCGGTGCAGCCCGACCTCAGCGTCACGGGGCATCCGGACATCTTCGTCGCGGGAGATCTCGCCGCCGTGACCTCGGACGGGCGTCCCGTACCCGGCGTGGCCCCGGCGGCGAAACAGATGGGCCGGCACGTGGCACAGGTACTGCGCGCACGGCTGGCTGGGCGCGCATCGCCCAGCGCGTTCCGCTACCAGGACTACGGCAACCTCGCGACCATCGGCCGCATGGCCGCGGTGGTGGATTTCGGCCGGTTGAAGTTCTCCGGCCTGCTGGCGTGGTGGTTCTGGCTGACCGCGCACGTGTTCTTCCTGATCGGCTTCCGCAACCGCCTGGTCGTCCTGCTGAACTGGTGCTGGGCGTACTGGAGCTACCAGCGCGGCGCGCGGATCATCCTCGGCAAGGACGACGATCAAGCGGGATCGACGCGGCAGGCGTAGCAGCCGGGACGTGCGTTGTGCACGTGCAGATAGGCGACGCCCGCCATGCCGAGCAGGCGTTGCAGACCAGGCATAGCATCGACGCCCTCCACCACCTCGGCGTCGCGCATCAGACCGTCCTCGTCGTAGGCCCGTAGCGACAGAAGCCTGCGAGGGAATGACGGCGGCAACGTGTCGCGAAACTCGGCTGCATGGACGTGCAGCGCCGCTTCGCGCACGTAGATCGGCCCGCTGGCGCGATACGGACCGGCGACATCGTGGTGCAGGTAAGGAAGCAGCAGCAGGGTCTCGCCCTGCCGCGCATCCTGCAGCGTGACGCGGCAGGGAAACCCGCGGTCGGCATCGGCGACGACGCGACGGATGTTGCGTGCCGCCAGGGCGGCGGCGTCGAGGGCGAACAGAGGACGGAAGGGGTCGGGCGACAGCCCGCGGATCACGAACGACATGGCATCACGCTGCGGGAAACGGGATGCCATGTTCGTGCCGTCGTGAAGGCGGCGCTATCCGGATCTTGTCCGGTCTACTTCGGGTCCAGCGGATAGCGCTTGCCGTCGGCCATGACCAGTTCACCGTCGCCGATGCGCTCGCTGTCCGCGTCGACCGTAATGAATTCCGCTTCGAGACGGCCCGTGCCCTTGCTGCCTTTTAGGTCGAAGACATATCGCTCGCCTTCCGCGGCCCAGGACGCGTCACGGTCGAAGGCCGCTTCGCGGATATCGCCGATGTGACGTTGCACGACCGGGTGCGCCTGCATCGCCGCGTTGGCCTGCAGCACGAAGATGCCATCCTGCCGCGCGAAGGTGTCGGGCACCTCGCCACGATCCGTATCGATGCGCGGCGACGCCAGTTCGCCCGCCATCGGCGCCTCGCCCTCGAACGCGATCTCGCGACCATCGGCGAGCGTCAGCACCCCTTTGCCCAGACGTTCGGTGTCGGCATCCACGGTGATGAATTCCGCCAGGATGCGCCCGCGTCCCTTGTCGCCCGTCAGCACGAACACGAACTCGTTCGCGCCTTCCGCCTCGCCCGTGGCGGCCAGGTCGAACTCGAACGACTGCAACGTGCCGATGTGCTGTTGCACCAGCGGATAGCGCTGCACGGCGACGCGCGCCTGGCGGGTGAAAATATTGTCCTGCATGTCGCCGAACAAGTCGTCGATGCCAGCATCATCGGCCGACTCGTCCTCACCGCGCGGCTCTCCCTCGAACGGCAAGCGGCGGCCATTGGCCAGCGTCAGAACACCCTTGCCGAGGCGTTCGGTCCCGGCATCGACGGTGATGAAGTCCGCTTCCAATCGCCCTCGGCCCTTGTCGCCCGTCACGTCGAACACGAAGGTGTTCATGCCCGGCGCGGCACCGGTGGCCTCGGTATCGATCTCGAACGTCGTGATCTGTCCGATGTGCTGGCGGATCAACGGATACCGCTGCGCGGCTTCCTGCGCCTGGCGGGTGAAAAGGTCGGCGCCCGTCCCGACTTCCTCATCGTGGTCGTGCCCATGGTGGTCGTCCTCCGCAGCCAACGCCTCGGCGTCACCTTCGATCACATGCTCGGTGCCGTCCGACATCACCAGCACGCCGGGACCAAGCGCTTCCTCCGTCGCACTGACGGTGATGAAACGTGCGGTGACGCGCCCCTTGCCGCGACTGCCCTCGACATCGAACACCAGTACGTCAGGGCCGGGCTGGTCCATGCTCGCGGCATCGTCCAGCACCACCTTGCGAATCGCGCCAAGCTGCGCGGACACCACCGGGTCGACCTGCATTGCGGCGCGGGCCTGCGCGTCATACTCCTCACGATCGATGCTGAAACTCACGCCGCGCGGTTCGCCGGAGGATTTGGTGTTGCCGGTTTCGGCAGCCATGGCCGGCGTGCTGCCCGCAGCCGCCAACATGCCGCATGCCATTGCCAACGCGAGTACCCACTGCCGCTTGTAGTTCCACGCCATGCCCTGCTCCCTTTGGTATTGCCGCCCGAGGCGGATCGCGGCGTAGTGGATCACACTTCCTCCGATCCATGAACCTCACAAATGAAAAGAGGCCCCTTGCGGGGCCTCTTCAGTACGCTGTCGCGATACCGGGTCAGGCAGCGAACAGCGCCTTCATCTTCTTCAGCGCGTTGGCCTCCACCTGGCGGACGCGCTCGGCGGAAATGCCGTACTCGTCGGCCAGTTCCTGCAGCGTGACCTTGCTGTCGCCATCCAGCCAGCGACGCTTGATGATATCGCGCGAACGCTCATCCAGATTCGCGAGGCCCTCGCGCAGCAGTTCCATCTGGTTGTCTTCGCTGTCTGCACGCTCGTAGGCCTGCGAAGGATCTTCGTCGTGGGCGACCAGATAGCTGGCCGGCGACGGGGGGGCGTGATCCTCATCCTCGTCAGAGGAGGCGTCGAAACCGATGTCGCGACCGGACAGGCGCGCTTCCATCTCCAGCACTTCGCGCTCGGACACGTTGAGGTCCTTGGCGATGACGCTGACTTCCTCGGCATTCATCCAGCCCAGGCGCGTCTTGGACTTGCGCAGGTTGAAGAACAGCTTGCGCTGCGCCTTGGTCGTGGCGACCTTCACGATGCGCCAGTTCTTCAGGATGAACTCGTGCATCTCGGCACGGATCCAGTGCACCGCGAAGCTCACCAGGCGCACGCCCATGTCGGGATCGAAACGCTTCACCGCCTTCATCAGGCCGATGTTGCCTTCCTGGATCAGGTCCCCCAGCGGCAGGCCGTAACCGTTGTAACCACGGGCGACATGCACCACGAAGCGCAGATGGGAGTGCACCAGTTCGCGCGCCGCGTCGAGGTCTTCATTCTCGCGGTAACGGTTGGCGAGTGCGCGCTCATCTTCGAGCGACAGCACCTGGATCTGGTGCACGGCACTGATATAGGCATCCAGCGAACCCAGGGCACTGGGAATCGGCAGGCTGTTGGTGACCAGGGCGGTAGTAGATGTGTTCTGGCTCATGGGCATGGATGTTAGCAGTCGGGGGGTTCGACTGCTAACCACCGGAGAAGTTCCCCATTGTCCTACGTCTGCAACAATCTCCCTCGGGCTGACGGGCCAGAAATATCCCCTTCCCCATCAATTACTTGGATTCACCGGTCTTCGCGCCGCCCTGGCGGCGGGAAACGACTCCGCGCGCTCTGGCGACCTGGCGTTCAGGTTTGGGGGGACATCGGCATGATCGCGGGCGGCACTGCCCGTGCCTGCCTCGCCAGCGCCTCGGCGGCGAGGTCATCGGCACCCGTCAGGCACGAAGGGTGGAAGTCCCGACGCAGGTAATCTCGCAGGTGACGAAGGGTGCGGCGCCCCATCCCATGCCCCTTGCCGAGATGATGGACCAGCTGGCGTACCGAGGCCTTCCTGCACAACAGGCGATCCTGGGCCAGCAGTGACGCTGCCATGCCGGCCATCAACAGGTAGAAGAGCGCCGTCGTCGTCAGCGCGCCCAGCAAGCGCACCGAATAATGAGGCGTGATCGCCTGCAGGAGATCGAAGGCGACCGCGCGGTGCTCGATCTCTTCCGCGAAGTGCCACTCCATCAGATCGCGCATGCGCGGATCCGCGTCGGCGAGGATGGTTTGCGACAGGAACTCATAGCCTAGGAACGCGTTGATGTGTTCGACACAGCTCACCAGCGAGACGTGTAGCCACAGCGGCGCATATCGGTCCATCGTGCGGAAGATGACGCGATCCACCGTCCTTTCGAAGCGACGATACGCATATCCCTGCACATCCAGGTTGTCCCAATAGCGTTTGTGTGCCACGCCATGCTGCGCCTCCTGCCGGATGAACGCCTGGCAGCGCTCCCGCAGTGCGTCGTCCGTGATACGCGGCATGCACGCATTGAGCGTACGGATATAGAACGCTTCGTTGGCGGGCACCAGGATGGTGTACGCATTGAGCAGCGACGAAACCACTTCATTCCCCGGCAGCCAGTGCCGCGGAATGTCGGTGGGAAGCCGCGCGACGAAGCGCCGCGGCGTAATGGACTCTTCCACGGCGCTATCCTCCCCGTGGCCATCGACGACGGTGGCCGGATCCACCGCACTGATCCAGCCGCGATTGGGCGAGTATCGAAGGGCTCCGGCGGCACCGCCCTGCGATTATGAGGACACCTCTGCAGCGGCCTGGGTCTGTCGCAGTACACGGAGGAGGTTGCCGCCCCAGATCTTCCGGATGTCCGCCTCGGAATAGCCTGCCGCCAGCAGCGCCTCGGTGATCCGCGGCAGCGCGCTGACATCTTCCATGCCAACCACGCCGCCACCGCCATCCCAGTCTGCGCCAATGCCGACATGATCGACGCCGGCGACGTTCAGAATATGCAGCAGGTGCGCCATGTAGTCGTCGAACGTGGCCCGCATGGCGGGATAGCGCGCTTCGATTGCGCGGCGCTCGGCCAGATAGTCCGCAACCCGGTCCGCCGGCAGCCTGTTCTCCGGGCCATACTTCTTCGACAGGCTTTCCATCGCCGCTTCGCGCTCCGGAATCTTCGGGATGTCGACCAGGTAGCCGCCGTAGGCGTTCACGTGGATCACGCCGCCCTTCGCCGCAAGCTGGCGGATCCTCGCGTCGTCGATGTTGCGCGGATGGTCGTAAAGCTTATCCGCGCTCGTATGCGACAACACGATCGGCGCCGAAGACAACGCAAGCAACTGGTCGAACACGGCGTCGCTTGCATGCGATGCATCCAGCACGATACCAAGTCGATTCGCCTCGGCGACCAGGGCGCGCCCGGCTGGGCTGAGTCCCTTCCACTCGGCACCTGCTGGGTCGGTGGAGGAATCGCCAAAGTCATTGTTGCGCACATGGGTGATGCCCAGCATCCGCAGGCCGAGGCGATGGTAGGCCGTCAGCAGGGAAGGATCGTTCGCCAGTGGCGCCGCGTTCTCCATACTGATGAACGACACACGTTTGCCGGCAGCGGCGATCCGTTCGGCGTCATCCGCGGTGAGGGCAAGCTCCATGTCGGCCGAATGCGCGGCGAGCATCTCCAGGATGCTGGCGAGACGCTCAAGTCCATGGTCGCGTGCCGCGCGCTTGCCGGCGGCGTCGCGCGCACCCTGCGCCGTGTAGATCACCCAGAAGCCACCATCCAGCCCACCCTCTTTCATGCGCGGCAGATCGACCTGCGAGAGATCGCCTTCTTGCTGGTGATTGTCCACGATGCTCCATCCAGGCCGCCGCAGATTCGCCGGCGTGTCCAGGTGCGTGTCCAGTACCAGCGCGGCTTCGTGCACGCGCTGCGTCGTCGTCGGCGTGACTCCTGCCGCAGCATCGGCACCGAGCGCCACCAGCGCAATGGCAAACGCCAATCGACATGACTTCATGCATCGTCCCCCGTGAGATGAAGATCGATTGTTGGCCAAAGCGGCGCAAGAAAAAACCCCCAGCCTTGTGGGCTGGGGGTTTTTTGGGGTAAAGCCCCTGGCGATGACCTACTCTTGCATGGCTTAAGCCACACTACCATCGGCGCGGCTGCGTTTCACTTCCGTGTTCGGGATGGGAACGGGTGGGACCACAGCGCTAATTTCACCAGGGAGAGGGTTGGAGCGTCGCCATCCAACAGACGGATTAAGGCGCCAATCTCTCATAGGGTCTTGTGACGTAGCGGGCATTGGATTTTCTCTGACGATATCGTCGAGTCCAAGGCCACTTGAGGTTATATGGTCAAGCCACACGGATCATTAGTATCAGTTAGCTCAATGGGTTGCCCCACTTACACACCTGACCTATCAACCACCTAGTCTTGATGGTTCCTTTAGGGGGCTTGTGCCCCGGGAGATCTCATCTTGAGGCGCGCTTCCCGCTTAGATGCTTTCAGCGGTTATCGCTTCCGAACATAGCTACCCGGCAATGCCACTGGCGTGACAACCGGAACACCAGAGGTTCGTCCACTCCGGTCCTCTCGTACTAGGAGCAGCCCCTCTCAAATCTCCAACGCCCATGGCAGATAGGGACCGAACTGTCTCACGACGTTCTGAACCCAGCTCGCGTACCACTTTAAATGGCGAACAGCCATACCCTTGGGACCGACTACAGCCCCAGGATGTGATGAGCCGACATCGAGGTGCCAAACACCGCCGTCGATATGAACTCTTGGGCGGTATCAGCCTGTTATCCCCGGAGTACCTTTTATCCGTTGAGCGATGGCCCTTCCATACAGAACCACCGGATCACTAAGTCCTACTTTCGTACCTGCTTGATCCGTCGATCTCGCAGTCAAGCACGCTTATGCCTTTGCACACAGTGCGCGATGTCCGACCGCGCTGAGCGTACCTTCGAGCTCCTCCGTTACTCTTTGGGAGGAGACCGCCCCAGTCAAACTACCCACCATACATGGTCCCCGATCCGGATTACGGACCTAGGTTAGAACGTCAAGCACATCAGGGTGGTATTTCAAGGTTGGCTCCACCTCAGCTAGCGCCAAGGTTTCATAGCCTCCCACCTATCCTACACAGACGAACTCAACGTTCAATGTAAAGCTATAGTAAAGGTTCACGGGGTCTTTCCGTCTTGCCACGGGAACGCTGCATCTTCACAGCGATTTCAATTTCACTGAGTCTCGGGTGGAGACAGCGCCGCTGTCGTTACGCCATTCGTGCAGGTCGGAACTTACCCGACAAGGAATTTCGCTACCTTAGGACCGTTATAGTTACGGCCGCCGTTTACTGGGGCTTCGATCAAGAGCTTCGCCTTGCGGCTGACCCCATCAATTAACCTTCCAGCACCGGGCAGGCGTCACACCCTATACGTCCACTTTCGTGTTTGCAGAGTGCTGTGTTTTTGATAAACAGTCGCAGCGGCCTGGTTTCTGCGACCCCCCTCAGCTATAGCCCGCATGGGCCACCAAAGAGGGTGCACCTTCTCCCGAAGTTACGGTGCCATGTTGCCTAGTTCCTTCACCCGAGTTCTCTCAAGCGCCTGAGAATTCTCATCCTACCCACCTGTGTCGGTTTACGGTACGGTCTGCGTGAGCTGAAGCTTAGGAGCTTTTCCTGGAAGCGTGGTATCAGTGACTTCGTCCAAAAGGACTCGTCTCGGTGCTCGGTCTTAAAGGATCCCGGATTTGCCAAAGATCCAAACCTACCGCCTTTCCCCGGGACAACCAACGCCCGGTACACCTAACCTTCTCCGTCCCTCCATCGCACTCACGCGAGGTGCAGGAATATTAACCTGCTTCCCATCGACTACGGCTTTCGCCCTCGCCTTAGGGACCGACTAACCCTGCGTCGATTAACGTTGCGCAAGGAAACCTTGGGCTTTCGGCGTGCGGGCTTTTCACCCGCATTATCGTTACTCATGTCAGCATTCGCACTTCCGATACCTCCAGCAACCTTCTCAAGTCACCTTCAACGGCTTACGGAACGCTCCTCTACCGCGCATAACAAAGTTATGCACCCCAAGCTTCGGTTTCGTGCTTAGCCCCGTTAAATCTTCCGCGCAGACCGACTCGACCAGTGAGCTATTACGCTTTCTTTAAAGGGTGGCTGCTTCTAAGCCAACCTCCTGGCTGTCTGTGCCTTTCCACATCGTTTTCCACTTAGCACGAAATTTGGGACCTTAGCTGTGGGTCTGGGTTGTTTCCCTTTTCACGACGGACGTTAGCACCCGCCGTGTGTCTCCCGTACATTCTGTCTTGGTATTCGGAGTTTGCCATGGTTTGCTAAGACGCGATGTCCCGCTAGCCATAACAGTGCTCTACCCCCAAGAAGATTCATACGAGGCGCTACCTAAATAGCTTTCGAGGAGAACCAGCTATCTCCGGGTTCGATTAGCTTTTCACTCCTAATCACACCTCATCCCCTACCTTTGCAACGGGAGTGGGTTCGGGCCTCCAGTACCTGTTACGGCACCTTCACCCTGGGCATGACTAGATCACCCGGTTTCGGGTCTACTGCCCGCGACTATGCGCCCTTATCAGACTCGGTTTCCCTTCGCCTCCCCTATACGGTTAAGCTTGCCACGAACAGTAAGTCGCTGACCCATTATACAAAAGGTACGCAGTCACCCTTGCGGGCTCCTACTGCTTGTACGCACACGGTTTCAGGATCTATTTCACTCCCCTCTCCGGGGTTCTTTTCGCCTTTCCCTCACGGTACTGGTTCACTATCGGTCGGTCAGGAGTATTTAGCCTTGGAGGATGGTCCCCCCATGTTCAGACAGGGTTTCTCGTGCCCCGCCTTACTCGTCTTCACTGAAAAGGTCTTTTCGAATACCGGGCTGTCACCGTCTATGGCCAGTCTTTCCAGACTGTTCTTCTAAAACCAATCCAGCTTAAGGGCTGGTCCCCGTTCGCTCGTCACTACTCAGGGAATCTCGGTTGATTTCTTTTCCTCCGGTTACTTAGATATTTCAGTTCACCGGGTTTGCTTCCAGCAGCTATGTATTCACTGCAGGATACTGCCGAAGCAGTGGGTTTCCCCATTCGGACATTGCGGGATCAATGCTTGTTGCCAGCTCCCCCGCACTTTTCGCAGGCTGCCACGTCCTTCATCGCCTCTGACCGCCAAGG